>JBQCHK010000009.1:0-2832 GCA_051954725.1 Afipia sp. | reverse complement strand
AACGTGAAGACCGTCGGCTATATCGGCTACTCGGATTCCTACGGCGACCTGTGGTTCAATGATCTCAAGAACCAGGCGGTGCCGATGGGCATCAAGATCGTCGATGAAGAGCGCTTCGCGCGTCCGGATACGTCGGTCACCGGCCAGGTGCTGAAACTGATCGCCGCCAATCCCGATGCGATCCTGATCGGCGCGTCGGGCACCGCGGCCGCGTTGCCGCAATCGACGCTGCGCGACCGCGGCTACAAGGGGCTGATCTATCAGACCCACGGCGCCGCCAGCATGGACTTCATTCGCATCGCCGGCAAAGCCGCCGAGGGCGTGCTGATGGCGTCCGGTCCGGTGATGGACCCGGAAGGTCAGGATGACAGCGCGTTGACCAAGAAGCCGGGCCTCGAACTCAACAAGGCCTATGAAGCCAAGTACGGCGCCAACAGCCGCAGCCAGTTCGCCGGCCATTCGTTCGACGCCTTCAAGGTGCTGGAGCGCGTGGTGCCGGTGGCGTTGAAATCGGCCAAGCCCGGCACGCCGGAATTCCGCGACGCCATTCGCTCGGCGCTCATGACCGAGCGCGACATCGCCGCGAGCCAGGGCGTCTACAATTTCACCGAAAAGGATCGCTTCGGCCTCGACGACCGCTCGCGCATCCTGTTGACGGTGAAGGACGGCAAATACGTTCAGGTGAAATAAGCGCGGCAGCAATATCGCGATGACATGAGAATGGCCGGGGCTTGCCCCGGCCATTTTCATTTGGTGAAACACGAAGCTGATCGCATCGAGATGCGAAAATGCCGGCGGCAATTTCTGTGTCATTGCGAGCGAAGCGAAGCAATCCAGTTTTTCTTTGTGGTCCTGGATTGCTTCGTCGCTGCGCTCCTCGCAATGACGGTCGAGGCTGGGCGGATTGCGCTCTGTTTTAACGCGCCGCTGCGGCGGTCTCGTTCTGGAAGCCGAGATAGCTGGCGATGACGCGCGGATCGGTGGCGACGGCATCCGCCGCGCCGTCGAGGATGAAACTGCCCAATTCCATGACGTAAGCACGGTCGGCGATCTGCAGCGCCGCCTTGGCGTTCTGCTCGACCAGCAGCACCGAAACGCCGGCGGCGCGCAACTCACGCACCGTCTTGAAGATGTCGGCGACGATCAGCGGCGCGAGGCCGAGGCTCGGCTCGTCCAGCATCAGCAATCGCGGTTCGCCCATCAGCGCGCGGCCCATCGCCAGCATCTGCTGCTCGCCGCCGGAGAGCGTGCCGGCGAGTTGCTGGCGCCGTTCCTTGAGCCGCGGAAACAGCGCATAGACGCGCTCGAACGATTGCGCGGCGGCCTTGGCGTTGCGGAAGGCGCCGAGTTGCAGGTTGTCCTCGACGCTCATGGTGCCGAACAGTTCGCGATGCTCCGGCACCAGCGACAGCCCGGCGGCGACGCGATCCTCGATCTCGATCCCGGCGATGTCGATCCCGTCGAAGCGGATGCGGCCGCTCTGCGGCAGGATGCCCATGATGGCGTTGAGCAGCGTGGTCTTGCCCGCGCCGTTGGCACCGACGATGGTGACGATCTCGTCGCGGCCGACCTCGAGCGATACCGAGCGCACCGCCTCGACCTTGCCGTAGGAAATCGACGCGTCGGAGACCGAAAGCAGGGATGCGGTCATGCGGCGGCTCCGAGGTAGGCGCGGATCACATCGGGGTTGGTCTTGATCGCGTCCGGCGTGCCTTCGGCGATCTTGGTGCCGAAGTCGAGTACGACGATGCGGTCGGCGAGGTCCATGACAAATCCCATATCGTGCTCCACCAGCAGGATGGACATGCCGCCGTCGCGCAGGTGCCGTAGCAGCGCGGCGAGCTGTTGCTTCTCCATGTGGCGCAGGCCCGCTGCCGGTTCGTCGAGCAGCAGGAGCACCGGATCGACGCACAGCGCGCGGGCGATCTCGACGATGCGCTGCTGGCCGAGCGAGAGGCTGCCGGCGAGTTGATCGATCTGCTCCTTGAGGCCGACGCGTTCGATCTGCCGCGCGGCTTCCGCCAGCAACCTGGCTTCATCGGCGCGATCGAGCCGCAGCATGCTGGCGAAGGTGCCGGAGCGGCCGCGCAGATGCGCGCCAAGCGCGACGTTTTCCAGCACCGTCATGTCCGGGACCAGCTTGACGTGCTGGAACGTGCGGGCGACGCCGAGGCGTGCGATGTCCTGCGGTGTCGTGCCGGCGACATCGGTGCCGCACACCGTGATGCGCCCGGCGCTGGAATCGAGCACGCGCGTGATCAGGTTGAAGGTCGTGCTCTTGCCGGCGCCGTTCGGCCCGATCAGCGCGACGATCTCTTTCGGTTTCACGGAAAAGCTGACGTCGTTCACGGCGACGACGCCGCCGAACTGTTTTCGTGCGCCTTCGAGTTGCAGCAGCACCGGCGGCAATTCGGTCGCGGGCCGCGCGGCGAGGTGCAGCGAGGTGTCGATGCGGGGCGGGCGGCGCTTGAACGGCAACAGGCCGGCGAGCCACGGCCAGACGCCGCCGGGCGCGAGATGCACCAGCGCCACCAATACGAGGCCGAACACGATCAGTTCGAGTTGGCCCTGTCCGCCGAAGATCAGCGGCAGGTAGCTTTGCAGAATCTCTTTCAGCACGATGACGATCACCGCGCCGAGCACGCCGCCCCAAATATAGCCGGCGCCGCCGACCACGGCGATGAACAGGTATTCGATCGAAGCGTGGACGCCGAACGGCGTCGGCGTCACCGCGCGCAAGAAATGAGCATAGAGCCAGCCGGACAGGCCGGCGAGCACGGCGGCATAGATGAAGACCAGCAGTTTCGCGCGCGCGGTGTTGACGCCGAAGGC
>JBQCHK010000008.1:0-80422 GCA_051954725.1 Afipia sp. | reverse complement strand
AGAAGACCCCAAAGCACATCGACCCGGGGCACACGAGCTAAATGCCCTCTCGGAAAGAGACCGTCGAGGAATGGGCAACCCGCATCTTGCTCCATTCGCACGCTATCGTCGCCTGCCCAGAATGTGGTTTCATGCGCCTGAAGCCCCCTTCAATTGGTCTGGACTATGCGCACGCCCTTGCGGCGTTCGAGCCATATCCGGGGAAAAGCAAGATCAAATGCATCGAGGCAGTCGATGCCGTATTTGATAGCCTTGGTGATGAATGCCCAGCTTGCGATTAAAGACGCTACGCGCCTATCGAATGTCCGCGACGTTCGATCTTCAACCGCTTAAGCGGCGGCCTGGCGTGTCTCTTCCTCCGTCCGCCAGGCACTCACGTCAAATAGCGACGCGATGACAGCAATAATATACGTGCGTCGCGAACCAAGTGGATCACTTCGGTGTACCTGAGGCGGCCCGGTCTTAAGCTGGTCTGGTTCTCAATTCCGCTGACGAACGGCGGAGGACAGTGAACGCGCCTTGCAACGCAAGACGCGCCGATCAGCGCCACCCCAATATTCGGCCAACCCGCGCCAGTGCCAAATACTCCGGCTGCTGCCGCCTTTTCCTGTCACTGTTCGGCCATGGGCTCCAGCGACTGTCGTCACCTATCGACGTTCATGATCGCACCGGTGCGCGCATCGATGTCGACCTCCATATAGCGCCCGGTGACATCATGACCCTCGATCTGCCACTCGTTGAACCATTTGTCAGTGCTAGACACGGAAACCAGCCCAACCCCGTTGGCGATGTCTATCGCGGCCTGAACCGGTAGCGGTCCAACCCGGGTATAGATCTCGGTCACGGGTTCCCGGATGTAGCCGATATCGGCGGCCGCAGCAGAAGCAGTGAGTCCGATCATGACCAAAGTGGCGGCAGGTATCAGATTATTTCGCATGATCGTTCTCCAAATACACGTTCAGACATCGCTTTCAACATCTGCGAAACGCATGGTGGCAGAAATCCGTTCCGCGTCGCCTCGTGACCATTTCCAGGCGATGCGATGGCGGCAAAACAAGCGATCAGTGAGAGAGCGGCCCGCTTTCGGGCGACCTTTGGCGCGACGCTTTTCTTTGGGCACGGCACAGAGCCGCCGCAGGCCCGCTCATCGAAATACAAGACCATCGACATGGGAACCAGGATAGCCGCCGAGCTACTCGAACGCGGAGTGCGCGCGGGATGGTCGGGTTTAGAGTGGCTTGAAGAACTGGCGCTCCCGGAGCCAGCCCTGGCCGAACTGCTGCTTCATATCATCAGCGCGAAAGCTGCCTCGGGGACCTCAGTGCGTCGCGATGGCTTGATGAACTCGAGAATCGGTTCACATCTGCTCCTGAAACAGGCGCTTTCTGGTCGCGCCGGAGGTATTGTCGCCCGCCGAATGGATCGAAGAGCAAGAGCGGCTCAACCTGACTCGGACGGACCCAAAACTGAAAAATCACGGTCTTAAGTTCCACTAGCGGATTCGCTTCAAAAGCCAATTGAACAGGCCTGCCTCGCTGACAATGTCAGCGAGGCGATCACCCGACCACAGATGGAGATTCGGTTCGTCAGGCAATCTCAAGGCGCCGGGCGTCGTGTGAACCACGAAGAAGAAGTCCCCAGCCGCACCGCTCCGCAGAAAACGACCGTAATACTCATCGAGTACGGCCTGCGTGCAGCTTGACTTCACCTGCACCCAACCTGTGCGGCCGGTTAGCGGCTGCTCCAGCAACAGATCGACATCGGGCTGGTTACCCCCTAGCCGGCTCACCCGGCGCCACCCGCTGCGCGTAAAGATAAGATCGACCAGGGTCTCAAATTCATCGGGCTGCAACCGGCGGATCATGTCCAGGGTCACGGCGGCGATTTCTCTCTTCAGTACCCTCGCCCGCGCGGCCAGCGGATCGACCTCGCCGCGGATCCGCCGCAGCAGATAGTCGGCTTGTGCGGTGCTACAGATGGTTCTTTGATAGCTGCTGACCTTGGTGAGCGCCGAACTGAGACTGGCGGCCGTGAGTGCCTCCCCGGTGAGGCTCTTTGCGTGCCAGCCATCGACCGTCTTGCGCCAGCGTGGAGGTTGACCGTCTTCCGGCCCCGCGGCGACCTCCACCGGCCCGCCGGCGACGGCCCAGCGCAGATGGCCATCGGCTATCGTAAACCAGAGGGAGCCTTGTGGGAGCTTATAGAAATCCCGCAGCTCCCTGATGGCCTCGGCCGTGCCGCCGATACCTGAGGCTATTAGCTGTTGTTTCACAGCTGGCCAGTCGCCTGCCATGCAGGCCGCGTGGTCCGCATTGTAGCAAGCGAATGGGATAATACCGCGCTCAAACGCGTCCTGTGCCCATCCCCCGCCCTTACCCAGCTTGATATAGCGCACCGAGGGCTGCCCCAGTGGCACGCCTCTCCCGGACCTGCTTTCGGTCATTCCGGAAACGGGCGCGGTAGCCACGGCCCCAGCCGCCTTCGAAGAATCTTTTGCCTCCAGGATATGGGTTTGATCGATGGTCCGCATCGCGATCTCCTTTGCCGTCGTGAGTTATCGGCAACGGCATCGCTTCCTTGCGCGCATCAGTCGACGACCAATCGGCGAATGTCGGAATACAAGCAGATCGAGGTTAATATGATCCTATTTTGGGATAATCCGAATCTGGGATCAGATTACGTGCCGCCGATTCACGACCCTGGCGGCGCATGCAGAAGTCCCTCAAATCCCCGGAATATGACCGGCTGATCGCGATGCTTGTCGCGGCCCGGGAAGCCGCGGATATCCGCCAACGCGCGCTCGCCAAAAAGCTCGGGCGGCCGCCGTCCTTTGTGGCGAAGTATGAGGGCGGCGAGCGCCGGCTTGATGTGATTGAGTTTATTACTATTGCCCGCGCGCTCGGCGCCGATCCGGTCAGGCTCCTTCGGGATTTTGTCGCCGAGAAGCCGCCGCGCAAGGCGAAGCCCGGCAAGCAACGGGCGTCATAACCAGCGCCCCCTGCTCTTTGAAGGTACGAGCACATCGTGATCCGATGGGCCGCAACTGAGCCACAAGATTGCTCGCGATTACGCTCGACTTCAGCCGCACGTGGAGCGTCACTGCCACTCCTCAACGGAGGCAGCGATGAACCGCGCATCAATAGAGGAATCGATCAGGTTGATCCTGACCGAGATTCACACACGCACGCAGGAGGCGGCGCGCATTGCAAGGGCCGCAGAAGCCTGCGCAAATGCGGGAAGCCTGGACGAGGCGATCACCATCTCGATGGAGATTGAACAAATCCTGTATGAGGCAGGCCGGCTGCAGGATGCGGCTTCCCTGCTCAATCGAATTTCGAAGGCTTAGATCGCCCTCACGATCCGGGTGACGAGCCTTCGGCAGCGAGGGGATGTTAGCGCGACGCTTTATCGCCGACAGTCGCGAGACCGCACGCATTCTCAAGCCCGATGCGCCCGAAGATTTCCGCAAGATCGTTTATGGGTATATGTCGCGCGTGCGGCGCGGCGATGCTCATCTGGATTTTCCTGAACGCAAGATTCAGTTGCATAAGCTGGCGCCATCCCGAGAGGAACTCGCCCTTATCAAGGCGATTGCCAAGCCGATTCAGAAGCTCAACCGCCTTGCACAAATAAACATTCTCCAGGCACTCACCAGCAGCCCGCATGCCCTCATGGCACAGCTCCAAACCATGGCGCGGAACGGGACGGTGCCGGTGGAGTTGGCCGCAGCTGTCCAGGCCATTGTCACACCGATGCGGACCAGCGCAAAGCTGGAAGGGCTTCGGCACCTCGTTGGCATGCTCCAGCAGCAAAACCCCACCGGCTGGCGCAGGTCGTCTTTACCGGGCGGAGGGAAACGCAGACAACTATCCGGGCCTTCCTCGAAGAGCTTGGCCTGAAAGTCGGCATCATCAACGGTTCGTCCGGGCAGCGCAACCAGAACACGATCGCGCGCTTTCGAGCCAACCCTCCTGAAATACGGGCTATCGTCTCGACCGAAGCTGGATCAGAGGGCGTCAATCTCCAGATTGCCAACGTACTTATCAATTTCGATTTGCCATGGAATCCGATGATCATCGAGCAGCGCATCGGCCGCGTTCAACGTCTGGGCTCCGAGCACAAAAACGTCGTCATCTACAATGTCATGCTCGCCGGCACATTTGAGGAATACATCGTCGGCCGCCTCATGACCAAACTGCAGATGGCGACCGATGCCATCGGCGACATCGAATCGCTGCTCGAGGCATCTGGCGTTGGCGATAGCGAGGAAGGCGCTGGGTTCGATGAGAAGATTCGCGAGCTTGTGGGCGCCGCTCTTGCAGGGCGTGATATGGCAGCAGCGGCTGAGAGGATTGCGCGCAGCATCGATGCTGCCAAGAAAACTCTTGAAGAGGAAAAGGCGAATATCGACACCACGCTTGGAAACATGGATGGCTATGAGTATGTCGGCCCGCAAACACCAAGGCTCGAGAAGCTCCATCCTTCGATGGAATTCGAGTCGTTCGTCCGCGCGGCCTTTACCAGCCTTGGCGGTACAGTCACGGAAGTCGCGCCGGGCGTCCTACGCATCACGATAAAGGGCGCACCCGAATATGCGCGCCTGAGCGACGATGTCGAAGCCGACTATGCCAGGGCACCGCTTTATCGCCCCGGTAGCCCGGCGTTCCTCCGTCGTTGATCGGGTAACCGCCTCAGGCCTCCATCAGGTGCACGATACAGACGACAATCCACAGCGGAAGGTGGAGGAACTCGCAAAGGGCTGGGTATCAAACTTCGGGGGTACGCCCCGCGACGTCACAGTGCTGGGCACAGAACGGCGCTTCGATGGTACCAGCAGACTATGGGTCATTAACTGACGTTCGTCTCAGGGCACTCACTTGCAAGAAAACACTGGCGTTCATCGCTGAAACGAGCGTTGCTGTGAGTGAGAGATTGCCCTCAACACGGCCCCGCAGCGCAACATCGCTGACGGGGCCTCAGATGGTGCGACAGCTGATGTCGCTTCATTTGGAGGGTTCTATGCACAAATCTCCTCGTACGCGTAAACCATCAAGGCGCGGTGGGCACTCAAGATCCACGCACCCTGCAACAACGGTAAAGACAGGGCGTCGACCCGCGCCAGATCTGACAAAGATCAGTAAACAAGCAAAACTGCTCGATCTCCTGAGGAAACCAGCGGGTGCAACAATTGCCGCGCTCTCGGAAGTTTCCGGATGGCAACAGCACTCCGTACGAGGTTTCCTGGCCGGTGTGGTGCGCAAAAAACTTGGACTTGAACTGGTCTCGGCCGTTGAAGCGGATCAGCGCATCTATCGCATTGTTGCAGCCAGGCGGGCCTAGCAATGGCCCGATTGCAAAACAGCGAGGTTGCGAGCAATAGCAGCCTCAATCGTCTGGAGCAAAGATCGCATAGAGTTCTGAAGAATTCCCGGGCAAGACATCTGCCCAAGCATCTACAGACCGCTGTCGAGAGCTATCGTCGACAAGCGGATCAATCGGAAGATGTCGATCGGGCCATCCATCAGTTTCTCAAGCAGATCACCGAGAAGGACACGCGCACCACAGTCATGGCAAAGCTCGTCGCCTTCGACCGCGCGCAGGTGGAGATGAAGGCGGGGACTATTCTGACGCGGGAGTGGAATGGCGCAACCCATCTAGTCATTGTTGTTGATGGCGGTTTCTTGTGGGAGGGCAACAGATACGACAGCCTGTCCAAGATCGCCGTTGCGATCACCGGCACTCGTTGGAACGGTCCGCGGTTCTTTGGGTTGCGCGATGCGTCCACGAAGGCTGATAAGCCATGAAAGCGGTGAAGCCCTCGTCAAAGGTCGCGGTCAGATGCGCCATCTATACTCGCGTCTCGACCGATAACGGACTTGACCAGGAGTTTAACTCGCTGGATGCTCAACATGAAGCTTCGTCAGCCTATATCAAAAGCCAAGCCCACGCTGGTTGGGTGCAAGTCGGAAGTCGTTATGATGACGGCGGCTTCTCAGGCGGATCGACCGAGCGTCCGGCACTTCAAAAACTTCTCGAGGATGTTCGCGCGCGCAAGATCGACGTCATCGTGGTCTACAAGGTCGATCGTCTGACCCGCTCCCTCGCCGACTTCGCCAAGCTGGTCGAGCTATTCGATGCTCATGGCGTATCGTTCGTTTCTGTCACCCAACAGTTCAATACGACCTCTTCCATGGGGCGCCTTACCCTCAACGTGCTCCTGTCGTTCGCCCAGTTCGAACGCGAGGTCACGTCGGAACGTATCCGCGACAAGATCGCCGCCTCCAAGAAGAAGGGCATTTGGGTCGGCGGCCCTCTCCCTCTTGGCTATGCCATGCAGGATGGCAAGGTGGTCGTCGTCGAACAAGAAGCCGAACATGTTCGTCAGATCTTTGCCCGTTACCTTGAACTCGGCAGTGTTCATGCGTTGATGCGCGATCTCAAGGAGCGCAATGTTCTGACCAAGCAACGGCAACTCAAGACCGGCGCAGTGCGGGGTGGCGTTCATTTTGGCCGTGGCGCTCTGTTCTATCTGCTGCGCAACCGCTTCTACATTGGCGAGGTCAATTACAAGGGACAGATTTATCCGGGCGAACAATCTGCCATTATGGATCGCGAGTTGTTCGACCGTGTTCAGCAAACTCTTTCGGACCAATGGAGCCATCAGACCAGAAGCCGCGCGCCATTTACACACCTCCTGACCGGTCTGATCTTTGATGACGCCGGCCATCGCATGGCGCCTACCCAAGCGCAGAAGAATGGCTTGCACTATCGTTACTATGTTTCGCGCCCTCTCCTGTTTGGCAACGCGGCTTCAGCCAAGGTTGGCTCGGTCTCGCGAATACCAGCCCAGGAAGTCGAAGATCAAATTCGCAAAGTTGTTCTGGATCCCCGCCAAGATGGTCGAGGCATTGATGCGATTGACCAGGCGTTCGTCTGCTCAATCATCGAGCGGGTCGAGATCCAACCGAATCGGATCATCGTCCGTTTGAGACGCGAAAACTGTGCGGAGGACGAAGACGCCACCGTCATCGTCCCCTGGATCAAGCCGCCATCAAAGCGAGTGCGCTCGATTCTACGGTCGACCACGACCTCTCAGGTCGCCACGCGTCCGATGAAGCTGGAACGCCGCGCCACCCTCGTTGCCGCCATTGCACGCGGTCGGCGATGGCTCAGTGAACTGGCAACCGGCGTTGTCTCCAATGCCCAGGCGATAGCTCAGCGCGAACATTGCAGCCTGCGCCACGTCAACATGACGCTCTCACTGGCGTTCTTGTCACCTGCATTGATCAAGGCTGCCGTCGAAGGTCGCCTGCCCCGCGGGATTGGCGTCGAGCAGTTGCGCGATCTCCCGCTTGAGTGGGATCGGCAGTTCGAGGCGCTCGGCCTCAATCCAGTCTGACCAGCAGTCCGACACTTGATCTACAGGCCAAGGCCGCAACGACGTTTGCGATCTGCCCAGAGCACCCAAGCTGTTGCCTCAAGTCGCCAAACTCGTCTTCACTGACCAATCGGTCAGGAACGGGAATTTCGCGACCAGAGACGCACCGTGCAAAACCGCGGAATTTCGATACCGCCCACCCTCAGAGACTCATGCCCGCAAATTAGTGCCGGAAAACGCCCCGAAAAACAGAGCATTTGCACCGTCTCCAGAGACCTGCGGTTTCCGTGGAGTGGGTGGTGGGCGCGACAGGGATCGAACCTGTGACCCCTACCATGTCAAGGTAGTGCTCTCCCGCTGAGCTACGCGCCCTTCAACCAAGAAAGTAAGTTCGGGAAGCGTCCCTATATCGGCTCAAACGAGCCCAGGCAAGGACGCAGAAGGCCTGTTGGCGATGAAATCCGCCGTTTTCAGGCGGCCAGCATCTTGTTCACTTCGCTGACCAATTCCCGCAGATGGACCGGCTTGGACAGCACCTTGGCGTTTTTCGGCGCGGCCGAGTCGGAATTCAGCGCCACCGCGGCGAATCCGGTGATGAACATGATCTTGATGTCGGGATCGAGTTCCGAGGCGCGCCGGGCGAGTTCGATGCCATCCATCTCCGGCATCACGATGTCCGTTAGAAGCATTTCAAACGGCTCCTCGCGCAACCTCTGATAGGCTGACAGGCCGTTATCATAGGACGACACCTCAAAACCGGCGTTTTCCAGGGCTTTCACCAGGAACCGGCGCATGTCGTTGTCGTCTTCGGCGAGGAGAATCTTGTGTTGCATGGCAGGCGGTCATCAAATCCGGTTCTGGGAAGCAATTCATCTCTGTTGTGCCAGAGATTTGGTAAATTTGGGGTGAAGGCGAGTTTCCTGTTGGCACATCGGGCAGAGCGGCGGACAATGATAAATTCAACGATGGCGGCACTTTTTCCGGCGTCCGCTGTTGCTGCAAGACCTGATTAGCAAGGCCCGGACACGCAACCCCTGACTCGAACGATCCCGACTCGAAGACGAAGAGACACGATGCCCGATTTTGACGACGAACTGTCGCCGCCCTTCGAGATCATGGAGCCGACCGTCTGGCGGGCGCCTGTCATCTTCAACTCACCGCATTCCGGATCGGTCTATCCGCGCC
The DNA here is from genome assembly GCA_051954725.1 of Afipia sp. Lineage (GTDB taxonomy): Bacteria > Pseudomonadota > Alphaproteobacteria > Rhizobiales > Xanthobacteraceae > Afipia. The sequence continues at coordinate 71,859 of JBQCHK010000008.1, read as the reverse complement.
AGTTCGTGGCCGCGTCGCGGATCGATCTTGCGGCGCTTCAGCGCTCGGAGGATTCATTCATGGACGAGATGATCGCGCATCTCGTCGGCCGGGGTTTTCCGGTGATGCGGGTGAATTTTCCGCGCTCCTATGTGGACGTCAATCGCGAGCCTTATGAGCTCGATCCGCGCATGTTCAACGGACGCCTGCCGAGCTTCGCCAACACCCGCTCGATGCGGGTGGCCGGCGGCCTTGGCACGATTCCGCGGGTGGTCGGCGACGGCCAGGAAATCTATCGCGAACGCCTCGACGTCGAGGACGCGCTGAGGCGCATCGATACGCTCTACAAGCCCTATCACCGCGCGCTGCGGCGCCTGATCGGCAAGGCGCATCAGGCATTCGGGTCGGTGGTGATGGTCGATTGCCATTCGATGCCGTCGGTCGGCATTTCGCGCGACGAGCCGCGCCGCCCCGACGTCGTGATCGGCGATCGCTACGGCACCAGTTGCGCGCCGGTGCTCGCCGACGTGGTCGAGGAAACCTTCACCAATCTCGGCTACTCGATCGGCCGCAACAAGCCTTATGCCGGCGGCTTCATCACCGAGCATTACGGCAATCCGGCCAGCGGGCTGCACACCATCCAGATCGAACTCAATCGCGCGCTCTACATGGACGAGCGACAGCGGGTCCGGAATGAGCGTTTCGAGAAGGTCGCGGCCGACTTCGCCGTGCTCGCCGATGCGCTGACCGCCGTACCGCTCGAAAACTTCGGGCCATTCCAGGCGGCCGCGGAGTAAAGCGGCGTCCACGTCGCACGCCGAAGCCATGCGGCGTTCTTTCCGCATTCGTTGTGCGCTGCGAAACAGGAGGGCAAGAAAAAAGGGCCACTTGCGTTGGCAAGTGGCCCAAGTCTAGGGAGGAAACGCCCAAGGAGGGCAGCAACAGCGCAAAGCGCTATCGCACCGCAACAATATGCAGCCGCATCGCACCAAAATCAAGCGGTATTCGCGTTTTTCGCATGCAAAAAGCGCATGGCTCATTTTGTCCCGATCTGCGACATACGTTTGGAATTATCCATATATAACAGTAAATTAACCCCTGTTTCCGGCGTTCTGGATACCACAGATTCGCATCGCCCGATCTGAAAAATTGAACTTCAATCCATTTCTTTTGATTTTCAGCGGCGCAGGCGCGGTCAAGCGATGAGTCCGACCGTCAAGAAATGAACTGGATTTCCTAATTGCCGCCGAAGAATATCCTGGCTGCGAATGCCATACATTGCCCGCTGCGCCGGATTCTTATACGGCGTTTGATCGCGGCCGCATGATGCCCCGCGCTGAAGGAAAACGCCGTGACGGTTATCGACTTCACAGCCTTTATCGGACGTCTGGCAACGGCGGCGGGCGAGACCATCCTGCCGTTCTTCCGCACCTCGCTCAGCATCGATAACAAGAATATCGGCCATGACCTCGATCCGGTCACCGAGGCCGACCGCGGCGCCGAGGCGGTGATGCGGCGGATGATCAAGCAGAGCTTTCCCCAGCACGGCATCGTCGGCGAAGAGTTCGGCTCCGAGAACGAGGACGCCGAATACGTCTGGGTGCTCGATCCGATCGACGGCACCAAATCCTTCATCGCCGGAATGCCGATCTGGGGCACGCTGATCGCGCTGATGCACCGTGGCGCGCCGGTGTTCGGCATGATGCACCAGCCCTATATCGGCGAGCGTTTTTCCGGCGACAACGGCTCCGCCATCTATCGCGGCCCCTCGGGACAACGGAAACTCGCCACCCGGCGCTGCGCGTCGCTCGCCGACGCAACCCTGTTCACCACCAGCCCCCGGCTGATGAAGCCAGAAGATCGCGCCATTTTCGAGCGGGTCGAGAGCGACGTCCGGCTGTCGCGCTATGGCGGCGATTGCTACGCCTATTGCATGCTGGCGGCGGGGCATCTCGACCTCGTCATCGAAACCGAGCTGAAGCCTTATGACGTCGCCGCTCTGGTGCCGATCGTCGCCGGCGCAGGCGGCATCATGACGACATGGGAAGGCAAGCCCGCGCAGCACGGCGGGCGCATCGTCGCCGCCGGCGACAAGCGCACCCACGAAGCCGCGCTGGAAGCGCTGGCGCGCGGGTAGCCAATGCATCTTCGTCGTCACGGGGCATAGTCGTTCAAAGAACGGCGTCGCTTCGCTCGCCTATGTCCCTGTGACCTCGCTTAGGGGCGCACGATGCTTCTCTTGTCGGGATGGCCGGGACCCTGAGACACAATCAGGTTTGCTCGCACGAACTCAAACCGATGCGCTCGCTTTCAGATGATCGGCGAGATCGCGGACCGGGCGTGACAGGCTTGCGCCGCCGCGCAGCGCAATCGCCAGGCGGCGCGTCGCCCAGCCATCGCTGAGCCTGACAGCCCTGATCTTCAGGGCGCGGGCGTTGCGCTGCGCGGCCACTTTCGGCACCACGGCGATGCCGACGCCCTCCTCCACCATCCGGCAGATCGCATCGAAACTCTTCAGCCGCGCCCGCAGCCGCAGACGCACGCCGAGTTGCGCCGCGTGGCGGGCGATATGGCCCTGCAGCGCGCTCGCGCCCGCGAGCCCGATGAAGTCGCGCGCCGCCACGTCGCGAAACGCGATCTGCCTGGTGCGCGCCAGCGCATCGCCCGACGGCACCACCAGCACCAGCCGATCCTCACAAAACGGAAACCGCGTCAGCGTGTCGGGCAGCGCCTGCTCGATCGCCAAACCGATATCGGCCGCGCCAGACGCCAGGGCGCCGGCAATCTCGGCGCTGTCGTGTTCCTCGACATCGATGCTGAGATCGGGATGGCCCGCAAGGAATGACGCCAGCGCTTGCGGCAGGTGTTCGGCCGCGCCCGCGGTGTTGGCGAGCAGCCGAATGCGCCCCTTGGTGCCGCGCGCGTAGGCTGCAAGGTCGCCCTGCATGGTCGCAACCTGATGCAGGACGAGACGGGCATGATCGAGCAGCGTGTCGCCCGCCGCGGTCAGCGTCACTCCGCGACGGCCGCGGTCGAGCAGTGCCACGCCGGACGCCGCCTCGAGTTTGCGGATCCGTTCACTGACCGAAGCCAGCGCCAGGTTCGCGGCCGCGGCGCCGCCGGTGATGCTGCGGGCATCGGCAACCGCGACGAACACCTGTAGATCGACCAGATCGAACCGCACAGCCATGCTCTTAGGTCATTTCGGATATTCCGAAGGCCAGCTCCGTAAGCTCCAGATTGTGCCCGACTTTGCCCTCGGTCAATGTGCGCGCATGTCCGAACCGATTCTTCCGATTATCGCAGCGGTGTTTTTACTTGCCGGTTTCGTCAAAGGCACCATCGGCATGGGCCTGCCGACGGTGGCGATGGGGCTGCTGGCGACGCGCATGGCACCGGCGCATGCGCTTGCCATCGTGATCCTTCCGGCGCTCGTCACCAATCTCTGGCAGACGTTCGTCGGCCCGTATCTGCGTGACATCACCCGGCGGCTGTGGCCGCTGATGGTTGGCACATGTTTCGGCATCTGGTCGGCGGGAAGCCTGATGACCGGGCCTTATGCCCGATACGGCACCATCGTGCTCGGCGTGCTGCTGGTGATCTACGCTATCGTTGGCCTTAGCAAAGTGCGTTTCCATGTCGGGCGCCGCAACGAGAAATCGATTGGCGGCCTTGTCGGCCTCATTACCGGCATGGTCGCAGCGGCGACCGGAGTGCAGGTCATTCCGTCGATGCCGTTCATGCAGGCCATCGGCATGGAGAAGGACGAACTGATCCAGGCGCTCGGCGTGTTCTTCACCACCGCGACGCTGGCACAGGCCTACAATCTGACCGGCGCCGGCCTGATCAACATGTCCATCGCGATTCCCACCACGGTGGCGATGGTTGCCGCCTTCGCTGGCATGTATCTCGGTCAGGTGGTGCGCTCGCGCATGGACGCCGACACCTTCCGGCGCTGGTTCCTGATCGCGATGATGCTGCTGGGCTTCTATCTCGCCGGCGAAATGCTGATCCGCCTGCACGGGTGAGCAGGGCACGCCTGTATCGACATTCTCGATGTCATCACCGGCCTTGTGCCGGCGATCCCGCTTAAGCGGGCACAGTGCGTCCCTTGTCGAGATGGCCGGAACAAGTCCGGCCATGACATTTCAAAAAGACTTACTGCAAGCGCTAGCAACCGACATCGATGAACGACCTTGCCGCCTCACCCGTACAGCGGTGTACCCGGCACAAACGCATCGAACGCGGCCCAGAACTGGGCGCGATAGCGATCCTGCTCCTGCAGGATCTCGTGCCGCGCACCGGCGATCACGAGATGCGAACCGGCCGGCAGGTGATAGGCGAATTCCTCGATCGCCGAAGTCGACACCACGGTGTCGGCGCTCGCCGCGAGCATCAGGATGGGCTGGCGGATTTTGGACGGATAATCCACCGCGCGAAAACCCACCATCGCCTTGAAGGCCTCGTCCGCCCACGCCACGGTTGGCGACGCAAGCCCCAGCGACGGATCCTCCTCCAGGATCGCGGCGTTGCGCGCGTAGCGCACCGGATCGGTGGTCAGCGGATTGCCTTCGAACGAATCGATGCCGGTCAGTTCGCCGCTGCCGCCCGGCACGTAATTGCCGCCCATGCCGGCGAGACGCAGCGTGCGCACCAGGATGCGCGTCGGCAGGCTGGTGGCGTAACCCGGCAAATCGATCATCGGCGCGGACAGCACGATGCGATCGAACCAGCGCTTGCCCGAGCGCGCCACCCGCAACATCACTGCGCCGCCCATCGAATGGGCCAGCGCATAATAAGGTGGCGGACAGTCCGGCAGCACGATCTGCTCGATGAACGCGGCGACGTCGATTTCGAAATCCGAGAAGCGGCGGACATAGCCCTTGCGCGGATCGCGCAGCTGACGCGCCGAATGGCCCTGCCCGCGCCAGTCGATCATCGCCACCGCGAAGCCGCGGTCGCGCAGGTCGCGCACGGTCTCGAAATACTTCTCGATCGATTCGCTGCGCCCGGTGAACACGCACACCGTGCCCTTGCGCCCGGCCGGCGGCGCCCAGCGCGCGAACCGCAATTCGACGCCGTCAGACGTCTTGATGGTGCCGGAAACGACGTCGTCGGGCACCGGATTGGCGGGGATCGAAACGAGGGTCATGGACGGGCGGGACTTGCTGAAAATCTGGACGTGACAGGCTGCAAAGAATGACCGCCGCAACCTCTTGAACGGCTGGAAGCCTTCTCCATATCAGCTTCGTGCAGGCCAGTTAAGGCTGCACGCAGAACGAAAACCCGGCCAGATCCGGCGGGTTGTCTGCTCTTAGGAAAGAGTAGCGCGTTTTCTGCCGACGATGTGGTTCACGCCGCAGCGGAAAACGTGCTGGTCGCTCAACAGGAGGACTAAGCCTATGCGTACTTTCGACCTCACCCCGTTTTATCGTTCCACCGTCGGTTTCGATCGTCTCTTTTCGCTGCTGGACCAGGCGCCCGGCGAGAGCGCGACGGGCTATCCGCCCTACAATATCGAGCGCACCGGCGAGAACGAATTCCGTATCAGCGTTGCCGTTTCGGGCTTCTCGCAGAACGAAATCTCGATCGTCTCCAAGGAAAACACCCTGACCATCAAGGGCGAGAAAGTCGCCAACGAGAATTCGTCGGGACAATCCGAGGTGCTTTATCGCGGCATCGCCTCGCGCGCCTTCGAACGCCAGTTCCAGCTCGCCGACTTCGTACAGGTGAAGAGCGCCTCGCTTGAGAACGGCCTGCTTCATGTCGATCTCGTCCGCGAGATTCCGGAAGCCAAGAAGCCGCGCAGCATTCCGATCAGCGTCGGCAGCGCGCCGACGATTGAAAATCAGGGCGAGAAAGCCGCGGCCTGATCCGCGACGTCCTGAACGTCTTCTCCCCAAGACGTGTTCTCCCCAAGACTTGCGCGCCCCGGACCAACCGGGGCGCTTTTTTGCGGGTCGTTGCCCTGATAGCGCTCCACACGCGATGTCGTTACCGGGCTTGGTGCGGTGACCCCGATCAGGCTGGCATTGTGCTCGCCTGCGCGGGATGGCCGGGACAAACCCGGCCATGACAGTCGCATCGAGCTTTAACTCAATCCAGTGGCTGCACCGGCGGCATAGTCTGCGTCGGCTTCAGCTCAACGTCCGCCGGCTTGGCCTGAACGGCCGGTTTCGCCGGTGCCTGCGCCGCGCCGACGGTCGTTGTTTCGGCCGACGCCTGCGTTGCCGCCCTGGTGGGCACAACAGCAGTGTCATTCACAGGGACTGTCTCATGCTTCGCATGATCGACAGCCGGCCTGTCGGTGGCCTTGATGATCGCCGGTTTTGCCACAGCCGTCTTCGTCGCGTGGCGCGGACGCGGTACCGGCACCGCTGCAGGGGAGCGACTCGCCACGTGCGGCGCTATCCGATGCCTCGCGCTGTAGGGCACGCCGGCCGGTGGACGCGGCGCATAGCGCGGCTCCTCGATCGGCTGTCCGAAACGGCCGTAACGCACCGCGATCTCGTGGCTCATGCTCGGGGTCATCGCATAGGCGGGCAGAAACCGCATGATGCGCCCGGTGCGGGCATCGACCACGACCCGGCCGTCCTCCCCGTTGGGGCCAAGCGCGGAAACCGAATAGACCCAGCCGCGCCGGCGGATGGCTCCGATCGGCTCATAGCCGCGTTCCCGGACCACCGCGACCACCTCGCGCGGCCCCAGCACCTCCACCTCAACCGGGGGCGGGCGGCGCAGGGGAACCGCATAGGTTTCCTCCTGATAGACGACGGGCGGTGGAGGCTCGGCGTAGGTCTCCTCCCCGTACGGTGGAACCGCAATCTCGTCGGCCGCGACCGCGATCCGGGCATGGGCGGCCATTCCCGCCAGCAGGCCGGCGGCGACCAGTCCGGTTCTCCACATCCATCTGGCGTCAAACAGCGTCATCGCATTCTGCTCCTGTGGCCGCCGCGAATCCGTTCGCGGGGCGCCTCGTGCCCCCAGAGAGCAAACGTCGTTTCCGAATTCGGCGGAGCTTGGGCCTCACGGGGGCGATTTGGCTGCAATCGGCACCAGAATGGGGCATTCAGGCGTGCATGAGAGGCCATCCCGGCAGGGACTCTCACATGCTTGTGTGCTAGAAAAAAACTTGGCAATCTTGGGGATAGGACAGTACCATTGTCCCAATTTCCCCGGGGGAACCCGGCACAGCGTCTGGGCGCTGCGCAATCGCAGGCTGTTGGTTGGCCGGAAATGGCAGCCACGAGGCTGCATCTTCTAAATGAGACTCGTTTCGACGAGGAAATTCTTGGGCAAGCGGTGGCCTGAGCGGACCGCGACCGCCCAAGGTGTGACCAAAGTGGTCCGTCACAGGTCGTTTCACGACCTTTTCGGGGTTTGAGGAATAGAGAACATATGAGCGGTTCAGGTTTTGAGCGCGAGCAGTCTGGTGGGCAAATGGCGGTGAATGCCGCAGCGGACGAACACGCCCGTACCCGCGAGGATAACCGCGAACATACTTGGCGCCCTGCCGCCGAAGGTCTTTACGATCCGTCGCTGGAAAAAGATTCCTGCGGCGTCGGCTTCATTGCCGACATCAAGGGCCGCAAGTCGCATCAGATCGTATCCGATGCGCTGAGCATCCTGTGCAATCTCGAACACCGTGGCGCGGTCGGCGCCGATCCGCGCGCCGGCGACGGCGCGGGCATCCTGGTGCAGATTCCGCACGCGTTCTTCGCGCGCAAGGCCAAGGAGCTTGGCTTCACCCTGCCGCAGCCCGGCGATTACGCCGTCGGCGCGCTGTTCATGCCGCGCGACACCGCTTGGCGTCAGGTCATCCAGAGCATCATCACCGACCAGATCAAGGCCGAAGGCCTGAAGCTGCTCGGCTGGCGCGACGTGCCGACCGACAACTCCTCGCTCGGCGTCACCGTGAAGCCGACCGAGCCGACGCACATGCAGGTGTTCATCGGCCGCGGCGCGCACATCAAGGACGCCGACGATTTCGAGCGCAAGCTCTACATCCTGCGCAAGTCGATCTCGCAGGCGATCTATCAGCGTCGCGAGCGCGGCCTCTCCGGCTATTATCCGGTGTCGCTGTCGTGCCGCACGGTGGTCTACAAGGGCATGTTCCTCGCCGACCAGCTCGGCAAGTACTATCCCGACCTGCATGAAGAGGATTTCTCGAGCGCGCTCGCCCTCGTTCACCAGCGTTTCTCGACCAACACCTTCCCGGCGTGGTCGCTCGCGCATCCCGACCGGATGATCGCGCACAACGGCGAAATCAACACCCTGCGCGGCAACGTCAACTGGATGGCGGCGCGTCAGGCGTCGGTCTCCTCCGACCTGTTCGGCAAGGACATCAGCCGCCTGTGGCCGATCTCCTACGAAGGCCAGTCCGACACCGCCTGCTTCGACAACGCGCTCGAATTCCTCGTGCAGGGCGGCTACTCGCTGTCGCACGCCATGATGATGCTGGTGCCCGAAGCATGGGCCGGCAATCCGCTGATGGATGAGGAACGCCGCGCGTTCTACGAATATCACGCCGCGCTGATGGAGCCGTGGGACGGCCCCGCCGCGCTCGCCTTCACCGACGGCCGCCAGATCGGCGCGACCCTCGACCGCAACGGCCTGCGTCCGGCGCGCTATCTCGTGACCCGCGACGACCGCATCGTCATGGCGTCGGAGATGGGCACCATCACCATTCCGGAAGACCAGATCGTCACCAAGTGGCGCCTGCAGCCGGGCAAGATGCTGCTGGTCGATCTCGAACAGGGCCGTCTCATTCCCGACGACGAGATCAAGGCCGAGCTTGCCAAGAGCCATCCCTACCGCGAGTGGCTCGACCGCACCCAGATCGTGCTCGAGGACATGAAGGATGCGCCCGCCAAGGCGGCACGCTCCAACATCTCGCTGCTCGATCGCCAGCAGGCCTTCGGCTACACCCAGGAAGACACCGCCATCCTGATGTCGCCGATGGCGGCGATGGGCGAGGAAGCCACCGGTTCGATGGGCACCGACACGCCGCTGTCCGCGCTGTCGGACCGGCCCAAGCCGCTGTTCACCTATTTCAAGCAGAACTTCGCGCAGGTCACCAACCCGCCGATCGATCCGATCCGCGAGGAACTGGTGATGAGCCTCGTCTCGATCATCGGCCCGCGCCCGAACCTGCTCGATCTCGAAGGCATGTCGAACACCAAGCGCCTTGAGGTTCGCCAGCCTATCCTGACCGACGCCGATCTCGAGAAGATCCGTTCGATCTCCGAGGTCGCCGACAATCATTTCCGTTCGTGCACACTGGACACCACCTTCCACGCCGGTCTCGGCGCGGCGGGCATGGAACAGGTGCTCGACGAACTGTGCGCCCGCGCCGAAGCCGCGGTGCGCGGCGGCGACAACATCATCATCCTGTCGGACCGCGCCGCCGGCAGCGACCGCATTCCGATCCCGTCGCTGCTCGCCTGCGCCGCCGTGCATCATCACCTGATCCGCACCGGGCTGCGCACGTCGGTCGGCCTCGTGGTCGAATCGGGCGAGCCGCGCGAGGTGCATCATTTCGCCTGCCTCGCCGGCTACGGCGCCGAAGCGATCAACCCCTATCTCGCGTTCGAGACCATCGTCGCGATGAAGGACAAGCTGCCCGGCGCGCTCGACGACAAGGAAGTCGTCAAGCGCTACATCAAGGCGATCGGCAAGGGCCTGCTCAAGGTCATGTCCAAGATGGGCATCTCGACCTACCAGTCCTACTGCGGCGCGCAGATCTTCGACGCCATCGGCCTCAAGGCCGATTTCGTCGCCAAGTATTTCGCCGGCACCCACACCCGCATTGAAGGCGTCGGCCTCGTCGAGATCGCCGAGGAAACCGTGCGCCGCCACACCGATGCGTTCGGTGACGCGCCGATTTACAAGAACGCCCTCGATGCCGGCGGCGAATACGCCTTCCGCACCCGCGGCGAAGATCACGCCTGGACCGCGGAATCGGTCGCGGCGCTTCAGCACGCCGTGCGCGGCAATTCGCAGGAGCGTTACCGTGAGTTCGCCAAGACGCTCAACGAGCAGGCCGAACGCCTGCTGACGCTGCGCGGCCTGTTCCGCATCAAGAGCGCCGAGGACGACAGGCGCAAGGCAGTGCCGCTCGATGAAGTCGAGCCGGCCAAGGAGATCGTCAAGCGCTTCGCCACCGGCGCGATGTCGTTCGGTTCGATTTCGCGCGAGGCGCACACCACCCTCGCGGTCGCGATGAACCGCATCGGCGGCAAGTCGAACACCGGCGAAGGCGGCGAGGAAGCCGATCGCTTCAAGCCGATGCCGAACGGCGATTCGATGCGCTCGGCGATCAAGCAGGTCGCCTCCGGCCGGTTCGGCGTGACGACGGAATACCTCGTCAACTCCGACATGATGCAGATCAAGATGGCGCAGGGCGCAAAGCCCGGCGAAGGCGGACAGTTGCCCGGCCACAAGGTCGACGCGACCATCGCCAAGGTGCGCCACTCGACCCCGGGCGTCGGCCTGATCTCGCCGCCGCCGCACCATGACATCTACTCGATCGAAGACCTCGCGCAGCTCATCTACGACCTCAAGAACGTCAATCCCGACGGTCAGGTCTCGGTGAAGCTCGTCTCCGAAATCGGCGTCGGCACCGTCGCCGCCGGCGTCGCCAAGGCGCGCGCCGACCACGTGACGATCTCCGGCTTCGAAGGCGGCACCGGTGCGTCGCCGCTGACCTCGATCAAGCATGCCGGCTCGCCGTGGGAAGTCGGCATCGCCGAAACCCACCAGACGCTGGTGCGCGAACGCCTGCGCAGCCGCATCACCGTGCAGGTCGACGGCGGTTTCCGCACAGGACGCGACGTCGTCATCGGCGCCCTGCTCGGAGCCGACGAATTCGGCTTCGCCACCGCGCCGCTGATCGCGGCCGGCTGCATCATGATGCGCAAGTGCCACCTCAACACCTGCCCGGTCGGCGTCGCGACCCAGGACCCGGTGCTGCGCAAGCGCTTTACCGGTCAGCCCGAGCACGTCATCAACTTCTTCTTCTTCGTCGCCGAGGAAGTGCGCGAGATCATGGCCTCGCTGGGCTATCGCACCTTCAACGAGATGGTCGGCCAGAGCCAGATGCTCGACCAGACCCGCCTCGTGGCACACTGGAAGGCCAAGGGCCTCGACTTCTCCAAGCTGTTCTTCAAGCAGCAGGCGGAGCCGGGCCAGAAGATCTATCACTCCGAAGCCCAGAACCATCATCTCGAGAAGGTTCTCGACCGCACCCTGATCGCCAAGGCGCAGGCCGCGCTCGATCGCGGCGCGCCGGTGAAGATCGACGCGGAAATCCACAACCCCGACCGCAGCGCCGGCGCGATGCTGTCGGGCGCCGTGGCCAAGACCTACGGCCACAACGGCCTGCCGCTCGACACCATCCATGTCAGCCTCAAGGGCACCGCCGGTCAGGCGTTCGGCGCCTGGCTCGCGCGCGGCGTCACCTTCGATCTCGAAGGCGAAGGCAACGACTATGTCGGCAAGGGCCTGTCGGGCGGACGCATCGTGGTCCGGCCTCCGGCCAATTCGGGCATCGTGCCTGAAGAGTCGATCATCGTCGGCAACACCGTGCTGTACGGCGCGATCGAAGGCGAAGCCTATCTGCAGGGCGTCGCCGGCGAGCGTTTCGCCGTGCGCAACTCCGGCGCCGTCGCGGTGGTCGAAGGCGCCGGTGATCACTGCTGCGAATACATGACCGGCGGCATCGTCGTCGTGCTCGGCAAGACCGGGCGCAACTTCGCGGCCGGCATGTCGGGCGGCGTGGCCTACGTCCTCGACGAAGACGGCACCTTCGCCAAGCGCTGCAACCTTGCGATGGTCGAACTCGAGCCGGTCCTCTCCGAGGAGATGATCAATGCCGAGGCCTATCATCACAAGGGCGACCTCGAAGCGCACGGCCGTGTCGACGTGTTCGCCGATTTGCTGAGCGCCGACGTCGAGCGGCTGCACGTGCTGATCTCGCGCCACGCCAAGCTGACCGGCTCGAAGCGCGCTGCCACCATCCTTGAGAACTGGAAGACCTATCTGCCCAAGTTCCGCAAGGTGATGCCGGTGGAGTATCGCCGCGCATTGAAGGAACTCAAATCGCAGGCGGCTTCAGAGCCGCAGATCGCGATCGGGGCATGACATCAGGACCCTCATGGTGAGGACGCGCGTGAGCGCCGTCTCGAACCATGAGGCCACCATCCGGGCCTTTATCCTTCGAGACGCGCCGACAGCGCTCCTCAGGATGGGGGCGAGACAACAAACGACCAAGCGGCAGGGACTTCGGGTTTAATGGGCAAGATTACAGGTTTTCTCGAGATCGAGCGTCACGACCGCAAATATGCGCCGGTCGCGGACCGCGTGAAGAACTTCAACGAGTTCGTGATTCCGCTCAGCGAGAAGGAAACGCGCGACCAGGCGGCGCGCTGCATGAATTGCGGCGTCCCCTATTGCCATGGCACCGGCTCGGTGCAGCCCGGCACCCCCGGCTGCCCGGTCAACAACCAGATCCCGGACTTCAACGACCTCGTCTACAACGGTAACTGGGAAGAAGCCTCGCGCAACCTGCACTCGACCAACAACTTCCCGGAATTCACCGGACGTATCTGTCCGGCGCCGTGCGAAGCCTCGTGCACGCTCAACATCATCGACAGCCCGGTGACCATCAAGACCATCGAATGCGCGATCGTCGATCGGGCCTGGGCCAATGGCTGGCTGCCGCCGGAGATCGCCGCCAACAAGACCGGCAAGAAGGTCGCCGTGGTCGGCTCCGGCCCCGCCGGCCTCGCCTGCGCCCAGCAGCTCGCGCGCGCCGGTCATGAGGTTCATGTTTTCGAGAAGCACGCCAAGGCCGGCGGCCTGCTGCGCTATGGCATTCCCGACTTCAAGATGGAGAAGGGTATCATCGACCGCCGCGTCCAGCAGATGGAAGCGGAAGGCGTGGTGTTCCACACCAACACGCCCGTCGGCGGCTCGTCGCCCGACGCGGTCAACCCGCAGGATCTGATCAAGGCTTATGACGCCGTGGCGCTGACCGGCGGCGCCGAAGCGCCGCGCGACCTGCCGATCCCGGGCCGCGACCTCGACGGCATCCACTTCGCGATGGATTTCCTGCCGCAGCAGAACCGCCGCGTCGGCAAGGAATCGCTGGACGGCGTGCGCGAAATTCTCGCGACCGGCAAGGACGTCGTGGTGATCGGCGGCGGCGATACCGGCTCCGACTGCATCGGCACCTCGATCCGTCAGGGCGCGACCTCGGTGACGCAACTCGAAATCATGCCGCAGCCGCCCGAGCACGAGAACAAGGCGCTGACCTGGCCGAACTGGCCGCTGCGCCTGCGCATCTCGTCGAGCCAGGCTGAAGGCGCCAAGCGCGAATACGCCGTGGTGACCCAGAAGTTCGAAGGCAAGGACGGCAAGGTCGCCGGCCTGCGCTGCGCGCAGGTCGATGCCAAGTTCCAGCCGATCCCCGGCACCGAATTCGAACTCAAGGCCGAGCTGGTGCTGCTGGCGATGGGCTTCGTGCATCCGGTGCACGAGGGCCTGCTCAAGACGCTCGGCGTCGATCTCGACCAGCGCGGCAACGTGCGCGCTGCGACCACGAACTACCAGACCTCGGTGGCCAAGGTGTTCTCGTCCGGCGACATGCGCCGCGGCCAGTCACTGGTGGTGTGGGCGATCCGCGAAGGCCGCCAGTGCGCGGCGTCGATCGACCAGTTCCTGATGGGCGCGACCACTCTGCCGCGCTAGGCGATCGCTTTTCTGATCTTCAAAAGGCCGGGCAATCGCCCGGCCTTTTTGATTCGATCAACGCGCTGGATCCGATTGCCTCGTCCCCTCTCCTCATAGCTCGTCGAAGACGAGCGTAAACGCTCTGATGTGGGAGCGGGCGAGGAAGAAGAAAAAGCCCCGCCGATGGTTCGGCGGAGCTTCTTCGATATCAACCGTTGAGACGCTGGCGTCAGTCGATGATCTTGACCACGCGACGCGTGCGCGGCTCGACAATCACATGCCGCTCGTTGACCACGGCATAACGATATTCGGGATAACGCTGGATCGGACGCAGCACCACGCGCTCAGGCAGCGGACGGCCCACCGCAACTTCCTCACGCACCACCACCGACGGGCCGGGCGCGTCGCGCACTGAGTTGAGCACCGCATTCGGAATTTCCACCGCCGCGCCAACCGCAGCACCCACCGTGCCGCCGACTACCGCGCCGACGGGGCCGGCCACCGAGCTGCCGGCTGCCGCGCCATTCGCTGCGCCAGCCGCCGTCGTGCTCTGCGCGAAGGCCATGCCCGGCGCCAGGACAAGAGCAGCAGCCGTGATCGCTGTACGAATTTTCATATCGTCCTCCAACTCATCAATGAGAGCACGGATAACCACGAAGGCGCGGCGACGTTCCGGAACCGGACATTGCAAATGAGCGCGAAGGCGCGGAACCATTTGCGCGCGAGCGCACCGCGCATCCCGGGTAACGGAACCCACAGGCTAAACCTCCGTTGATTCCTCAGCGACACAATGGAGGACGACAATGGCAGCGAATGCATCGTGGAAACGCCGTGGTTCACCGATCGGCAAGAAAGGGCCGCGCAAGGCCAATCCGAAATACAAGCAACGCTCGGGCCTGCCGTGGAGCGATGACGAAGTGAAAAGCCTGAAGAGTCTTGCGAAGGCCAACACACCGACCGGCGTGCTCAGCCTCAAGCTGCGCCGACCGATCGCCGCCATTCGCAGCAAGGCGCAACGCGAGGGCATTTCGCTGCGACCGACCAATCGCTCGCCCTACAACCGGCGCAGCAAGCGCGCCTGATCGATCTTCAGAGAAACGGCTACTGCCCGAACAGGCTGCGGAAGAACGCGCCCGGTCCCGCGAAGGCCGGCGGTCGCGGCGGGGCGTCGTCGTAGCCCCGGTTGCGCGAGCGCGGCGGTGGACGCGGCCGGTCCTCCGCCTCGATGAAGCCGGAGCTTGCCGGCATCTTGCGCTTCACCTTGGGCGTATCGGACGGCTCGTCCGATTTCAGGTTGACCACCGTGGGATCGCCCGCAGGCGCTTCCTGAAGGCCGACATCGCGGCGAGGCCAGGCGAAATCATCCGCGCGGCCCGCGGGCGGAGCGAGGGCCTCGCCCTTGACCATGGTGCGCGCGGCCAGCGCATCGACAGCGGCCGGACGCGTGCCATTGCCGCCGAGCAGTTCGTCGGAGCGGACCTGGGACGCCACCAGCGGCAGCACCGGGCCGTAGAGCGGGCGCGGACCGGCGGTGCCCGGCTTGGTTTCCGCCGGCGGCTCGTCGGTCGGCATCGCCAGCGGCGACAGGCGCGCCGACATCACGCGGCGGATTTCGCGCTCGACATAGTGCGCAAGCTTGCGCGCGCCGGCCTTGGTGAAGAACACGCCATCCGCCGAACGCAGACGGCGAATCTGGCCCTCGAAGTCAGGACCCTGGGTCAGGAAGCGGCCGTTGTCATCGACGAAGCCGTCCCAGACATCCACATAGGTGATGCCGGTCTTGCCGGCGACATCGCGATAGAGCGAGTCGAGGAACAGCATGTCGGAGGTGGACTTGGTGCCGCGCACCGCTGGCAGGCCGACCCACAGGATCGGCACATGCTTGCTCTTGAGGACCGTGACCATTTCCTCGATCTTGCGCGCATAGAGTTCGGTCCAGCGCTCATCGCGAAAATCCGCGATGCCATCGGGGGCGCGGCGGCTCTTTTCCGGCGCGGCAATCGCAAGGTCGGGATCTTCGTCGGAGGCAGCATCGGCGGACTTGTCGGTATCCTGCGCGGCGTCCGCCTTCTCATTGTCAGCAGCAGCCTTGCCGTCCTTGGCCTCGTCCTGCTTGTCCTTCTCGTCTTTCCTGGCGTCCTTCTTTGACGCCGCCTTGCCGTCCTTCCTGGCGTCGTTTTTGGCGCCCTTCTTCTCGGCCTTGTCGTCCTTCTTCGGCTCCTCGCGGATCGAGGTGCGATCATGCAGGCCGAGCATCACCACGATGACGTCGGGCTTCTCGTGCGCGAGAATATCCTTCGCGGCCGCCGCCCAATCGGACGGCTCGCCCTTGGGCTGATATTTGATGAGGCCGGAAACCGTCTTGTGCTTGCGGATCACGCCGAGCTCCGGCGTTTCCGACAGCGCGTCCTCGAGGCCATAGGCCAGCCAGTCGGCCATCGCGTCGCCGAGCACCAGCACGTTGCGCTCCGCCGGCTGCTCGCGCTTGGCCGGCGGTGGCGCGTGGGAATAGTCGACGGCGCGCGGCGCTTCCCGCTCCGGCGGCGCACGCCCCGGAAACATGTCGCCGAACGGCGAGAAGAACCCGCGATGCTGCGGCGGCGGGCCGCGCAGTGGCCGTTGCTGGGGCGGGCCGCCGAACAGGAAGAACTGCGCCGAGGCCGGGGCGACGATGCCGAAAGTCATGACGGCGGCCACGGCCAGCGCGATCAGCGGGCCGCTCTCGGTCAGGATACGTCGCAAAAGGCTGCGGCTGCGCATGGAGGTCACAATCGGTGAAAGTACCGAGGTAAAATAATAGCAGATTCAGGCCCGAAAGGGGCAAATCGCGCGCCATAAGCAGGCTTCGCCCGGCCGCCGTCAAGGGCGGTGAAGGCGACCGGATACCCACCATGGAATTTTTCCCCTCCCCGGTGGGGAAGAGGCGAACAGGTCATGCAGCCTTCGGAAAGCTCAGCGCCCGCGCAACTGCTGCAGCGCGCTGGACGAGGCAAAGCCGTCCGCCGGAGCGCCGATCGAAGCCTGGAACGAGCGCAGCGCCTTGCGGGTTTCGCCGCCAAGCCGGCCGTCGGCCTCGCCGCGATAGAAACCCCGCCGCGCCAGGATCTGCTGCAGTTCCAGCCGTTCGGCGCGGGACAGCACCCGCTCCTGCCGCGGCCACGACTGTACGAACGGCGCGCCGCCGCGCAGGCGGTCAGCGAAATGGCCAATGGCGAGGGCGTAGGACTCCGCCGGGTTGTAGCGCAGGATGGCGCGGAAATTCGCAAGCATCAGGAAGCCTGGACCATCGGCCCCGGCCGGTGCGAGCAGGAAGGCCTTGTCGGAGGGCCGCGGAAACGCCTTGCCCTCGGGACGGCGGACGCCGAGATGCTGCCACTGCGCCAGGGTGTAGGTTCTGGCGCGGTCCGCCAGCATGTAGTTGAAGCCCTGCGGCACCGCGACTTCGTAGCCCCAGGTCTCGCCGTGCTGCCAGCCGTCCTTCTTCAGCTTGTTGGCGGTGGAGGCGATGAGATCGGCAACGTTGCCGACTGCATCGCGGCGGCCATCGCCGTCGAAATCGACCGCGTAGCGCTTGAACGCCGTCGGCATGAACTGGGTCGGGCCGAACGCGCCGGCCCACGAGCCGACCATTTCATCCGGCGTCAGGTCGCCCCGGTTGAGGATGTCCAGCGCGGCGAGGAATTCGTCCTTGAAATATTTCTGGCGGCGGCCGACGCAGGCGAGCGTCGCGGTCGAGCGCAGCACCGGGCGGTCGCCGCCCTGCGTCGAGTAGTTCGACTCGATGCCCCAGATCGCGGCGATGATGTAGCGATCGACGCCATAGGCACGCTCCACCGCGTCGAACTGCGGCTTGTACTTCGCCAGCACCTCGCGGCCCTTGGCGATGCGGGTGTCGTTCACGAGGATGTCGAGATAGTCCCACACCGCCTTGGTGAACTCGGGCTGGGCGTCGATGAAATCCATGATCTTGAGGTCGGGCGTCAGCCCGGCGGTGAAGCGGCGGAAATTCGCCTGGGTCACGCCGCGATGCGCCGCGGCGGGCCACATCCGCGCGACGCAGTTGTCGAAATCGTTGGCGGCGGAGCGGATCGCCTGCGCGGTCATCAGCGGATGGCCGGAGGCGCCGTCCTCGCCGCTCCACTCCCGGGCGGAACCCAGTTGCGCGACGCGGCGCTTCGGCGCGGCGGGCGCGGGACGGGCGGCAGGCTGGGGAATCGCGCCGGTGTATTCGGCGCGCGACGACATCACCGGGCCGCCGCCGGAGGAACTCTGCGCACAGGCCGACACCGACAGCGCCATCGCGCCCAGCATTGTCACCGCCGCGGCCTGGCTGACCCGGCCACCGATCATCCCCGACATACGCATGAGAACCCTTAACCCTGTACGCAACAAAACCCCGAGCCGTTAGGAGGCCTGTTTAGGGTTTCGATGAGCTTAACAGGCCGGCTTTTTTTGGCGACCGAATGGCGCAGGCGGTGTTCCCCTTGCGGGAGGCTAGTCAGGTTCTTCCCTGCGGGCAGGCCGCTTTCTCTTCCCCTCTCCCACAAGGGGAGAGGGGAAGGAGGGGCCGCATCTTCTACGGTGTCATGCCCGGACTTGATCCGGGCATCCATCCTTCTCGAACGAGATGGATTGCCGGAACAAGTCCGGCCACGATGGATCAGACAAACTCAGCAAACCGCGATCATACATCCGCCTTTGTTCCCGGCTGCAAACAGGATACGAGGGAACCATTGCTGTTCCCGAAAAGTTTAACGGCCGCCCACCTTTTTCATCACTCCCGACAACCAAGCCCCAGAGCCTCATGAAAATCCGCAAAGCTGTGTTCCCCGTCGCCGGTCTCGGCACCCGCTTCCTGCCCGCCACCAAGGCGATGCCGAAAGAGATGCTCACCGTGGTCGATCGCCCGCTGATCCAGCACGTGGTGGACGAGGCGCTGGAAGCCGGGATCGAGCACCTGGTGTTCGTCACCGGCCGCAACAAGGGCGTGATCGAGGATCACTTCGACCGCCCCTATGAGCTGGAAGACACGCTGAAAGAGCGCAACAAGCTCAAGGAAATGGACATCCTCGAGCGCGACCAGCCTGAAGCCGGCGCAACCTCGTTCACCCGCCAGCAGGCTCCGCTCGGCCTCGGCCACGCGGTGTGGTGCGCGCGCGACATCGTCGGCGACGAGCCGTTCGCGGTGCTGCTGCCGGACGTGCTGGTGAAGAACAAGCCGAGCGGCCTGAAGCAGATGATCGACGCCGCGAACGCCGCGGGCGCTCAGAAGGCCAACATCATCGCAGTGGAAGAAGTGCCGATGGACCAGGTCCACATGTACGGCGTGGTCGGCGTCGGCAAGGCCAAGGGCGACCTGTTCGAACTCGACGGCATGGTGGAGAAGCCGAAAAAGGAAGCCGCGCCCTCGAACCTGTCGATCACCGGGCGCTACATCCTGCAGCCGGAAATCTTCAAGGTGCTGGAAACGCAGGAACGCGGCGCGGGCGGCGAAATCCAGCTCACCGACGCGATGCTCGGCCTTGCCAGGACGCAGCCGTTCTACGGCTTCAAATTCAAGGGCAAGAGCTACGACTGCGGCTCGAAGGCCGG
Source organism: Afipia sp. (assembly GCA_051954725.1). Lineage (GTDB taxonomy): Bacteria > Pseudomonadota > Alphaproteobacteria > Rhizobiales > Xanthobacteraceae > Afipia. The sequence goes on along the minus strand of JBQCHK010000008.1, from coordinate 52,557 downwards.
TTTCCTCGCCGCCAACATCGCCTACGCCATGGACCGCGATGACCTGCGCGACGGCCTGCGCGAGGAAATGAAGAAGTATCTGAAGTAGGCGAACTCTTCTCTCTTTTGAAAGAGAATGCCAAAGCAGGCGTCACTCTCATTGTGTCATGCGCGGGCTCGACCCGCGCATCCATCCTTTTCAAAAAGATGGATTGCCGGGTCAAGCCCGGCAATCACGAGCATGAGAGCGCTCAATGCCGCATCGCCTGCTGCACCTCGCGCAGCACGTCGAGCGGCACCCACGGCTTGACCATGAATGTCGTGCCGTCGGGCAGGCGGCGCACGCGCGGCGCGCCCGACGTGACGACGATGCGCAGATCGGGAAAACGCTCACGCGCCTGATGCGCGAGTTCGATGCCGTCGATGTCGCCGGCGAGTTCAACCTCGGTGAAGATCATCGCCAGATGTACGCCGATGCGGTCGAGCGCTTCGAGCGCCGCCTCCGCGGTCTCGCACTGGACCACGCGCAGATCGCTTTCCTCCAGCAGCACGCTGACCAGCGCGCGCTGGCGCACATCGTCCTCGACGACAAGGGCGGTCGGTGGATGACCCATCGGAACCTCCATTGTTGCGGGATGTAGTAAGACCAATGCACACGCGCCGCGACAGTTTCGCGCGCACAGACGCATCAATGAAAAAGATGTTTCAGGCTGACACATCGCGTGAGTGGCGCGCTCGAATACCGGAGCGGCGCACACGCCGGGAACAGGTTAGACAAAACGCGTACCGATGCGTTGGTGCCGCAGCCAGAAACCGGCAAAAGAAGCTGCGTCCATCGTCCCCGTTGCGGCCGGTTGTCACCCGGCGCATGCGACAGGTAACGCGCGAGGGACGGATCGGTTCGCGGCCCGGCTCTACGGGCGCGCCGGGGCGTTCCCCGCGGAAGACCGCGCGCCGGCCTCGTACCATCCGCGCGTGATTTTCACGAGCCGGACCACCGACAGCATCACCGGCACTTCGACCAGCACGCCGACCACCGTGGCCAGCGCCGCGCCGGAATTGAGACCGAACAGGCTGATGGCGGCGGCCACCGCCAACTCAAAGAAGTTGCTGGCGCCGATCAGCGCGGCGGGCGCGGCGACGCACCAGGCGACGCCGAGCTTGCGGCTGAGCAGGTAGGCGATCCCCGCGTTGAGATAGACCTGAATCAGGATCGGCACCGCGAGCAGTGCGATGACCAGAGGCTGCGCGAGAATCTGGTCGCCCTGAAAACCGAACAGCAGGACAAGCGTGGCGAGCAGCGCCGCGAGCGAGATCGGCTGAAGCCATCTCAACGCCCGGTCGAACGCGGCCTGCCCCCTAGACAGCAGCATGCGCCGCGCAACCTGCGCGATCACCACCGGGACCACGATGTAAAGCAGCACCGACAGAAGAAGCGTCGCCCACGGCACGGTGATCGACGCGACGCCGAGCAGCAGGCCGACCAGCGGCGCGAACAGGAACACCATCAGCACGTCGTTCAGCGCCACCTGGCTCAGAGTGTAATGCGGCTCGCCTTCGCACAGGTTCGACCACACGAACACCATCGCCGTGCACGGCGCCGCCGCGAGCAGGATCAGCCCCGCGATGTAGGACGGGATCTGCGCCGCCGGCAGCAGGGAGGCGAAGACGTGGCCGATGAACAGCGTGCCGAGCAGCGCCATCGAAAACGGCTTCACCGCCCAGTTGACGAACAGCGTGACGCCGATACCGCGCCAGTGCGCGCGCACGCCGCCGAGCGCGCCAAAATCGATCTTGAGCAGCATCGGGATGATCATCAGCCAGATCAGGATGGCGACCGGCAGATTCACCCGCGCGATTTCAAGCGTCGCGACCGCCGCGAACGCGGACGGCATGACATGCCCGAGAGCGATGCCGATGACGATGCACAGCGCCACCCACAGCGACAGATAGCGCTCGAACGCACCCATCACGCCACGCTTTTGGGCGGCAACGTCGCGCCCTCGCCGCGGCCGATTTCGCGCAGCTTGGTGCCCAGCGACAGCTTGTCGATGCCGGCCAGCGGCAGGCTGACGAACGGCGCGATGCGGTTTCGCAAAAGCCGGAAGGCGGTGACGAACGCGGCTTCCTTCTCCAGATCGGTGCCGGTGGCGTCGGCCGGATCGGCGATGCCCCAATGCGCGGTCATCGGCTGTCCCGGCCAGATCGGGCAGGCCTCGCCCGCGGCGTTGTCGCAGACGGTGAAGACGAAATCCATCACCGGCGCGTCGGCCGCGGCGAACTCGAGCCAGCTTTTCGAACGCAATCCATCGGTCGGATAGCCGGCGTTGGCGAGAACCCTGAGCGCGAAGGGATTGACCTGTCCTTTCGGCTCGCTGCCGGCCGAGAACGAACGGAAACGTCCGGCGCCATCCTTGCGCAGGATCGATTCAGCGAGGATGGAGCGCGCCGAATTGCCGGTGCACAGAAACAGCACGTTATAGATGTGATCGGACATCGATCGCGCTCCTTACGGGCAACACGCCGACGTCGCGGCGGCAGGCTTGGCATCGGGGACCGCGCACGCGCTCTCCGCCTCATGCGCGACCCGCGCCACGCGCTCGCCGGTGCCGTCGCCGTAGTTCGTGCTTTCGCCCGTGGTCAGGAACGTCTCCCACGAAATCCCCGCCGGATCGTCGATCCACGACTTCTCGGATTTGGCGTAGCAGCACGCGGTCTGGCCCTGCTCGATGATAGTGCCGCCGGCCTCGCGCAGGCGGGCATAGACCTCGTTCAGTTCGCCCGGATTTTCGACCTGGATGCCGAGATGATCGAGACCCGGTTCGCGGCCGCGCGTGGAGATCGCGAAATTGACGCGCGGATCGTCGAGCATCCACTTCGCGTAGTCCGGCTTCACCACCGAGGGCTGCGCCGCGAACAGCGCGGAATAGAAGCCGATCGACCGGGGCAGATCGGAAACGGCGACGTGAACATGCAGACGCTTCATGACAACTCTCCTTGTCAGGCAGGAACCTTGTCGCGCTTGCCGCGCGCCGGCTTGCACGCCACGGCGGGGGCGCACACCTGCGCTCCGCCGCAGCAATTTTCGGTGAGATAGGCGATCAGCCCGTTCATGGTGTCGAACTGCGCCGCGTAGATCATCGAGCGGCCGTCGCGGCGCACGGTGACGAGGCCGGCTTCGCGCAGGCGATCGAGATGGAAGGTGAGCGTGTTGGGCGGCAGGCCGAGCGCTGCGGCGATATCGCCGGCCGCCTTCCCGTCCGGCCCGGCCTGCACCAGCAGGCGATAGGCATCGAGGCGGTTTTCCTGCGACAGCGCGGCCATCGCCGCGAGAATCCGGGGCTTTTTCATATTTCAATGATTATGGAAGTATTGACCGGAGCGCAAGCGTTATTTCAATGATTGTTGAAATAATTTCGCAACGGCGATTTGAACGCTCGCGCACACTGTTTGGCTATCGAAGATGGAGAACGTGCGCGGCTATGCCTGCGCCGTCATGGCCGGGTTTATCCCGGCCATCCACGTCTTTTGTTGCGAACAAGACGCTTGAGAACAAGACGTGGATCACCGGGACATAAGCGAGCGGAAGCGGCGCCGTTGTTCAAACGGCTAGCACGGGGGGGGGCAAAAATATCTGTATCTGATCCCACTGCGGCGAGCACTATTGGCGTGGCGCTATACCCGCCAAGCTTACCAGTATGGGTGAGCGAACGATCGGCTGGCGAATATGCAGCGCCGTCGTATATGCGCCTCGCAGGTCGCCCTGCTTCTCTTGCTCCCTAGCAAGCACTTCGGCTGCACTGTCATGGATGCCCTTGATGGCATCATCGGGTTCACTATCGAGGATATCAAATGCCTGGAGGGCCCCGGAGAAATTACCTTTCCTGGCCAGATGCACCACGATTGCGGAAAGTACGTCTGCTTTCGACCCCGCGGCCGCTGGCCATCTTTCAATTGCTTGTCGCTTGATATCCTCAAATTTGGCAGGCGTCGTTTGCCCGCCAGCCATCATCACAGCCAACGCAGCCAACTGCGCATCGGTCGGCCGGCCAACCATAGGGCCGGCGTTCTCGGCGGCAAGGATTGCGCCGTCAATATCACCGCTGTCAGCCTGCATCACTGCGGAGAGTGAAATCCTTTGACGAACTTGGTCAGCCGACGGCGATTTGCCCAGTTGATCTTGGAACTCTTGAACCGCCTTGATTGCGAAATCGCGATAACCATCGACGGCAAGCGCCTCCGCCAAATCGGACAGCTGCCGGAGATGAAGCGCATGTATCATCGGTTTGATCCGGAACGCTTCCATCGTTACTGGAAATAGCCGTCTGACCTCCGGCGAATTAGGCTCTTGCGCAGCCGCCAATAGGGCACGCGCGTAGTATTGCACGCGATTGCTGGGGTCCATGGGCTGAATCACAGCAATCGCGTCGTCATAGGCGCCAAGTTGAATCAGTGTTGCTGAAATTTGGCCGAGCTTGCCTGTGTAGTCGTGATACCAACCAGGCCTGCGTTCGGACGATGGCACTCCTTGAAGCGCAAGGCGCGCAGCCTGTCGCGCCACGGCAACCGCCCGCGCTCGCTCTCCCAGCTTCAATAGCCGCTTCGCTGCAACGAACAGACTTTCAACATTTGTTGTTCCGGGCTTGGGAAGCAAGGACAGCGCGAGAGCGACCTCGCCCCTTTCTGTCAAATGGTCGGCAATAACACCAAGCACGCGGTATTCAAAATTTGGTCCAGTCGCTTCGGCAACAAACTGATGCGCTCGATCCGCCCCACTGCAAGCAGCAACTGCCTCTCCCGCGAGCGCGACAATGTCTACTTTTTCAAATTCCTTGTTCGTCGCCTCGAGAGCCAATCGCGCCGAACTCGTCGTTTGCTCCAGAGCTTCGCGACTGTTGCCGTCCTTTGATGTGCATGAAACCGTGGCGATCTGCGACAAGGCTCTCACCTTCGCCGGACTATTCGAGACGTCCCTCAAAAGTTGAAGTGCTTCTCTGACATGACCTTTAGTTCCAATAGCAACGCTGATTTCGGCAAGCGCGCGCGTTGATGCTTCGGAAACGACCGAAGCTGGCGCGGCCGTTGAGGCAGACAGCGAAGCAATATCGCGCGCGGCTTCAAGGGCCTCCTCAAGGCTTCCCGCCTGTGTCCGTCCGGCGCCGAATTTTCCGAGCAGCATCATCTTCGTAAACGGCGATTTCTCACTTGAGACCAGCGCCCTGGCCGGAGCCGAAACGCCCAGCATCGCCAGTTTTCCGGCAATCTCGGCGCGCACATTTGAGTAGTCATTTGGAGTAAGGCTGACCGCTGCTGCTTCCAGAACTTCCTGAGCCCTGATCTTTGTCCCCGACTTGATCAGAGCATTGGCGAGATTGAGCAAATCGGATGCGCGTACTCTGGATTGATCGCGCGCAGCAAGCATCGCGGCTTCTGTCACCTTACCCAAATCTTCTGCCGTCCATTTGGACTCTGCGTAGGCGAGCGGAGCAATAAAACAAAAAATCAAAACTAAAAGGCTGCGAGTAGGCATTTTGCCTCATCGGAGGGGGGTCGGATATGCATCAGCCTATCCGACCCGATTGAGGTGCGTGGAGTAGTATTTTTGCAGCGGGGTTTTACGAGTTGACAATTATCTTACTATGATTATATTCCTATCACCTCCTCCGCGAGGGGACGTCTCCGGAGGCGTTCGCGAGGCGGGATGAGGTGGCGGCGCCTGCGCGCGGCGGTTTCGCACCCGCCGCACCCGGGAGGCCTGGGGTCACCGTCCGGGCCAACTACGTGGCTCTGCCGCTGTGACGGCTGGACGAGGCCAGGACGAAGGCGGACGAAAGCCCGCCGGATCGGGGACGCTACGGCGCCCGTCCTGTCCCGGAAGCACGGTCCCCTCGCCCCAAATCGCCGCGATGGAGCGCCGCAAGGCGACGCGCTTTCCCCTTCGCACGGGAAAGCGAAACAAAACATTTGCGCCTTGCGGCGCTCCGTCTCCCCTCACGCGCCGGGGAGATGTTTTCGGGACAAGCCTCGGGCGTCCGCGCCGCGAGGACGCTTCGGCGTGCGGCGTGGCGGCATGCGTGATTTTTTTTCGCGCGATGATTTTCAGAACGCGCGCGCTGTTTGACAATCGAAGATGGAAACGTGACGCGCGAGGCTTTGCTCTGTGATGTCATGGCCGGGTTTATCCCGGGCATCCCGATCAGGGACGCATGGTGCCCGCCTAAGCGGGATCACCGGGACATAGGCGAGCGGAAGCGACGCCGTTCTTCGAACGGCTATGCCCGGTGATGACGATGGAGAAAGATGCGCACGCGATACGCAGCATCATTCGATGTCGTCCCCGCGAACGCGGAGACCCATAAACACCGCCTCATCGGTTGAAACGGGCTCTCGGCAAACCGGCGACGCTCGGGGAGTCCCGATCCCCGCATGCGCAAGGACGACGCGGAGCTATTCCGCCCGCCAGAGCGGATAGCAGTCGCTCGCGTCTTCTCTTCACGACGGAAGAGCAAAAGACCCTTCGCCATCGCCGACGACATGCCGCCGCGCGCATTCTCGCAGCGCGGCAACGAAATAAAGCCAGCCCGCAACACCGGAATCCGACTCAAGGGGCATTGACTCCTGACGGTCTCAGGGTGCCTCCTGCGACAGGACGCCGCACTTCAACCCCGGCACCCAAGCCGGGGAAGCGGAGCAACAGGATACGCTCAGGACACAGGCCCATGACATCGATGACACGCCCGCTCGCCGCACAGCCCGCTCGCCGTTCTTCCGGTCGCCATTCCCTCACCCGTCGCTCCCTCGCCCGCGCCGCGATCGCCACGCTGCTCGCCGCCCTGCCGTTCGCCGCGTTTGCGCCGGCGCCGGCCCGCGCCCAGACCACGGTGAAGATCATGGTCGGCGGCATCGACAAGCAGATCTATCTGCCCGCCAAACTCACCGAGCAGCTCGGTTACTTCAAGGAGCAGGGGCTCGACGTGCAGCTCTTCAATTCGACCTCGGGCTCGCAGGCGGCGACCGCGCTGCTGGCGCGCGAGGTGGTCGGCGTCGTCGGCTTCTACGATCACACTATCGACCTGCAGTCGAAGGGCAAGTTCATCACCAACGTGGTGCAGTTCGGCATCGCGCCGGGCGAAGTGGTGCTGGTGAAGGCGGATGTCGCCGACAAATACGGCAAGCCGTCGCAGTGGAAGGGCCAGGCGCTCGGCGTCACCGGGCTGGGCTCGGCGACCGACTTCCTGACCCGCGCGCTTGCCTCGCACGCCGGCCTCAAGAACCAGGACTACACGCTGGTGCCGGTCGGCGCCGGCGACACGTTCCTCGCCGCGATCCAGCAGGGCAAGATCGTGTCCGGCATGACCACCGAGCCGACTGTGGCCCGCGCGCTGTCGCGCAAGCTCGCCAAGGTCGCGATCGACCTGCGCACGCCGGATTCGACCCGCGCGGCGCTGGGCGGCGACTATCCCGCCGCCTGCCTCTACATGGAGCGCGGCTGGATGGAGCAGAACAAGGAGACGGCGCAGAAGATCGTTAACGCCTTCGTCAAGACGCTGAAGTGGATGCATTCGCACACCCCCGAGGAAATCGCCGACAAGATGCCGAAGGACTACTACGCCGGCGACAAGACGCTGTACGTGCAGGGCCTGACGCAGGGCCGCTCGCAGTATTCGCCGGACGGCATGATGCCGAAGGGCGCGCCGGAATCGGTGCTCAACGTGCTGAAGAGCTTCAGCCCCCACGTGCAGGGCAAGACCATCGACCTGTCGAAGACCTACACCACCGAATTCGTGGTCAAGGCCAACGCAACGCACTGACAGGCACAGCGCCATGGACATGAGCACGGACCCGGGCATGGCCGCACCATCGGCTATCGCGCTTCACGACGTGGCGCGGCGTTTCGTGACGCCGTCCGGCGACGTGCTGTCGGCGCTGGAGGATTTTTCGCTCACCATCGCGCCCGGCGAATTCTGCGCCATCGTCGGGCCGACCGGCTGCGGCAAGTCCACCACGCTCGGGCTGATCTCCGGCCTCGCGCGGCCGCAGGCCGGCACGGTGACGCTGTTCGACCATCCAGTCACCGGCCCCGATCGCCGGGTCGGCTTCGTGTTCCAGCAGGACGCGGTGTTTCCCTGGCGCAGCGTGCTCGCCAACGTGATGGCGGGGCCGGAGTTTCGCGGCACGCCGACGCGGAAGGCGGAAACCGAGGCGCGCGACTGGATCTCGCGCGTCGGCCTCAAGGGTTTCGAGGACCACTATCCCCACCAGCTCTCCGGCGGCATGCGCAAGCGCGTGGCGCTGGCGCAGACCTTCATCAACAAGCCGCAGGTGCTCCTGATGGACGAGCCGTTCTCCGCGCTCGACGTCCAGACCCGCGAGCTGATGCAGGAGGAACTGCTGCAACTGTGGACGCAGGCCAAGGCGGCGGTGCTGTTCGTCACCCACGATCTCGACGAGGCGATCCTGCTCGCCGATCGCGTCGCGGTGCTGACCACTCGCCCGGCCCGGGTCAAGTCGGTGCACACCATCGACCTCCCCCGCCCCCGCGACGTCGCCACCCTGCGCTATGACGAACGCTTCATCTCGATCGCCCGCCGCATCTCCGACGACCTGCGCGAGGAAGTGCTGCGCGCCCGGGCAGGACATTGAGCCATGACCAGTACCAGCGTCGATAGCGGCACGCTCGAACGCAACGCCAAGCTGGAGCCGATGGTCGAGCGGCAACGCCGTTACAACCGTCTCATCCTGTCGCTGCGGCTTCTTGTTCTCGTCGTCATCGTCGGCGGATGGGAAGGCGGCGTCCGCCTGCACTGGCTCGATCCGTTTTTCTTCGGGCAGCCCAGCGCGATCGTCGTCAAGCTGCTCGACTGGAGCCGCAACGGCACCGCCATCGGTCCGCTGTGGTGGCAGATCTGGGTCACGATCTACGAAGCCATCGCCGGATTCCTGATCGGCTCGATTCTCGGCATCCTGTGCGGCATCGCGCTCGGCCGCAATCAGCTCCTCGCCGACGTGTTCTCGATCTACATCAAGATCGCGAACTCGATCCCGCGCATCGTGCTCGGGTCGATCTTCATCGTGACGCTGGGGCTCGGCGCACCGTCGAAAATCGCGCTCGCCGTGGTGATGGTGTTCTTCGTGGTGTTCGCCAACGCCTTTCAGGGCGTCCGCGAGGCCGACAAGAACCTGATCGCCAACGCACGCATCCTCGGCGCCAGCAACTGGCAGGTCACGCGTTCGGTGATCCTGCCGTCCGCGATGTCGTGGATTCTCGCCAGCCTGCATGTGTCGTTCGGCTTCGCGCTGGTCGCCGCCATCGTCGGCGAATTCCTCGGCGCGCGCGAGGGCATGGGCCTGCTGATCGCGACGGCCCAGGGCTCGTTCGATGCCAATGGCGTGTTCGCCGCGATGATCGTCGTCGCCGCGATCGCACTGCTGGCGGAATGGCTCCTGACCATGGTCGAGAACCGGCTGCTGACCTGGCGGCCCAACGCATCCGCCTTCAACGAGTAGCACGCGCCCTAGCGCTGGACGCGGATGCCGAGCATGACGACGGTTGCGCGCGAGTTGGCGCCGGGGACCGAGCTTTCCAGCCAGTCGTGGCGAATGCTGCCCTTGATATGCAGGGTGCGGCTCAGCTTGTAGACAAGGTTGGCCTGCGCGAAATAACGCTTGTCGGAGCGCGCCTCGTCATAGTTGGTCGTGCCGAAGCCGGCGCTGCCGGTGGCGATCAGCCAGCGGCGGAAAGCGTGCTCCACCGTCACCGAATAGTCGCGCGACAGCGCGCCGGACACGCCGGGCAGCGTGGTTTCATCGATGGACGATGTCGCGTTGAGGCGCAGGGTGGTGAGCCCGGTTGCGCTCCACACCAGCGAGGCGCTGGTGAGCAGGCCCTCGAGACGGTTCAGGCGCGGATCTTTATAACTGCGCATGGAGTAGCCGGCGGCGAGTTCACCGGTCAAAAGCCGCGTCAGTTCGAATGTGGTGCCGGCCTTGGCGTAACCGCCGGTGGAATTGCGCCGATAGCCTGAGCGATCGACATCGGTTTGATGCACGCGGGTGTCGGCCTCGACCTCGACGAACGGCTTCAATCCCGGCATCAGGTCGTAGCTCGCGCGTGCGATGCCGCCGTACTGGTCGAAGTTTCGGTCCGAGTTGGACGCCACGGTCCCGTCGGTGAGATGCGAATACTGATAGGTGGTGTGGTCGGCGGTGGCGGCGAGCGACACCTGCAGGCGGTTGAAATCGTGTTCGACGCCGGCGGTGCCGCCGGTGGTGAACGCAAGCGGATATTTGGCGAGGCCCACCTGGATATTCGGACTGCCGGGGTTGTCGGTCGCGATGCGCAGCCGCAGTTCGGAATTGATCCGGGTGTCACGCGTCACATCGATGCGGCCGGCGATCTTGCCGGTGAAGTCGGGGCGATCGATGTTGGTCGGGATCGGCGAGACGCCGTTGTCCGACGGAAATGTAGTGCTGTAGCCGGTGAACGAACCGCGCAGATCGGCCACCAGCGAATGGCGGCTCCACTGCGAGGCGATCAGCAGTTCCGGCGAGATCATCCAGAACGGCGACGCTTTCGGCATATCGAGCCGTCCGGGATTGGTGTCGTAGCCGCCCATGACCTCGACCGCCGCCTTGGTGAGGAACGCGCCGGTGCGGATGCCGACATTGCCGAACGGATCGTCGTCCACTTTCAGCGGGCGGCGCGGCGGCTGGCCGCTCGCAATCCCCGCGACCGACGCGGACACCGGAGGGCGGCGCGTGCCGCGCAGCGGCGTGTCGGGCGGGATCGGCGAATTGCCGGGGCCAACGAATTTCGGCTTCGGCGCGCCGGGATAGGATTTCGGCTTGATGCGTTTGCGGTTGAGCGAATCGTAGCCTGACACGGAGGCGCCAGATGCCGCCGGTACGTCGTAGGTCGGGATCTGCCCGATCCGAGATGGCGCAGTGGCGCCCCGCAACGGCGTCTGGCTTCGGCGGTCCGCCATATCGGCGGTCACATTGGTGTCCGCCGGAGTATTGGATGCCGTCCGGCGCAGGGCCGACTGGTCGGGAGGGGCGAAGCCGCCGCGCGAGGGATTGAGCATATCGGTGAGCGACTGCGCGAACGCGGGAGAGGCGATCAGCGCAAAGCAGCCGGCAGCGCACACCGCCCGCGCGCGCGCAGGCAGCGCGCGGCGGCCGCGGATTTGCGACCGGAGGGGCTTTCGCCCAGACGACACTCTCAACCACCCTTTCCGGCCAGACCAAAAACCGCAGCAAACTGAAATGCTTGCGGCAAGCCCGCCGCTCCCGGCGCGGAGCGCACAGGGTTAATCGAGTTAAAACAATTATGGTTAATGAGCGGTTGAGGGCGGTCCGGCCGCTTCGCCTTATGTGATTGAACGTGCTAAGGGAAAGCCCCAACGGTAGGCTGCCTTCAATGGCGCCGAAGCCCCTGAAAGCTGCACGATATGGCTCCTACGAAAACGCGGACAGCGACCCCGTCCGCGCCGGTTGAAACACCCCCGGCGATCGCCTCTGCGCTGCGCACCCTCGACACCGAGGCCGGTGGCATCACCGCCCTGACCGACGCCCTGCAGAATGGTCTCGGCGCGCCGTTCGTCGCCGCCACCGAACTGATCCGCAACGCCAAAGGGCGCGTCATCGTCACCGGGCTCGGCAAGTCCGGCCATATCGGACGCAAGATCGCGGCGACCCTCGCCTCCACCGGTACTCCCGCCTTCTTCGTCCATGCCGCCGAGGCAAGCCACGGCGACCTCGGCATGATCACCGCCGACGATGTCATCATCGCCCTGTCTTGGTCGGGCGAGACCGCCGAGCTGAAGAATCTCATCAATTACTCGCGGCGCTTCCGCATCGGCCTGATCGGCATCACCTCGGAAGCCGATTCGACACTTGGCGCGGCGTCCGATGTCGCGCTGACGCTGCCGAAAGCGCGCGAAGCATGCCCGCACAACCTTGCGCCGACCACTTCGTCGCTGATGCAACTCGCGCTCGGCGACGCCCTCGCCGTGGCCCTGCTTGAAGGACGCGGCTTCTCCGCGCTTGACTTCGGCGTGCTGCATCCCTCCGGCAAGCTCGGCGCCATGCTGAAATTCGTCCGCGACCTGATGCACAGCAGTGAGGCCGTGCCGCTCAAGCCGCTCGGCACGCGCATGTCGGACGCGCTGGTGGAAATGACATCGAAGGGCTTCGGCTGCGTCGGGATCGTCGATGCCAGCGGCGCGCTCATGGGCATCGTCACTGACGGCGACCTGCGCCGTCACATGCGTCCGGACCTGATGACAGCCACGGTCGATGAGGTGATGACGCAGAATCCGAAGACCATCGGCTCCGATCTTCTGGCGAGCGAGGCGCTGGAGATTCTCAACTCGTCGAAAATCACCGCGCTGATCGTCACCGACGACAAGCGGCCGGTCGGTATCATCCACCTCCACGACATCCTGCGCGCCGGCGTCGCCTAGGTCTCCGGTTCATGCCCGGGAAACCGGGCCGCTGTTGGCTCACGTGGCAGGTCGAGCCCGTTGGCGATGTATGCGACGGTGCGATAGAAGCCGCAGAGCTGCATGATCTCGAGAATCCGCTCGCCGTCGAAATGCGCAGCGAGCTCGGCGAATTCCTGATCGCTCAAGGTCGCGCGGTAATGGAGTGCATCGACTGCCGCGATCAGCGCCTGCTCGCTTTCCAACCAGCACGGCGCGTCGCAAGGACCAAGCACCGTCGCTTTCACTTGTTCTTCGGTGAGCCTTGCCGGCGCTGCAAAGACCGCGACGTGCACGCCCCACTCGTATTCGCACCCGGCCAGCGCACAGGTCCGATTGATGACGATTTCGCGTTCGCGCAACGACAGCGGCCCGCGATCGAGCAGGCTGGCAGCGCGGAACTTCGTCCACGCCCGGTTCGATGTCGCGATCGTTCGAAACAGCACCAGCGGCGGAGCCCCCGGCGGCATGATCCGGTCGAAATCGGCTTGAACGTCGGCTTGATACGGCAGGTTCAGCGGTTCAATTCGTGACACGGCACACCTCGCTTGCTACAGTAAATGTAGCATTGCTACACTTATTGTAGCAAGCGAATTGTGAGGGCGACGACATGACGAAAGCGGTAGCGAACTCGCCAGGAACGGCAAGACCGGTCCGGGGCTCGCGGTCGGGCCGGCCGATCATGGCCCTGCTCGATTTGCTCGGCCGTCGCTGGACGTTACGGATTGTCTGGGAGTTGCGCGACCGGACATTAACATCGCGCGAACTGCGCGCCGCCTGCGACGATGCATCGCCGACCATCATCCAGCAGCGGATGACCGATCTGCGCGATGCCGGTCTGGTGGAGAAAATCTCGGAAGGCGGCTATCGCCTGACGGCGAGCGGCCACGAGCTGTTCGAACTGTTCATGCCGCTCAGCCACTTCGCCGACCGCTGGAGCCGACGTCAAAGAAGCGCCTGAAGTTATGCCGGTCCGACCAGCAGATTGGCGCCGTCGGCCCGTACCACCCTGACCCTGCTGCCCGCCGGCGCATCGGCGCCCGACACACGCCACACCGTGTCGTCGATCCGGATGGTGCCGACACCACCGACGATCGGCTTTTCCAGCGTGAACTCCCGACCGACAAGCCCCGCCGCGCGGCGATTGAGAAATGGACTATCGCTCGAGGTCGCGTCGCGCCGTGCGAAATGTCGCCACAGCGGCACCATCGCCACCGCCAACACGGCGAATACCAATAGCTGGCTCTGCCATGTCGACTGAATGAAAAACGACAACACGCCGACGATCAGCGCGGCAAGGCCGAGCCAGAACATGAAGACGCCGGGCGCAAACGTCTCGACACCCATCAGCACAACGGCCGCGATGAGCCAGTTCCAGGTTCCGAGTTTGACGACAATGTCCATCATGATCAGAGCACTCAGGTGCGGTTCGGCGGCGTACCGGCGTTCGGCACGGTGGGGCGGCGCACTGCGGCGGAGGCAGCATTCTCCCCGAATGTAGCCTTGGCAATTTCGCCGATACCGCCGAGCGACGCCAGCATGCTGCTCGCCTCGAGCGGCAGCATGATCACCTTCTGATTGGGCGACTCGGCGAGTTGTCCGAACGCCTTGATGTATTTGTCGGCGATGAAGTAGTTCAGCGACGCGACGTCGCCCTTGGCGATCGCCTCGCTCACCATCTGCGTTGCTTTGGCTTCGGCTTCGGCGGACCGCTCACGGGCTTCGGCGTCGCGGAACGCCGCCTCGCGCCTGCCCTCGGCCTGCAGAATTTGCGATTGCTTGGCGCCCTCAGCGCGCAGAATTTCCGACTGGCGCTGGCCTTCCGCCTGCAGGATCTCGGCGCGCTTGACGCGCTCGGCCTTCATCTGGCGGCCCATCGCCTCGACCAGATCGTGCGGCGGCACGATGTCCTTGATCTCGATGCGGTTGACCTTGACGCCCCACGGCGAAACAGCGGCATCGACAACGCGCAGCAGCCGTTCATTGATTTCATCACGATGCGACAGCACCTGATCGAGGTCCATCGCGCCCATCACCGACCGGATGTTGGTCATGGTCAGCGTGACGATCGCATGATTGAGATTGGCAACTTCGTAACTCGCCCGCGCCGCGTCGAACACCTGATAGAAAGTGACGCCATCGACCGTGACCGTGGCGTTATCCTTGGTGATGACTTCCTGCTGGGGAATGTCGATCACCTGCTCCATCATGTTCACCTTGCGGCCGATGCGGTCGAAATAGGGGATGATGAGATTGAGGCCGGGCTCCAGGGTGCGGGTATATTTCCCGAACCGCTCAACGGTCCAGTCATAGCCCTGCGCGACTGTCTTGACGCCGGCGAACAGCGTGAGAATCACCAGCAATAAAAAGACAATGACAAAAATATCAAAACCGGACATGAGCCCTCCAGATCGAATACCCGAACACAGGCTGCGCGATTGCGCACGCGCAGTCTACCATTGTCTGCCGAGAGCCCATGCAGGTTCACGATGTCGCGGGCGGTAAATTTTCGTGGCGTGCGGCGATCAGAACCGCTCTAGATCCAGCCCTGCAGTTCGCGCAGCACCAGTTGGCGGATCACGTCCATACCGCCGTCGCTGTCGTTGAGGCTTGGGATGAACGAAAACTGCTCGCCGCCCGCGTGCCGGAAGATTTCGGCATTCTCCTGTGCGATCTCCTCGAGCGTTTCGAGGCAATCCGCCGAGAAGCCCGGAGTGATGACCGCAATCCGCTTCACGCCCTCCTTGGCCAGCCGCTCCATGGTCTTGTCGGTGTAGGGCTGCAGCCAGGGATCGTAACCAAACCGCGACTGGAAGGTCAGGATCAGACGCTTGTCATCAAACCCGAGCCGCTGGCGCAGCGCCTCGACCGTCGCGACGCACTGCGCCTGATAGGGATCGCCCTTGTCGACGTATTTTTGCGGCATGCCGTGGAAGGACGCGACGATGACCTCGGGTGCGAACGGCAGGCTGGCAAGATGCCCCTCGACCGAACTGGCGAGCGCATCGATATAGGTGGGCTCGACATAGTAAGGCGGCGCGAAACGAACTGTCGGCTGCGCGCGCATGCCGAGCAGGACCTCGCCAACCTTGTCGAACACCGTCGCGGTGGTCGCGGCGGAATATTGCGGATAGAGCGGCACCACCAGAATCCGGTCGCAGCCCTTGCCCATCAGCGAGTCGAACCCGGCCTTGATGGACGGATTGCCATAGCGCATCGCCCAGTCGACCTCGACATGATCGGCGATGGCGGCGGCGAGCTTGTCGGACTGCGCGCGGGTAATGGTCTTGAGCGGGGACTCGTTCTGCTCGTTATTCCAGATCTTCAGATAGTCCTTCGCCTTCTTGGCGGGACGAACGCGCAGGATGATGCCGTTGAGCACCAGCTTCCAGAACAGGCCCTGATTCTCGATCACGCGCGGATCGGACAGGAATTCCTTGAGGTAAACCCGCAATCCCGCGGCGTCCGCGGTGTCCGGCGTGCCGAGATTGACCAGCAGCACGCCCACGCGTCCCTGCACGGCGGCAGTTCGTGGCGTATCGGCGGAAGCAGTGTCTGTCATGGACTCGGTCTCAACAGGATTGGCGCAGGGTCGCGCGGCTCCCTGTCAAAAGCACGTCACGCGCTCGGCGGCAATATAGCCGAGCAGCAATCCGATGCCGAACAGCAGCACCAGCCCGGCAGCACCGAACTCGACGCCGCGCATGATCACCGCGCCGCCGCCGTCGCGGCCGCTGGCCAGACGCCGCGCCAGACCCTTGGCCGAGACCGCGACAAGCGCAATCGCCGTAACGGTGATCGCGGTGCCGAGCCCCATCACCAGCGTTGCCGCCACCCCGGCCCAGAACAATCCCTGTGCCAGCGCAAACACCAGCACGAGGATGGCGCCCGAGCATGGCCGGATGCCGACGGTCAACACCGCACTCAAGCCGCGCGCCCAGCCGCCGGGACCGGCAAGCTCGCTGGGCTGCGGGCCATGGGAGTGGCCGCAATGTTCGTCGTGAACGTGAGCATGGTCCTGATGATCATCATGATGGACGTGGTGATGATGTCCGTGCTCGTCATGCGCTGCGCGGGCGTGCTTATGATCGTGATGATGGTGGTGCTCGTGATGATCGTGGACGTGGCCTTCCGCGAGAGCCGGCACCAGCGACGGCATATTGTCCTCGCGCCACGCCTTCAATGCGCGCAACAGGCCTCCGCTCTTGCTCCATACCAGCCGCGCGCCGAAGGCGGCGATCAGGCCATAGCTTGCGATTTCGATCACGCGCTCGGCGCCGCACATCGTGCGTGCCGTCGCATTCAGCAGCAACGCGCCGACGCCGACGATCACAATCGCCACCACCGCCTGCGCCAGCGCCGACGCAAACGACAGCACGATGCCGCGGCGGGCCGTTTCTTCATTGGCGACGAGATACGACGAGATCACCATCTTGCCGTGGCCCGGCCCGGCGGCATGAAAGATGCCGTAGGCGAACGAGATGGCGAGCAGCGACCACACGGCAGATCCATCCGCCTTCGCCGCACGGATCGTCGCGGAAATCTGCCGGTAGAATTCGGACTGCTTGGCGAGCAGCCAGCCGATGATGCCGCCGGAGGCTTCCGCGCTACCGCCGGCAGGGCGCGGCGCGCCGAACGGATTTTGGGCATGCGCGGCACTGATCAGCACATCGAGCGCCCCCACGGCCGCGAGCAGCATAACACAGATCGTCACGACGCGACCAATCGTCCATCGGGGAGACGTCATCACGGGCATTCCACGCTGATCTTGTTGGCAAACATCGCGCCGTAATTGGAATTGTCGCCGTTGAGGAACGAATTTTCGTCGAGCGGCTGCATCTGGGTGGCGTCGGTCGGGCGAACGAAGCTCATCTTGCAGTTCGCCGGCGCGCCGACCAGTTTGATCGGATCCTTGTCGGCCATTTTGAAATCGATGAAGTACGTCGGATCGAACACCTCGACCGCGAGTTGCTGCGCCTTGAACGGTGTCTTGAACGGCAGCGTGAAGTGCAGCGTCAGCACCGAATCCTTGTAGTCGAGATAGTAGTCGACCGGATCGCCGAACTTCTCTTTCTTCTGACGACCCACCGGACCCGCCTTGGCGAAAGTAAAGAATGCATATTCCTTCAGCGATTCCACGTTGGTCTGCGCCAGCGGGGCCAGTTCTTCCCGGGTGAACTGACCGGGCGTCTTGCTCGCAAGTCCCTGCACCGCATAGGCCGAGAACATGTCGTCGAAGGTCCAGGTGTGACGCACGCCTGTTATGGTGCCGTCCGGCGCATAGACCAGTTCGCTTACCGCGGTGATCCAGACATGCGGATGGGCTTCAACGCGGCCGCCGCTGAGCGCGACAGCCAGCATCAGCGCGAGACCGCAAAACAGGCGCTGCATCTTCGATGTCGCCACCTTCAAGGCTCCTTTATGCCGCGTCGGATTCATTGAGCAGACCGCGCCCGCGCAGCAACGCCTCCGGTTCCGGCTTGCGGCCGCGGAAGGCGACATAGGCTTCCTCGGGATCGCGCGAGCCCCCCGACGAATAGATGTCGTCATGCAGTCGTTTGGCGACCGCAGGATCAAAGATATCGCCGGCCTCCTCGAACGCACCGAACGCGTCGGCGTCCATCACCTCGGACCACATGTAGCTGTAATAGCCCGCCGCATAGTGATCACCGGAGAAGATATGGCCGAACTGCTGCGGCCGGTGGCGCAACGCGATCTCGGCCGGCATGCCGATTTTCTCGAGTTCGCGCTGCTCGAACGCCCGAACATCGGTGATGCTCGCCGCCGGCTGGCTGTGAAATTCCATGTCCATCAACGCCGAGGACACGAATTCGACCGTGGCAAAGCCCTGGTTGAACTTGCGCGCGGCAAGGAAACGCTTGAGCAGATCGTCGGGCAGCGGCTCGCCGGTCTGATAGTGGCAAGCAAACTGGCGCAGGACTTCGGGCCGCTCCTGCCAGTGCTCGTAAAGCTGCGAGGGCAGTTCGACGAAATCGGTAAACACGCTGGTGCCCGACAGCGACGGATAGGTCACGTTGGACAGCATGCCGTGCAGCGCATGGCCGAATTCGTGGAAAAGAGTCCGCGCATCGTCCGGCGACAGCAGCGCCGGAGCGCCGTTCGCGCCTTTGGAGAAATTCATGATGTTGAGGATCAGCGGATAGACCTCGCCGTCCATCCGCTCCTGATCGCGCAGGGAGGTCATCCACGCGCCCGAGCGCTTCGAGGCCCGGGCGAAGTAGTCGCCGTAGAACAACGCCTTGTGGCGGCCGGCAGAATCTTTCACCTCCCAGACGCGCACATCCGGATGCCACACCGGAATATCCTTGCGCTCGTGGAAAGTCAGGCCGAACAGGCGATGGGCCACCTCGAAGGCGGCGCCGATCATGCCCTCAAGGGAGAGATAGGGCTTGATCGCGGCGTCGTCGAAATTGGCGCGGCGCTGGCGCAGCTTTTCGGCGTAATAGCGCCAGTCCCAGGCGGCGAGCTTGAAGTTGCCGCCCTCTTCCGCGATCAGCGCCTGCAGCGCATCGCGATCGGCCAGCGCCTTGGCACGCGCCGGCGTCCACACCCGCTCCAGCAGGCCGCGCACCGCCTCCGGCGTCTTGGCCATGGAATCCTCGAGGCTGTAGGCGGCATAGGTCGGATAGCCCAGCAGCTTCGCGGCCTCCTCCCGCAGCTTGAGGATGTCGAGGATCGTTGCGCTGTTGTCGTTGGCGTTCTGGTTGTCGCCCCGCGCGGTGAAAGCCTTGAACACTTTTTCGCGCAGGTCACGGCGGCGGGAGCTTTGCAGGAACGGCTCGACCGACGAGCGCGACAGCGTCACCACCATCTTGCCCGGCAGGCCACGCTCCTCCGCGGCGGCCCGGGCGCCCGCTATGAAACTGTCCGACAGACCGTCGAGGTCGTTCTCACCCAGTTCGAGGGTCCAATCCTGCTCGTCAGCGAGCAGATGGTGGCTGAAGGTGGTGTCGAGCTGGGCCTGCTGCTCGTTGATCTGCGCCATCCGCGCCTTGGCGGCGGCGTCGAGCCCCGCGCCGGAGCGGCGGAAATCGGTCCAGATCCGTTCCAGCAGCCGGGCCTGCTCCGGCGTCAGCCCGAGGCTGGCGGCGTTGTCGCGCAGGGCGGTGATGCGACCGAACAGCGCGGCGTCCATCATGATCGGATTCCAGTGCCGCGCCTCCTCGAGGGCGATGTCGTTCTCGATCTCGAGCAGTGCGGGGCTGGAGTGAGCGGAAACGAGGTTTGAAAATACCGCCGATACGCGCGTCAGCAGCGCGCCTGCACGTTCCAGCGCCGCGATGGTGTTCTCGAAGGTCGGTTCAGCCGGATTGTCCCGGATTGCCGCGATTTCGGCGGTGTGTTCTGCAAACGCCTGCGCATAGGCCGGAGGAAAGTGCTCGGGCCTGATCTGGCCAAACGGCGGCGTCTCGAATGGGGCATCCCAGACAGCCAGCAGCGGATTGGCGGCCGCCGCGAATGAGGGTTTCGGCGCCGGCGACGAAGACACGTTTGACATGGAAGGCCCTGTTTTCAACGAATTCCGATGGTCTCTGATATAGCATCCGTTGGGGCTTTTTTGCGCCCTGAAGCCTTGATCGGGGCGGCGATTTCGCAGAGATTGCGGCCCGCACCAGCACCCGACCGCCAAGACACCGTCAGGACACCGCCATGAGCGCCAAGAAGCTTGAAGCCAATGCCCGGGAAATCGCCTGGCCGAGCGTGATCACGGTCATCAGCGCCGCGATCCTGATCGGCGCCGAGGTGTTCGGCGGAGCCTTTGCGGGCGGCTGGGCGATCGCCATCCTGTTCGATCTCGGCGACACCGGCGCGCACATCGTTCAGGTGATCCTGTTTCTGATTGGCGTCGTCGTCATGGCCAGCTTCATCCGCGGGGCCCAGCGCGTCGAGCCGTTCACACGTGAGGTCTGACGGCTCTCGCCGGCGCGGCCGAACCAGCGCACGCCACCGCGCCGAACTTCGGCGAGAATGTGATTTCCGTTAAGCAAGTTTAATATCCGTTCATCTGCGCGCGCGATTTCGCGGCTCTGCTGCAACACTGCGAACACGTCTGTGCGAATTCACGCAGCAGGCTCAAAAAAAACTTGCGATCCAGACTCAAAACTCATATTTCCAGCCTTGCCCAATTTCGCACGTGCCTGTGGTCGTGTGTCAGTCGGTGGGTATCCGGACAAGAGGCCGGACAGCCGCCAAGGAAAAGGGACCGGCATCTCTCTCCAGGGATGCACCACTCAAACGGTCTCTTGGACTTGCAACCGTGACTGACAGCCGGAGGCGAACCGGCGCACCTCGCTCTCAACGGGGGACGCGACTTAAAGCAACGACGGAACGGGCTTTTTTGGTCTCTACCGGCAGTCCAAAGCCGGCGCGGGCTACTGAAAAGGCTTGTCCTTCATTGCCAGGTGTGCGGGCGGGAATTTCCCAACCAATCCACGGCAGCACAGTTCGGTACTGAGTTCGAGGCTTCGTCGCGTCTCCATCGTGCGACAGGCCGCAGCACTCTTATCCGAGAACAACTTTTGGCAGTCCGTCGCTGGGCTGTTGGGGAGAAGTGCTATGACCGAACGCATCCAGGAATTCCTGCGCAACCGCCGCAGCGAGGGCCTCGACACCGAGCCGTGTCTCGTCGTCGACCTCGAGGTCGTGCGCGACAACTATCAGACCTTCGCCAAGGCGCTGCCGGACTCCCGCGTGTTCTACGCGGTGAAGGCCAATCCGGCGCCGGAAGTGCTGTCCCTGCTGGCATCGCTGGGCTCGTGCTTCGATACCGCGACCGTCGCGGAAATCGAGATGGCGCTGGCCGCCGGTGCGACTCCGGACCGCATCTCCTTCGGCAACACGATCAAGAAGGAGCGCGACATCGCGCGCGCCTTCGCGCTCGGCATCCGCCTGTTCGCGGTGGATTGCGCCGCCGAGGTCGAGAAGATCGCGCGCGCCGCTCCCGGCGCGAAGGTGTTCTGCCGCATCCTGTACGATTGCGCCGGCGCCGAGTGGCCGCTGTCGCGCAAGTTCGGCTGTGATCCGGAGATGGCGGTCGACGTGCTCGATCTTGCCAAGCGGCTCGGCCTCGAGCCGGTCGGCATCTCGTTCCACGTCGGCTCGCAGCAGCGCAAGGTGAAGGCATGGGACCGCGCCCTGGCGATGGCCTCGACCGTGTTCCGTGACTGCGCCGAGCGGGGAATCAGCCTGTCCATGGTCAACATGGGCGGCGGCTTCCCCACGCGCTACCTCAAGGACGTTCCGCCGGTCGTGCAGTACGGCCGGTCGATCTTCCGTGCGCTGCGCAAGCACTTCGGCAACCAGATCCCGGAAACCATCATCGAGCCGGGCCGCGGCATGGTCGGCAATGCGGGCATCATCGAGACCGAAGTCGTTCTGATCTCGAAGAAGAGCGACGACGACGAGAATCGCTGGGTCTATCTCGACATCGGCAAGTTCGGCGGTCTCGCCGAGACGATGGACGAGTCGATCCGCTACGCGATCCGCACGCCGCATGACGGCGCGGAGATGGCTCCGTGCATCCTCGCCGGCCCGACCTGCGATTCGGCCGACGTGCTGTACGAAAAGATGCCGTACCCGCTGCCGGTGACGCTCGAGATCGGCGACAAGCTGCTGATCGAGGGCACGGGCGCGTACACCTCGACCTACTCGTCGGTGGCCTTCAACGGCATCCCGCCGCTGAAGACGTATCACATCTGACGGATGCGCTAGCAAAAGTGGGCACCGGTTTTGCGCCCGAGCGCATCCGGCCCATTTCAGGATAACCGGAAGCCGGCTTGCCGGCTTCCATCCCCCAAATTCCATGCCGTCATCCTGAGGTGGCCGCTTTTGCGGCCCTCGAAGGATGAACGGCCGACGTGAGCGCCCTCCTTCGAGGCTCGCCCGCCATAGCGCGTCAACGCGCTTGTGGCGGCTCGCACCTCAGGACGACGCTCAGGAAGGACTGACGTGCCATGACCGTTGTTTGGAAGTCGACCGCCGCCCTGACCCGGGATGCCGCTCCGTTCGCGATCCGTACGGAACGTGCTCCGGACGTCGCGGCACGTGAGGCGCTCCTGGATGCGAGCTTCGGCGAAGGCCGTCATGCGCGCACCTGCCAGCGCCTGCGCGACGGACGGGCACCTGCCGAAGGCCTTGCCTTCTCGGCCATGCGTGACGGCAAGCTGGTCGGCACCGTACGGCTCTGGCACGTCAGCGCGGGAGGCGTCCCGGCACTGGTCCTTGGCCCGCTGGCCGTGGACGCCTCCTGTCGCTCGCTCGGAATCGGAGCAGCGCTGATGATCCATGCGCTGGCCGTCGCAAAGGCACAGGGCCATGGCGCCGTGATCCTGCGCGGCGACGCCGCCTATTACGCCCGGTTCGGGTTCACTGCGGACAAAACCGGCGATCTGGCGTTGCCCGGACCGTTCGAGCACGAACGCCTGCTGGCGGTCGAACTGCGCGACGGCGCGCTGGAAGGCGCCTGCGGAATGATCGTCGCAACCGGCGCCAAGGCGCGCCGCCAGCGTGGACGCCTCGCGGCGAAACGACACGTCGAACCCGCCCAGGCCGCCTGACACCGGCTTTGCGTCAAGACGCGCGCTCGGCTATGAGACCCGCGGATAAAATGTCGGCGGACGCGTATGCGCTGTCGAATCCCGCGCCAACGCGGCATTGCGTGTTTGCACAGCCACGCAATGCCGCTCCTTAAGGAAACGCTCATGTCCCGCCGCCTGATTTCCACCGGATCGCCATTCGAGAAGACCGCTGGCTACAGCCGCGCCGTCGTCGACGGCGATTTCGTCTTCGTCTCCGGCACCACCGGCTACGACTACACGACAATGACGATGCCGGCCGACGTCACGACGCAGACCCGCAACTGCTTCAAGACCATCGCAGGCGTGCTCAACGACGCGGGCTTTGCGATGGCCGACATCGTGCGGGCCACCTACTACATTACCGACGCGAGCGATGCCGACGCGGTGTTCGCGGTCTGCGGCGAAAATCTCGGCGACGTTCGTCCGGCCGCGACCCTGCTCGTGGTGGCCGGCCTTTACAAGCCGGACATGAAAATCGAGATCGAGATCACGGCGAAACGCCGCACTGCCTGATCAAACGGCAATTCCCTCTTCAAGTGCGCCAAAGGTCTGGGATACCAGACCTTGTGAGCAGGCCCGGGACGCTTCATACTCGGGCCAAGTCGGCTGATCCGGATTGCCAAGGCCATCTGGATCAAGACACGACATCATAGAGGGAGAAAACATGTCCAAGATTGTTCCGGCGCTGGTCGCCGCATTTGCGCTTATCGGCACGTCCACGGTCGCGTCAGCAGACATCCAGCTCAAGGCCTCGCACCAGTTCCCGGGCGGCAAGGGCGATGCCCGCGACGAAATGGTGCAGATTCTCGCGCGCGAGGTGAACAACGCCAAGGTCGGCATCGAGATCAAGGTCTTCCCGGGCGCAAGCCTCGTGAAGGCCAAGGAACAATGGCGCGCGCTGGAGCGCGGACAGATCGACATCGCCTCGTTCCCGCTCGACTATGCTTCCGGCTCGGTCCCGCAGTTCGGCGCGACCCTGATGCCTGGTCTGGTGAAAAACCACGACCATGCCCTGCGCATCAACAAGTCGCCGTTCATGAACGACATCAAGGCCCTCATCAACAAGAACGGCGTGATCGTCCTTGCCGATGCGTGGCTTGCGGGCGCATTCGGCGGCAAGGACAAGTGCATCCTTGAACCCGACGACGCCAAGGGCCTCAAGGTCCGTTCGGCCGGTGCCACCTTCTCTGAAATGTGGGCTGGCGCTGGTGCGTCGATCGTCTCGATCCCTTCCAACGAAGTCTACAACGCCCTGCAGACCGGCGTCGCCAACGGCACGGACACCTCGACCGGAAGCTTCGCCTCGTTCCGACTGTATGAGCAGCTCAAATGCGTGACCGCACCGGGCGACAACGCGCTGTGGTTCATGTACGAACCGCTCCTGATGTCCAAGGCCTCGTTCGACAAGCTGAACGACGCGCAGAAGAAGGCCATCATGGCCGCGGCGAAGAAGGCGGAAGACTATTTCGCCGGCGAGTCGAAGAATCTCGACGAGAAGATGATCGACGCCTTCAAGAAGGCCAACGTCAAGGTCGTGACCATGACCTCGGCGCAGGCCGACGAATGGCGCAAGATCGCCGCCGCCACTTCGTTCAAGACGTTCAGCAGCAAGGTGCCCGGCGGCAAGGAACTGATCGACAAGGCGCTGGCCGTTAAGTGAGCCTCGTTCAGTGAACACCTTCTTTGCAGGCGTTCGTCGCCTGTCGCAGATCAGCGGGGTCGTCTCGACCCTGCTGATTCTCATTTCGGCGCTCGTCGTGTGCCAGATGATCTTCGTCAGATCCGTCCTTGCCGAATCCTCGATCTGGCAAACCGAGTTCGTCACCTACGCGCTGATCGCGGCAACCTTCATCGGCTCGCCGTACATTTTGATGACGCGCGGCCACGTCAACGTCGACCTGCTGCCCCTCATGGTTCCGCAGCGCTGGCGCATGGTGCTGGCGTTCGTCGCATCAGCGATCGCGCTTGCGTTCTGCCTGGTGCTTTTCGTCAACAGCATCAGCTGGTGGTACGAGGCATGGATTACCGACAAGCACACCAGCTCGGTGTGGCGGGCACGGTTGTGGATCGCCTATCTGCCGGTGCCAATCGGCATGGGACTGCTGTGCCTTCAATACATCGCCGACATTCTCGCTCTGGCGACCGGGCGTGAGATGCCCTTCGGCCTCAAACCGGAGGACAAGCTATGAGCCCTCTCGTCCTCGGCCTGCTGATTTGCCTCGTGACCTTCTGCGTTCTTGCGACGGGCATTCCGATCGCATTCGGGATCGGCGCGGTGGCGTTGTCCTTCATGGTCATGTTCGACGGCCTGCGCAGCATCAACTTCCTGACGGAGACCCTGTTCGCGGGTCTCGACGACTTCACGCTGGTTTCGATTCCGATGTTCATCATCATGGGCGCGGCAATCGCCTCGTCCCGCGCCGGCAGCGACCTCTATGAAGCGCTGTCACGCTGGACCCATAAGGTGCCGGGATCGCTCGTGGCCTCGAATCTCGGGGCCTGCGCGATCTTTGCCGCGCTGACCGGCTCGTCGCCGGCGACCTGCGCGGCCATCGGCAAGATGGGAATTCCGGAAATGCGGCGGCGCGGTTACGACGCCGATCTCGCAACCGGGGCGATCGCGGCCGGCGGCACGCTGGGAATCCTGATCCCGCCGAGCCTCACCATGATTCTTTACGGCATCGCCTCAGAGACATCGATCGGCCGGCTGTTCATTGCCGGCATCCTGCCGGGGCTTCTGCTGACAGGCCTGTTCATTGCATGGGCGATCTTCCTGAGCTGGAAGCGCGGCACCCGCCTCATCGACCACGACCGCATCTACACGCTGAAGGAAAAGCTTGAGCTGATGCCAAAGCTTCTCCCGCTGATCGCGGTGATCGTCGGCGTGATCTACTCGCTCTATGGCGGCATCGCCACACCATCGGAAGCGGCCGGCGTGGGCGCCGTGCTGTGCGTCGTGATGGTGATGGCGATCTACAAGCTGTGGCGCCCGGAGCAGGTCTGGCAGATCCTGCGCGACGGCATGCGCGAGTCCGGGATGCTGCTGTTCATTATCGGCACCTCGATCCTGTTCGGCTACATGATGTCGAGCCTGTACGTGACGCAGTCCGTCGCGCACTGGATCGCCGAGATGGAGATCAATCGCTGGGTGCTGATGCTGTACATCAACATCCTGCTGCTGGTGGCCGGCTGTTTCCTGCCGCCGGCCGCCATCATCCTGATGGCGACGCCGATCCTCGCGCCGATCGTCCAGAACGCCGGCTTCGATCCGGTGTGGTTCGGTGTCATTCTCACCATCAACATGGAACTGGGACTGATCACTCCGCCGGTGGGTCTCAACCTGTTCGTGATCAACGGCATCGTGCCGGACGTCCGGCTGCCCACGATCCTGAAGGGCGTGACCCCGTTCATGCTGCTGATGGTGCTGGCCATCGTCATCATCAGCATATTTCCGGGCCTCGCGACCTGGCTGCCCAACCACCTGATGTGATCTGTTCCCTGCTCGCGCCAAGATGTCGCAGCCCGCGCGTTGACTTCCGCGCGGGCTGACCTACCTTAAGAGCATAATGTCGAACGTGTGCACAAACCGTCTGTTGTTGCGCGCCGGTCACCTCATCGCAGGATGGTGACCCGGGCGGACGTGCGTCCGTGCCGTCCGGGATCGATTTCCGTTCGACAGCACTTCCCAAGTTCAATCATCGACCGCTAGCCACACCGACGACGCCCTCGTCGGGAGACACGCTGCAGTTTTTTGCGCGGCGCCCCAACGGCGTCCACACAACCAAGGTGAGCATCATGCATAACGATCTGCAAACCCGCCTGCCTCCCATCACCATCAGCGCGCGTGACGCCGAGAAACTGCGCCACCTCGCCGATGCCGCCGCTGAAAAATATCCGGCGACAGCCGAGTTCCTCGCCCGTGAACTCGACCGCGCGAAAATCTGTCCGGCGGACCGCTCGATGCGCGATATCGTGGCGATGGATTCCGAGGTGACGTTCCGTGACGACGTCGGCGGGCACGCGCGCACCGTGACACTGGTTTATCCTGATGCAGCGGATGTCGATGCCAACAAGATCTCCGTCCTGACACCGATCGGGTCCGCACTGATCGGCCTTTCAGCGGGACAGACCATCGAGTTCCAGACGCCATCGGGCGGCTGGCGTTCGCTCACTGTCACCAAGGTCCACAATCACAATTGATGGACCGCCGGAACAACGCAGCGATCACGTCATCGGCGTAACGTTATAAAATAGCAACAAACATGATCAGTCCATTCTCATGGTCGCCCGCCGTCGCGACAGGTGATAGCGTGCGGCACATGAGCCACGCCCATTCCGATCACGATCATCACGGTCATAGCCATGCCGGTCATCACCATGCGCCGGCCGACTTTGGCCGTGCGTTTGCGATTGGCATCGCGCTGAACATCGCGTTCGTCATCGCCGAGACGACGTATGGCGTGCTGTCAAACTCGACGGCACTGCTTGCCGACGCCGGACACAACCTGTCCGACGTTCTCGGCCTCGTGGTGGCGTGGGTCGCCGCGCATCTTGCCAAGCGACCGCCGACGCCGCGCCTGACCTATGGCCTGCGCAATTCCTCGACGCTCGCAGCGCTGGCGAATGCCGTCCTGCTGCTGATCGCAGCGGGCGCGATTCTTCTCGAAGCGGCACAGCGGCTGATCAACCCCGAACCTGTCGCGAGCATGACCGTTGTCGTGGTTGCAAGTATCGGGATTCTGATCAACGGCTTCACTGCGTGGATGTTCGCCTCCGGCCGGCGCGACGACCTCAACATCCGCGGTGCCTATCTCCACATGGCCGCAGACGCGCTGGTGTCTGTCGGCGTCGTCGTGGCAGCCTTGATCATGATGCAGACCGGCTGGCTGTGGCTTGATCCGGTGACGAGCATCATCATTGTCGTTGTGATCGTGTGGGGCACATGGGGCCTGCTGCGCGAAAGCATGGCGATGTCGCTCGCGGCCGTTCCCGCCAGTATTGACCCGGCCGCGGTGCGCGATCATCTGTCCGCTCTGCCCGGCGTGGCCTCGGTCCACGATCTCCACATCTGGCCGATGGGCACCACCGAAATCGCCCTCACCGCGCATCTTGTGATGCCGGCCGGACATCCCGGCGACAACTTCCTGATCAGGGCCTGCTCGGAACTGGAGCATCGCTTCAGGATCGGACACACCACGCTGCAGATCGAAATCTCCGAAACCGCGCGCTGCGCTCTCGAGGCCGATCATGTGGTATGACGCCGTCATGACAGTTCGTCATCGCCGGCCGCGCCATAAGCCTTGATTCCATCGGCTATTTGTCGTTTTCAAAGCCGAGAATTCCGCTCCTGCCGGAGCCTTTCCTTCCCCCGTCAGTTGGAGATATTCGATGTCCTCGTCGCCCATTCATGCTCGAATTTCGGGACCTATCGTCATGATCGGTTTCGGTTCGATCGGCAAAGGCACGCTGCCGTTGATCGAGCGACACCTCGATTACGACAAATCGCGCGTCACTGTGATCGATCCCAAGGACGAGGGCCGCAAGGCACATTGCGAACAGCACAATGTGCGCTTCATCCAGCAGGCCGTGACCAAGGACAATTATCGCGAACTGCTGACCCCGCTGCTCACCGAGGGCGGCGGCCAGGGTTTCTGCGTCAATCTCTCGGTCGACACCGGCTCTACCGACATCATGGAGCTCTGCAACGAACTCGGCGCGCTCTATATCGATACGGTCAATGAGCCTTGGCTCGGCTTCTATTTCGATGCGTCGAAAGGCCCTGAAGCGCGGTCCAACTACGCACTGCGCGAGAATACGCTGGCCGCCAAGAAAGCTCGTCCCGCGGGTTCGACGACGGCCGTCTCCTGCTGCGGCGCCAACCCAGGCATGGTGTCGTTCTTCGTCAAACAGGCGCTGCTGAATGTCGCTGCTGATCTCAAGCTCAACGCGCCAAAGCCGAAGAGCAAGGCCGAATGGGCGGACCTGATGCGTCAGGCCGGCATCAAGGGCATCCACATCGCCGAACGCGACACCCAGCGCTCGAAGAATCCGAAAGAGCCGGACGTCTTCGTCAACACCTGGTCGGTGGAAGGCTTCATATCGGAAGGCGTCCAGCCATCCGAACTCGGCTGGGGCACCCATGAAAAGTGGATGCCTGAAAACGCACACACCCACGAAGTCGGCTGCGGCGCGGCGATCTATCTGATGCAGCCCGGCGCCGACACGCGCGTGCGCACCTGGTGCCCGACCCGCGGTGCGCAATACGGCTTCCTCGTCACCCACAACGAGTCGATTTCGATCTCGGACTATTTCACGGTGCGAGACCCGTCGGGCAAGGTCGTTTATCGGCCGACTTGCCACTATGCCTATCACCCTGCGGATGACGCCGTGCTTTCGCTGCACGAAATGTTCGGTCGCGCGGCCAAGGCGCAGGAGAAGCATCACATCCTCGACGAAAACGAGATCGTCGACGGCATCGACGAACTCGGCGTGCTGCTCTACGGCCACGACAACAACGCTTACTGGTACGGTTCGCAGCTCTCGATCGAAGAGACACGGAAACTCGCGCCCTATCAGAACGCGACTGGACTGCAGGTGACCTCCGCCGTACTCGGGGGCATGGTGTGGGCGCTGGAAAATCCGAATGAAGGAATCGTCGAAGCCGACGAGATGGATTTCGATCGCCTGCTCGAAATCCAGAAGCCCTATCTCGGGCCGGTGAAAGGCTACTACACCGACTGGACGCCGCTCACCGACCGCCCGGGTCTTTTCCCGGAGGACATCGACACCAGCGATCCGTGGCAGTTCCGGAACGTTCTGGTGCGATAAGGCGCCTGCATATTTGAAGATCGTCTTCGAAGATCGTCATGGCCGGGCTTGTCCCGGCCATTTCTATTCCGGATGAGTTACTTCCTGACCGGCTCGCCCATCTTCTCGGCAGGCGCGGGTGGCAGCGCCGGAACAGCGCCCTTCTTCTGCGCATCTGCATCCGGACGCGCAGGCTCAGGCGGCGGTGTGGTCGGCCGCGTTCCCCCCGGCTTCGATTCGGCGGGCCCGTTTTCCTTGCCCGCGGGAACGGTCGGCGTTTGCGCGGGTTCCGATTGCGATGTCGTCTGGGCGATCACATCGTCATGCGAACGAAGTTGAGTCAGCGCGAGCCCGGCCACGGCAACACCCACCGCCACCATACAGCCCGCGAGCAGAAGATCCCTCCGCAGCGTGCGTTTCTTGTCCATCGGCGTCATATCGGTCACCATCCCTCTCTGACAGGACCAACCAGCCACGGCGCAGGAAAGTTCCGATGCATCGCACCGGCACCACGCATCGCATCAAGGCATGGTGAACGATTTCTGCGGAACCAGGGACGCCTAAAGCGTCATCAACCCTGCATCGCCATCTTCGGTCGCGAAAGCGAGGATCGTTCCCTTCGCATTCCACGCCAGTGCCGACACCGGTTCGCCGCCGTTTTTTCGCACGAGAATCTCGGCGCCATCCTCGATCCGCACCATCAGGATGGTGCCATCGCTGTAACCCGCAAGGAGAATGTCGTCGCGCGGATGACAGGCCACCACAGTCACCTTGGCCTGAAGAGGCGCGAGCATCGCGGGCTCCTTGCCCATCGGCCCGTCCTTGCTGCCGAACGGCCACAGGATGACGGTATCCGAACCGGAGGTGGCGAGAAACTTCCCGCCGGTGCTCCACGACATCGAACGCACGCGCGACGGATAGCCGGTCATCCGCATGTGCCGCGAATCCGCCAGCCGCCAGCCGTGCAGCGCTGCCTCGTGCATCGCGGTTACCAGAAAGCGATTGTCCTCACTGAAAGTGACCGCAAGGTGTGAGCCTTTCCACTCAAGGAATTCCGGCGTCGCCGCCATGTTGGGAAACCACAGCGTCACGCCGTTATAATGCGCAACCGCAAGCCGCAACCCCTTGGGGGCGAAAGCAAGACCGCCAACGGTCGAGGGCACATCGAGCGATTTTTCCTCGCCCTTCGGCGGCCGCACATACGCGGTCTTGCCCACCGACCATGCCACAGCGCCGTCGGGGTGAAGCGCGACATTGTCGATCCAGCGCCGCTTGGCATCGGTCGCAACCGTCTCAACCGCACCTTTTGCATCCATGGCAACAACCCTGCCGTCGTCGCCCCCGGCAACGACCCGCTTGCGATCGGATGTCGAGCACAGGATGCCGCCGCCGAGCGCAGGAATCGGCGTTACGTCCGTGCCGTCGGCCAGCCAGATCGCCTCTTCGGCGCCGACAAAGGCAGCAACATCGCCCAGGAAATGCACCGCGCTCGCAGGAGCGGCGAGCCTGACCGGCCGCACGCGGTCGGTGACGGAAACGATCGAGGCAGAGCCCTCGGCGGGGTTGAAGTCAGTCATCACGCGACGATGCACTGAGCGAAGCCGTCGCGGATTTTCTGCTCCGGCAGTTCACGCCCGATGAAGACAAGGCGGCTTTCACGCTTCTCGCCGTCCTTCCACTTCCGCTGATGGTCCCCCTCCAGCATCATGTGGACACCCTGGAAGACGTAACGGTCGTCATCGCCCTCGAACGCGAGGATCCCCTTGGAACGCAGGATGTTCGCGCCGTCTTCGGCGACCAGCTTCTGCAACCATGGCATGAACTTGGTCGGATCTAGCGGCTTGTCCGAATGCAGCGACAGCGACTGCATGTCCTCATCGTGATAGTGCTTCAGCCCGTGATGGCCATGATCATGGTGATGGTGGTCGTGATGGTCGTGGTCATGGCCGTGGCCATGGTGATGATGGCCATGATCGTGGTGATGATCGTGGCCGCCGTCCTCAAGGAAATCAGGCTCGATCTCCAGAATCCGGTCGAGATCGAACGCGCCGCGCTCGAGCACATCGGACAACTGCACCTGACAGCGCTCGGTGCGATGCAGCTTGGCGTAGGGATTGATCGCGCGAATGCGCCCCTCGACCTCCGCAAGTTCATCCTTGCTGACCAGATCGGTCTTGTTGAGCACGATGACATCGGCAAAGGCGATCTGGTTTTTCGCTTCGGGCGCATCCTTCAGGCGGTTCGACAGCCACTTGGCGTCGGCCACCGTCACCACCGCATCGAGCGCGGTCTTTTCGCGAACGTCGTCATCGACGAAGAATGTCTGCGCCACCGGCGCCGGATCGGCGAGGCCCGTGGTCTCGAGGATGATGGCGTCGAACTTGCCCTTGCGCTTCATCAGCCCGTCGAGGATGCGCACGAGGTCACCGCGCACAGTGCAGCAAACGCAGCCATTGTTCATTTCGAACACTTCCTCATCGGCGCCGATGATGAGGTCGTTGTCGATGCCGATCTCGCCGAATTCGTTGACGATCACGGCGTATTTCTTGCCGTGATTTTCCGACAGGATACGGTTGAGCAGCGTGGTCTTGCCGGCGCCGAGATAGCCGGTCAGCACGGTCACGGGGATTTTGTTGGCAGCGACGTCAGACATGGAAACTCCGAGCACATCGAGCGCGCCCGGCGGCAGGGTGGCCCCTGCCCTAGCTCGACAGCGCGCTGGTCAGGGCCTTTATATTGTGCCTGACCATGGCAATGTAAGTGGGGGCCGCGCCGTTTTCCTCGGTCAGACTGTCGGAATAGAGCGTTTCTCCCACCTTCGCGCCGGTCTCGGCGGCGATCCGGCGCATCAGCCGCGGATCGCTGATATTTTCCAGAAAAATCGCCGGAATTTTTTGCTTTTTGATCTGGGTGATGATGGCCGCGACATCCCGCGCGCTCGGCTCGGTGTCGGTGGAGACGCCTTGAGGCGCGATGAACGCGACGCCATAGGCGGCGGCAAAATAGCCGAAAGCGCTATGGCTTGAGATCACCTTGCGGCGGCCGGGCGGGATCGTCGCCACGGCGGCGCGGACCTCGCCATCGAGGACATCGAGTTTCGCCAGATAGGCCTCGGTGTTGGCCCTGTAGGTGTCCGCGCCGGCCGGGTCCGCCGCGATCAATCCATCGCGAATATTGGTAACGTAGATCTTGGCATTGGCGACCGACTGCCAGGCATGGGGATCGGCATCGACGTCATGATCATGGTGATGACCATGATCATCATCTGACACGGCGATCGGCTTGATTCCCTTGGTGGCCACAACCGTTAGCGCCCCGCCCTTGCGGCCGGACGAACCGATCAGACGCGGCAGCCAGCCTTCCAGACCCAGCCCGTTGACGATCACCACGCGCGCGCTGGCGATGGTGCGGGCATCGGCGGGCGACGGCGTATAAACGTGGGTGTCGCCATTGGGGCCGACCAGCGTCGCGACATTCACCCGGTCGCCGCCGACATTGCGTGCAAAATCGCCAAGAATCGAAAACGTCGCGACGACGTTGAGTTTCTCTTGCGCGATCGCGGGACAAGCCACCGCGACCAGCGCCAGCACCACGATCACCAATTGACGAAATCGGGCCATTGTCATGCTTCGAGATGACGGCCGGGAAACAGCTGCCGCGCCAGCCCGCCGACGCTGCCGAACAGCACCGACACCACGTAAAGCCCAGCCGCGATCAGGATGATCGCAGGCCCCGAAGGCACCTTGGAATAGAACGACAAGACAAGCCCGGCGTAGCCTGACAGCATCGCTGCCACGACGGCGATCCCCAGCATGCCCGTCAGGTCGCGCGACCAGAAGCGGGCGATTCCGGCAGGCAAAATCATCAGGCCAACCGCCAGCAGCGTCCCCAGCGCATGAAAGCCGTTGACCAGATTGACCACCACGAGCGCCAGGAAGGTCAGATGTGTCGGCGCACCGGCACGGCTGACCGTACGCAGAAACAACGGGTCGACGCACTCAATCACCAGCGGGCGATAGATGATCGCGAGCAGCACCAGCGTAATCGTGGCATTGAACGCAATCACCAGCAGGGTCTGGTCGTCCATCGCCAGAATGTTGCCGAACAGCACGTGAAGCAGGTCTATGTTGGTGCCGCGGATCGAGACGATCGTTACGCCGAGCGCGAGTGACACCAGATAGAAGGTCGCGAGCGACGCATCTTCCTTCAGTTCGGTTACTCGCGCGACGAGGCCCGCGAGGATCGCGACGGCAAAGCCCGCGATCAGTCCGCCGAAGGTCATCGCGAACAGATTGAGCCCCGACAGCAGGAAGCCGATGGCGGCGCCCGGCAGGATCGCATGGGCCATGGCGTCACCGACGAGACTCATCCGCCGCAGCATCAGAAAAACGCCGATCGGCGCGCCCCCAAGCGACAACGCGATCACGCCGGCGAGCGCGCGGCGCATGAACTCGAATTCGAGGAAAGGGGAAATCAGCGTATCGTACATTGTGTCAGGCCGCCCGGGACGGCGCCTCCTCGATGCACGGCTCCGCCGTATCGTCGAACGCTTCGCACATCCGCCGCGCGGCACGCAGATTCTCCGCCGTCAGCACATCGGCGGTCGCGCCCCACGCCACCGGCGAACGCGCCAGCAGCAGCGTCTCGGGAAATTCGGTGCGCACCAGATCCATGTCGTGCAACGCCGCGACTACCGTGCGCTGCTCGGTGTGCCAGCGCCGCACCAGATCAATCAGGTCAGCCGACGTCTTGGCGTCGATGGCGTTGAACGGCTCATCGAGCACGATGACGCGGGCATCCTGCAGCAGCACGCGGGCGAACAGCATGCGCTGCATCTGCCCGCCCGACAGCGTGCCGATGGCGCGGCTCTCGAAACCATTGAGACCCACGGCCGCGAGGGCCTGCGCAATTTGCTCGCGCTCGCGCCGGCCGATGCCGCCGAACAGGCCCTTGCGACGCCACAAGCCGGTACCGACGAAATCGAACACCGAGATCGGAAAGCTGCGGTCGATGTCGGCGCTCTGCGGCAGATAAGCGATATCGCGAGCCTGGAGCCCCCCGAGACCGATGGTCCCCGCGAGCGGCTTCAGAATTCCGACGATCCCGCGAAACAACGTCGATTTGCCCGCGCCGTTGGGGCCAACCACGGCCACCAGTGCGCCGGGAGGGATTTCGCCGCTGAGGTGATGCACCGCCGGGTGACGATCATAGCCCAGGGTGACGTTCCGGAACTGGAGAGCCATGCCGGATGTCATTGCATTGCCATCCATACAATGGCCCAGAGGGCAGCGCTGATTGCCGCTGCGCCGGCCAGCCGGCCAGCCAATGTCATGCGCAGGATCGACCACGGCGCCGCCTGGGCCGGATGGGGCGTATCCGGGTCATGGTGATGCGGATGGTCATGGTGATGGCCATGAGCGTGACCATGGGAACCGTGAGAATGTGACATTCAATCGCCCACCTGGGGACGCCCCGCGCGAAAACGTTATATTATAACATATCATGAACCAGGAAAACGGCAATGGCTTGCCGCTGCCATCAGGTCAGCTGCCGCACCAGCGCCAGCCCGACAGCCAGCCCTCCCAGCGCCAGTATGACGGACCCCAGCACATAGCCCACTGCGAGGCCGACCTCACCCCGCTCGTAGAGCAGCGCCGCGTCGAGCGAAAAGGCCGAAAACGTGGTGTAGCCACCGAGCATGCCGGTCATGATGAACAGCCGCCACGGCTGGGCCGCCTGCCCTCGGAAGGCCAGGTAGCCGGCGATCAGGCCCATCACGAGGGAGCCGGTGATGTTGATGAGGAAGGTCCCGAACGGGAAGTGGGTCCCGAACAGCCGGGCGCAGAACGTATTCATCCCGTGACGCAGCGTGGCGCCCAGGCCGCCGCCAAGAAAAACCAGCAGATAGGACATTGCCCCTTCCCCGACCCCCGACATGAAAAAGCGGGGCCGCATCGCTGGGCCCCGCTCAATCTTACAAGCTTACGTCACGACGTCACGCCGCTTTTGAGAACAGCTCTTCGACGTATTCCCAGTTGATCAGATTATCGACGAACGCCTTGAGATAGTCGGGGCGCTTGTTGCGGTAGTCGATGTAATAGGAGTGCTCCCAGACGTCGACGCCGAGGATCGGCGTGGCGCCATGCACCAGCGGATTCTCGCCGTTCGGCGTCTTGGAAATTTCGAGCTTGCCGTTTTTCATCGACAGCCACGCCCAGCCCGAGCCGAACTGGCCGGCGCCGGCTGCGGCGAAATCGGTCTTGAACTTCTCGAGACCGCCGAGATCCTCGTCGATCTTCTTGGCGAGCTTGCCCGGCAGCTTGTTGCCGCCGCCATTGGGCTTCATCCACTTCCAGAAATGAATGTGGTTGTAGTGCTGGCCAGCGTTATTGAAGAGCGCGGCGTTCTTGCCGAACGAGCCTTTCACGATCTCTTCAAGCGACTTGCCCTCGAATTCGGTACCCTTGAGCAGATTATTGCCGTTGGTCACATAAGCCTGGTGATGCTTGTCGTGATGGTACTCGAGCGTCTCCTTCGACATGTAAGGCTGGAGCGCATCGTAGGCGTAAGGCAGGTCCGGGAGAGTGAAGGTCATGGGTCAACATCCGCAGTAATGGGAGACAGATACTCAACGCGCCCCCTTATAGAAGGTTTCGTGCGCGGGAGACAGTCCATATGAGGGCGCAAATCGCCGCCTGCAACGTCAGGCGGCGGTGGCCAGCGCGTCGGATGGCACGACCTTCTGCTTCGGCGGACGGACGTTCATCAGCATCTGGAATGACCCGGCGACGATACCGATCACCACCGCGCTCTTCCACGCCATGTCATAGTTGCCCATATGGTCGTAGATCAGGCCGCTGCCCCATGCGCCGATGAACGAGCCGACCTGGTGGCTGAGGAATGCGATACCGGTCAGCGTGGCCATGAAACGCAGCCCGAACAATTGCGCGACCAGTCCGTTGACCAGCGGCACGACGCCGAGCCACAGCGATCCCATCACGGCGGCGAACACCATTGTCGACAGCGTCGACGCGGGAAACGAGAAGTAGATCGCGATCGCAAGCGAACGGACGATGTAGATGCCACCGAGGAGGATCTGCTTGGGATAGCGGCCGCCCAGCCAGCCGAACGCATATGAGCCGATCACGTTGAAGAAACCGATGAGCGCCAGCGCCGTCGCGCTCAGCGAGGGATCGAGACCGCAGATCGCCAGATAGTTCGGCAGGTGCGTGGTGAGGAAGACCAGCTGCAGACCGCACACAAAGAATGCCAGCGCCATCACCACATAGCCGGAGTGGCCGAGCGCCGTCTGAACCACCGTGCCAAGCGACTGATCGATATCGTCTGCCTTGTCGATCTCGATCTTGTCGGCAGCGCCCGCATAATACGCGGACGGAATCATCACCACCGCCAGCCCGAGGAAGCCAATCAGCGCGATCTGCCACCCGGCCTGGGAAATCAGCGTCTGCGCCATCGGCGACGCCAAGACCAGGCCGAGCGAGCCGGCCGCAGAAATCGCTCCCATGGTGACGCTGCGCTGGGCCGGCGATACGGCGCGCGCCGAAACCGTCATGCTCATGCTCGATGCAGTACACGACAGCGCAACGCCGACGCAGATGCCGGCGCCGAAGGTGAAGACCAGCGCCGAACTGGCGAAGATCATGGCTACGAGGCCGAGCACATAGATGGCGACGCCGCCAAGCATCACATAGCGGGCGCCATAACGGTCAGCAAACACGCCGACCACCGGCTGCGTGATGCCCCAGACAATGTTCTGAATGGCGATCGCCATCGAGAAATCGGCCGTCGTAATCCCGACATCGCGAATGACCGACGGCTGAAACAGTCCGAAGCTCTGCCGCATGCCCATCGACAGGCTCAACATCGTCGCTGCGCCGACCAGAATCGACCAGCGCTGAAACGAGCTCAACTGACCCACTTGCATCGAAATGCTTCCTTCCGGCCTGACCGGTCTAGAAATTTTTTCTACATTGGCATTGGAATCAGTCCGTGACCATCCTTCGCAGCTGCAATAATGAACTGCGATTTCCGCAGAGATGGACGAGCCCATGAGCATCGAGATCGACATCCGCACCGGTGACGCCGGATGGGCCGCCGCAAGGGAGCTCATTACATCGACCTGGCCGCCCGGCGGACCGATCGCGTGGGCCCATCCCGACCTGCGAGTGATGATCGAAGATCCGGATCATGGCGTGGTGTCCCATGTCGGGATTCATCGCCGGATCGGGAGCTGGAAAGGACGGCGCGCCCGGATCGGCGGCATTGGCGGTGTCTGCACTCATCCGGACTTTCGCCGGCGCGGTTATGCGGGCATGGCGCTGACCGCCGCCGTTCAGACCCTGCGTGACGAACGCGCGAGCGATTTCATCCTCCTGGTCTGCGAGCCGCATAATTTCGCGTTCTACGAAACGCGCGGCTGGCAGCGTTTCCAGGGCGACCTCTACGTCGAGCAGAACGGCGAGCGGGTCCGGTTCGAGGCCATGACGCCCTATGTTTTCGACATGCGGTACCGCCCGAGGGATGGAGAGATCGACCTCTGCGGCCTGCCCTGGTGACGGCGAATGCATGCCAGCCAACCGGCAGCTTGAACCGGAGGTATATCAATTCCTGTTGCCGACTTTGACAGTTCACTGACACAATCAGCCGGTATCTCTGCAACCAAATACCGGACTGCGCGATTAAAGACGGCTACCCCGGGGAAGTCGGAGTTCTCATGCAGACAGAGCTGGTCGCCCGCGACGGTCACATCGACACGGCAGACGTCCGCCGCCGCCTCAAATCGATCTTCATCGGCTCGATGGGCAATCTGGTCGAGTGGTACGATTTCTACGCCTACACCGCGTTCGCCCTGTATTTCGCGCCGAAGTTCTTTCCGCAAAGCGACCCGGTGGTCCAGCAACTCAATGCAGCGGTGCTGTTCGCCGCGACCTTCCTGATGCGCCCGTTCGGAGGCTGGCTGTTCGGCTTCATCGCCGACAAATACGGCCGCCGGCTGTCACTGACCCTGTCCGTCGTCTTCATGTGCTTCGGCTCGCTGATCATCGCGGTGACGCCGACCTACGAGACGATCGGAATTGCCGCGCCGATCGTGCTTGCCATCGCCCGCGTCATCGAAGGCCTCAGCCTTGGCGGCGAGTACGGCGCGAGCGCGACCTACCTGAGTGAAATCGCTGACCCGCAGCATCGCGGCTTCTACTCCAGCTTCCAGTACGTCACTTTGATCGGCGGACAGCTCACGGCAATCATTGTGCTGTTGTTGCTTCAGAACGTTTTCCTGACCTCGGATGAGTTGAAGTCGTGGGGCTGGCGGATTCCGTTCGTGATCGGCGCGATGCTTGCGATCTTCACCGCCGTCATGCGACGCGGCATGCATGAAACCGAAGCCTTCGAGGCCTCGAAATCTTCCGGCGAATCGACCGGCTCGATCGTGCGGCTTCTGAACTATCCGCGTGAATTGCTGCTCGTCGTCGGCCTCACCGCGGGCGGCACCGCGGCTTTCTATACCTTCACCACCTATATGCAGACGTTTGTGAAGTTGTCGGTGGGCCTCACTGAGAACCAGACCACGCTGGTGATCTTTGGATCGCTGCTGTTCGCGTCCATCCTGCAGCCGATCTACGGCGCGATCTCGGACAGGATCGGGCGCAAGCCGCTGCTGATGTTTTTCGGCATTGCCGGCACGCTGAGCACCGTCCCGATTCTCAACACCCTCCATGCGGTCAAATCGCCGTTCGTTGCCTTCCTCCTGATCTGCGCGGCGTGGCTGTTCGTCGCCGGCTACACCTCGATCAACGCCATCGTGAAGGCAGAACTGTTTCCGACCAGCGTGCGGGCCATGGGCGTCGGCCTGCCCTACGCCATCACGGTGTCGCTGTTTGGCGGCACTGCCCCCGCCGTCGCGCTGTGGTTCAAGACCATGGGCCACGAACATTATTTCTATTATTATTTGTCGGGGATCATTTTTATCTCCCTGATCATCTACTCGACCATGCGCGACACCAAGCATGCGTCCGCGATGCACCGGCACGTCTAGTCGCGAGTGAACACGACGACCGCCGGACGCGGAAGGAGACCGGATTGACCACGCACGAGCGATACCTCTGCGAAGCGATCGAACTCGCTCACGCCAACATGAAATCCGGCGGCCGGCCCTTCGGCGCCGTCGTGGTCAAGGATGGTGAAGTCGTCGCCACCGGCGTGAATGAGATCATGACCACGAACGACCCCACCGCTCACGCGGAGCTCACAGCCATCCGCGCCGCCAGCCGCAGGCTCGGCTCCCCGAACCTCGCGGGTTGCACGGTTTACGCCAGCGGCAATCCTTGTCCGATGTGCATGGCGGCGATGCGCATGGCCGGCGTGAAGGAAGTCTGCTTCGCCTACTCCAATGACGATGCCGCGCCCTACGGCCTGTCCACCGCGGAGATTTATGCCGAACTGGCGAAACCGTTCTCCGAACAGTCGAT
This sequence comes from Afipia sp., assembly GCA_051954725.1. Classification (GTDB taxonomy): domain Bacteria; phylum Pseudomonadota; class Alphaproteobacteria; order Rhizobiales; family Xanthobacteraceae; genus Afipia. The sequence continues at coordinate 12,204 of JBQCHK010000008.1, read as the reverse complement.
GTCGATCCGCCATATTCCGGCGCGCCCCGGCTCTGGCCTCGACCTCTATGGCGAATGGAAGAAGCAGCAGGACACGCGCGCATAGGCCAGATCCGACGTTTCAAGCCGGAAGGCCTGGCTCACTCGTACGAATGAGATCGGTCAACAAAAAGCCCGCCAGATCGATGACCTGACGGGCGCTTGTTTGGTTGCGGGGATAGGATTTGAACCTATGACCTTCAGGTTATGAGCCTGACGAGCTACCGGGCTGCTCCACCCCGCGATAAACCTTTGTAATCTTTGCCGAAATTTGTCAGACGCCAAATGATCAACGCCGCTGGCGTCGACAGTTCCGTCCGGAAAATTCCAGAAAAGACGATCGGGGCGAAGCCGCGATACGGGGGCTATGTACCAATGGCACCCCGCTTTGGAAAGGCCCGAAGCGATCTTTTTTCAAGTTTTTATGACGGTGCCGGATGTCCGCGAACGCGCGCGGCCGCATGAACCCGACAGGCCAGCCATGCGAGCGCGACGGACTTCATAAGACGGCCCTCTTCCTGTAAGGGTCCACGATAACAACAACACAAGCCTGGGAGGATACGGCATGGATCTCGGTATTGCAGGACGGCGCGCTTTGGTCTGCGCGGCAAGCAAGGGGCTCGGGCGTGCCTGCGCCATGGCGCTCGCGGCCGAAGGCGTTCACGTCACCATCACCGCGCGCGGCGCCGAGGCTCTCGCCAAGACCGCAGCTGAAATCCGCAAACTTCATCCGAAGGTCACTGTCACTGAAGTCGTCGGCGACATCACCACGCCCGATGGGCGCAAGGCTGCGCTCGAGGCGACACCGGATATGGACATTCTCGTCAACAACGCGGGCGGCCCGCCGCCGGGCGACTTCCGCAACTGGACGCGCGACGACTGGATCAAGGCGATCGACGCCAACATGCTGACGCCGATCGAACTGATCAAGGCAACCGTCGACGGCATGATGGCGCGCAAGTTCGGCCGCATCGTCAACATCACCTCTGCTGCCGTGAAAGCGCCGATCGACATTCTGGGCCTCTCCAACGGCGCGCGCGCGGGCCTCACCGGCTTTGTCGCGGGCCTTTCGCGCAAGACCGTGATCAACAACGTCACCATCAACGGACTGCTGCCGGGGCCGTTCGATACCGACCGCATTCGCGGTCCGATGCTCGAATCCGCTGCGAAGGCGCAAGGCATTTCGCCGGATGAAGTGCTGAAGCAACGCATGAAGGCAAACCCCGCGGGACGCTTCGGCGATCCCGAGGAATTCGGCCTTGCCTGCGCATTTTTGTGCGGCGCCAAATCCGGCTTCATTACCGGACAAAACATCCTGCTCGACGGCGGAGCCTATCCCGGCACGCTCTGAGCCTCATGCAACCGGGGTTGTTCGCTCGTCACCGAAGGACAGCCCCAGTTCATTGAGCCCCTCGGCCAGCAGGTCGCCCAGCATCGGCTGGCCGAGCAGATAGCTCGCGACGCGCCTGTTCATGCTGCCGGCAACCTCGGCGCGCAGAGCGTCCCAGTCGTTCGCGGTGCCGTCGCCACGACCCAGGCGCAGCAGCGTAACGAGGTCGATCTGTTCGTCGATGCTCAGTGCGTTGATAAACCCCGCGATCTCACGCACCACCGGATCGTCGGCATTGTCCTCGAGCACGTCGATCATGCCGTCATCCGTCGCATTCGATCCCTCGTCGGGATCGGACACACCTTCCTTGGCGTCGAACTCGCGCGCCTTGAGAATGAGAAATTCGACCTGCTCGGTCGAGATGGACAATTCGGGCATATCCGCTCTCCGGTCATGCATGGGTTGCAGGAATAACGCCTGACTTGCGCGGTTGATCCATTGCGCTGGATGGCGGAAGCCATCATTGTTTCGGCAATTCCAATAATGCGGAGGATGCGATGAGTTGGACGGTCGGCAAGATGAAGATCAGCAAGGTCGTGGAGATCGAGTCGATCGGATCGACCAAATTCATCCTGCCGCAGGCAACCAACGACGACGTCCGCAACATCCCCTGGCTCGCACCCGACTACGCCACAGAGGAAGGCCGCCTGAGAATGGCGATCCAGTCGTGGATCGTGGAAACGCCGGGCAGGAAAATCATCATCGACACCTGCGTCGGCAACGACAAGCAGAACCGGATGCTACCGGCGTGGAACAATCTCGACAAGCCATTCCTGCAGGACATTGCCGCGGCAGGCGCCCCTGCCGAGGCCGTGGACATGGTGATCTGCACCCACCTTCACGTCGATCATGTCGGCTGGAATACGCGATTGGTTGATGGCAAATGGGTGCCGACCTTCACCAACGCCCGCTACATCTTCGGCCAACGCGAATATGAGCACTGGAAGGCCGATTGTACCTCGGCGACACGGACGCAGGTGTTCGAGGATTCAGTGCAGCCGATCGTCGAAGCAGGCCTTGCCGATCTGGTGGCTAGCGACGCGCAACTCGCCGACGACATCACCCTGATCCCGACGCCCGGCCATAGTCCGGACCACATGAGCATCCTGTTTGAATCCGACGGGCAGCAGGCGCTGTTTGTCGGCGACGTCGCGCATCATCCGATCCAGATGGCGCACATGGACTGGTCATCGACGGCCGATTCCGATCAATCCCAATCGGCCGAGACCCGCCGCAAACTGTTCTCGCGTTTCGCAGATACGCCCGTGCTGGTGTTCGGCGGCCATTTCGGCCCCGGCTACCTCAAGCGGGATGGGAATGCCTTCAAAATCACTCCAAAAGTTCAATGAGCGCGCTGCACAATTGCGCCGCCGAGGTTGAAATCCGCGCCGCTCTGTTCCACAACCGGTTGGAAATTGCCGCGTTTTACGTTCGAGGAAGGTCTGGGAGGACGTTGTTATGAGGTTGGTTCGTTACGGTGCAGTCGGCCACGAGAAGCCGGGAATGCTGGACCGATCAGGTCGCCTTCGTGACCTGTCGGCGCATGTCAAAGACATCACAGGCGAGACCCTTTCTCCCGCCGGCCTCGACAAGCTGAAGGGCATCGATCCGTCGTCGCTGCCGCTCGTCGAAGGTTCTCCCCGCCTCGGCTCGCCCGTCACCGGCATGTCGAAGTTCGTTGCCATCGGTCTCAACTATGCCGACCATGCCGCGGAATCGGGTATGCCGATTCCAGCGGAGCCGATCGTGTTCATGAAGGCCAACACCAGCCTGTGCGGGCCGAACGACAACGTTGAAAAGCCCCGCGGCTCGACCAAGCTCGACTGGGAAGTCGAACTCGCGATCATCATCGGCAGCCGCGCCAAATACGTCAGCGAAGCCGACGCGCTCAAATACGTTGCGGGCTACGCAGTGTGCAACGACGTCTCTGAGCGCTTCTTCCAGATCGAGCGTCTCGGCCAGTGGACGAAAGGCAAATCGCACGACACCTTCGGTCCGCTCGGCCCGTGGCTCGTCACCGCCGACGAGATTCCCGACCCGCAGAAACTCGGCATGTGGCTCGACGTCAACGGCGAACGTCGCCAGACCGGATCGACATCAACCATGATCTTCGGTGTCGCGAAGATCGTATCCTACCTCTCAGAACTGATGACGCTGCTGCCCGGTGATATCATCACGACCGGCACGCCTCCCGGCGTCGGTATGGGCATGAAGCCCCCGCAGTATCTCAAGGCTGGCGATGTCGTTTCGCTGGGTATCGATGGACTTGGCGAACAGCGCCAGCAAGTTGTGGACGCCTGACGTGAAGCTGACCTTTTCTGCTGCATCGCCCTTCGCCCGCAAGGTGCGCATCAGCGCGATCGAGCTTGGTCTGATCGACAAGATCGAGCTCGTTCCCACCACGGTTTCGCCGACCACGATGAACGAGGATTACTCCTCGCACGTCAATCCGCTGCGCAAGCTGCCCGCATTGATCCTCGACAACGGCGATACCGTTGTCGATTCCTACGTGATCGTCGAATACCTCGACGATCTTGCCGGTGGCGGAAAGCTGATCCCCGCATCGGGGCCGAAGCGCTGGCAGGTGAAAACCGAGCACTCCATTCTTCAGGGCATGCTCGATGCCATGCTGCTGTGCCGTTACGAGAAGCTGTTGCGCCCCGAAGCGCTTCGCTGGCCGAAATGGATCGACGATCAGTGGGATCGAGCCTGGCATGGCCTGAAATGGTTCGAGGAAAGGCCTGAGACATTCTCCCGGCCGCTCGATATCGTTCAGATCGGCATGGTGTGCGTCCTCGGTTACGCCGATTTCCGCTTTCCGAATTGCGGCTGGCGCGATGCGTTCCCGCAGATCGTGGCGTTCAACGACAAAATGATGCAACGTGAATCGGTCAAGGCGACGCTGCCGCCGACCGTTTAGACAAGATGGGCAGCGCAGAGAAACGATCATGCTTCGCACTCTCGCTGCCCTTCTGATTGTCGCTTGCGCAGCATCCTTTCCGGCGCAGGCGCAACAGACATCATCCGCTTCGCGACTCGACGACATCGTCCAGCGCGGAACGTTGCGGATCGGAATTCCCGGTGACTACAGGCCGTTCGGCTATTTCGATCCGAAGGACTCGAAATACGAAGGTTTCGACATCGATATGGCGACCGCGCTGGCCCATGCCCTGGGCGTCAAGCTTGAGATCGTCAAAACGAGCTGGCCTACCCTGATGGCGGACTTCACCGCCGACAAGTTCGACGTCGCCATGGGTGGAATTTCGATCACCCTCGACCGCCAGAAAAAAGGCTATTTCAGCACGCCTGTGATGCGCGAGGGCAAAACGCCGATCGCACGCTGCGCTGACGCCGGCAAATACGATACCCTCGCCGACATCGACAAGCCGGAGACGCGCGTTATCGTCAATCCCGGTGGCACAAACGAACGCTTCGCCCGCGCCCATATCAAGAGCGCGAAGATCGCGGTCTACCCCGACAACGTGACGATCTTCGACGAAATCGCCAATGGGCATGCTGACGTCATGATGACCGATTCATCGGAAACCCGCTTCCAGCAGAAGCTTCATCCCGGTGTGCTGTGCGCCGTTCACCCGGAAAAGCCCTTCGACTTCGCCGAAAAGGCGTACTGGCTGCAGCGCGACGTGGCGCTCAAGGCGTTCGTCGACCAGTGGCTGCATATCGCCCGGGAAAACGGCAGCTTCCGGACGGTTTACGCCAAATGGTTTCAGTGACGACAGCGCCGCATGACTGACGAAGCAGCGAGCGAATACAGAGCCTGGCACACCGTCGCCGATCTGTATCACGGCTATTTCACCGGGCTGATCATGTCAGCGGTCACACGGCGCAGCGTCGGCGATGCTGCGGAATTCGTCTTCCGCGTCTTTCGCCGCCAGCACCACGAGCGCTTTCTCGCCGGGATCGAAAAGTTTGGTCTCACCGGCGCACCGCATCCGGTCGCGGCGGCGCAATACCATTATCTCAGCAATTGGATCGGCGGCGTCAATGTCGAGTACATTCGCGAGTCCGATCGCAAGGCATGGATCCGCTATCCGCCGCCGCGCTGGGCATGGCGCGGGACCGCGATCTGCGCGATCCCCGGGGAGGTTTCCGCCGCAATGCTGCGCGGCTGGCACGCCCACAATGGCGTCTCCTTTAAAAATCCGCGCATGGGCTTCGTCTGCACCAAACAGACCGTCGATGGCCAGAACGGCCTCGAGGGCTTCTATTATGAATACGATCGCGATCTGTTGCCCGAGGAGCGGCTGGTTTTCGCACGTCATCTCGAGGCACCGCCATTCGATCCGGCGCAAGCGCCTAAGCTGCCTTCCGACACATGGCCGAAAGCGCGGCTGGAAAAAGCCTATCGCAACTACGCGATCGAATATGTCCGCTCGTCCCTGCCTCTGGTCATCCAGTTGTTCGGCCCGCATGACGGGGCTCATCTTCTTCACCTGACAGGCCGCCTCATCGGCATGCAGTCCTACACCGATATCGCAGCGAGCTTTCCGGCACGCGATGACAGTCCCGCCGGGTTTGGCGCGTTGCTCACCGACATTCTGCGCGCGCAAGGCGACGACGCCGAGTTTCGCACGACCGGCGACCACGTCACCGTGCCGCATCGTCAGTGGAACGCTGTCGCGGGCGTATCCGACTATCATCCCGCATGTCTCGAAGCGTTACGCGGTCTCATCGAGGGACTGATGGACGCACACGGCCGGCGGCTTCGGCTGACGCTCAATGCGGAATCCGACGCAGCGCCAGGTCCTTTGACATGGACCATCGCATCACGGCCGCTCGTGCCATCGGCGGACAGCCGTTTTCCCGCCTAGTCCGTCGGGCGCTCCAGCGTCGCACGATCCCAATGGGCGTTGTTGGCGGCGGCTTCATAGGTGCTCTGGAGGAAGTCGAGCAGCGTCGCGTCCGGCGTGGAAGATTGCCGGACTGCATCGTAATCGAGAACGAATTCGCTCAACGTCGTATCGAAGCGCGCGGCGGCAGGACGCAGCGGAGCTTCGGCAAAACCGTCAGGCGCGGGATACGCATAGGCATAGAAGGCGGCCTTGCCGTAGCCGCCATTGCCGGGCCAGAAGCCACAGCTTGAAACTTCATGAGAGTACGCTTCGCGCGCCACCCAGTCGCCGAGATTGGGCATGCCGCCCGGATGCGGCGGCGCGGTCCGGCCTGAGAATCGCGTCACAGCCAGATCAAAGCTGCCCCAGAAGAAATGCACCGGGCTGACCTTGCCGGTGAAGCGCGAGCGAAACGCATAGAGCACACGATCCGACTCCACCAGCACACGCCAGAAACGGTGCGCATAATCCGCGTCGTAGGATTTGTGCTCACGGTCCTTCTCGAACGGAATCGCGCCTGGCACCTCAACCGGCATGGTCCATATCGTCACGTCGAGCCCCAGGCCGCGCAGGACGCTCATGGTCCGGTCGTAGAATTCGGCGACAGACATCGGCGCAAGCGCGAATTCGGCGCGGCGCTGGTCGCAGGTCGAAACCACCAGCGCATGGCGGCAGAAATCGAAATCGATCTGGAAGTTGCATGACGCGTGCGGCATCAGCGATGTGGTCAATCCGGTCGAGGTGACATAGAGCGGCACCTGCCACCATTGATTGACCATCGGCGCGAGTGCGAGGCGGATCTTGCCGACCACCTGCGTCCACATATGCAGCGTCGCGCAAGTGTCCTGCCATTCGTCGAACGGCAATGCTGGCCAGGGTGTCGTGTCGCCACGGGTCGATACATTCATCGCGGAACTCCGATCAACGAAAACAGACTAGCCGCACTTCGTGGCCGGCAGAAGGTTCTTGCCAGCAGAGCATCCCCGCACTGCGCTGCAGCCGGGTTGATGAATATCCGCCGCGGCGAACCGCGGCGACGATGGAGCGGCGGGAGGCGCCAGGATGTTGGCGAGACATCCTTTGGCGAATCCTTGCGATCGGATCCGCCGCGCAGCCCAGCGAAGGCCGCGCGCGCCCGATGACGTCGGGCGCTGCGCCTCCCGGCGCTCCACCGTCGTCAGTCCGGTTCTCGTCGCGGCACTCTAGAATGCCGCGAGGCATTTCTAGGAATATAGTCTTAGGTGCAGATTGTCAATCGACGATCCGGGCCAGCTGCGCGACCCTTGGATGCTGTGTGCCGGTTGACGGGCCGACCATTCGGTGGAATGCTCTTTTTGGAATTCCGAATTCCAAAAAGAGCGGCTCGATGATCCCTCTCGACCAGACGCCGAACCTGATCGATCAGGTCTATGCCCGCATTCTCGAGGGCATTGCCGACCGCAGCCTGCCGCCGGGCCAGCGCATCCGGCAGGCGGAACTGGCCGAGCGGCTCGGCGTCTCCCGCCAGCCGGTCAGCCACGCCCTGCATCTTCTGCATCGCCAAGGCCTCGTCGCGGAAAGCGGCCGCAAGGGCTTTCAGGTCACGCCGCTCGATCCGACGCGAATTCGCCAGCTCTACGAGGTGCGCGGGGCGATCGACGCACTGGCCGCCCGGCTCGCTGCCGAACGCGCCGCCGCCGATGCGGCCGGCCGCGCCGTACTCGAACGCGCGCTCCATGCCGGCCGTGACATTGGCGATGCGACCCCGCTCGCCGCGCTGATCAAGCTCGACGTCGATTTCCACAGCGCGATCTATCGCCTCGCCGGCAATCCGGCGATCGAGGAGACCATCGCGCCGCAGTGGCCGCATATGCGCCGTTCGATGGCGACCGTTCTCGGCGAACTGGACTATCGCGCCAGCGCCTGGCGCGAGCACGAGATCATCGCCATGCATATCCTTGGCGGCGATACGGACGCGGCCGAAGCCGCAGCAAAGTCCCACGCCCTGACGGCGGGACGCACCACGGAAGAACGCCTGACCGCGCGCGATCGGGCGGCGTAGACCTTTCCTCATCCCGAGGCGCGGCGACTGCGCCGCGTCCTGGGGTGAGATGTCCTGGGCGCAATGCAGCGTGAATCGCTGCTTTGCAAAACCGGGACCGTTCCACACTCGGAGTTTGGAACGGCCCCGGATCAGCGGAGCGGCATTTCATGCCGCACCCGCATCCGGGGCAGGACTGAAGAGGCCTCATGGTTCGAGACGGCGCAAGCGCGCCTCCTCACCATGAGGAAGAAGAAACGCAAAACAACCGCAAGGAGGAACGACCCATGAAACTGAACCAACAACAGCTTGAGCAATTTCAGACCGAAGGCTGGCTGTTCCTGCCCGAACTGTTCACGCCCGAGGAAGTCGACGTGCTGCGGCGCGAGGCGCTCGAGATCTACAAGGAGCAGCGGCCGGAAGTCTGGCGCGAAAAGAGCGGCGCTCCGCGCACCGCCTTCGCGGCCCATCTCTACAATGAAGCGTTCCGTCTGCTTGGCGCGCATCCACGCATGATCGATCCGGTCGAGCAAGTGTTCGGCGAAAAAGTCTACATGCATCAATACAAGATCAACGCCAAATCCGCCTTCACCGGCGACGTCTGGCAATGGCATCAGGACTACGGCACTTGGAAGCGCGACGACGGCATGCCGCTGCCGCGCGCGATGAACATCTCGATCTTTCTCGACGAGGTGATGCCGATCAACGGGCCATTGATGCTGGTGCCGAAGAGCCACAACGCAGGCGACCTCAAGGCCGCGCACGATCTGCAGACCACGTCCTACCCGCTGTGGACGCTCGATGAGGACACCGTGACGAAGCTCGTGCAGGATGGCGGCATCGTCGCGCCCACCGGCAAGGCCGGCGGCATGCTGATGTTCCACGGCAATCTCGTGCACGGCTCGTCAGGCAACATCACGCCGTATCCGCGCAAGATCGTCTACCTCACCCTGAATGCGGTCTCGAACTACATCCGCACACCGACTCGGCCTGAATTCATCGCACACCGCGATTTCACGCCGATCGAAACGGTGGATGACGATGCGCTGATCCGTTACGCCCGCGCTCATCAGCAGGCGGCGGAGTAATCTCGCGTGCCCCGGATGCAGCGCAACGCGTGAGCGGGGCGCTGCGGATCCGGGGCCCCTCCAAACTCCGAATCTGAAAAGGTCCCGGTTCTGCGAAGCCATAGCGCGTCGCAGACGCGCGTGAACGCGCTTATGATACGCTCGCGCCCGGGACAAGCTGTGCTACTTACATTGCCGATCAACGACTGGATCAAGCCTGAAATGAATCTCCACCACCTTCTCGCCAAACGTCACGCCGCCGGAAAGCCGGTGCGGGTTGCATTGATCGGCGCCGGAAAATTCGGCTCGATGTTCTTGTCGCAGGTGCCGCACACGCCAGGCCTTGAGGTGCCGGTGATCGTCGATCTCGATCCCGGCCGCGCGCGCGATGCCTGCCGCACAGTCGGTTGGGACGATACCAGGATCGCCGCGACCAAATTCACCGACAACGGGCCGGCCGCGATCGCATCCGACATCGACGTGGTGATCGATGCGACGGGCAATCCCGCCGTCGGCATCCGCCACGCCCGTGCGGCGATCGCGGCGGGCAAACATATCGTCATGGTCAATGTCGAGGCCGACGTGCTGGCCGGACCGCTGCTCGCCGAGGAGGCTCGTGCCGCCGGTGTGGTCTATTCGCTGGCCTATGGCGATCAGCCCGCCTTGACCGCCGAGATGGTCGATTGGGCCCGCGCCACCGGGTTCAAGGTGGTCGCGGCCGGAAAGGGCACCAAGTATCTGCCGCTCTATCACGACGTCACGCCAGCCGACGTGTGGAAGCACTACGGCCTGACCGCCGCCGAAGCGCAGTCCGCCGGCATGAACCCGCAGATGTTCAACTCGTTTCTCGACGGCACCAAATCCGCCATTGAGATGGCCGCGATCGCCAACGCGACCGGCCTCGACGTGCCGTCGACGGGACTTCTTTTCCCGCCGTGCGGCGTGGACGACCTGCCTCATATCATGCGGCCGCGCGACCAGGGTGGCGTGCTCGAAAAGTCCGGCGTGGTCGAAGTGGTGTCGTCGCTCGAGCGCGACGGCCGCCCGGTGTTTCGTGACCTGCGCTGGGGCGTGTATGTCGTGTTCGAAGCGCCGAACGACTATGCTGCCGATTGCTTCCGGCAATACGGTCTCAAGACCGATGCATCCGGCCGGTTTGCGGCGATGTACAAGCCCTATCACCTGATTGGGCTCGAGCTGAACATCTCGGTGTTGTCGGCTGTGCTTCGCGGCGAGGCGACCGGCCAGCCACAAGGCTTCCGCGGCGATGTCACCGCTGTTGCCAAGCGCGATCTGCGCGCCGGCGAAATGCTCGATGGCGAAGGCGGCTATACGGTGTGGGGCAAGCTGATGCCGGCGGCCGAGAGCCTCAAGGTCGGCGCGCTGCCGATCGGCCTCGCGCACGGCGTCAAGCTCAAGAACAACATCGCCCATGGCGCGGTGGTGCGCTGGTCCGATGTCGAATTCGACGCGACCAACGACACCGTGGCGACCCGCCGCGCGATGGAGCAGAGATTCGCGAAAGGCTGACTAAGGCTGCTTACCCATATCCATCAGCGCGTCATGGCCGGATTTATTCCGGCCATGACGAAAAACTTACAAGCATGTACTTTTGCACCAATCTCGAAGCATGAGGCCCGAACAATCGCCTCATGGTTCGAGACGGCGCAAGAGCGCCTTCTCACCATGAGAGTTAGCTTTGCAAATTTTGTTGTCTACTCCGCATCCCCGAGAAACGCGGCGCTGAGCTTGTCGTAATATTTGGTGACGATCTTGATATTGTCCGGGTACTGCACGTTCGCTGTGTACTTCAGAGCGGTGTTGAGATCCGCGAGCGCTGCCTTCTTGTCTTCCGCCGACATCTTGGCATCCGCGGAGACTTCGTCGATCTGCTTTTTCACCATGACCGGCGGCTCCGAGAACGCCTTGGTCTGAGGATCAATTCCGGACAGCACCAGGCTGACGTTGTCCAGTACGTCGCCGTATTCATCGTAGGACGCAAAGCCATTCTTCTTCGCCGCTGCTTCGAGCGCAGCCTGGGTCTTGGCGTCGGGTTCGGCGGTGCCTTCCGGCAGTTTGGTGGTGATCGCGTCCATGTCCTTCTGTGCGGCAAGCAGGTTCAGCACCTGCTTTTCCGTAAGCTGAATTTGCTTGAGCTGCGGCGGCTCCTGTGCCGCCGGCGCCTGCTTGGCCTGCTGCGCGAAAGCCGCGCCAGCGGATGCCGCCATAACGAACAGCGTCAGTGCCGCAATGGGAGCACGAAGAATGGAGCGCATGAAACGACCTCGTCTGTCTCGGGAATGGCTGGAATTCGTCGATCCTCGTCGCATCGGGGTTCATCTCGCCACCCAAAGTGCGACATGGCCGAGGACTGATCTTGATAGCCAATGATGCCCGCACGAATACGGCGCCGCCAAGACGCGAGGATGGCGCGCCGATCCTCTCTCCACGACAAAAAATAGCCGCCAAACGCAAAAACGCCGCTTCCCGAAAGAAGCGGCGTTTTTGTTTGAAGTCGTCAAAGAGGAATTCGTCTGTCCTTGGCAGGCCTGGCAGCGACCTACTCTCCCAGGGCTTAAGCCATAGTACCATTGGCGCAGAGGAGTTTAACGGCCGAGTTCGGAATGGGATCGGGTTCAGGCTCCTCGCTAAAACCACCAGGCCGGCGAAGGACAGAGAAACGAAGCAAGCTTGTCAGTCACACGCGAGCGCGTGTGGACATTGAAAATGAGAGCAATCAAGCCAATCGAACGATTAGTACCGGTAAGCTACATGCGTTGCCGCACTTCCACACCCGGCCTATCAACGTGGTCGTCTTCCACGGTTCTCAAGGGAATACTCGTTTTGAGGTGGGTT
>JBQCHK010000007.1:0-158437 GCA_051954725.1 Afipia sp. | reverse complement strand
GCACGAAGCAAGCCGGAAGCCCATCGCGTGCGGAACGCCGGATGATGCGGCGTGACCGTGGTGACTACGCTCGTGTGCTTTTTCACTTTGCGCACGAGGCTGCGGATGCGTTCGCGCATCCGGCGTTCCGCGCGCCCTCATTCGGGGCGAAGCGACGTTGAAGACGCGAATGGGCAAACCCCAGGCGCGCGCAAGGTTCGGGCGCCCCCGCGCCGTCACAACAACAGGGGCGATGGCGCGTGGCTGTTTGACAATTGAATCAGAGGGAGTGTGGTGACGGGACGTTGCGCCATTCGCGATGTCATGGCCGGACCAGGTCCGGCCATCCCGATCAGGGACGCACCGTGCCCGCCTTGGCGGGATCACCGGAATAAATCCGGTGATGACAACGGAGCAAGTGGTGACAGCAAGAGTCCAGGACATGCCTGACGCACGCGATGCGTCATGCGCGGGCGTGACCCGCGCATCCATCGCACTTCGCAAGACAAGACGTGAATGGCCGGTCATCGGCAAGCGGAAGCGACGCCGTTCTGCGAACGGCTAGCCCGGCGATGACAGGTTAGTGGCTGTTTAACAATCCAACCAGATGACTGTCAGCCTTACGTCCGAAACCCGCTGTCGCGTTGCGCGGCAAGATACTCGGACAGCTTTTGCGCGGTCGCCTTGGGCTCGCTTTTCGCAGACTTCGCGGATCTGGATTTCTTCGGCGCGGCGGGCGGCGCGTTCTTCGCCTCCTCGGCTTCCTTGGCGAGACGCAGCGCGCGCAGCCGCTCCATGTTCTTGCGGACCGCGACGGCATCCTTTTCGTAGTCGGCAAGGGCCTTCGCGCCCTCGATCTCGGCGACGCGGCGCTTCTCGGCGCGCGCGATCTGTTCGGGGCTCTGGGTTTTGATCGGATTTCTGCTCATCTGAAATATATAGGGATGAATCCGGAAATTGCCACCCGGCGGTCGAGCGGAGAATTTCGACAACCGGAGCGCGAATCAGCCCATATCGCTGCGCGGATTATAGGGCCGCGAGGTGCGCCACTTCTCCATCAGCGCTTCGAGTTCCGCATCCTGACCGTCGGGCAGCATAATGCGGGTGGTGACGAACAGATCGCCAGGCGATCCCTTGTTCGGCAGCCCCTTGCCCTTGAGACGGAAGGTGCGCCCGCTCGATGTGTTCTTCGGCACCGACAGTTCGACCGCGCCACCCAGCGTCGGCACGCGCACCTTGCCGCCGAGCACCGCTTCGTAGAGCGTGATCGGCAATTCGACGCGCAGGTCGTTGCCGTCGACCTTGAAGAACGGATGCGGCGCGATGTTCACGGTGATCAGCACGTCGCCCGGCCGATGACCGGGCGCGGTGTCGCCCTGCCCCTTCAGCCGGATCTGCTGACCGGCGGTGACGCCGGCCGGAATCTTGACGTTGAGCTCCTTGCCGTTGGGCAGACGCACCCGCTTCTCGGCGCCCTTCGCGGCCTCCTCGAGCGACACGCTCATGGAGGCGTTGACGTCGAGATCGGTGGCGAACGGCGTCTCATATTCGAAAGTGCTGCCACCCGCGCGGCCGCCCATGCCGGGGTGACCGCCGGCCGCGCCGCCGAACATGCTCTTGAGAATGTCCTCGAAGCCGCCGCCGCCGAAACCGCCGGCATCACCCCCAGCCTGACGGAAGGTGTACTCGAAATTCGGATTCGCGCCGCGGGCACCGCGGGCCCGCGCACCGCCGAACGGGGACCCGGCCCCCTCGAACCCCTGGAAGCGCGGCTTGCCCTCGGCATCGATCTCGCCCCGATCGAACTGCTTGCGCTTGGCGGCGTCGCCCAGAATCTCGTTCGCCGTGTTCAGCTCGGCAAAACGGGCTGCCGCCTTGGCATCGTCCTTGTTGGCGTCGGGGTGATATTTCTTGGCGAGCTTGCGAAATGCGCTCTTGATCTCGGCAGCGCTTGCGCTTCGCTGCACCCCCAGGACCTCATAGGGGTCGCGCATTCGTCAAATCTCCTTCGTGAATTCAGTGCCGGACCGGACGGTCCGTTCCCTTCATCTGGGGTGATCGTGGCATTTTCGCAACGGTCAGGATCGCTTCCACGGCTTCATATCGCGAATTTCCCACGATCCGCGAGCCGATCGGCAGGCCTTCCCCTGCAACCAGCCTTCATTGGTACCCCGAACATAGCTTGCCAGGAAATCGCGACAGGTCTTGCCCTCGTTCGTATAGGCGGAGGCGAGCGGCGTCACCGAACCCCGCGCGCCGGTCTCCGGATTTTCCCACGGCTGGCTGACATCCTTGCCGCCACGGGTCAGAACATCGGAGGCTGCATTGCGGGCCAGCGCGAGGTCGCGATCGCTGAGGCTGGCGTCATCGCTGACGCGGACGATGGGCGCGGAGATCGACCCGGTGACGTCGGCGGCCTCGGCCTTTTCGCTGTCGAACACCGAGCCGAGCCGGAAGCTGCATCCCCCCAGCGCCGCGCCAACCGCGATCACCGCCACCGCCATGGTGATATGGCGGATCGGAGATAGGCCCGCGCGCCGCTCTGCCCTATATAGTGGGTTCGGCGCGCCGCTCGCAGGCGCAGAAGGACGCAACGCGGTACTCCAGACATGAATGGTCCAAGTTCCATCAAAAGCTCAAGTGAGTTAATTTCCGGTGATTTCACCGAAAGTCCGGAGCCTTTTGCCCTTTTTGCCGCATGGCTTGGGGAAGCCACCAAGTCAGAGCCCAACGATCCCAACGCCATGGCGCTGGCGACCGTCGACGCCGACGGTCTGCCGGACGTGCGGATGGTGCTGCTCAAGGGCTTCGATACCGATGGCTTCGTGTTCTACAGCCACATCGCCAGCGCCAAGGGCCGCGAGCTTGCCGCCAATCCGAAGGCCGCGCTGCTGTTTCACTGGAAATCGCTACGCCGGCAGGTGCGCGTGCGCGGCACCGTGACCCCGGTGAGCGAGGCCGAGGCGGATGCCTATTTCGCCAGCCGGCCGAAACAGTCGCAGCTCGGCGCCTGGGCCAGCAAGCAGAGCCAGCCGCTGGAAAGCCGCATGGCCTTCGAGAAGGCAATTGCCCTCACCACCGCCAAATACGCCATCGGCGAGGTGCCGCGCCCGCCGGGCTGGAGCGGCTGGCGCATCACCCCGCAGGCCATCGAGTTCTGGCACGACCGGCCGTTCCGCCTCCACGACCGTATCCTGTTCACACGGGACGGCGAGGACTGGGGCAAGACGCGCCTTTATCCCTGATCCCTTTTGTTGCCCTCTGCCTGACGAGACCTCGCCACCATGACGAACCCCTCGCCGAATACGCCACGCCGTACGCTGCTGCTCACCGGAGCGAGCCGCGGCATCGGCCATGCCACCGTGATCCGCTTTTCCAGCGCCGGCTGGCGCGTCATCACCTGCTCGCGCCATCCCTTCCCCGAGCAGTGTCCATGGGACGCCGGGCCCGAGGACCACATTCAGGTCGATCTGTCCGACCTCGCCGATACCGAACGGGCGATTCAGGAAATTCGCTCGCGGCTGGACGGCGGCGAACTACACGCGCTGGTCAACAACGCCGCGATCTCGCCCAAGCACGAGGGCGGCAAGCGCATGAGCACCTTCGATACCGATATGGAGACCTGGTCGAAAGTGTTTCGCGTCAATTTCCTCGCGCCGGTGATGCTGGCACGCGGACTGATCAACGAGTTGAAGGCCGTGAAGGGATCGGTGGTCAACGTCACCTCGATCGCCGGATCGAAGGTCCATCCGTTCGCCGGCCCGGCCTACGCGACCTCGAAAGCGGCGCTCGCCGCGCTCACCCGCGAGATGGCGCATGATTTCGGCCGCGTCGGTGTGCGCGTGAATGCCATCGCGCCCGGCGAGATCGACACGGCGATCCTGTCACCGGGAACGGAAAAGATCGTCGAGCAAATCCCGATGCATCGCCTCGGCACACCCGACGAAGTCGCGAAGATCATCTACGTATTGTGCACGGAAACCTCGTCCTACGTGAACGGCGCCGAGATTCACATCAACGGCGGCCAGCACGTCTGAGGTTTCATTCAACTCGCTTTGCGATGGCGCGCGGTCGAGCGGCTCGATTTCTTGGGCGCGCGCGATGACGTCGAACGCGCCCGGCGCGCCGGCGTCCGTGACCCCTTGCCGCCTTTGCCCTTGAGGCTTTGCTGAAGCGCGTCCATGAGATTGACGACGTTGCTCGGTTTTTCCTCTTCCCGCGCCGGCTCCTTGATGGTCTTGCCCGCCGCCTTGCGCTTTACCAGCGCCTTCAGCGCCGTCTCATACTCATCTTCGTATTTCTCGGGTTCGAAATGTGCCGCCTTGGTTTCGAGGATGTGCCTGGCGAGCTCGACCATATCTTTCGAAACCTTGGGATCCTTGATGTCGTCGAAGAACTCGTCGGCGTCGCGAATCTCGTAGGCATAGCGCAAGGTGGTGGCGAGAAAGCCCTTGCCCATCGGCTCGATGGCGACGATGTGCTCGCGATTGGTCAGCACGATGCGCGCCAGCGCGACGCGATCCTTGCTTTTCATGGCGTCACGGATCACCGCGAAGGCGTCGAGCCCTGTCTTGCCATCCGGCACAATGTAGTAGGGATTGTTGAGATAGCGGCGATCGATCTCGTCGCGCGGCACGAAGCTGTCGATGTCGATGGTGTGATTGCTCTCGATCTGCACGGCTTCGAGTTCATCCTTTTCGATCGGAACGTACTCGCCCTTGCTGACCTCGTAGCCCCGCCCCTTCTGCTCTTTCTCAACCACTTCGCCGGTTTCGGCATCGACCATCTGCTGACGCAATCGGTTTCCGGTCTCGAGGTTGATCATGTGGAAGCGAGTTTTCTCGACGGAGGTCGAAGCCGGGTACAGCGCGATCGGGCACGTCACCAGCGACAGTTTCAGCGATCCCTTCCAGTACGCACGCGGCAGCATCGGCAGCCTCCTGACTCACGCAACTTGATGGAACTTCAACGGCAACAACGGGGTTTCGTTCCTGTATGCATTGACCCGCACGCATCGTTTTCCTTTTGTTCGCATCGAAGGGTGCCCTCCGTGACCGACCGACAGCTTTCGACCTATCGCAAGAAGCGGGATTTCACGAAAACAGACGAGCCGAGCGGAAAGATCGCGGTCGCGCCCTCCGGATTGCGACGGTTCGTCATTCAGAAACATGATGCGACCCGCCTGCATTACGACCTGCGGCTCGAGATGGACGGCGTGTTCAAGTCATGGGCGGTGACGCGCGGCCCATCGCTCGATCCGAAGGACAAGCGTCTCGCCGTCGAGGTCGAGGATCATCCGCTCGACTACGGGGATTTCGAAGGCACCATCCCGAAGGGACAATACGGCGGCGGCACCGTGATGCTGTGGGACCGTGGCTACTGGCTGTCCGACGATCCGGATAAGGGACTAAAGAAGGGTGACCTTAAGTTTGCGCTCGAAGGCGACAAGCTGCACGGCGAATGGGTGCTGGTGCGCATGAAGCACGACCGCAATGGCGGCAAGCGCACCAACTGGCTGCTGATCAAGCATCGCGACAAATACGCCCGGGAAGGCAAGGCTAACAAAATTCTTGATGAGGACAAGTCGGTCGCCTCCGGTCGGACCATGGAGCAGATCGCAGAAGGCAAAGGCCGTGCACCAAAGCCCTTTATGATGAAGAAGTCGATGCCGGCGCGTGCAAAGCAGGTCTGGGACTCGAACAAGGGGCTGGCCGCCGAGAACCGTCAATCCGCATCGAAGACGGGCCCGGCGCGCGGCAAAAAAGCCAGCAGCGCACGCAAGGCGAAGACCCTGCCCGACTTCATCGAGCCCGAGTTATGCACTTCGGTCGACCGCCCACCGGCAGGCGGAAGCTGGATACATGAGATCAAGTTCGACGGCTATCGCATCCAGATGCGGGTCGAGGATGGCGAAGCCACGCTGCGCACCCGCAAGGGCCTCGACTGGACGCATCAGTTTTCGGCTATCGCAAAGGCGGCAAGCAAGCTGCCGGACTGCATCATCGATGGCGAGATCGTCGCGCTGGACCATGCCGGCAACCCGAACTTCGCCTCGCTGCAGGCGGCGTTGTCAGACAGCAAGACCGACAATCTGGTCTTTTTCGCATTCGATCTTCTGTTCAGCGACGGCGAGGACCTGCGGCGCCTGCCGCTTGCTGATCGCAAGGCGCAACTCGAGCGCCTGCTCGACGGCAAGCGGAAACGAGAGGAAGGCGTCATCCGTTACGTCGAACATTTTGAAACGGGCGGCGACGCGATCCTCAAATCAGCGTGCAAGCTTGCACTTGAAGGCATCATCTCAAAGAAGCGCGACGCGCCCTATCGGTCGGGCCGCACCAGAAGCTGGACCAAGGCCAAATGCCGCGCCGGCCATGAAGTGGTCATCGGCGGCTACAAGATGACAGGGAGTAAATTCCGCTCGCTGATGGTCGGCGTCCCCCGCAACGGCCACCTCGCCTATGTTGGCGTCGTCGGCACCGGCTATGGTCAGACTGTCGTCAAGCGCATCATGCCTGAACTGAAGGCGGCACAGTCGTCCACCAATCCATTCGGCGGCGCCAATGCGCCGAAAAAGACGGCGAATATACACTGGCTCAAGCCCGAGCTGGTCGCCGAAATCGAATTTGCCGGCTGGACCGGCGACAATATGGTGCGACAGGCGGCATTCAAGGGATTGCGCAAGGACAAGGCGGCGGAGGATGTCACCGTGGACAAGCCGGCGAAAGCGCACATTGCTGAACCTGCACCTGCGAAACGCGCACCGAAACGCACGACATCGGCCGCCCGCAAGTCGCGCGCCGCGGCCAAACCATCCGGCAACGCCGAGGTCATGGGCGTTGTCATCTCCAACCCCGACAAGGCGATGTGGCCGGACGGTGGCGACGGCGAACCGGTCACCAAGCTCGATCTGGCTCGCTATCTCGAGTCGGTGAGCGACTGGATGATCCGTCACATCGAAGGACGCCCCTGCTCGATCATCCGGGCGCCAGACGGGATCGACGGCGAAAAGTTCTTCCAGCGTCACGCCATGAAGGGCATGTCGAACCTTCTCGAACTCACCACCGTGTCGGGCGATCGCAAACCTTACCTGCAGATCGATCGGCCGGAGGGTTTGATCGCCGTCGCGCAGATCGCCGGACTCGAATTCCATCCGTGGAACTGCGCACCAAATGAGCCGGATGTGCCCGGACGATTGGTGTTCGATCTCGATCCGGCGCCGGATGTCTCTTTCGATGATGTCGTCGTGGCGGCGCGCGACATGAGCGAGCGCCTCGAGGCGCTGGGGCTGAAAACATTCTGCAAGACCACCGGCGGCAAGGGCCTTCATGTGGTCTCGCCGTTGAAGGACGCGAAGAAAGACCGGATCGACTGGAAGCAGGCCAAAGCGTTTGCGCAGAAAGTTTGCCAGCAGATGGCCGCCGATGATCCGGAACGCTACCTGCTCAACATGTCGAAGGCGCAGCGCAAGGGAAAAATCTTCCTCGACTATCTGCGCAATGACCGGATGTCGACGGCTGTCGCACCGCTGTCGCCACGCGCCCGCGACGGCGCGCCAGTATCGATGCCGCTGACGTGGACACAGGTCCGCAGCGGCCTCGATCCGAAAAAATACACGATACGCACGGTGCCCGCGCTGTTGAAGAAATCGAAGGCATGGACCGATTACGATCGTGCCGCGCGTTCGCTGAAGACGGCGATGGCGAAGATCGGCAAATAGCCTAGAGCCACTTCTTCCACTTGAAAAACAGATACGGAAAGATCGCCGCGAACAGCATCATCACCAACGCCATCGGATAGCCGTGGGGCCAGTCGAGTTCCGGCATGATCTTGAAGTTCATGCCGTAGACCGAGGCGATCAGCGTCGGCGGCATCAGCACCACCGCCATCACCGAGAACAACTTGATGATGTTGTTCTGCTCGAGATTGACGACGCCGAGCATGGCATCGAGCACGAAGGTGATCTTGTTCGACAGATACGACGCATGATCGGTCAGCGATTGCACGTCGCGCTGCTGGGTCTTGAACTGCGCCTTCTGCTCCTTGTTCCAGCGCCCGGCAGTGTCGGTCTCCACCGTCAGGAACGAAATGACGCGGCCGATCGACACCAGGCTTTCGCGCACCTTGGAGGTGAGATCGCCCTTGCGGCCGATGGTCAGAAGAATCTGCGAATATTTGCGGGCATGCCCGCGGTCGGCGGACGGCTCGAAAATATCAGAACTCACCGTGTCGACATCGCTGCCGATCCGCTCGAGAATATCGGCGCAACGGTCGATGATGCCGTCGAGGAGTTCGAGCAGCACCGAGTCGCCCGTGATGGTCGATGGGCACGACCGGCCGAGTTTCGCGGCCACCAGCACGAACGGCTTCGGCTCATCATAGCGCACCGTCACCAGCCGATGATCGGTCAGAATGAAGGTCACCGGTGTGATGCGCGGGCTGCTGCTGTCGGTCGCGCACATCAGGGTCGCGGTCATGTAGCGCGCGCCGTTCTCGATGTAGAGCCGAGACGAAATTTCGATTTCCTGCATGTCCTCGCGAGTCGGAATCTCGATGCCGACCAGCTTCTCGACCGCCTTGTCCTCGCCCGGTTCCGGCGACTTGAGGTCGATCCAGACCGCATTCGCCGGCAAGTCGGCGAGATCGACACTCTCGAGCTTTTTCAGCGACGTGGCCGTGGGGGCGAAAACCGATAGCATGAGCACACTCCGTCACGGGCACGATGACGATCTCATGCCAGAACGCAAATCCATTTGATTCTTGCAAGCTTTCCGCGACGGGCTGACGACATCAGGCCTGCCCACGGCCAGCGGCCGAGGTCTCGGCCAATGGCCGCGCGAGACTGCGGCCACAAAGCCACAGGTCCATATCGCTTTGCACAAAGTGGCAGAGGGATGCTGGAATTGCGGCGCAATTTGCGGTTTATAAAGCATGCGGCTGGCAGAATCCTGTCGCAGAATCCATGTGACGTGCTGCCGCGCCCGATCAGGATCGATCCGTGATGTCGTCTCTCGCCTCGAAATTTGCCGTTCTGGCCGCCGCCATGATGCTGGCCGGCTGCATGCAGACCGCCACCTATCAAGCCGCGCCGGAGGCCAGCCTCAAGCCGCGCGACAAGGACTATCTGGCCAAGGCGTCCTACACGAAAACCCCGGTTCCGGGGCCGTTCCGCCGCGCCATCGTCGACTACCACCGCCACGAGGCGCCCGGCTCGATCGTTGTCGATTCCGACAACCACTATCTCTACTACGTGCTCGATGGCGGCAAGGCGATCCGTTACGGCATCACCGTCGGCGAGGAAGCCATGGCTTGGTCGGGCATCGCCAAGGTCGGCGCCATGCGGGAGTGGCCGGACTGGCACCCGACCAAAGGCGAGATCGAGCGGCTCGGCGTCCCGACCTTCGTGAAGGGCGGTCCCGACAATCCGATGGGCTCGCGCGCAATCTATCTCTACTCCGGCGGCAAGGACACGCTGTTCCGGATTCACGGTACCAACCAGCCGGAGTATATCGGCGCCTCGATCTCGTCGGGCTGCATCCGCATGACCAACGAGGATGTCATCGACCTCTATGAGCGGGTCAAGATGGGCGCGATTGTCGTGGTGCTCGATCCCAAGCAGGGCGACTCGCCATTCAAGCCCAAGATGGCGCTCCGGGGCGCCGGCACAACGACCTACATCCAGTAGGGCCAGCGTCGCCAAAGCCGGCAGGGCCTATTGGGCTGCGCCAATTCGCCCCGAAGCCCAGGAACGTTTCCGGGCGCCTGCATACCTGCGACTGAAAAGTCACAGGCAGCTTGCTGCATGGCAAAACAGGCCACGCGACAGTAGAAATACGCCCGGATTGAGGGCAGAACGGCATTACGGAATCTCAAGTCATTTCGGCTAGTTCGGCACAGGCCGCACGCGCCAAATCTGTTTATCAGGGCTTCGGGTATGTCGTTCGGATCGAAAATCGCTATCGCGCTTGCCGGCATCATGCTCGCCGGTTGCATGCAGACCACGGCTACCTATGAGAAGGCGCCCGAGAGCAGCCTCAAGCCGCGCGACAAGGAGCTCCTTGCCAAGGCACGCTACGACAAGGTGCCGGTCGCCGCGCCGTTCCGACGCGCCATCGTCAACTACCACCGCAAGGAAACGCCGGGATCGATCGTGGTCGATTCCGATAACCACTACCTCTATTACGTTCTGGATGGCGGCAAGGCGATCCGCTACGGCGTGACCGTGGGCGAGGAAGCTCTGGCGTTCTCGGGCATTGCGCGCGTCGGCAATATGCAGGAATGGCCGAAGTGGACTCCGACTGCGGACATCCACAAACGTATCGAAGGCCTGCCCCAATCGGTGCCCGGCGGTCCGGACAATCCGCTCGGCGCTCGCGCGCTGTATCTCTATCAGGGCAATCGCGACACCCTCTTCCGGATTCACGGGACCAATCAGCCCGAATACATCGGGGCCTCGATTTCATCGGGCTGCATCCGCATGACCAATGAGGACGTGATCGACCTCTATGACCGGGTCAAAATGGGTTCGGTCGTCGTGGTGCTCGATCCCAAGCAGGGCGACTCGCCGTTCAACTCCAAAATGGCGCTGCAGGGCGGCGCCACCATGGTCGACTGAGCGACCACCCCGAGAAGAGTAAACAAGCGCCGCTTCGCCGGCGCTTTTTTCATGGCCGCGACGTCGTGCGGCGGGATCTGCTAGGTCGCCCAACAGGATTGCTTGCAGGGGCCGCCTTTTCGGCACCATCTCCCCCTGCCGGTTTGTCGGAAGACGTGGCGGCATTTTCTGCCTCCGGCGGCTGCGGCGCGTCAGCCGGACGTGACGTCGGCATCAGCGGCGCGATCGCCGGCCACGGATCGTCCACACTCCACTGGCAGATCTTGTAGTTGTTGCGGCGCTCGGCGAGATCGAGGTGGATGTGGTCCTCGTGATACCAGTCCGAGGCTGGACCCAGCACCGTCGAAAAACGGCTGCACACCGACTTCAGCACTGTATCGCGCGTCTCGCGGGCGACGGTGCGGTCGGTCAGCGACAGCACGGTGCCGTTGGCCAGCCGAAAGCCGCGCACATCGAGCGCGTTGGCCTTGCCATGTTCGGACAGCTTTGCGCCTTTGACCCGATTGCGGCCGCGGCACTCGAAAGAATCGAAGTTGTCCAGCTCAACCATCTCGCTGCCGAGACCCGCCATCAGCGGAGCCGTATCCTCCCGCACCCAGTTGGCGATCGCAGTCGCCATATTGCAGCGAAGGATCGCCGCCGGCTTCACGGTGATGCGTCGTGCATCAGGCAGCACGACAGCCTCGAGCCGAACCAGATCGTCGCCGCCGCAACCGCCCGGCCCGGTGATCGGAGGGACCGATGGCGCGATCGCAATCGCATCGGTCAGCGCAAGCCGGCAGGCGGAAGGCTCAGGCGGTTTGGTCTGTGCCTGCTCCGTACCTGTCTGGTTTTGCTTTGGGTTGCCGGATTCATCGGACGACTTGGCCTGCGGCGCATCGACAGGACGGGGCCGCGGCAGCGGAACGGCGGCCAGAACCGGCGCGGTCGCAAGGCCTGAAAACGCTGCTGCAAATACCAGCAACGTCTTTATACCGCAGGCTTTTTGCCCATAAGACCATTTGCGGGAAACGGCCGGCGCGCTAATGTCCCGGCAGATCCCTTGTGGACCTTGAAACAACCCGAACAAAAATGACGTTTGAGGAGGAAACATTCAATGCTCGGATTGATGCAAGACTGGCCCTTGCTGTGTCACCGGATTATCGATCACGCGGCGGCAATCCATGGCAAGCAGGAAGTCGTCACCCGATCCGTCGAAGGCCCTATTCATCGGACCAATTACGCCGAAATTCGTGCGCGCGCCCTGAAAGTCGGCCAGCGCCTCGATCGTGACGGCATCAAGCTCGGCGACCGCGTCGCAACCATCGCATGGAACACCTGGCGTCACCTGGAAGCCTGGTACGGCATCATGGGCATCGGCGCGATCTGCCACACCGTCAATCCGCGCCTGTTCCCCGAGCAGATCGCATGGATCGTGAACCATGCGCAGGATCGGGTGATGCTGACCGATCTCACCTTCGTGCCGCTGCTCGAAAAGATCGCCGACAAGATGCCGACCATCGAGCGCTATGTGGTGCTCACCGACAAGGCCCACATGCCGCAGACGACGCTGAAGAACGCGATCGCCTATGAGGACTGGATCGCCGAGGTCGATGGCAACTTCACCTGGAAGGAGTTCGACGAGAACACCGCCGCCGCCATGTGCTACACGTCCGGCACCACGGGCGATCCGAAGGGCGTGCTGTATTCGCACCGCTCCAACGTGCTTCATGCGCTGATGGCCAACAACACCGACGCGCTCGGCACCCGGGCCAGCGATGTGATGCTGCCGGTGGTGCCGCTGTTCCACGCCAACAGCTGGGGCATCGCGTTCTCGGCCCCGAGCATGGGCACCAAGCTGGTGATGCCCGGCCCCAAGCTCGATGGCGCTTCGGTCTATGAACTGCTCTCGACCGAGAAGGTCACCTACACCGCCGGTGTGCCGACCGTGTGGCTGATGCTGCTGCAGTACATGGCCACCGAGAAAAGGACCCTCCCCGACCTCAAGGTGGTAATCTGCGGCGGCTCGGCGATGCCGCGCTCGATGATCAAGGCCTTCATCGATATGGGCGTCGAGCCACGTCATGCCTGGGGCATGACCGAAATGAGCCCGATCGGCACCGTGGGCGCGCTCAAACCGCCGTTCTCCGATCTGACCGGCGATGCCGCGCTCGACGTTCTGCAAACACAGGGCTATCCGCCATTCGGCGTGCAGATGAAAATCACCGACGACGCCGGCAAGCTGCTGCCGTGGGACGGCAAGACCTTCGGCCGCCTCAAGGTCAGCGGTCCGGCGGTCGCCAAGGCCTATTATCGCGTCGAGACCAACATCCTCGATGACAAGGGCTTCTTCGACACCGGCGACGTCGCGACCATCGACGAGGATGGTTACATGCGCATCACCGACCGTTCGAAGGACGTCATCAAGTCAGGCGGTGAATGGATTTCGTCGATCGACCTCGAGAACCTCGCGGTCGGCCATCCGAAAGTCCTTGAGGCGGCCGTGATCGGCGTCGCTCATCCGAAATGGGATGAACGTCCGCTGTTGATCGTCCAGCTCAAACCCGAGCAGAAGGCCACCCGCGAGGAAATCCTGCAATACATGGACGGCAAGATCGCCAAGTGGTGGATGCCGGACGACGTTCAGTTCGTCGATGCCATCCCGCATACGGCAACCGGCAAGATCCTGAAGACCGCATTGCGCGATCAGTTCAAGGATTACACGCTGCCCAGCGCCGCCGCCTGACGCCAGATCGATACGGCCGCGCCACGCCCGTCGCCCGGTCGCTGTCAAAAATCAACGAGCCGGAGCGATTCCGGCTCGTTCTTCGTTGCGCGTCACGAACCGCAGAGGCACAAACCGCGGATGGGACTGATCTTCATCCTTGTCATCGGCCTCGCCGCCGGAATCGTCAGCGGGATCGTCGGCACCGGCTCTTCGATCATGCTGGTGCCGGTGCTGGCCTATGTCTATGGGCCGAAGGCGGCGGTTCCGATCATGGCCGTGGCGTCGGTGATGGCCAACCTCTCGCGCATTCTGGCGTGGTGGCGTGAGGTCGATTGGCGTGCGTTCGCGGTCTATTCCATCACCGGCGCGCCCGCCGCATTCCTCGGCGCGCGGACCCTGCTGATACTGCCCGCTCGGGCGGTTGATATTGCGATCGGCGTGTTCCTCCTGACCATGATCCCCGGCCGGCGCTGGCTGGCGGCGCGGATGCTGCGCCTGACCCTCTGGCATCTCGCTTTTGCCGGGGCGGTGATCGGATTCCTGACCGGCATCGTGGTCTCGACAGGGCCGGTCTCGGTGCCGGTGTTCCTTGGCTACGGGCTGGTGAAAGGCGCCTTCCTTGCGACGGAGGCAGCGGGATCGCTCGCCATCTATGTGAGCAAAATACTGACCTTCCAGAGTGCCGGCGCGCTGCCATGGGACATGTTCGCCAAGGGTCTGGTTGCAGGCTCATCGCTCATGGCCGGGGCTTTCGTTGCCAAACCCTTCGTGCTCCGCCTGCAACCCGAGACGTTCCGTTTTGCAATGGACGCGATGATGCTGATCGCCGGGTGCAGCATGTTGTGGAACGCCTTGCATTCGGCCTGAACACTCCCCGGGAATGGGGAATCCTCGCCCCACCCGCTTCACAGCCACCCGAAAAATGAGTTAGGTCAGTCAGACGCATCCGTCGCGATCAGCGATGTACGGAATTTCGAGACATGGCCCGCAGGTTTTCCGCTCCTTACCAGATGGAGCCCATATCCGGTCTGGCAATTTGGGCGCGCCGCATCGCGATCTTCTCGCTGGTCACGGCAATTGTCTCGATCATTGTTGTGCGCTTCGGCTTTCTGGACTTCAAGCCCGCCCTCACCACCTTCTTCGGCGCGCTCGCCTGCGCCGGCCTGTCGATCCTGGTCGGTTTCGGTGCCTTCGCCGCGATCTGGCACAACGGCTCACGCGGCATGACCCTCATCCTGTTCGCGCTGCTGCTCGACATTCTGATCCTGGCCTATCCGGCCTATCTCGCCTACCAGTACAGGAAACTGCCGCCGATCCACGACATCACCACCGACCCGATCAACCCGCCGGCCTTCGACGCGCTGGCGCGGCTGCGCGCGGGCGATGAAACCAACTCGAGCACC
Organism: Afipia sp.; assembly: GCA_051954725.1. Lineage (GTDB taxonomy): Bacteria > Pseudomonadota > Alphaproteobacteria > Rhizobiales > Xanthobacteraceae > Afipia. The sequence goes on along the minus strand of JBQCHK010000007.1, from coordinate 143,736 downwards.
TATTCGGGCCTCTATTCCGCAGAGCTTCAGCGCGCCGCCTATCCCGATGTCGAGCCCGTCAGCCTCGATATGCCGCCGCAGAAGGCCTACGACACCGTGCATCGCCTCGTCGTGAAGCGGAAGTGGCTGATCGTCGATGAGCGGGCGCCCCTGCCGCCGCAGCGCATCGGGCGGATTGAAGCGATCGCGCGTACGCCGATCATGGGATTTCGCGAAGACGTCTCGATCCGGATCGTGCCGTCCGGCGACGGATCGCGCATCGATATGCGCTCATCGTCGCGCCATTTCGAGCACGATCTCGGCAGCAACGCCGCGCGCATTACCAAGCTGATCAACGACCTTAATCAGGTCGTCGACGACGCTGCTCCGGCCAGGAAAATTCTGGCGCCGGCCAAGCCTCAGCCGGCCAAAGGACCCGCCAAGCGATAGACCCCGTTGATGGTCGGATCGCCGTCGGTCGCCACGACGTCGCGCGCCACAAGATCCTCCAGATGCGCCAGCACCGAATAGCCGGCGGCGCTCATCAGTCGCGGATCGATGCCGATGTAACTTGCCCGCACGATGGTCGGAATGTCCGCCGCGCCCTTCGCCAGACGATGCAGGATGGACGCCTCGCGCGCCTTGCGATGTCGTGCCAGGAAATGGACGAAGCGGATAGCGTCGGGGATTTCGGCGCCATGGCCTGAGAAGTAAAGGTCCTCATTGCGACGAGTGAGCTTGTCGAGAGAAGCCATGTAATCGACCATCGAGCCATCCGGCGGCGCGACGATCGATGTCGACCAGCCCATGACGTGATCGCCAATGAACATCTGGCCGCGATCCTTCACCGCGAAAGCTACATGGTTCGCGGTATGGCCCGGCGTCGCCACCGTCTCCAGAGACCAGCCGTCGCCCGACACCACATCGCCATCCTTCAGCGCGATGTCAGGGCGAAAATCCCAGTCGGCGCCGGATTCGGTGGCCCGCGTTTCGCTCGCATAGGCCGGCCGCGACGCGCGGTGGGGCCCTTCGGCATAAACCGGGGCGCCGGTGGCGGCCTTGATCCGCGCCGTGCCCGGCGAATGATCGCGATGGGTATGCGTGACGAAAATATGCGTCACCGTTTCGTTGCGCACGGCGTTAAGCAGAGCTTCGGAATGAGCTTCATCGGCCGGACCAGGATCGATGATCGCGACATTGCCCTTGCCCAGGATATAGCTGACCGTCCCCGTAAACGTGAACGGGCTGGGGTTGTTGCACAACACGCGACGCACGCCGGGGGCAACTTCATCCACCACGCCGGGTTGAAGCTGGAAATTCCGATTAAACGGAATGTCGTCGTTGACGCTCATGATGACACCAGTTGATGAACCTCGTGGTGAGGAACGTCGCGCGCGACGCATCTCGAACCATGAGCCCGAAGATATGCCCGATCCTCCGAGACGGCGCGCGAACGCGCCGCCTCGGGACGAGGCTTTCCGTGTTCTCAGAAGAATGCCTGAATGCCGGTAATGGCGCGACCGAGGATCAGGGCGTGAACGTCATGCGTTCCCTCGTAGGTGTTCACCGTTTCGAGGTTCTGTGCGTGACGCATCACATGGAATTCGCTGGAGATGCCGTTGCCGCCATGCATGTCGCGGGCGAGACGGGCAATGTCGAGAGCCTTGCCGCAATTGTTGCGCTTGACGATCGAAATCATCTCCGGTGCCATCTTGCCTTCATCCATCAGACGGCCGACGCGCAGCGAGCCCTGCAGGCCCAGGGCGATCTCGGTTTCCATATCAGCCAGCTTCTTCTGCACCAGCTGGGTCGCCGCCAGCGGCCGCTTGAACTGCTTGCGGTCGAGCGTGTACTGGCGGGCCCGGGTGAAGCAATCCTCGGCCGCGCCCATCGCGCCCCATGAAATGCCATAGCGCGCGCGATTGAGGCAGCCGAACGGCCCCGTCAGGCCCGAGACGTTCGGGAGCAGCGCGCTCTCCGGCACCACAACGCCGTCCATCACCACTTCGCCGGTGATGGAGGCGCGCAGGCTGAGCTTGCCGCCGATTTTCGGCGCCGACAGTCCTTTCATGCCCTTTTCGAGAATGAAGCCGCGCACCTTGTTGTCGTGCGCCGCGGACTTCGCCCACACCACGAACACGTCGGCGATCGGTGCGTTGGAAATCCACATCTTCGAGCCGGTCAGCCGATAACCGTCCGACACCTTCTCGGCGCGGGTCTTCATGCCATCCGGATCGGAGCCCGCATCCGGCTCGGTCAGGCCGAAGCAGCCGACCCACTCGCCGCTCGCCAGCTTCGGCAGATACTTCTTGCGCTGGCTTTCATCGCCATAGGCATAGATCGGATACATCACCAGCGACGATTGAACGCTGTTCATCGAGCGATAGCCGGAATCGACGCGCTCGATCTCGCGCGCTACGAGGCCGTAAGCGACGTAGCTCGCGTTGGCGCAACCGTATTCCTCCGGCAGCGTGACGCCGATCAGGCCCAGCTCGCCCATCTCGCGGAAAATCTCGCGATCGGTCTTCTCCTCGAGATAGGCCTGCATCACGCGCGGCAGCAGCTTTTCCTGCGCATAGGACCGCGCGGTGTCGCGGATCATCCGCTCATCCTCGGTGAGCTGATCATCGAGCAAGAACGGATCGTCCCACTGGAACGTCGCCTTGGCGGGCTTGTCCTTGGTCTGGGCGCGCGCGGTCATAGGAAAATCCTTTCAGCTAACGGCCGCAATCCTGCGCGGCACCATTTACGTTAAATCCTTGGCATCAGGTTTCAAGGGCCAACGAGTTCCCTCGAACGCCGGTAACGCGCATGCATCAACCGTCAAACGGCTCGTTGGACACGATCTCGATGCCGAATCCGGAGAGCCCCTTGTAGTCATGAACCGACGACGTCAGGTGACGGATCGAGGTGACGCCAAGGTCACGCAGGATCTGCGCACCGACACCGACCTCACGCCACTGGCGGTTGCGGTCCGCTTCAGCGGACTGATCGCTCTCGAGCGGCGCCACCGGCACGCCGGCCGCGCCATCGCGCAGATAGACCAGCACGCCGCTGCCGTTCTTCTTGAAAACATCCAGCGCCGCGGCGACGCGATCGTGACCGAAGAAAATATCCCGTACGATGTTCGGCTTGTGGAAGCGCGTCAGCACGTTCTGCCCGTCACCGATGCTGTTGTAGACGAAGGCGACATGATGGATCGGATCGAACGGCGAGCGGTAGGCATAGCCCTGCATCGGTCCGATGGGCGTATCTACGGTGAAGCTCGACACACGCTCGATCAGTTTCTCTCGAGCCTGCCGATAGGCGATCATATCAGCAATGGTGACATGCTTGAGGTTGTGCTGCTTGGCGAACTTCACAACCTGTTCGCCCTTCATCACGGTGCCGTCGTCATTCATCAGCTCGCTGATGACGCCGACCGGCGGCAGGTTCGACATCTTGCACAGATCGACCGCCGCCTCCGTATGACCGGAACGCAGCAGCACACCACCGTCGCGTGCGATCAGCGGAAAGATATGACCCGGACGCGCGAAATCGGCGGCGCCGACATTGGGGTTCGCCAGTGCACGGCAGCAGGCGGTGCGCTCTTCAGCCGAAATGCCGGTCGTCATACCGGGCTTGTAGTCGATCGAGACGGTGAACGCCGTGGTGTGATTGGAGTCGTTATGCGCCACCATCGGATCGAGCCGCAGGCGCCGCGCCTCTTCGGTGGTGATCGGCGCGCAGACGATGCCGGACGTATGCCGGATGATGAACGCCATCTTGTCGGGGGTACATAGCGACGCAGCGACAATGAGATCGCCCTCGCCCTCGCGATCCTCGTCATCTGTGACGACGACAATTTCGCCGGCGGCGAAGGCTTTCAGGACCTCGGGAATGGGATGGGGCATCGACGTGCTCACTGGTGGCTTAAGGGGCGTCTGATCCTATGGCGCAGCCCGCGCTGCGGCGCAACAGCCCTCTCCACATGGCGGACATCCGTCGGGGTTTTCTGCGTGATCCGGCCCGGCCGGAGGCCAGAATCCGTATGAAACAGCCGCAAATCCTTGCGTTAAGCCGCCGGCCTGACCTGGCTATTTCGCAGACTGAAATCATACCGCAGATAGCGGTGCGGTCGGTCAATCTGCTCGCCAGCCAGAGAGACCGTACCGGTACGCTGTTCAAAGTCGGTGACCAGCGAGTCCTTGACGCCGAACACGACGTCGGAATCGATATAGTCATCCCCTTTCACAAAAACATGGGTGACGAGCTTCTCGTGGCCAGGGGCCGCTATCATGAAATGCACATGCGCGGGGCGGAAGGCATGGCGGCCCGCCGCCGCCAGCAACTCTCCAACCGGACCATCGGTCGGAATTGGGTAGCTATGCGGCATGATCGACCAGAACCAGAACCTCCCCAGCGCATCAGTTCGCAACCTTCCGCGCAGGAAAAACTTCCCCGGTTCGGCGAGTTGCAGATCGTAATGCCCATCGTCGTCGGATTGCCAGACATCAACCGTCGCATCGCGAAGGACCGCGCCGTCGGACGAGCGGACAATGCCCTCGACGAACAGCGGCTCACCGGCGAGGCCGTCCGCAATATCGGCGCCATTTTCAAGAGCGGGCGCGCCGTTCACGTAGAACGGGCCGAGCACCGTGGTCTCGGTCACCGCTCCGCCACGCGCATGATTGATGGTGTCCACCATCATCGACACCCCGAGCGTATCCGACAACAGGATGAATTCCTGCCTGCGCTCATCGCACATATGCCCGGTGCGCGTCAGAAATTCGATGGCGGCCGCCCACTCCGCCTCAGTCGGCCGGAACTCACGCACGAAAGCATGAAGGTGCCGCACAATGCCCTGAAGCATCTCGCGGGTCCGGGGATTTGACGCATGGGCGACACGGTCGAGGACGGCCTGGGTAAGCGTCTGTTCGCTGAAGTCCCGCATGATGGCACCCCAATCTATGGTCGATCTCGGAACACACGGCGCATAACACAGCGCCGCACGAGGGGCCATTGCGCGATCAGAACGTTGTTACGGCAGGACTTCCTTACGCTCGCGCAGGCTGGTGTCCATTTCGGCGCGCTTGTCCGGCAGCAACCCCTGCTCGGCAACCTTGATCACGTTGAAGAGTTCCTGCGCGTCGCTGATCCGGGTGACGGTCACATAGTCGGCGCCGGCTGTGTACTGATCCTCGACATCCGACAGCAGATCCGCGGTAGAGATGATCTTGGCCGTCGGGTTGAGCGAGCGGACGTGACGAACCAGCTTCTCGTTGTTGGCGCCTTTCAGCAGCGAATCCGGCACGCTCAGGATAATGATCTCGGCCTTTCCGACCCCTGCGTGAACAAGGGTGTCGACGTTGCTGATATCGCCATAAACCACATGGATGTCTCGCTGCACCAGAGCGCGAAACACGTTGGGGTTGAAATCGACCACGCTGATCTGGCTGAGGAGCGACTTGTCCTGCCGTTCGATCTCGCTGAGCAACGCGCTGGCGGCGCGAAAGAAGCCGAGAATAACGATGCGCCGGGCTGCGCCATGTCCCTCGCCCTCGTGGCCCATGTCCTGGCCATGATCGAGGTCGCGTAAACCCAGCCGCTTCAGCGGGCCTATCGAAGCGCGGGTGATCTGGTCGCTGCGGGTAATGACGAAAGTGCTGATCACCGCCAGGATGACGAAGGCAAATGACGCCGCATTCGCCGTCTGCGTGCTGATGTGCTTGGCGGCAACGCCTGTCTGGATCACCACCAGCGAGAACTCGCTGATCTGTGCGAGATTGAGCGCGGGCAACAGGCTCGCGCGCAGTCCCTGCCGCATCAGATAGAGCGGGACGAACGTGGTCAGCAGCCGGCTTACAACCGTGAACGCTGCGATCACCAGCGCGAGGCTGATGACGGACGCGTTCGGGACAGGAATCGTCATGCCGAGCGCGACGAAAAACAACGTGATGAAGAAGTCGCGCAGGGTCGTGACCTTCGCCGTCACATCGAGAGCATAAGGGAACGTGGAGAGCGACACGCCCGCCACCAGCGATCCCATCTCGCGTGACAGGTGCAGCCGCTCCGCCACCTCGCCGATCAGGAAACACCAGGCCAGCGCGCCGAGCAGCACGAGCTCAGGCTGGCGCGCGATCTGATGGAACAGTTTCGGCAGCACATATCGGCTGAGCAGCAATGCCGTCGCGACGAGCACGCCGACGCGCAAGACCGACAACAGCACGATACCGATTTGCAGATCGCCGAGGCTCGGCTGAACGGCGAGAAACAGGATCGCGAAAATATCCTGAAGCACCAGAACGCCGAGGGTGATCCGCCCCGGCAGCGTATCCAGCTCTCGTTTCTCGTACAGCACCTTGACGATGATGACCGTGCTGCTCAGCACGCATGCGATGCAGAGATAGAGCGCATCGAACTTGCCGCCGCCGAGCGCCAGGCCAATGGCGACGAAAAAGGCGATGCCAAGCAGGCACCCGCCGATCATCTGTCCGCCGGCGGTAAACAGGATCACCTTGCCCGCCCGGATGATCTTCTTCAGGTCGATTTCGAGCCCGATCATGAACAGCATGAAGATCAGGCCAAGCTCGGAAATAACGCTGATGGACTCGTCCGAATGAACCCACCCCATGCCGAAGGGGCCGATAACGAAGCCACCGACGAGATAGGCAAGAATCAGCGGTTGCCGGAAAAAATGCGCGGCAAGACCAAGCACCCACGCGAACAGGATGCACAGCGTTACATCTCGGATGAGATCGTGCATGTCCCCAAAATGCCAAATGATCCGGTGATCAATTCCCCTGTTCTGTATAGGGCCGCCACAATTGGTCTGAAAGCGTTATTTCCGCGCCTGCTGCCTGCACAGATCAGATGACAATTTGTCGCGCGCCGCGGCGCGATTCGCAGCATGTGCACATTCTGTGGATTTTACTGATTGAATTCATATCGCGGCGACCTCATCTGTCCCGACGGCTTGAATGATCGTCGCGGCGCAGTCACAATGACACTCTCAGAATATCCGTGACGCCCGGGACCCTTGCTGCGCCCGTCGCTCGTTCCGCGTTCACCTCTCAAGCTCACATCGCACATCGAATCCCTTCAGGCTTTTCCATGACTTTTCGATTCCCATCCGCTTGCAATGCTGTCGCCTCCGCTCTGCTGGCCGTCGGCATGACCTTGGGCGCAGGCCACGGCACGATCGCGCAGGAAGCAGCCTCGCCTGCGGGCGTCTGGCTTACGGAAAAAGGTGATGCACGCGTCCAGATCAGCCACTGTGGCGGCGCGATTTGCGGGAAAGTCGTATGGCTGCGGGAACCGATCGATGCCGCAACGGGCAGGCCGCAGGTGGACGACAAGAATCCCAACCCGGAACTCCGGGATCGGCCGGTTATCGGCCTGCAGCTCTTCAACAACATGCGGCCGTCCGGAACGGCCCGGTGGTCGGGCCGAATCTACAATGCGGATGACGGCAAGTTCTATGTCAGCAATGTCGCCATGACGGGACCGACAACCCTGCAGGTCGAGGGGTGCGTGGGCGCGCTGTGCGGCGGCGAGACCTGGCGCAAGGTCAACGGCCGCTGAAGCGGAAAACTACCTGTCATTTCAGCGGGATAATGGTCGGAGTGGCAGGATTTGAACCTGCGACCCCTGCGTCCCGAACGCAGTGCTCTACCGGGCTGAGCCACACTCCGACGTGAAGGCCGGTCTTATAGCGTCGTGACTCGCGCACCGCAAGAAGCGCTATAAGAAGTTCGCGGGCAAATTTCGCCCTCTCCCAAAACGGTAAAAATGACGGCTGAACTGACCACCGACACGATTTCCGCCGATTTCGGCGCCACCGGCCCCGCCGCGCGCTGCCTGGCCGGCGGGGGGCTGGTCGCGTTTCCTACAGAAACCGTCTATGGCCTCGGCGCCGACGCCACCAACGCGACAGCGATCGCGCGGATCTATCAGGCCAAGGGCCGTCCGGCCTTCAACCCGCTGATCGCCCATGTTCCGGATCTGGCTGCGGCCAGACGCATCGCGATTTTCGACGCCAACAGCCTGAAGCTCGCCGAAGCCTTCTGGCCGGGACCGCTAACGCTGGTTCTGCCCAAGGCCCCCGGTTGTCCGGTCGCGGACCTCGCCACCGCCGGGCTCGACACCATCGCCATTCGCGTCCCGGCCCATCCGGTTGCGCGCGACATCCTGCATGCCCTCGGCAGGCCGGTGGTGGCTCCGTCGGCCAATGTCTCCGGCCATGTCTCGCCGACCACGGCAGACCATGTGCGGCACGATCTCGCCGGCCGGATCGACCTGATCGTCGATGGCGGTCCGGTTCGCGTCGGTGTCGAATCCACCATCGTCGGCTGCCTCGGCACACCCATGCTGCTGCGGCCTGGCGGCCTGCCCCGCGCCGAGATCGAGCGCGTGCTGGGCAAGCCGCTCGCCCAACCGCCCGCGGAAGTCGACACCAACGACGTCAACCCGCTGGCGCCCGGCATGATGTCGTCGCACTACGCGCCGCGTACGCCGGTCCGGCTGCGCGCGGAGAAGCTTCATGAAGGCGAGGCGCTGCTCGCGTTCGGCGCAGCCATCCCGTCAGACCGGACGGCGACCGTGATGAACCTGTCCCCGACCGGCGATCTGGTCGAAGCCGCCGCCAACCTTTTCGGCTATCTTCGTGCTCTCGATCATGTCGGCGCGCGTGGCATCGCCGTCATGCCAATCCCGGATCACGGTCTCGGCGAAGCAATCAACGATCGGCTGCGGCGCGCCGCGGTCCCGCAACGTTAAAGCCGGCGCATCAACGCGTCGGTGCCAATCAACATCAGGGAAGAGCAGAATGAACGTCGTCCAACAGCCCCCTCGCCCTCTGTCTCCCGATCTTGTCGCGCGGTTCAAGGCTATCGTCGGCGACAAATACGTCGTCACCAACCAGCAGGAAATCGCGCCCTACGTCATCGAGGATCGCGGATTGTTTTCCGGCGAATCGCCGATGGTGGTGCGCCCCGGTTCGACCGCTGAAGTCGCCGCGATCTGCAAGCTCGCCACCGAGACGCGGACCGCGCTGGTGCCCCAGGGCGGCAACACCGGCCTCGTCGGCGCGCAGATGCCTCATGGCGAGGTCGTGCTGTCGCTGCGGCGGCTCGACAAGATCCGCGAGATCGATCCTCACTCCAACACCATGACGGCCGAGGCCGGAGTCATTCTCGCCAACGCGCAACAGTCGGCGGCTGAGGTGGACAGGATGTTTCCCCTGTCGCTCGGTTCCGAGGGAAGCTGCACCATCGGCGGCAATCTTTCCTCCAACGCCGGCGGCATCGCCGCTGTGGCGTATGGTGTCGCGCGCGATCTTGCGATGGGACTGGAGGTCGTTCTGGCGGACGGGCGGATCATGCACGGCCTGTCCAAGCTCAAGAAAGACAACACCGGCTACAACCTCCGCAACCTGTTCATCGGCGCCGAGGGCACACTGGGCATCATCACCGCCGCGACGTTGAAACTGTTTCCCAAGCCGCGCTCGGTCGAAACCGCGTTCGCCGGAATGACCTCCCCTGCCGATGCCCTGAAATTGCTGGAGATCGCGCAGACCACCGCCGCCAACAATCTCACCAGCTTCGAACTGTTGCCGCAGATCGGCATCGATTTCTGCGTCAAGCACGGCCCATCGATCCGCGCGCCATTGAGCGGCCGTCACGGCTGGTATGTGCTGATGGAAATTTCCTCCCTGCGCGACGATGCGCGTGACACGCTGGAAGCGATCCTGTCCGACGGCATGGAAAAAGGCATCGTCGAAGATGCGGTGATTGCCGCCAATCTCGACCAGCGCGCGGCATTCTGGAAACTGCGCGAGGTGATGTCGCCAGCCCAGAAGCCGGAAGGCGGCTCGATCAAGCACGACATATCGGTACCTGTCGCCGCAGTTCCGCAATTCCTCGAGGAGGCCGACGCTGCCGTCGTGAAACTCATTTCCGGCGCACGGCCGTTCGCCTTCGGCCATCTCGGCGACGGCAATATCCACTACAACGTCAGCCAGCCGGTCGGCGCCGACACCGCCGCCTTCCTTGCGCGTTGGCACGAAGTCAACGACGCTGTCCATGGGATCGTGATGAAGCACGGCGGCTCGATCTCGGCCGAACACGGCATCGGGGTGCTGAAGCGTGACGAACTTCCGCACGTCAAGGATCCGGTATCGATGGACATCATGCGCGCGCTCAAGAAGCAATTCGACCCGCTCAATATTCTCAACCCCGGCAAGGTTCTCTGACGCGCATTTCCAGCCCCAATGCCGAACGCTTCTCCGTGCGCTTGCGACAGCGAAAGATAACCGCATGAGCGTGGCCGATCGCATCCGCATCAAGGCAATCCGTCTGCTGTCGGACAACTGGTACATCCTGCGCACGACGACGTTCGACTGGCTGCGCGCGAATGGCGAATGGCAGACGCAGCATCGCGAGACCTACGATCGCGGCAACGGCGTGACGCTCCTGCTCTACAATCTCGCGCAGCGTACCGTGATCCTGACGCGGCAGTTCCGTTACCCCGCTTACGTCAATGGCCATGACGACCTGATGATCGAAACCGCCGCCGGGCTGCTCGACGAGGCCGCGCCCGAAGAGCGTATTCGCGCCGAAGTCGAGGAAGAGACCGGCTATCGCCTCCACGAGGTGCGCAAGGTGTTCGAAGCCTTCATGAGTCCAGGCGCGGTCACCGAACGACTGCATTTCTTCATCGGCGAATATCGCGATGACATGAAGATCGGGAACGGTGGCGGCCTGCACGCCGAGGGCGAGGATATCGAGGTGCTCGAGCTTGCGTTCAGCGAGGCTCTGGCGATGGCGGAGGACGGCCGCATCGTCGACGCCAAAACCATCATGTTGCTGCAATACGCAGCGCTGCACATTTTCAACGAGCCGGCCCGGCGCTAGCGGCCGCAACCGTCAGAACAGCGAGCCTTGTCCGTCGTCGTGCCGGGATCGGCCTGTCGCTTTGCGTTTTACCGGCTGAGATAAACGCTCAGGCGCAACAGTTCGCTTACGCGGCTTGCGCGCCTCGGCCTCTGCGGCTTCGGCCGCCGCCTCTTCAGGCGTTATCGGTACCACCAACCGCTCGTCGTCATTGGCGACGCGATTCACGGCGGTCGAGACCTCGTGCCAGACGAATGTTCCTTCCGGCGGCGCGACCAGAAGCGCCGCCGCCTCCGTCGCGTTACAGACACTGCCATCCAGCCAGCGATCGAAATCTGCGGGCGCAATCGTCACCGGCACCCTGTGATGAAGCGCAGCAAGGTCCGGCGAAGCTGGCGCGGTGATGATCGCGACCGTATCGAGTTCTTCTCCGTTCGGGCCGACCCAGGTTTCCGCCAGCCCGGCAAAAGCGATGGTCTGGCCGTCACGTGGGCGAATGAAGAACGGCCGTTTACGGGAGGGCGACGGCTGCCATTCGTAGTAGCCGTCGGCAGGCAGCAGGCAGCGCCGCCGCTTGATGGCGTTGCGGAAGGCCGGCTTGTCGAGCACGGTTTCGGCGCGCGCGTTGATGACCAGCGAAAACGTGCGCGGATCCTTGACCCAGGCAGGGACAAGCCCCCACCGCATCAACTGGAATTTCCGGACGCCATGGTCGAGGATAACCACCGGCACCGGCTGCGTCGGAGCCACATTGTACCGCGGCGGGAAATTCGGCTGATCGGTATACGCGAAGGCGCGGCGGATCGTATCGGGTGGCGAGATAAGAATATACCGGCCGCACATATCACAGTCCTCGAATATATACGCAAAAAGGTCTAGATGCGCCGGCCGTTTAAGTCCTTTTAACCCTGGATACCCAACAGTGGGACAAATGGCGTCCTTGAACCTCAACACAGCACCTTCCGCTTCCGCCGCAGATGCCTTGCCGGACGATGCAGTTGCTCGCGCACAGCGGCTTGCGGATGCCAACATCAACCCCCGCACGGGCCTCGCCACCGATTACCTCAACCATTTCAACGAAGCCATCATGCTTCTTGAAATGATCCCCGATATGCCCGACTGCGCGGAGGACTTCCTGAGCTGGCAACCGCTGTCCTATCGCGACCATTTCGCGGGATCGAACTTCAAGGCTCGCGAGCTTGCAATCAGCGCCTATGAGCAGTCCGATGAGACCCTGCGCGCCGAGTTCGACAGTATCACAAACACCATGACCTCCATCCTGATCGCGGTGGGCGATGCCATGCGCGAAAGCAAGCATGACAGCACCCGCACCACGCTGGCGGAGCAGGCAACTGGCTGGATCAAGCCGCTGCTCACGCTGGCGGGCTCGATCATCAACGGCTCCAACGACGAAGCCGACATCGACCGGATCATGAGCGAGCAGACGCCCTCATGACCGCGCCTGCGACCGGCGGCCCGCGACTGGCGGTCAGCGCCGCGATCTTCCGTGACGGCAAAATCCTTCTGGTTCGCCGCGCCCGCGCACCGGCCCGGGGCGTCTACACCTTGCCCGGAGGCCGGGTGGAATTCGGCGAAACCCTGACCGAGGCGGTCGCCCGGGAGATCAGAGAGGAAACCCAGCTTACCATCGAGATCGTCGGCCTTGCCGGCTGGCGGGAGGCGCTGCCCGCCCAGGCCGGCGGCAGCCACTTCGTCATTCTGCCGTTCGCCGCCCGCTGGATCAGCGGAGAGCCGATCCTCAATGAGGAACTGGACGACGCTCAATGGCGCGTTCCGGGGACGCTAGGCGACCTGCGGTTGACGCAGGGGCTGGAGGAGATCATCGCAGCCGCGGCCCGGATGATCGGCTAGCTCCGCGTCCGCCTTGCTTCCTCCTTATCCAGAAGGCATATGACGGCCTTCATGCTGAAGCATATTTTCGCGATTTTTCTGGTTTTGACGGCGCTGGCGACCGCCCCCCTGCGGGCGGAAGACGCGGCTGCGCCGTTTGACGCCGACTTGCAGCGTCTCGCCGAAATCCTCGGCGCACTGCATTACCTGCGTGGAGTGTGCGGCAGCAACGAAGGCCAGAAGTGGCGTAACGAGATGCAGGCGCTGGTCGATGCGGAAACCCCGTCAGGCGACCGGCGGGCGCGCATGATCGCAAGTTTCAACCGCGGCTATAACGGGTTCCAGCAAACTTACCGAACCTGTACCCCGGCCGCGACTGTCGCGATTCAGCGCTATCTCGAAGAAGGGTCGAAGATTTCACGCGACCTCACTGCACGCTACGCGAACTAGCGGCGCCGGGCGCGAAATGACCGGTGGACAACCCTCCCGGGAACCGGCTGCCGAACGATCCGGAAAAGGCAGCAAGCACTTTTAGACTCATTTGATTTCGCCTTGTTAACCTTTCCTAAAGAAGTGGCTGGCCGGGCCCGCCCCGCATGATAAATCTCATTGAGTTTCAACAGTGCGCCGGCTGGCGGTGCATTCGCTCAGGTTATTTCAGCTTCATGTCCTATCCGTCCCACCTCGTTCCGCTCCGCGCCCTGTCGCCCGACCAGGAACAGAAGCAGGCCGCGCTGGGCTATCTCAATGAGGCCTGGGCCGAGGCCCTGCACGACGGCATCGATGGCGATTGTCTGGCGCAGGCGAGCCTGTTCACCGCGTTCTCCGAGCTGGTGAACACCTATGGCGAGGACGCGGTCGCCAAATTCGTCGAAGGCCTTCCCAGCCGGGTGCGCAGCGGCGAATTCTCGATCGTCGGCTTCAAGCAGTAAGACCGCCGCGAAGGCGCGGCGTCAGGGCTTCAGCGTTTCCATGAAACGGATGGTTTCGCCCTGTGACGGCGTCACCAGTTCGCCCTGCCACATGACCTTGCGGCCCCGCACGAACGTGCCGACCGGCCAGCCCGTTACTTTCACCCCATCATAGGGCGTCCAGCCCGCCTTGGAGGCGACCCACTCGTTGGTGATGGTCTCGCTGCGCTTGAGATCGACCACGGTGAAATCGGCGTCGTAACCGGCCGCGATCCGGCCCTTGCAGGCAATGTTGAAGATGCGTGCCGGCCCGGCGCTGGTGAGATCGACAAACCGCGCCAGCGACAGCCGCCCGGCGTTGACGTGATCGAGCATCGTCGGCACCAGCGTCTGCACGCCGGTCATTCCCGAGGGCGAGGCCGGATAGGTCTTCGACTTCTCCTCGAGCGTATGCGGCGCGTGGTCCGAACCCAGCACATCGACAATGCCCTGCTCGATGCCGCGCCAGATGCCCTCGCGGTGGCTGGCATCGCGCACCGGCGGATTCATCTGCGCGCGGGTGCCCAGCCGCTCGTAACATTCGGGCGCGGCCAGCGTCAGATGATGAGGCGTCGCCTCGACGGTGGCGACGTCCTTGTGGTCGCGCAGGTATTCAATCTCTTCCTGGGTCGAGATGTGGAGCACGTGAATGCGCGCGCCGGTCTCGCGCGCGATCGTCACCAGCCGCTGTGTCGCCATCAGCGCCGCCGTCTCATCCCGCCAGACTGGATGCGAACGGGGATCGCCCTCGATCCGCAGGTTCTTGCGATCGTTGAGACGGTACTCGTCCTCGGCATGGAACGACGCGCGGCGGCGGATCACGCCGAGAATCTTGCGCAAGCCTCCATCATCCTCCACCAGCAGGCTGCCGGTGGATGAACCGATGAACACCTTGACGCCCGCACAACCCGGCGCACGTTCCAGTTCGGGCAGGTCCTGATAGTTATCACGCGTGCCGCCGATGAAGAAGGCGTAGTCACAATGCATCCGGTGATGCCCGGCCTTCACCTTGGCGGTGAATGTCTCCTCCGAGATGGTCAGCGGATTGGTGTTCGGCATTTCGAACACCCCGGTGACACCGCCCATCACGGCGCTGCGCGAACCGGTTTCGAGGTCTTCCTTGTGGGTGAGACCCGGCTCGCGGAAATGCACCTGCGTGTCGATCACGCCGGGCAGGATGTGCAGCCCCTTGCAATCGATCACTTCGCCGGCGCTGGCCTGCCGCAGGTCGCCGATTGTGGCGATGCGCCCGCCGGAGATACCGATATCGCGAACGCCTTCGCCATCCTGATTGACGACGGTGCCGCCTTTGAGAATCGTGTCAAATGTCTGGATCATGGGTCCCTTTATGGGGTCCTTACCGCCCGCTTTTCAAGCGGCACAACCGCTGACCGGGCCTTGTTGCAGGCACCTTACAGCCTTACGTTGAAGTGTGGTATCCGCACCGTGTATTTCCCCAGCGAACTTCGGTTCTCAGAGATGTTTTCATGAAAGCAGCGTTTCTCACCGATCGTGGCGTGGTGAAGGTCGGCGGCAATGATGCGCGCGGCTTTCTCAACGGTCTCGTGACCACCGATATCGATCGGCTGCAACCCGGGCTAGGCCGCTTCGGTGCCCTGCTGACGCCCCAAGGCAAGATCATCGCTGACTTCCTGGTGACGCAGGCCACCGCCGGCCAGGGTGGCGGGTTTCTGTTCGACGTTCCGAAGGCGCTGGCGCAGACCCTCGCCGATCGTCTCGGGTTTTACAAATTGCGCGCCAAGGTGACGATTGAGAACCTGTCCGAGGGTCTCGGCGTGCTGGCAGTATGGGACGGCGATCCCGCGATGAAGCCCGACCTGACTTTCGCCGATCCGCGCGACGAACGCATGGGCTGGCGAACGCTGGTGCCTGCCGACCTCGCCGAAAAAGCGGCGAAGGCGATCGGCGCCGAAGTCGTGGACGCCAGTGCCTATGAGGCACATCGCATAGCCTGCGGCGTCCCGCGCGGCGGCGCTGATTTCATTTATGGCGACGCCTTCCCGCACGAAACCAACATGGATCGACTGCATGGTGTCGATTTCGACAAGGGCTGCTACATCGGACAGGAGGTCGTGTCGCGGATGGAGCACCGCGGCACTGCGCGCACCCGCACGATCCGAGTGAGCGTCGATCAATCGGCCCCGGAGGTCGGCGTGAGCGTCACCGCCGGCGACAAGACCATCGGCACGATGGGTTCGGCTGCGAACGGCCGCGGCCTCGCGCTGTTGCGCACAGACCGCGCGAGCGACGCACTCGACGCCGGGCTGCAGCTTTCCGCCGGCGGGCTGCCGATTACACTGGTTGCTCCGGACGACGTTCGCATGCCAACCAAGAAGGCCTCGGCATGAGAAGCGCGCGCCTGCACGCCGATGGACTGCATCGTTGCCCGTGGCCCGGCGAAGATCCGCTTTATATGGCCTATCACGACCAGGAATGGGGCGTGCCCGAATACGACGACCGAGCGCTGTTCGAAAAGCTGATCCTCGACGGTTTTCAGGCCGGGTTGTCGTGGATCACCATCCTGCGCAAGCGCGACAATTTCCGCAAAGCCTTCGACGATTTCGATCCGGCGAAAATCGCGCGCTACGGCGACAAGAAGGTCGCGGCGCTGATGAACGACGCCGGCATCGTGCGCAACCGCGCCAAGATCGAAGGCACGGTGACCAGTGCGAAGGCCTATCTGAAGATCATGGAGGAAGGCCCCGGTTTCTCGAAGCTGCTCTGGGATTTCATGGACGGCAAGCCCAGGGTCAACAACTTCAAGACCACCGCGAGCGTGCCGGCGGAAACACCGATCTCGAAAGCAATGTCGAAAGAGTTGCTGTCGCACGGCTTCAAGTTCGTCGGCCCCACCATCGTCTATGCCTTCATGCAGGCAACCGGGATGGTCAATGATCATCTCGTGACATGTCATTGCCACGCCACCTGCGGCAAGGCGAAAAAGCCCGCGCGCTTCAAGGCGACATGAGCGCGAAACAAACGTCATCCGCGAAAATCAACGCGCGCGCCTGGCAACGGATGCTGTCGGGTCGGCGGCTCGATCTGCTCGATCCCTCGCCGCTCGATATCGAGGTCTCCGACATCGCCCACGGGCTGGCGCGGGTCGCGCGCTGGAACGGCCAAACGTCCGGCGCGCACATTTTCTCCGTCGCCCAGCACACGCTGCTGGTCGAAGCGGTGTTGCGCAAGCAGCACCCGCGCATCGATCATCGGGTGCGCCTTGCCGCGATGCTGCATGACGCACCGGAATACGTCATCGGCGACATGATCTCGCCGTTCAAGGCGGTGATCGGCGGCTCCTACAAGCAGGTCGAGAAGCGCCTGCTATCAGCCATCCACATTCGATTCGGCCTGCCCGCGGTTCTGCCGGCGGACGTCGAGCAGAAAATCAAGGCGGCCGACATGGGCGCCGCCTATCTCGAGGCGACACATCTGGCCGGTTTCAGCGAAACGGAAGCAAAGCGCCTGTTCGGACGTGATCCGAAGCTGCCGCTTGCGATCCAGAGCGACTATGTGACCCCCTGGTCGGCAACCAAGGCCGAAAAACAGTTCCTCGCTCGCTTCAAGACGCTGCTGCCCTGATCTCACTTCGCACTGCCGCGAAACCGATGTGACAAGCAACGGCAGCGGCTTCCTCCCGAGCGGCCACGGACCTATAATCCCGGCAGATACAGGGACCGTCATGATTCACGTCTGCTCACTCGCCGCATTGCCCGCCACCGTCGAAGCCACCGGCGCGCGCCATATCCTGACCGTCATGGGCAATATCAGCCGGGTGACGCGGCCGGCCTCGGTCCCCGAAGCGAACCACATGATGATCTCGATGGACGACATCACCGAGCCGGCAGATGGCTTCGTTGTGCCGTCCGACAGTCACGTCGAACGGGCATTGACCTTCGTGCGCGGCTGGGATCGTACCGCGCCTCTTGTCATCCATTGCTATGCCGGCATCAGCCGTTCGACGGCGAGCGCCTTCATGGCAGCCTGCGCGCTGAACCCGCATCGCGACGAAACCGACATCGCCCGCAAAATCCGCGCCGCCTCGCCAACCGCCAGCCCCAACCGCCTGATCGTCACGCTCGCTGACCGCATCCTTGGCCGCGACGGCCGCATGGTTCGTGCGCTCGACCTGATCGGCCCCGGCGACATGAGCATCGAAGGCAGGCCGTTCCGGATCGATCTTGAATGATCGCGGCCCTTCGATGAGCGAAAAACTCCTCACGCCCATCGAGATCGGGCTGACCGCCGCGATTGTTTCAATCGACGGCAACGAACCGCTCATTCTTACCGCATCCGGCAGCGACGACGATGCGTTGGCGGGCCTGCCGTTCGGTCCGTTCGATCCGGTAACTCACCGCACCTTCGAGATCGGCCTGCGCTCGTGGGTGAAGGAACAGACAGGGCTGCGGCTCGGCTATGTCGAACAGCTCTATACGTTTGGCGATCGCGGACGCCACGCACTGATTGGCGACACCGATGCACATGTCGCGTCGGTCGGCTATCTGGCGCTGACGCGCAAGGCGGATAACACATCGCAACCGCAAGTGGCCGGCGCGACGTTCGAGCCATGGTACCGCTACTTCCCGTGGGAAGACTGGCGCGACGCCAAGCCTGCCATCATCGAAAAGGAAATCTTTCCAGCCTTGTCCGACTGGGCGGCACAACCGGACAAGGACAATCTCGCGCGCGCGCTCAGCAGACAGGATCGCATCCGTCTCT
The DNA here is from genome assembly GCA_051954725.1 of Afipia sp. GTDB lineage: Bacteria > Pseudomonadota > Alphaproteobacteria > Rhizobiales > Xanthobacteraceae > Afipia. The sequence continues at coordinate 125,345 of JBQCHK010000007.1, read as the reverse complement.
ATTTCGGCACCGACGGCACACCATGGGACGAAGAGCGCGTACTCGACCGCTACGAACTACTTTACGAAGCCGGCCTGATCGAAGAAGCGCTGCGCGACGGCCGCGAAGCGGCGCTGGCGCGATCCCAGCCAATCCAGCTTGGCGCACCGATGCGCTTTGACCATCGCCGGATTCTCGCCACTGCGATCGCACGGCTTCGGGCCAAACTGAAATATCGCCCTGTGGTGTTCGAACTGATGCCGCCCGAATTCACGCTGACCGATTTGCAGCGTACGGTCGAGGCGATCTCGGGGCGCCATCTCCACAAGCAGAACTTCCGCCGTCTGGTCGAGGCGACCGCGCTGGTTGAACCGACCGGCGAGATGTCGACACAAACCGGCGGGCGGCCTGCGGCGCTGTTTCGTTTCCGCCGCGAAGTGCTGCAGGAGCGCCCGGCGCCCGGCCTGCGGGCTCGCGGACGCGGCTGATATCGCCGGGCTGGCTGGGAGCAGCCACCCGACTGGAGGATCGATGGAATTTCTCGCGCTGGTCATTGCCATTGTCGCCTTCATTATGGCGCGCAAGGCGCGGCTTCTGTCGAAAGAACTCAATGCGAGGCTCGCGCAACTCGAAGCGGCTGCACAAGGTCCGATCAGCGTAACATCCGCGCCCGCACCCGCCGCCGAAGCGCATGTCGCGCCTCCCATCGCGCCGACACCGGTCGCGGCAGAGCCCGTGACGGAATCCACCGAAGCACATCCATCGGCCAACGAAGAGGCTTCTGATACACCTGCTGCAATCCCTCACGGCGAACCAGCCACAACGCGCCCCGGCATTGAAGAACGCCTCGGCACCCGGTGGGTGGTGTGGATCGGTGGGCTGACGCTGGCGCTCGGCGGCGTCTTCCTCGTCCGTTATTCGATCGAAGCCGGTCTGCTCGGCCCGGGCGTGCGTGTGATCCTCGGCGGCGCCTTCGCGCTGGCGCTGCTCGCCGCCGGTGAATGGACACGCCGCAAGGAAAACATCTCGGCCATCGCCTCTCTGCCTGCCGCCAACATTCCGGCAATCCTCACCGCGGCAGGCACGGCAGTGGCGTTCGCAACTGTCTATGCCGCGTATGGGCTCTATGATTTCCTCAATCCGCCCGTGGCGTTCGCGCTGCTCGGCGCGGTCGCGCTCGGCACCCTTGCCGCAGCCCTTCTCCATGGCCCTGCACTGGCCGGCCTCGGCGTGATCGGCGCTTTCGTCACTCCCGTGCTCGTGTCCTCGAACGAACCGTCCTACGGCGCGCTTTACGTCTACATCACCATCGTCACAGCGGCGGCGTTCGCCCTCGCCCGCGCCCGGCTGTGGCGATGGCTGGCGCTCGCAACCATCGTGCTCAGCCTGCTGTGGCTTCTGATCGGCATCGACGCTCTCGCAACCCTCGGGCCCGTTGCGTTCGACGCCATCGCCAACTTCGCGCTGGCCGCTCTGCTGGTGGTCGCCGGCTTCATGTTCGGTCCGGGCGCGGAGGCTGGCCGCGTCGATGCAGTGTCATCGCTTTCGATTGCGGCGAGCGTGTTCGGCGCCACCGCGCTCGTCCTCTCGGCAGGCCATGCCACGCCAAGCTTGACCGTGTTCGGCGTGCTGATCGCGGCGACGCTCGTCGTGGCCTGGCGCGCGGAATCCGCCACCGCCGCCGTCGGCGCAGCCGCCGTGTTCGTCTTCGTCGTGTTCGCGGCGTGGGCCGTGCGCGGCAATCCAGAATTCGCGGTGGTGCCGGGCGGCGCGATGATCGGCATCGGTCCGGAGCCCTACGAAGCCTCGGTCAGCCTGCATTTCACCGCCGCCGCGCTTTTCGCTGCCGGATTCGGCGGCGCCGGCTTTCTGGCGCAGGGCCGCTCCGTGAGCGCGCTGGTGCCGGTGATCTGGTCGGCATCCGGTGTATTCGTTCCACTGGCGCTATTGGTCGCGCTGTATGCACGCATAGCTCATCTGGACCGCTCGATCCCGTTCGCAATTGTCGGCATCGCGCTCGCCGCGATCTTCGCGGCCGCAACCGAGCTGCTGTCAAAGCGTGCTGCCCGGCCGGGACAGGCGATCTCCACAGCACTGTTCGCCACCGGCACCCTCGCCGCGCTGGCGCTGACTTTCACCTTCGCGCTCGAAAAAGGCTGGCTCACCATCGCGCTGGCGCTGATGTCGCTCGGCACCGCATGGATCTCGATGAAACGGCCGATTCCGTTCCTGCGCTGGCTTGCCGCCATCCTCGCCGCCATCGTGGTGCTGCGGATCGGTTACGAGCCGCGCATAGCCGGCAACGACGTCGGCACCACGCCGATCTTCAACTGGCTGCTGCTCGGCTATGGCATTCCCGCTCTGGCGTTCTGGAGCGGCGCATTCCTGATGCGCCACCGCGCCGACGACGCGCCGCTGCGCATGGTCGAATCCGCGGCGATCCTTTTCACCGTGCTGCTGGCGTTCATGGAAATCCGTCACTTCGTCAACAGCGGCGACGTCTATCGCAGCACGTCCGACTTCACCGAAACCGCGCTTCAGGTTTGTGCCGCGCTGGCGATGGCGCTAGGTCTCGAACGGCTCCGCGTCAGGTCCGGCAGCATCGTCCACAATATCGCGGCGATCCTGCTGACGGCCGCAGCCGGTCTGGCCATCGTGTTCGGGCTGTTCTTTTTCACCAATCCGATGCTGTGGCGGATCGATGTCGGCAGCGGCGTCATCAATCTGCTTCTACTGGGCTATGCGCTGCCTGCCGCGCTGGCGCTTTTGCTGGCTTATGCTGTCGCAGGTCGGCGCGCTGCTGCCTATGTCAACACCATTGCGGCCGGCGCGCTGCTGCTGGCGCTGGCCTACGTCACCACCATGGTGCGGCATGCCTTCCACGGCCCCATTCTGAATAGCTGGACCATCAGCGATGCCGAGCAATACGCTTACTCGGTCGCGTGGCTGGCGTTCGGCATCGCCCTCCTGGGCGCGGGGCTACTGATGCCATCGCAGCGCGCACGGCTCGCCTCGGCCGTCATTATCGGGATCACCATTCTGAAGGTGTTCCTGATCGATATGGCCAACCTGACCGGCGCGTACCGCGCATTCTCGTTTATCGGTCTGGGACTGGTGCTGGTCGCTATCGGCTGGCTGTATCAGCGCATCCTGTTCCGGCAGCCGCGCGCAGCGCCGGCTTCACCATCAGCCGGCGCATAGCGCAGAACTCGCAGGTTGCTGAAATCAGTCGGCTGAGGAGCGGCGCAATTCAAGCACAGGCTCGGCGCGGACCTCCGCACGCGATGCATCGGCCGACCGGGTCGGGTGCGGCGGACGCAGCGAACGCGGCCGGTTGATCGCGCGGGTCATCAACGTGCGGACATTACCCTGCCGATGGAAATCGCAATAGGCGAACCCGAAGCCCGAGACCGCGCCGCGGAAGCTGATCGCGCTGGACTTGTCGAGATTGAAGCAGGGCTCGAACGGCAGGCCCTTGATCGACGCGCAGATCGCTTCGCCGCGCACCTGAAGCGTGTTGTGCGGCAGGCGCATGTGGCGCAACTGACCGCTTCCGGAGAATTGAACCGAACCGGCGGCCGAACCGTCGTCGTAGACGCGGCCGACGCCTTTGGTGCCGTCAAAGCAGGTGAAGGCGAAAAGTTTGTTCGCGACGAACTTGCGCGCTTCCGTCGCGTTCATCGGATCGGCAAGAGCTGGCGCAGCAACTGCGCCCGCGACGAGGACCCCAAGTGCAATACGCGCGAACATGCGGAGACTCCGAACTCTGGAACTGTGCGGAAAATAAGCGGCCGCCCCCACAGCCGCCCCCTTAACCCGCTGATTACCATACCAACCATGGCAACATTGGCGCACCATGGTTTGTAAAGTCTGAATGTCCTCAGCTTATTTTCACGACCAGCCGCCCGCGAACTTCGCCGGCGAGGATTTTCGGCCCGGTGGCGATGACCTCGTCCAGTCCGATTTCGTGAGTGATTTCAGTGAGCTTTGACTTGTCGAGATCCTTGGCAAGACGGCTCCAGGCGACCTTCCGAAGCTCGATGGGGCACATCACGGAATCGATGCCCAAAAGGCACACTCCGCGCAAAATGAAAGGCGCGACCGAGGACGGCAGGTCCATGCCCGCCGCCAGGCCGCAGGCCGCGATCGCGCCGCCGTACTTCGTCATCGACAGCAGGTTGGCAAGCGTGGTCGAGCCGACCGTATCGACGCCGCCCGCCCAGCGCTCCTTCGCAAGCGGCTTGGCGGCCCCGGACAGTTCGTTGCGGTCGATGATCTCGGCGGCGCCTAGATCGCGCAGATAGCCGGACTCGCTGGCGCGGCCGGTGGAGGCGATAACATGGAAACCGAGCTTCGCGAGCAGCGCGATCGCAACCGAGCCCACGCCGCCGGCAGCGCCGGTCACAACCACCGGGCCTTGCTTCGGCGTGACGCCATGCTTCTCCAGCGCCAGCACCGACAACATGGCCGTAAATCCGGCTGTGCCGATTGCCATGGCGTCGCGGGCGCTCATGCCTTCCGGCAGCCGCACCAGCCAGTCGCCCTTCACGCGCGCCTTCTCGGCATAGGCACCGAGATGGGTCTCGCCGAGACCCCAGCCGGTCGAAACAACCTTGTCGCCCGGCTTCCAGTCCGGATGAGACGACGTCAGCACGGTGCCGGCAAAATCGATTCCGGCGATCATCGGGAAACGGCGCACCACCGGCGCCTTACCGGTGACGGCAAGGCCATCCTTGTAGTTCACCGTTGACCATTCGACCGCGACTGTCACGTCGCCGTCCATCAGATCAGCCTCGTCGAACTGCGTCAGCGCCGCCGTCGTGCCCTTGTCTGCCTTGTCGATCCGGATTGCCTTGAAGGTTGTCAAAATTCGCTCCCATCGTTTCGTGGGCGCGACAGTAAAGCCCTCACGCCATGGGTCAACGCGCCGTACACCGTCTGTCTTCCGCAATCGAGAGCAAGGCTGCGATGCAAACGCGCCGGAACCTGAGCGCGTTTTTTTGATCCCGCCATCTGGCGGAACTGTCTTCAACCTGCTATATTAGTTTTGCTCGCTTTGAGGATAAGCTATCCAGGAAAGCGGGTCCGGAGCTTCCGCAGCGATGCGGCTAATCCGGACAGCAACGGGTTACAGGATGCCGGCCTTCGTGCCGGATTTCTCAGAACCCATATATGCTCATATTGAGTATATATACATTGTCGGAGGCAGCCAATGCCGATTGAAGGTATCTACGGCCCGGAGGATTTCGGTAATCCCGCGCATGGCCGTGTCACGGGGCAGGCTCGCAGCCGTGTTACTGCCGAGGAGCGCGCCCGCGCGCTGCCGATGCCGTCACTCGAATGGACGCCGGACGTCGAGCGCGCCACAGCCCACCTCTATGAGAAGGTGAAGGCCGTCATTCCGCCGGTCGAGTGGCCGTTCATGGCGCCTTACATCAAGGCGATCAACGAATTGAAGCGCGAGCGCAACGCCGTGATCCTCGCGCACAACTACCAGACGCCTGAGATCTTCAACTGCGTCGCCGACGTCACTGGCGACTCGCTGAAGCTCGCGATCGACGCCACCAAGGTGAAGGCCGACGTCATCGTCCAGTGCGGCGTCCACTTCATGGCCGAGACCTCGAAGATCCTCAATCCCGCGAAGACCGTGCTGATTCCGGATTCGCGCGCCGGCTGCTCGCTGGCGTCGTCGATCACCGGCGAGGACGTGCGATTGCTGCGCGAGCGCTTCCCCGGCGTGCCGGTGGTTGCCTACGTCAACACGTCCGCCGACGTGAAGGCTGAGGTCGATATCTGCTGCACATCGTCCAACGCGGTGCAGGTGGTGGAGAGCCTCAATGCCGACACCGTCATCATGCTGCCTGACCAGTATCTGGCGAAGTACGTCGCCTCGCAGACCAAGGTGAAGATCATCGCCTGGAAAGGCGCGTGCGAGGTGCATGAGCGCTTCACCGGCGACGAACTGCGCACCTATCGCGAAGCCGATCCGAGCGTGCAGATCATCGCGCATCCGGAGTGCCCGCCCGACGTCCTCAAGGAAGCGGATTTCACCGGCTCGACCGCGCACATGATCAACTGGGTCCGCGACCACAAGCCGAAGCGCGTCGTCATGGTCACCGAATGCTCGATGGCTGACAACGTGCAGGCCGAGCTGCCGCAGATCGAGTTCGTCAAACCGTGCAACCTGTGCCCGCACATGAAGCGCATCACGCTGTCGAAGATTCTCGACAGCCTGGTCTACATGCGTGAGGAAGTGACCATCGATCCGATGATCGCGGACAAGGCGCGCCGCTCGGTCGAGCGCATGATCAGCCTGAAGAATTGATCGCAGTAAGCACTTTCAGACGAGGCCGGGCCAACGCCCGGCCTTGTTTTCTCCGACCAACGAAAGCGAAGGCCTGATGCCATGGGCAACGCAAGCGATCTGACAGGCGGCCTCGATGACGTCGTGATCGTCGGCGGCGGCCTTGCTGGCCTGTTCTGTGCACTGAAGCTCGCCCCTCGCCGTGTCACCGTGATTTCGGCGGCGCCGCTCGGTGAAGGCGCATCGAGCGCATGGGCGCAAGGCGGCATCGCCGCCGCAGTCGGCGAAGGCGACACGCCCGAATCCCATGCCGCGGATACAATCGCCGTTGGCGGCGGCATCGTCGATGAGGCGGTCGCGCTCAGCCTTGCCCGCGAAGCCGGCGCGCGCATCCATGATCTGCTGCATTACGGCGTGCCGTTCGATCGCGATCTCGAAGGCAAGCTCGCGGTCGGCCGCGAGGCCGCTCATTCGGCGCGCCGCATCGTGCATGTGCGCGGCGACATGGCCGGCAAGGCGATCATCGCCGCGCTGACCGAAGCCGTCCGCAATACACCGTCAATTCGAATCGTCGAAGGCTATGTCGCCGAAGCGCTGCTCACCGAAAATGGCGCGGTGTCGGGCCTTCAAGTCCGTAACGCCGCCGACGCCACCGGTAAGCCGGTCACTGTCGCGGCGCGCGCCATCGTGCTGGCGACCGGCGGCATCGGCCATCTCTACGCCGTCACCACCAATCCGGCGGAAGCCAGCGGTCTTGGCCTCGCACTGGCAGCGCGCGCCGGCGCGATCGTCGCCGATCCGGAGTTTGTCCAATTTCACCCGACCGCGATCATGGTCGGCCGCGACCCCGCTCCGCTTGCAACGGAAGCCCTGCGCGGCGAAGGCGCGACACTGATCAATGCCAGCGGCGAGCGCTTCATGCTGGCGCTCAATCAGCTCGCCGAGCTTGCCCCCCGCGACATCGTCGCCCGCGGCGTTTTCGCGGAGATTGCGGCAGGCCGCGGCGCATTCCTCGATGCCACGGTCGCGCTCGGCTCAAAGTTCGCGGAGAAGTTTCCGACAGTTTATGCGAGTTGCCTTGCAGCGGGAATCGATCCCGCCATTCAGCCGATCCCCGTTGCGCCAGCGGCGCACTACCACATGGGCGGCATCGCGGTGGACACCCACGGCCGCACCTCGATCGAAGGCCTGTGGGCTGGCGGGGAAGTCTCGTCCACCGGCGCGCATGGTGCCAACCGTCTCGCCTCCAACTCATTGCTCGAAGCAGTGGTCTATGCCGCTCGGATCGCCGAGGACATCAACGGCAAAACGGCCTTTGCCGCGCGGCCGGTCGCCGAGCAGCCGGTGCCACGTAACTGCGCCATGCCGCCGGTGACCGAAACCAGTCTCCGCGCCATGATGAGTTCCCATGTCGGCGTCATCCGCGACGGCACGCATCTCGCCGAGGCGATCCGCTCGTTCTCGAGCATCGAGCAGAACACCGGGAACATCGCGCTGCGTAACATGGCCACCACTGCCTTGCTGGTGGCCGCATCGGCGTGGTCGCGTCGCGAGAGCCGTGGCGCGCATTATCGCTCCGACTTCCCGGCCGAAAATCCTGCGCTGCGCAAGCGGACCATGACGACGCTCGCAGAAGCGCGTAAGATCGCTTGCGAACTATCCCAGATGACATCCGGCATTCCGTTAAGCGCATGACCTTCAACGACATCACCGACCCGGCCGTCCTGCTGCATCCAGAGGCTTTTCTGTCGCCGCTCGAGATCGACAACGCCGTCGCGCGCGCGTTGGAGGAAGATCTCGGCCGTGCCGGCGACGTGACCTCGATTGCGACCATTCCGGTCGCGACCCATGCGCATGCGGTTCTGGTCGCCCGTCAGGCCGGTGTGATCGCCGGACTGCCGCTGGCGGTCGCAACGTTTCAGCGACTGTCTGTCGACGTCAACATCCAGGCCCATGTCCATGACGGCAACGCCGTCGCCAAGGGCGTGCACGTGCTGACGATCTCCGGCCCCGCGCGCGCTGTGCTGGCGGGCGAGCGCACGGCGCTGAATTTCGTCGGCCGCCTGTCGGGCATCGCGACGCTGACGGCGGAATATGTCCGCCACACCGGTGTCAGCAAGATGCGCATCTGCTGCACGCGCAAGACCACGCCCGGACTGCGGGCGCTGGAAAAATATGCGGTCCGCTGCGGCGGCGGGTTCAATCATCGGTTCGGACTCGACGATGCCATCCTGATCAAGGACAACCACATCGCTGTCGCAGGCAGCATCAAGCGCGTGCTGGAACGCGCCCGGGCCCATGCGGGCCATCTGGTCAAGATCGAGATCGAAGTCGATACGCTCGATCAGTTGCGTGAGGTACTCGACACCGGTCTGGCCGATGTGGTGATGCTCGACAACATGAGCCTGCCGATGCTGCGCGAGGCCGTGCAGATAAACAACAAGCGCGTGGTGCTGGAAGTGTCCGGTGGCGTCACGCTGGAGTCAGTTGGCGCTATTGCCCAGACCGGCGTCGATTATGCGTCGTCCGGCGCACTCACTCATTCCGCGCCGAACTTCGACGTCGCGCTCGACATCGATGCGTGACGGATTGAGGCGTGTCATCGCCGGGCGCGACACGGCAGTCCAACTTTAAGAACTTCGTCGAAGTCATGGATGCGCGGGTCACGCCCGCGCGCATCTGTGCTGGAATGGCCGCAACACCTTAAGGTTTCGCGCTGGCCAGTTCCTTGGTGATTTCCGCCGTCTCCGCCGCCGTTCCCCATTTCGGAGCATCGCGCCCATCACCCCAGGCGCGCGGACGATAGAAGGTGTGCACGCCGAACTTGTACATCTTCTTCATTTCGCGAACCCACGACGGATGCACCCAGTAGGCGTGATAGTGCGTCGACTTTCCTACTTCCGGCAACCAGAGCAGGCCATCCAGCGATGCCTTGGCGATCTTTCTGGCCCGTTCCCACATGTCCGGTTCGCGCACGACTTCCGGGATACCATCGCAGGCAAAGGTGAACTGGCAGGCGAGATGGCGGTTGGCGTTCTGATAAACCACGCCGCACACTGTGGTTGGATAGTAGCCTGAGAACGCGCGATTGAGCACCACCTGCGCCACCGCGATCTGGCCGCGCACCGCTTCGCCCCGCGCTTCGAAATAGACCGCTTCGGCGAGACACTTCTCGGCCTTGGCGCGCGACTTGGCGTTGAGTTTCAGCCGCTCCGCCGGGCTCTGCATGTGACCTGTGACCTCGCCTTTACCCGCGACGGTCTGGCCGCCGGATTCAGCAGGCGCTGGGCCCGGCGACGTCGTGGCCAACTGCTTCATGTCGGGATCGCCTCCCGGCACGATGATGATCGGCTCCTGCCCCGGCTGCCACTGTTCAAGTGCCTCTCCCGACGCGCCAAGCGACGAACTGCCAAAGAACAGCGTGGACGTCTTGACCTTGAACGGATCGCGCGGTGTATCCTCGATCGGCGCGACCGCGGGATTGGGCGTGGCATGCAGCGACGCCAGCGCCCGATCATCGAGCGCGCCGCCGCTAACTGCCTTGGCGTCGCTGCTTTCGTCATACTGCGGCAGCCGCGGCGAGTTCAGCGCCGCCTGAAGCTCTTCATCGAGCGGCGCACCGTCGGCAGTCTTGGCGCCCTTCACGGATGCATTGTCGTTCTCGGGGAGCGGCGCGGCAGCCGGCGGCTCCGGCACTTCCGGCTTGTGTACGGCAAGACGATCGCCCTTGAGCGTTCGAACGACCGTTGGGAAATCGGACGGCTGCAGCGGACGCACGGGCTGGCCGAGGGGATTGCGATCGAGTGTCACACCCCCATCGGCACGCCCGAAGCTTGCCAGACGATATGCGGCGGATCGCGGCACGTCGGTGCCGATCGGGCGGACGAAATTGAATGATGCGACCTGCATCGAGCGGCGCGCCGACGCAAAGACGTATTGCTGCCAGCGCTCGGTCACGCCGGGTTGATGCGCCAGCGAAGAAGCGAGATCCTGATAGCCGATTTCGGTCGGGACCACTGTCATAAGACAGAGGAGAAAACCGAAGGGCGCAAACCGTGCGCCCTTCGGCCCGTTACGCATCATCGTCATCGATACGCGCTCACGCAACTCTACACATACGCAATCGCCTTGCACGTCCGTGCAATTTGATCGATTTCGTTGGTATCCAATTAAAGTTGCCGTGGGGTTAATCGGCGATGCGCGCATGCCACACGCAACAAGGCCTGAGGACTCCCTCGTTCACATCGAAAACGTTGGTAAATCGCGCGTTCCACAAGGTGGTAAACAGCACGTCAACAAGACTGGTGAACAAAGGAATGCACTTCCCGCGCATATGCATGGCGCACGGGCAGGAAACATCCGGCCAAAAGCAAACGCCCGGGACAAACCCGGGCGTTGGCTATCTTTAATGGCAGAGCGAGTTAAGCCTGACTTGCAACCGTCTTGCCGAGCGCGGCCTGCGCGGCGGCAAGTCGCGCGATCGGCACGCGATAAGGCGAGCACGACACATAGTCGAGACCGACATCGTGGCAGAACGCGACCGACGACGGATCGCCGCCATGCTCGCCGCAGATGCCCATCTTGAGGCCGGGCCGCGTCTTGCGCCCACGCTGCACGCCGATCTTCACCAGCTCGCCGACGCCATCGCGATCGACCGCAATGAACGGATCGATCTCGAGAATGCCGCGCGAGATGTAGGTACCGAGGAAGCTCGCGGCGTCGTCGCGGCTGATGCCGAATGCGGTCTGCGTCAGATCGTTGGTGCCGAACGAGAAGAACTCGGCAGTCTGCGCGATATCGCCGGCCATCAGGCAAGCGCGCGGCAGCTCGATCATGGTGCCGACCTGATAGCTCAGCTTACCGCCGGTCTCGCGGGTGACAGCCTGCGCCACCGCATCGATCCGCGCGCGGACGATATCAAACTCTGCGCGGGTCGCGATCAACGGCACCATCACCTCGAGCCCGACCGGCTTGCCGGTGCGTTTGCCGGCTTCGACCGCGGCCTCAAAGATCGCCCGCGCCTGCATCTCGCCGATCTCCGGATAGGCGATGGCGAGGCGGCAGCCGCGGAAGCCGAGCATCGGGTTGAACTCGGACAGTTCGCGGACGCGATCGGTCAGGCGGCGCGGATCGGCGTTCATGACGCGCGCGACTTCCTCGATCTCCGCCTGCGAATGCGGCAGGAACTCGTGCAGCGGCGGATCGAGCAGGCGGATCGTCACCGGCAGCCCCTGCATGATCTCGAACAGCTCGACGAAATCGGCGCGCTGCATCGGCAGAAGCTTCGCCAGCGCCGCACGGCGCGACTGTTCGTCGGTGGCGAGGATCATCTCGCGCACGGTGCGGATACGGGTCTCCTCGAAGAACATATGCTCGGTGCGGCACAGGCCGATGCCTTCGGTGCCGAACTTGAGAGCCGTGCGGGCATCCGCCGGCGTATCGGCATTGGTGCGCACCTTCAACTTGCGCACCTGATCTGCCCAGCCCATCAGCGTGCCGAACTCCCCGGACAGCTCCGGCTCGATCATCGGCATACGGCCGGCCAGCACCTGCCCCATCGCGCCATCGATGGTAATGACGTCGCCAGCCTTGAACACACGCTCGCCGACGCTCATGACGCCGCGGCCATAATCGACGCGCACGGCGCCGCAACCCGAGACGCAGGGCTTGCCCATGCCGCGTGCGACCACCGCCGCGTGCGACGTCATGCCGCCGCGCGTGGTGAGAATGCCTTCGGCGGCATGCATGCCGTGGATGTCTTCCGGCGAAGTTTCGACGCGCACCAGGATGACCTTGCGGCCATCGGCCTGCAGCTTCGCCGCTTCGTCCGACGAGAACACGATTTCGCCGGAAGCCGCGCCGGGCGATGCCGGCAGGCCGGTTGCGATAACATCGCGCTTGGCGGATGGATCGATGGTCGGGTGCAGCAGCTGATCGAGCGATGCGGGGTCGATCCGCATCACCGCGTCCTTCTTCGAGATCACGCCTTCATTGGCGAGTTCGACCGCGATGCGCAGCGCAGCCTTGGCGGTGCGCTTGCCGTTGCGGGTCTGGAGCATCCACAGCTTGCCCTGCTCCACCGTGAATTCCATGTCCTGCATGTCACGGTAATGCTTCTCGAGCTGGGTATAGATGCGCGTCAGCTCCTTGAACGCGTCCGGCATCGCGATTTCCATCGATGCCTTGTCGGAGCCGGATTCCTTCCGGGCCGCTTCGGTGATGTCCTGCGGCGTGCGGATGCCGGCGACGACGTCCTCACCCTGCGCGTTGATCAGGAATTCGCCGTAGAGACGCTTCTCACCGGTCGACGGGTTGCGGGTGAAGGCCACGCCGGTGGCCGAGGTGTCGCCCATGTTGCCGAACACCATCGACTGGACGTTGACGGCGGTGCCCCACGATTCCGGGATGTCGTGCAGGCGACGATAGGTGACGGCGCGCGCCGTCATCCACGAGCCGAACACCGCGCCGATCGCGCCCCAAAGCTGATCGTGCGGGTCCTGCGGAAAGTCATTGCCGGTCTCGCGCGCCACCGCATCCTTGTATTTGCCGACCACAGAAACCCAGTCATCGGCGGTCATGTCGGTATCGAGCGAATAGCCCTTGCTGTCCTTGTAGGTGTCGAGAATGTCCTCGAAATGATGATGCTCGAAGCCGAGCACCACGTCCGAATACATCGTGATGAAACGGCGGTAGCTGTCATAAGCAAAACGGCGGTCGCCGGAGAGCGCCGCCAGAGCTTCGACCGTGGTGTCGTTGAGACCGAGGTTGAGGACGGTGTCCATCATGCCCGGCATCGACGCCCGGGCGCCGGAGCGCACCGACACCAGCAGCGGATTCTCCGAATCCCCGAAGCGCTTGCCGACAACCTTGCCGACGTAGTCCAGCGCCTTCTCGACCTGTGCCTTGAGATCCTTCGGGTAGGTCTTGCTGTTCTCGTAGAAATAGGTGCAGACCGAGGTCGGAATCGTGAAACCGGGAGGGACCGGCAGGCCGAGATTGGCCATCTCGGCGAGGTTCGCGCCCTTGCCGCCGAGCAGGTTGCGCATATCCGCCTTCCCCTCGGCCTTGCCGTCACCGAAGGTAAAAACCCATTTTCCGGCCTTCGGCGCGGCTGCCGGCTTCGCGGCAGCCTTGCGTGCGACCTTGGCCGGGGCCTTCGCAGGCATCTTGGCGGGCCGTTTTACAGCGGCTTTGGCAGCAGCCTTGACCGGCGCCTTTCGCGCAGGCGCGGACTTTTTCGCTGAAGGTTTCGATGAGGTCTTAGATGAAACCTTGGACGAAGATTTGGATTTTGCGGAGGATTTCCGGGACTTCGATGCAGCTTTGGCCATGGCTTCCAGTCGTGGGCGTGAGGAAAACGGCAGGCGGGTTACACCACGGATGACGGCCCCGGCGCAAGCGGCGCAGGGGCCGTTTTCTACGACGAAAGGGGCAGTTGTCGGACCGGTTTACTTGATGATTCCGAGCCCGATGATGCCGATGAAGATGAGATAGATCGCCACGATGAAGTTCAGCAGCCGCGGCATGACCAGAATGAGAATACCGGCGATGAGGGCAACAATCGGCTGAATGTGAGCCATGCTGATAGTCATGAAATTCTCCGAAGATCTGTCGTGGCAGGCAGAGTGAGCGAATCGCTGGGCGAAATTTAGTCGCCGCATTGTCGTCGATAGCAGATGTTTTGGACAGTGATCTGGTTCCGCCGCTGCGAAATTGCCCAAATGAAACCACGTCCGCGGCAGGAACGACGCAGGGTGCAAACGGATTGTTACCACCTGTTCATCGGCGCGTGCCGACGACGCTTATCAATCAGGAGATGACAATGCGTAACCGAACTCTCGCAATTGCCCTGCTGGCTGGCGCCACGGCACTCCCGCTTGCCGCCGCGCAGGCACAGGAGCGCATCATCGTTCAGGAGCGTGTGACGACCGGCCTCGCGCACGAGCCGATCGTGGGTATTGCCGAAGACGTGCAGCCGCGTTTCCGTGAATACGTGGTCGAGGAAAACGTGCCGGACTACACCGTGCAGGATCGCGTGGTGGTCGGAGCAACGCTGCCGGACACGGTGACCTACTACGACGTGCCGCAGCGCTTCGGCGCCAATCGCTATCGCTATACGCGCGTCAACGGTGAGTACGTTCTGGTCGAACCGCGGACCCGCCGCATCGTTCAGGTGATCGACTAGCAACCAGCCCTTCGGGATGCGGGAAGTCCCTCACCCGCGCGTACCCGAAGCGGCATCAGCCCCGTCCGGACTTCTCGTCCGGGCGGGGTTTTATCTGATCAGTCCTGAATCTTCGAGAAGTCCGCGACGGCGCGAGTGGCTTCGCGAATTTCGTTGAGCAGTTTCAGACGATTTTCGCGCACCCTGGCGTCATCGTCGTTGACCTTGACCTTGTCGAAGAAGGCATCGACTGCCGGGCGCAGCTTCGCCATCGCTGTCATCGCAGCGGCAAAATCTTCCTTCGCGACAGCGGCCCCCGCATCGCTCTTTGCCGTCGCAACGGCGGCAGCAAGCGCCTTCTCTTCCGGCTGCTGCAGAAGCGATGCATCCGGCGCGCCGTCGAACGTACGGCTGTCCTTCTTTTCCTCAATGCGCAGAATGTTCGCGGCTCGCTTGGTGCCGGCGAGCAGGTTCTTGCCGTCGTCGCTATCGAGGAATTTGCCGAGCGCTTCGACACGGCGCACGACCATCAACAGATCATCCTGCCCCTCAAGTGCGAACACGGCGTCGACGAGATCGTGCCGTGCGCCTTGATCGCGAAGCTGAACTTTCAGGCGGTCGGCGAAGAAGGAGAGGAGATCACTCGCATTGCTCAGCTTCGCAGCCTTCGCGAAAATACCAAGAAGCGGAAGGCGAATTCCGTTGTCGACCGCAAGCCGGATCACCCCCAACGCCGCGCGGCGCAGCGCGAACGGATCTTTCGACCCCGTCGGCTTTTCGTCGATCGCCCAAAAACCGGTGAGAATGTCGATCTTGTCGGCGAGCGCGACGGCAACAGCCACTGGATCGCTCGGCACGCGATCGTTCGGTCCCTGCGGCTTGTAGTGATCCTCGATGGCCTGCGCGACTGACGCGTCTTCGCCCTGCGCCAGCGCGTAGTATTTGCCCATCAGCCCCTGCACTTCAGGGAATTCTCCGACGACTTCGGTGAGCAGGTCGGCCTTCGCCAGACGCGCGGCGCGCCTGGTCTTTTCGACATCGGCGCCGACCGGGAGCGCAAGCTCCACCGCCAGCCGCTCGATGCGCGCGATGCGTTCAGCCTGGGTGCCGAGCTTTTCGTGAAACACGATGTGCTCAAACTTCGGCAGACGATCTTCGAGCCTGGTCTTGAGATCGGTCTCGTAGAAGAACTTGGCGTCCGACAAGCGCGCGCGGATCACGCGCTCGTTGCCGGCGACAATGGCCTTGCCGCCGTCGCTCGCCTCGATATTCGCGGTAAGAATGAACTTATTGGCGAGCTTGCCCGTTTTCGGGTCGCGCACCACGAAGCACTTCTGGTTGTTGCGGATGGTGGCGCGGATCACCTCATCCGGGATCGACAGGAATTCCTGATCGAACGAACCCATCAGCACCACCGGCCATTCGACCAGCCCCGACACTTCGTCGAGCAGCACCTGATCCTCGACCAGTTCGAAGCCCTGCGCGAACGCCAGCTCCTTGGCGTCCTCAAGGATGATGTTCTTGCGGCGCTCGGGATCGAGCACGACTTTCGCGGCTTCGAGCTTGGCCTCGTAATCCTCAAAGCGGCGCACGCTGAATTCACCCGGCGCCATGAAGCGATGGCCGCGCGTCACCTGCCCCGCCTCGATGCCATCGACCGAGAACTTTACCACATCGGGATCTTCGGTCTCGGGCCCGAAGGTCGCGATGATCGAATGCAGCGGCCGCACCCAGGTCAACGCGCCGGGCTTCGCCGAACGCTCGCCCCAGCGCATCTGCTTCGGCCAGGGGAAGGTGCGGACGATCACCGGCAGGATTTCCGCGATCACGTCGATTGCGGGGCGGCCCGGCTTTTCGATCAGCGCGACGTAGAAGTCGCCCTTCTTCGGGTCCTTCTGGATCGTCGCCTCATCAAGCGATTTGAGGCCCGTCGCCTTGAGGAAGCCCTGTACCGCGGCGTCCGGCCCGCCGACACGCGGCCCCTTGCGCTCGTCCTTGAGATCGGGCTGGCGCACCGGCACGCCGTGCACGGTGAGCGCGAGGCGGCGCGGGGTGACGAACGCCTTCGCACCTTCATAGACGAGGCCTTCGGCGACCAGCTTGTCGGTGACCATCTTGCGCAGGTCATCCGCCGCCTTCGCCTGCATGCGCGCGGGAATTTCCTCGGAGAACAGTTCAAGCAGAAGATCGGGCATCGCTTATGCTCCACCCGCTTCGGTGTGCACCCAGGCTTCGCCGCAGGCTTTCGCCAGCTCACGCACGCGCAGGATGTAGCTCTGCCGCTCGGTGACCGAAATCACGCCGCGCGCATCGAGCAGATTGAACACGTGGCTCGCCTTGATGCACTGGTCATAGGCCGGCAGCGCCATCAGGTGTCGTTCCTTCTTGCCATCGGCCCAGCCCGCTTCGAGATATTTCCGGCAGGCCCCTTCGGCCATTTTGAACTGCTCGAACAGCATCGCCGTGTCGGAGTGTTCGAAATTGTGCCGCGAGTATTCCTGCTCGGCCTGCAGGAAGACATCGCCATAGGTCACCTTCTCGGCGCCTTCGCGGCCGTTGAAGTTGAGATCGTAGACGTTATCGACGCCCTGTACGTACATCGCGAGGCGCTCGAGGCCATAGGTCAGTTCGCCGGCGACCGGCGCGCATTCGACGCCAGCGACCTGCTGGAAGTAGGTGAACTGCGACACCTCCATGCCATCGCACCAGCACTCCCACCCAAGCCCCCAGGCGCCCAGCGTCGGGCTTTCCCAGTCGTCCTCGACGAAGCGGATGTCATGCAGGGCGGCATCGACCCCGATGGCCGCGAGCGACTTCAGGTAGAGGTCCTGGATGTCCGGCGGCGACGGCTTCAGGATGACCTGAAACTGATAGTAGTGCTGCAGCCGGTTCGGGTTCTCGCCATAGCGGCCGTCCTTCGGACGGCGCGACGGCTGGACATAGGCCGCATTCCACGGCTTGGGCCCCAGCGCACGCAGGGTGGTCGCCGGATGGAAGGTGCCCGCTCCCACTTCCATGTCGTAGGGCTGCAAAATCACGCAACCGTGGTCCGCCCAATAGCGCTGGAGGGTCAGGATCAGTCCCTGAAACGAACGTTCGGGGCGCATATGCGGCGGGAGGGAATCCATGAATCCAGGTCGCGTCGATGATGGAGGGAATGGGTTGATTTGCGCGCGGACCGTATCGGCGCGGGGGTGAGGAATCAAGGCAACGAAGGGCGAAAACCGCCGCGATTTCAGGCCACGCGCGTGCCCTCCGGGGACCGAGAAACGCGCCGTTAACCGCGCCGGCAGCGCCGCTTCGCCTGCTCGGGGTTCATTAGGAACTCGCCGCTATCAGGACAGGATTATCGAACGAGAAGACCGGCAGAACCCGGCCCGCCTCTTTTCGCCCGGCCTGCGGAGGCTCCTCCCGGCCGGCAGACCAGAAAGGGCTGACGATGTTCATTCTCGAGGTCATTGGTGCGGTTCTGATTGCGCTGTCGCTGTGCGCCCTGCTGAGCCAGGACGCCGGCATCACGCGCTAGGCAGTCTTTCAGCCCCTTCCGGACCGGCGGATCGTCTCAATGCGGCCGGAACGCCCCGGTATCGGGGTCACGGCGCAGTTTGGGCATGGCCTCGCGCTCATCGGGCGGCGCCCGGCGCGCCTCGTCGAGTTCGCGATTGACCCGGCGGCCTTCCCTTGTCGCCAGCCGCACCAGCGCGGCGCCACCGACAAGCCCGGCCAAAATCAGGATCAGCGGGGGCATGATCGCTCCTTATGGTCCGCAAGGATCATCATAGCCCATATCGCGCCCACAGTGCCCGGGTTTCGAGTGCGGAAATCAGTTCATCGGAGAAACCGCTGGCGCCAACCAGCGCGCCCGCTCCCGGCTTCCTGCCGATCACACCCGACAGCAGCCCCGTCGGGGGCGCGATAACCGGCGTCTGAACCCTCTTGCCATAGCGGGCCCGCAGCACGGTGCGCAGATCGCCGACAGCATCGGCCAGGCCGAGGGACACCGCCTTTTCGCCGGCCCAGTACTCACCGGAAAACAGGAAGCTGTCGTCGCCGCGCAACCGCGCTCCGCGGCTGTTCTTCACCAGCGCGATAAAGGTGTCGTGGATCTCGCGCTGGATCGCCTTCAGCCGCGCGACGTCGTCGGGGTTCTCCGGCAGGAATGGATCGAGCGTCGATTTGTGTTCACCCGAGGTATAGATGCGGCGCTCGATGCCGACCTTCTTGATCAGGTCCTGAAAACCGAACGAACCGCCGATCACGCCGATCGAGCCGAGAATCGATGACGGATCGCAGAAGATCTCGTCGCCCGCGCAGGCAATCATGTAGCCGCCCGACGCCGCGACATCCTCGACGAATACCAGCACGGGAATTTTCTTCTCGTCAGCCAACTGGCGGATGCGTGCATAGATCTGGCGCGACTGCACCGGCGATCCGCCGGGAGAGTTGATCACCAGCGCCACGGCCTTCGCATTGCGGACCCCAAACGCCCGCTCGAGAATCTTTGTAACACCGGCGAGCGTGAGACCCGGACGCAGCGGCGTCACCGCGCCGATCGTGCCGCTCAGGCGAACCACCGGCACGACAGGCAACCGCCGCAAACGTGTCGGCAACAACCCTGCCAGCCGCGCCATCAAGCCATTGTGACCATTCTCGTCATCCGTCATGAAGCGTCCTTCATAATTCCAACTCAAACATGAGCGATGCCATCGTTCGCACGTGGCACAGGTTTTGCGTTGCAACGGTATATAGGCTGCGCTGATGCAGCCCTGAAGGTGCGGCTATGAAAATCACCCTCCTGATGCTGCTGTTTGGCGCGCTGTTTACGGCCATCCATTGGACGTCCACTCCCGACAACAGGTCCAAAACGTTGCCTCGATAACGGCGGTGTGCCCGTTATCGCGGCAAATGTCGCGCGCCGCTTGTCTGCGCGAGCGATAGAACCGACCGGCCTTCGAGGATTGCCCTCGCCTCAGGCGTGGGATTGCCTGCACTATCATTAAGCAGCAACGGCGAAAAAAGCTCCATTGGCGCCCGGCCACCTTTGGTCGCACGGACGATGATCCTGATCGCGGACGATGCGGGAGCCGAATGCACCGGCACAATCGCAACATTGCCGAAGCCGCGCGACAATGCCGACAGCACGTCCGCCAAGCCATCGGCGCGCCAGATCAGCGTCAGCATACCGCCTGGCCGGAGAATGCGGCGAGCAGCATGGGACCATTGAATGAGCGTGTCATCGGTTGCGATGTGCGCATCCTGCTTGTCCGGTGAGGAACGAAAGCGTGAAGCCGGGTTGAATGGCGGATTCATCAGCACCGCGTCGACGCTGTCCGGCGGCAGTCCCGCCGTCACGAATGCATCGGGCCGCGCTGCGACATCGAGCACGACCACCCGCGCGGTGAGATCGTTCAGTGCGACATTCGCGCGCATCAATTCTGCGAGCCCCGGATCAATCTCCACCAGCACCAGATCGAGACCGTCGACGCGACTGGCCACTGCCAGACCCGCCGCACCGGCGCCGGCTCCGAATTCGACCACGCGCTGCCCCGTTTGCGCCGGCGTCGCTGCCGCCAGCAGCATGGCATCGTGACCCGCGCGATGGCCGCGCCGCGGCTGGCGCAGCCGCAGCCGCCCCCCGAGGAAGGCGTCTTCCGTCACATCCGACGACATGCGCGGCTGGGCCTCATCCATCGCGTAACTCGTGGCCAAGCCCTGCCTCGATCAGCAACCGGCGCGCCGCCTGATTGTCCTCCTCATGGACCAGGATGCGCCGGGGGATGACGCCCAGTGAGCCCTCGACGATGCTCATGTTATTGTCGAGCAGCAGATGGTCGATGTTCGCCCCATCGAGCAGCGCCGTGACGGCCGAAACCAGCACCATATCGTTGGTCCGCAACAATTCGCGCAAATCCGTTATCTCCTTGATATCCCGAATGAGACTATCCGCCCGGAGCCATGCTCTTGCCGCCCGACACGGCAGTTTCTATTGTTAGCCACAATTTCAAGCCGGAGGCCATGCGTGGCAGTTATTGTTCCCTTCGAGAGCCCCTCGACCACTTCGATTGATCAACTGGTCGGGCTCGTCGCCACCGACATGGAGCGCGTCAACGCCACGATCCTGTCGCGGACCGGCTCGGAAGTCACCATGATCCCGGAAGTCGCCAACCACCTGATCTCCTCGGGCGGCAAACGGCTGCGGCCGATGCTGACACTGGCGATGGCCCAGCTCGCCGGCTATTCGGGCGAAGGCCACATCAAGCTCGCCGCCGCGGTCGAGTTCATGCACACCGCGACGCTGCTGCACGACGACGTGGTGGACGAGAGCGAGCTGCGCCGCGGTAAGCTGTCGGCGCGGATGCTGTGGGGCAACGAGGCCAGCGTGCTGGTCGGCGACTTCCTGCTCGGTCAGGCATTCCGGATGATGGTCGAGGTCAGCTCCCTGCGCGCACTCGATATCCTCTCCTCTGCCGCCGCCACCATCGCCGAGGGCGAGGTGATGCAGCTTGCGGCCGCCAAGAACACCGCCACCACAGAGGACGAGTATCTCGCCGTGATCCGGGGCAAGACGGCCGAGCTGTTCGCCGCCGCCTGCGAGGTCGGCCCCGTCATCGCTGGCCGGCCGAAAGCCGAACAAACCGCCTGCCGCTCGGTCGGCATGAATCTTGGCATCGCCTTCCAGCTTGTCGACGACGTGCTCGACTATGGCGGCAAGGCCGCCAAGCTCGGAAAGAATGTCGGCGACGATTTCCGCGAGGGCAAGATCACCCTGCCCGTGGTGCTCGCCTTCCGTCGCGGAAACGACGTCGAACGCGAATTCTGGACAAGGACGCTGGAGCGCGGCGAAATCGGCGACGGCGATCTCGATCATGCGATCGGACTGATGACCAAGCACCGCACCCTCGAGGACGCCATGAACCGCGCCCAGCACTATGGCGCAATGGCTGTCGATGCGCTGGCGCTGTTCCCATCCTCGCCAATGAAGTCGGCGCTGGAGCAGGTCGTCGCGTTCTGCTTGGCGCGTTCTAACTGATCGCGCCCCAGCGTTCGAGCGACAATCGACGTCGAGACAGGCCGCTAGCTCAGCGTGCCGGCGTGCACCCACCAGCCGGGATGGGCCTGCGCGACGGCGCGCCCCGCTGCGGACGCAGCGTCGTTGCTGTCGTAGATCGCAAAACAGGTCGCCCCCGATCCCGACATCCGGGCAAGGCGAACGCCTTCGGTTTCACGCAGCGCCGACAGCACATCGGCGATTGCCGGCTCTACGCGCAGCGCCGGTGCTTCGAGATCGTTGACCCCGCCTTGGAGAAATTTGATCCATGCATCGGGAGACGCCCCGACCTTGGGCCAGGTCACCGCTTCCAGCATTTCGGCAAACCCGGCGCGGAATTGTCCCTTCTTCAAGCCCAGTTCAGCGAACACATCCTTGGTCGCGACCGCGATCCGCGGATTGACCATGACGCACGGCAGTTCAGGCAGATCGAGTCCGGCAAGCTTTTCGCCGACCCCCTGCATCGAGCACGCACGCGAGAGCAGACATACCGGAATATCCGCGCCAGTGACTCGCGCGGCCTCAGCCAACCGTTCATCGTCGGGCTCGATGCCGTTCGCCGTCGCAAGCAGCCGCAAGGCCGCGGCGGCGTCGGCCGAACCGCCACCGATTCCGGCGGCCACCGGCAGATGCTTGTCGAGCGCGAAGTGCCCGAGCGTCAGGCCTGGGATCCGGTCCGCCAGCGCGCGGGCCGCGCGAGTCACCAGATTGTCGTCGGCTATGCCGCACGCTTCCGCGCCCGGCCCTGTCATCGTCAAACCGAGATCGCCCCCGGGCGTGAAGGTCAGCCCATCCGCGCAATCGGCAAACGCCACCACGCTATCGAGATCGTGATAGCCGTCGGCACGGCGGGCCAGCACGCGCAGGGTCAGATTGACCTTGGCGCGCGCGGTCTCGGTCAGTAATTGCATTGAATTTCAGCCCCACCCCAGGACGGCGGATCAGCCGCCCTTGTCGTCTTCTTTCTTTTTACCGGCCTCGGCGGACGCAGGCGTCGTCACATCGGGCAGACCGTCGCGAATCTTGGCCTCGATCTTCGGCAATTCGTCCGGATCGGGTTTGAGATCGCGTGCATGAGCCCACTGGAAGCGCGCTTCAAGCTTGCGGCCGACGCGCCAATAGGCATCGCCGAGGTGATCGTTGATGGTCGGATCTTCCGGCTTGAGATCGACCGCGCGCTCGAGATTCTTCACCGCGTTGTCATAGTCGGCGATGCGGTAATAGGCCCAGCCCAGCGAGTCGACGATAAAGCCGTCATCCGGACGCTGTTCGACCGCGCGACGAATCATCTTCATCGCCTCGTCGAGGTTGATGCCCTGATCGATCCACGAATAGCCGAGATAGTTCAGCACGTGCGCCTGGTCGGGCTGCAGTTCCAGCGCCTTCTTCAGATCGGCCTCGGCCTTGGGCCACTGCTTGGAGCGCTCGAAGCAGATGCCGCGGAAATAATAAAGCACCCAGTTCGGCTTCTCGCCGTCATTGGCGTCGATGGCTTGCCCGTAGGTGTTGCCGCATTCGGCGAACTTCTTGCGGGCACGCTCGATGTTGCCGAGCGCCATGATCGCCTCGACATCCTTTGGGTCTTCGGCGATCACGTCCTTGAGGATTTTCACCGCTTCGTCGCTACGGTCGACCGCATTGAGGCCGGTCGCGAGCTGGATCTGCGCGTTGCGCTTCAGCGGCGAATTTGCCGGTACACGCTCGTAGATCTTGATCGCCATCTGCGGCTTCTTCACCGTCTCATACAGATCGGCGAGCGACAGCAGCGCCAGCGAGTGGTGCGGATTGAGATAGAGCGCAAGCTGGAGATAGACGAGCGCGAGGTCTTCGCCGCCACGGCGCGTCAGCGATGCGCCGATGCCGTAAAGCGCTTCGGCGGCGCCGGCCTGCGCCGAATTCGCGAGCGGCGGCAATTTCTTGCCGGCCTTCAGATCGCGGATACCCTCGAGCACAATGGGATGGCGCGCCAGCTTCTTGTTGAAATTTTCATAGACGGCGAGCGCCTCGGCAGATCCCTTGTTGCGCGACAGCCAGTGCGCATAGGACTCCGCCACACGCAACGCCGAGTCATCGAGCTTGTAAGCCCGCTCAAACCGCACGCCGGCATCCTTCTCGCGGTCGGCCAACTCGTAGATCATGCCGGCATGAAGATCCTTGAACAGCGGATACCATTCTGGGCCGGTCAACTTGTCGATATTGGCGATCGCGGCCTTAGTGTTGCCGGCGCCATAGCTCGCCCAGCTCGACAGTAGCGTTGCGACCAGATCGGTGATTGGGCCGCGCACCGATTGATTGATATTTCGCTGCGCCACCGTATAGCGCTTTTCCTTCAGCGCATGCACGCCAACCACCAGCCGCGCGACCCGGTTGGTCTTATCGATGGTCAGGATCCGGTTCGCGAGCTTGACCGCTTCGTCCATCTCGCCATCGGCGAGCGAAGAGATGAAGGCACGATCGAGCAGATCGTTGTTCTTCGGGTCGAGTCGCAGCGCGGTGCGATAAAAGGCCGAGGCTGCCGAGGCATCGCGGTCGGCGCTGGCATGACGGGCGGCAAGGTAGCTTCCCGCCTTCGTCATGTTCTTGAGGTCACGCGGCGTCGGATAGGGCTCCGGCTTGGCGACCTCCGGCGTGCCGGACGGCTGCGCGAACACCGGGCCGGAGAACGCCAGCGACGCCACCGTCATGGACGCAGCGGCAATCGTGGCGATCGCCACGCGATTGAAACGACCTGAAGACATCACGCTCGCCGGCTCCATCAAACCTGAAGTGACCTGAAGTGAATTCACCCGAACCCGGTTCGGGACATAAGCGGCTCCGGCGCGGGAGCCGCTGGCCGGGCACAATGACCCGTTTGGCCCCCATCCGCAAGGATTCGAGGCCATTGGGTCGAAGGGCATCGACAGTGTGGCGTTATCGTGGCGACAGACGACGCTCGCGCGATCGTGTCACATCCCCTGATAGTTCGGGCCGCCGCCGCCTTCCGGCGGAACCCAGGTGATGTTGCCGTTGGGATCCTTCACGTCGCAGGTTTTGCAGTGAACGCAGTTCTGCGCGTTGATCTGGAAACGGGGCCCGCTGTCCTCTTCAACCCATTCGTACACTCCTGCGGGGCAGTAGCGATTCGATGGGCCGGCGAAAACATCGTGCTCGGATGTCTTCTGCAAATTCATGTCGGCAACCTTGAGATGGATCGGCTGATCCTCCTCGTGATTGGTGTTCGACAGGAACACCGATGACAGCTTGTCGAATGTCAGCTTGCCGTCAGGTTTGGGGCCCGGGATCGGCTTGTGCTGCTTCGCCGGATCGAGCGTCTTGCGATCCGGCTTGGCGTGCGACTGGGTTCCAAACAGCGAGAACCCGAACAGCGTGTTGGTCCACATATCGAGACCACCGAGGCCGACGCCAATAATGGTGCCGAACTTCGACCACAGCGGCTTGACGTTGCGGACACGGAACAGATCCTTGCCGACAGCCGAACCACGCCAGGCGTTTTCGTAGTCGGACAGTTCATCGTTGGCGCGGCCCGCCGCCAGGGCGGCAGCCACGTGCTCCGCCGCCAGCATGCCGGTGCCCATCGCGTTGTGAACGCCCTTGATGCGCGGCACGTTGACGAAGCCCGCCGCGCAGCCGATCAGTGCGCCGCCCGCGAACGACAGCCGCGGCACCGACTGGTAGCCGCCCTCGGTAATTGCACGCGCGCCATAGGAAATGCGCTTGCCGCCTTCGAAGACACCGCGCACCGACGGATGGGTCTTGAAGCGCTGGAATTCCTCGAACGGCGACAGATAGGGATCGTTGTAGTTGAGGTGGACCACGAAGCCGACCGCAACGAGGTTCTCGCCGTAGTGATAAAGGAACGAGCCGCCACCGGTCGAATTGCCGAGCGGCCAGCCGAACGAGTGCTGGATCAGGCCCTTCTTGTGCTTGGCCGGATCGATCTGCCAGACTTCCTTTAGGCCGATACCGAACTTCGGCGGCTCGCTCTTCGCATCGAGGCCATACTTGGCGATCAGTTGCTTGGTCAGGCTGCCCCGCGCGCCTTCCGCGAACAGCGTGTACTTGCCGAGCAGTTCCATGCCGCGGGTGTACGAGTCCTTATGCGAGCCATCGCGCGCAATACCCATGTCGCCGGTGGCGATGCCGCGCACCTCGCCGTTCTCGCCGTAGACCACTTCGGCCGCCGCGAAACCCGGATAGATTTCGACACCGAGCGCCTCGGCCTGCGGGCCAAGCCAGCGGCAGACGTCGCCAAGCGAACCGATGTAACAGTGATGATTGTTCATGAGCGGCGGCATCATGAAATTGGGCAGCTTGATCGCGCCGCTTTCGGTCATCCAGAAGAACTGGTCGTCCTTGACCTGCGTCTTCAGCGGACAATCCGCATCCTCGCGCCAGTTCGGAATCAGCCTGTCGAGCGAAACCGGGTCGATCACGGCGCCGGACAGGATATGCGCGCCGACCTCGGAGCCCTTTTCAACCACCACCACCGACAGGTCAGGATTGATCTGCTTCAGCCGGATCGCCGCGCTGAGGCCGGAAGGACCTGCGCCGACGATCACAACGTCGAATTCCATGGATTCGCGCGGCGGCAACTCTTCGGTGCTCATAGTCTGATCTCGAAATAATGTTTCGGAATGGTTCTAAATATTGTTCTTTCCGATTTTGCGGCGAAGAACAACCCCGTGCCCGGGTCAATCAGCGAAACCGTTGAATTGTCCCGCCGGCCATTCCACGCGGAAGCGATCCGGCTTACACTGTGGCATCCATGATGCCTGAACCGCTCCCTTCCGTCCGCGACCTCCTGGCCTTCTATAGCGAAGCCGGGATCGACTGCGCGCTGGCGGACGAACCGATCGACCGGCTGTCCGAAAATCAGCAGGACATCGTTGAGGAACGTCCGGCGCCACGCCCGCTCCCGCGTACGGATATGCCCGCTCCGGGGGTTTCGCGCAGCGAAATAGCTCCCGCTCCCGATGTCGCGATAACTTCGGCCCGCGAGACCGCGCCCAAAGCGGCCACGCTCGCGGAACTACGCACGCTTCTGGAAGCATTCGACGGCTGCGCCTTGAAGGCGACCGCGACACAGCTCGTGTTCGCCGATGGCAACCCCGAAGCCAGGATCATGTTCATCGGCGAGGCGCCCGGCCGCGACGAAGATCTTGCCGGCCGTCCCTTCGTCGGCCGTTCGGGCAAGCTCCTCGACCTGATGATGGGTGCGATCGGACTTGATCGCACCAGCGCCTATATCGCCAACATCATTCCCTGGCGCCCGCCCGGCAACCGCGATCCGTCGCCGCAGGAAACCCAGATCTGCCTGCCGTTCATCCGGCGCCAGATCGAACTGGTCAATCCGGATGTCATCGTGTGCCTCGGCAAGCCGTCGTCTCAGGCGGTGCTTGAGCTCAAGGACGGGATCATGAAAACCCGGGGCCGCTGGTACAACTACGAGACCGGCAAGCGGACCATCCGCGCGATGCCGACCTTTCATCCGGCCTATCTGCTGCGCTCGCCGTCCTACAAGCGCCTGACCTGGCAGGATCTGCGGGCGGTGAGAAAAGCCCTGCAATCGGCCTCCTGATCCCCACGCCGAGCAGTGGGCCGCATGGCCGGTATTCAGCCATAGCCGTAGAATAATCTTCTGCTTCCGCGCATAAACGCAAAATATGTCGCCTGCCCGGGCCGACCTTTGGAGATGGAAGATGACGGCCAGCACGGTGGACGAGGTTTGCGACGACGTTCGCGCGCGCTCGAACGTCAAGCGCCTCGCGGCGGCGCAGGCGCTGACCGGTGCAAACACCGCCGTGATCTACGCCACGGGCTCGATCATTGGCGCGACGCTCGCGCCTGACATCTCCCTCGCCACGCTGCCACTGTCGATCTATGTCCTCGGTCTCGCCTGCGGCACTTTGCCGACAGGAATGATTGCGCGCGCTTATGGCCGCCGTGTCGCGTTCATCGTCGGATCGGGATGCGGGACGGTCTGCGGCGTGCTCGCGGCCTACGCGATCGTTCAGGGATCGTTCGCGCTGTTCTGCGTGGCGACGTTCCTTGGCGGGATCTATGGCGCGGTGTCGCAATCCTATCGCTTCGCCGCCGCGGACGGCACCAGTGTCGCCTATCGTCCCAAGGCAATCTCGTGGGTGCTGGCCGGCGGCATCTTCGCTGCGTTTATCGGCCCGCAGCTCGTGCAATGGACCATGGGCTTCTGGCCGCAATACCTGTTCGCTGTCAGTTTTCTGGCGCAGGCTGTCGTCGCGCTGGTCGCGATGGCGGTGCTGTCCACCGTCGATGCGCCAAAGCCGGCCGCCGCCGACTATAGCGGCGGGCGTCCGCTGATCGAGATCGTCCGGCAGCGCAAGTTCATCGCCGCAGCCCTATGCGGCACCGTCTCCTACACCATGATGAACCTGCTGATGACGTCTGCGCCGCTCGCCATGAAGTTCTGCGGGCTGACGATCAGCGATTCCAATTTCGGCATTCAGTGGCACATCATCGCGATGTACGCGCCGAGCTTCTTCACCGGCGCCCTGATTGCGCGCTTCGGCGCGCCGCTCGTCGTCTCGGCCGGCCTTCTGCTGGAAGCGCTCGCGGCGGTGATCGGGCTGTCCGGCATCACCGTCGGCCACTTCTGGGGCACGCTGATCATGGTTGGCCTTGGCTGGAATTTCAGTTTCATCGGCGCGTCCGCGCTGGTGATCGAAACCCACCGGCCGCAGGAGCGCAACAAGGTGCAGGCGTTCAACGACTTCCTGGTGTTCGGCACGATGGCGATCGGCTCGTTCTCGTCCGGGCAGTTGCTCGCTCATTTCGGCTGGTCGATGGTCAACGCCGTCGTATTCCCACCGGTGATGATCGCGCTCGCCTGCCTCGCGCTGGCGAGCATGTCGCGGCGGCGCGCAGAGGCAGTCTGAGCCCAGGTCCGACTTACGACTTCGGCCGCACCACCGCCCACCCGATGCGCAGCATCGGCAGGCGACCATTGACGAGACGATTGAACGCGCGCGGCACCTCGGGCACGAGGCCCGGAAATTGCTTCAGCAACTCGGGCGGCGGCGTGCCTGCGGTATCTTTGGCCCGCCAGACCACGAGGCCACCGGTCTCGTTGAATTTTTGCGGCGTCAGCCAAGGCGTCTCCGCAGGAGTGTCGTCGAAAAACACATGCGGCCGGCCAGGTGCCGCAAACCCGATCAGTTCAACCAGACGGCGATCGCCGGCCACAGCCGGAAGCGGCCGGTTGACGCGACGCTGATAGCTGTCGCCGAAAAACTGTCCGATGGCGGACGCGGGCAACGCTGTGCGCAGTTCGCCGCCCCCGATCCATGGCTGGACGAGCGCCGCGCCCACCACAACAACCGCTGGCGCAATAACCAGAAGCAGCCAGATCGCGCGCAACATCTCCTGACGCCGCAAATGGATCAGGTCGCCTGCTGCGACGACGACCGCAAGCCCCGGCAGCACCAGCGCGACGCCATCCCCCCCGAACACCTCGCCCCGCCCGAACAACGCGCCGAGCAGGCTCAGCACCAGCGCGGGCGCTGCGGCGAACGTGAAGACAAAATCGCGCGCGAAAGGTTCGACCGGAGCGCGGAAGACGGTCGGAGCGTCTTCCGGCTTGTTGTTCATAAAGCGCGAATTGAAAACGAGCAGCAGCACGATGCCGGTCAGCGCCAGCACGAGACCGCCGAACAGCATGCCCCATGCCGTCAACCGCGCGCCGAGCGCGTCAACCGCGGGAAGCTGCGGCAGCGTCAGCGCGCCGGCCCGAACCACCCATATCAGATAGGGCAACCCGATCACCGCGATCACCATTGCGCCAAACAGCGGATCGAACGAGAGCAGGGTTTCGCGGCCGCGTCTGGTGGCAAGCGCAAAGCCGATCAGGAGTACGACCAGCGGGATTGCCGCATGAGTCGTCAGGAAGAGCAATCCGATCTCGATCGAAAGCGCGAACCAGGCATTCCGACGCCCCTGCCCCATCACCCGCCACGCATGCAGCAGCGTCAGGGCCCATAGGGGCCGGGCCAACACGTCCGGCCCGAACTCGACACCCGGAAAACTGAATACGGTTACGACCGCCGTGAGCATTGCGGCAAGCACCGCCTGCTGGGGACCGACAATGGCACTGCCCAGCGTGAATACGGCCCATAGCGTCACCACGAAACAGGCCTGCGCCAGCAGATAGACCCCGAAGATGTGACCGCCGGCGAGGCGGAAAGCGATATCCGCCAGCCAGAAGGCGAAAGGAGGCCCCTGCGTGGTGCCGACCTGATACTCGCGGCCAAAGCCCAGCACCGTGGCGACGTCCCCGGGTGGGCTGCCGTAGAACAACATGGGCACGGCGAACCACAGCGCGGCCTGAAACAATACGACGATCCAGAAGATCAGCCTTGGCCGGGCACGAACCAGTTCAACGATCAGGGAGGTGAAGCGCATGAATCGGAATGAACCGGCTGGAAGACGAATTAGGCCCGCTTCATTTGATAAAGCGCGGGAACCGATCAGGCAACTTCGGCGGCATCGAGAACGTCGGGGAGCGCCAATTCCAGCTCGAGGACTTCGTCGGCGGCACTGACGAGGCCGGTCCCATGCTTGAGGTGGGCGGCCGCAACCGGTGCGAAAAACCGCCGGTGATGAATGGTCGGGCCGAGACGATCCAGCGCGTCCCGGTGCGCAGGAACGGCGTAGCCCATATGGCTGTCGAAACCGTATCCGGGATGGTCGAGCGCAAGCTTGCACATCAGACGGTCGCGCGACACCTTGGCGACAATGGAAGCCGCGGCGATCGAAGCAATAATGCCGTCGCCGCCGATCACCGCCTCGCAATCGCAGGCGACGTCGATCCGGTCGCGGCCATCGACGAACACATGCTTCGGCGCTTCGGGCAACCCTCGCACGGCGCGCGCCAGAGCCCACAGCGAGGCGTGCAGGATATTGTCGCGATCTATCCGTGACGGCGGCGCAGCGGCGACCGCCACCAGCGCCGTCGCGCAGATCTGCTCGAACAGTTCCTCGCGCCGCTCGCGGGTCAGCCGCTTGGAATCATCGAGGCCTTTCGGAACCCGCCGGGGATCGAGAATAACCGCGGCCGCGACCACCGGCCCGGCCAGGGGCCCGCGGCCGACCTCGTCGCACCCCGCGACCGGCCAGACGCCGCGCTTCAGCAGCGCACGCTCCCGCCGGAATGTCGGCGGCGCGACGGCGATAACTTTCTCCGGCCGCTTCGCTACGCGTGGAACCGCTGAGGATTTCTCTCGACTCATGCGGTTATGCTTGCGTCCTTATACCGGACCGCGCAACCGCTAATCCCCGTTATTCATCAGTCCGGCAGGTGGACGCGGTTATCGTCCCCGACCTCGATGCCGGGCGCGACGACAACCTCCCATGGATGCCCATCGGGATCGGCAAAATATCCCGAGTATCCACCGTAATCGGTGCGGTGTGCCGCCTTCAGCAACTGCGCACCTTGCGCGACAGCGAACTCCAAAACCTGATCCACTTCAACCTCGCTGCGACAGTTCCACGCCAGCGTGACGCCGCGAAATGCCTCCGGCCGCGGCTTGACCACAAGCGCGGCATCGAGCGCCAGCTTTTCCCACGCGTAGAGAGCCAGCACCGTCGCGCCCGTATCGAAGAATGCGACCTCCTCGCCGGTTGCGCGAAGTTTTCGCGTAAAGCCGAGCGATTCATAGAATGCGATGCTCCTGCGCATCTCACTGACGCCGAGCGTCAGCACCGTGAACCGCGCCACCGGTTTGGGCAATGCGCCACTCATTGATAACTCCCTCCGTGAAACTCAGAACAGGTCGAGCTGTTCGCTGCCTTTCTTGGGCTTGATGAAATGGGCGGTGGTCAGTTTCGAACGCCGCTTGTTGAGACCGAGCTTGTCGCACGCGATTTCGAACCGCCTCCCGATCATCCATGCCATTGGGCCCGTGCCCTTCATGCGCGTGCCCCATTGCGAATCATAGTCGCGCCCATCGCGCATATCGCGGATCAGGGTGAAGACATGGCGATAGCGGTCGGGATAGTTGGCCATCAGCCATTCCCTGAAGAGGTCGCGAACCTCAAGCGGAAGGCGCAGCAGGACGTAACTTGCTTCCTTCACCCCCGCATGGGCGGCTGCGTCGAGAATGCGCTCGATCTCGGAATCGTTCAGCGCCGGAATCACCGGGGCGACCATCACCGTCGACGGAATGCCGGCGTCCGCCAGTTGGCGAAGCGCCTCAAGCCGTTTCGACGGCGTCGAGGCACGGGGTTCCATGGTGCGCGCGAGCTTCGGATCGAGCGACGTCACCGAGATCGCGACCTTGGCGAGATTACGCTTCGCCATCCGGGACAGGATATCGATGTCGCGCACGACCAGCGCCGATTTGGTGACGATGCCGACCGGGTGCGCGGCCCGCTCCAGCACCTCGAGAATGCCGCGCATGATTTTGCGCTCGCGTTCAATCGGCTGATACGGATCGGTGTTGGTGCCGATCGCGATCATTCGCGGCTCATATCCCGGTGCCGCCAGCTCTTTTTCAAGAAGCTCAGGCGCATCCGGCTTGGCAAACAGCTTGCTTTCGAAATCAAGCCCGGGCGACAGACCAAGATAGGCGTGGGTTGGCCGCGCGAAACAATAGACGCAGCCGTGCTCGCAGCCGCGATAGGGATTGATCGAGCGATCGAACCCGATGTCCGGGGAGTCGTTCCTGGTGATCACCTTGCGCGCGGTGTCCAGCGCCACGGAAGTCTTGAACGGCGGAAGTTCGTCGAGGCTTTGCCAACCATCGTCGAACGCCACCCTCGCCTCGGCTTCATAGCGCCCCGAGGTATTCGAGTGCGCCCCGCGTCCACGCCGCCGTTCGCGGTCGATGGCGATACCGATCTGATCGAAGGCCGAGGCTGATCCCGCCGGATCGGGCGAGGCGTCGGGACTCAGGGCTTGGGCTGCTGTGCTCATGGACTCAAAGATAGCATGCTGAAAGAACAAAACAAGAACATCAATCGCGAGTTTCACAGGAGCCTTCGCCCGGTTCCGGCGTTGACCTTCCATGGTGGACATCCGCACTGGAGAGGAGACTGAGAGATGCGAAAATGGCTTTTGACTGCAGCAACCCTGGGGTTTTCGGCAGCAGCGCTCGGCGCCATCAGCGCCACACCGGCCAACGCTGGCCCGTTTTGCAAGACAGACAAGGATGGCGGCCCGAACAAGGACTGCAGCTTCTACAGCATGCGGGCGTGTCAACGATCCACATCAGGAATCGGCGGGTCCTGCTTGCCGAACCCGTATTGGCACGAGGAGTACAGTTATATGGGGCCGGCCGAAGGCTACGGCCTGAGCTATAACTACTATGAGGGACCGGTCTACGGCCCGGCCCTGAGCTACTGAGCCCAAGAGACGGAATTGCGAAACGGCGCCGGAATCGAATCCCGGCGCTGTTTTGCTGAGCGAAGAGGCTAAATTTTCCGCCTGCTACAAATTGCGGCAGCGAAAGGGCTGTCCTGATCCGGACAAAGTGATAACGATGCGCGCAGCCAGCGTATGATGTGTTTGATTGTATGATCAGCGTCGTTATCCCCACCGAAGGCGTCGAGGCGCCCGTGGTTGCCACTCTCTCCGCGCTCGTTCCCGGCGCGGCGGCCGGCGTGATCCGCGAGGTCACGCTGGTAGACCGCGCAACAACCGAGACGATCTCGCATGTGGCCGACGTGGCCGGCTGCCATTTCATCTCATTTGATGGCTCGCGAAGCGCCGCACTTGCAGCAGGAGCAAAACGCGCGCGATCCGAATGGCTGATGTTCCTCCATCCCGGCGCAGTGCTCGATACCGGCTGGATCGATGAAACAGCCCAGTTCATCCAGGCTGTCGCGCTCAGCGGCAAACAGCGCGCGGGCATCTTCCGCTATGCGCGCTCGCCTTATGCGGATGACGGCATTGGTCATCGCATCCATGAACTGTCACGGCTGTTCCGTGCACCATCGGCCGATCAGGGGTTACTCATCGCTCGCGCGCATTACGACAGGCTGGGCGGCTATGTACCGGACGCCCGGCGCGGCGAAGCACGGCTGCTGGCGAAACTCGGGCGCCACGGCCGCGCCACGCTGCGCACGCGGATTTTCGTGCCGGCCTGAGCCGCAGGAATTAGTTGACTCAGTCAACAATTGTCTGAATGATCGTCTGGTCCACTTGCGACGAGACATCAGCGATGCCTGCAATTGCCGATAACGATGCCCGTATCGCCGCCGTTCGGCGCTTCAACCGGTTTTACACCCGCAAGATCGGCATCCTCGAGCAGCATCTGCTGCACAGCTCGTTCTCGCTGACCGAAGCGCGCGTGCTGTTCGAACTGGCGCATCGAGATTTCAGCACGGCCAAGGAAATCGGAGCCGAACTCGGCCTCGACCCGGGCTACATGAGCCGCATCGTCCAGACTTTTCTCGATCGCAGCCTCATCACGCGAAAGCCGCTCGCATCCGACCGCCGGCAATTCCAGCTGGCGCTGACTGCAAAAGGCCGGCAGGCATTCGGCCGTCTCGATCGCACCTCACATCGGGAAATCGGCGACATGCTGAGTGCCCTGCCTCCCGGGAGCGAGCAGCGTCTGGTCGAATCGATGGCGTCGATTGAACGCCTGCTCGGGGAGACCGATCCTCGCCCTCAACCGGTGCTGCGAACACATCAACCCGGCGACATGGGCTGGATCGTCCAGCAGCACGGGCTGCTCTATGCCCGGGAATTCGGCTGGGACACATCGTTTGAAGGATTGACGGCCGGGATCGTGGCCCAGTTCTTGAAGACCTTCGACTCAGCGCGCGAGCGGTGCTGGGTTGCGCACATCGATGGCATACAGGTCGGCTCTGTATTTCTGGTCAAGTATTCCGACGAGGTGGCAAAGCTGCGCCTGCTGCTGATCGCTCCGCAGGCGCGGGGCCTTGGCCTCGGCAAACGCCTGGTCGATGAATGCATCGCCTTCGCGCGGCAGTGCGGCTATCGCAAGATCACGCTCTGGACCCAAAGCATCCTGGTCGCCGCACGCGGCATCTATCGTGGCGCCGGTTTCGTGCACGTCGCCAGCGAGCCCCATCACAGCTTCGGCCAGGATCTGATCGGCGAGACGTGGGAGCTCGACTTGTGAAACCCCGGCGCCGCGCGGATCGGATCACACCGGAGCTTATGAGATTTCACAAAATCAACGCGCGAAGGCTACGCCTCGAAGCACGCCGGGAGATATGCCGCCGGCTGCTCGTGCTGCTCGCGAGCATCTTGCGCGGAAACGAAAGATAACGCCGACTTTGCGTCCTGGCCTTTACGTTTTCGCCTTGCCGCGCTTCAGGTGTTCGTCCAGCCGCGGCATGATCTCGACGAAATTGCACGGCCGGGTCCGGTAATCGAGCTGGGCGGCGAGAATTCCATCCCAGCCGTCCCGGCAGGCGCCGGGCGAACCCGGCAGGCAGAAGATGAAGGTCGCGCCGGCGACGCCGGCGGTCGCCCTGCTCTGGATCGTCGAGGCGCCGATCTTGGCGTGGCTCAGCATGTGGAAAGCGATGGAGAAGCCGTCCATCCGCTTCTCGAACAGCGGCTCGACCGCTTCCGGGGTGACGTCGCGGCCGGTAAAGCCGGTTCCGCCTGTCGAGATAATGACGTCGATGCCGGGATCGGCGATCCACGACCGGACCTTGGCGCGAATTGCCTCCACATCGTCAATGACAATATCGCGCGCCGCGAGCTTGTGGCCGGCCGCGGTCAGACGATCCGCCAACGTCGTCCCCGACTTGTCGTCTTCGAGCGAGCGGGTGTCCGAAATCGTCAACACCGCGATGTTGAGCGGAATGAACGGCTTTGAATTGTCGAGAGAGGTCATGAATACCAATTCCCCGTCATGGCCGGGCTTGTCCCGGCCATCCACGTCTTATTGATATGCCGTCAAGACATGGGATGCCCGGCGCAAGGCCGGGCATGACGGCAAAATCAAATCACAAACTCCCTGCGCCGAAGGTGTTGCAGGCCATCACGGTACCCTGCTGATAGCCGGTCATGAACCAGCGCTTGCGTTGCGCGGCGGAGCCGTGGGTGAAGGAATCCGGCACTACGCGCCCGGTCGCCTGACGCTGCAGGGTGTCATCGCCGATCGCCGCCGCTGTCGTCAGCGCCGCATCGATATCTCCGGCTTCGAGGAAACCGGGACGCTTCTTCTGTTCGCGATTAACCCAGACGCCGGAGAGACAGTCAGCCTGTAATTCGACCCTGACCTGGATCGCGTTGGCCTCGGCCTTGCTGCCGGCACGCTGCTGGGCCGCCGTCGCCTTCGACAGGATGCCTAGCAGGTTCTGAATGTGATGCCCGGCTTCGTGCGCGATGATGTAGGCCGCCGTGAACTTGCAGGCATTGCCGGAGCAGCCGTGGAAGCGGGTTTCGACTTCCCGGAAGAAACCGGTGTCGAGGAATATCTGCTTGTCCGGCGGACAGTAGAACGGCCCCATCGCCGACTGCGCCATGCCGCAGCGGCCGCCATTGGTGGCATTCCTGAACAGGACGATGCGCGGCCCCTGATAGGTCCGGCCATTCTCCTTGAAGATTTCACTCCAGCGATCGTCGATCTCACCGAGCACGCCGGCGATCATGCTGCCCATCTCGTCGGTCGGCGCGCCGGACTTGTGCGGCGAACTGCGACGGTCGGTCTGGTAGGACGGGGCCTGCTGCTGGCCACCGGTGAGGATTTCCGCGCCGCCGATCAGGATGCGGGGATCGATGCCGACCGCCCAACCGATCAGACCCAGCACAATCACGGTGCCGATGCCGAGACCGCCACCTCCGCCCATCGGAAAACCGAAGCCGCCGCCACCGCCGCCGAAACCGCCACCGTCGTCGTCGCGACGGTCGTCGATATTGTCGCTGCGGCGGAAGTCATCATAGCGCATCGGACGTCTCCTCGATCGACCGGCGCTTCTCGCATCACACCACCATGACGCGGCAAAGTAGTCCGGCCCTCTGATTCATACCGTGACCGGCAATTATTGCCTAGTGCGGTTCAGAAGTTCGCTTCATTATGTCTGCGAGCTCTCCAAGCGAACTTCGGAGCCGGGACGCCAGTGCGGTCGTTCACTGGCCTGCTTCTCGTTGTCGTGCATCGGTCACGCGCATTGCGCCGGAACAAAGGCGGCGCGAAATGCAGACCTCCGACTTCCGGCACATCGACATTTCGCGCGCTCTTCGTCGCACCATGCAACTCCTCAACGCGACGATGACAAAAGACGTTCGCGGTTAAGTCGTTTTTTACCTTGCTGCTTCATGGTGATGACAGTCGGATTTGTTGGTCCCGCGTCGCCGACTGCGTCGCCTGAGTCAGGTTTTGAGTCATGGTTGTGTCGCGTCGCGGGGCGTCTGCAAAGGCGCCCCGCACTAATTTCGAGTCTGCCCCGTCGTCCCGCATCGTTGTGGGCGATTGCATCGCCGAGATGTCCAAGCTGCCTGCCGGCTCGGTCGATCTGGTGTTCGCAGACCCTCCCTATAATCTTCAGCTCAAGGGCGATCTCAAACGCCCCGACGAATCGCATGTCGATGCAGTCAACAACGACTGGGACAAGTTCGATTCGTTCGCTGCCTACGACAACTTCACCCGCGCCTGGCTGCTCGCCTGCCGCCGGATCATGAAGCCGTCGGCGACGATCTGGGTGATCGGCTCCTATCACAACATCTTCCGCGTCGGCGCGATCATGCAGGACCTTGGCTTCTGGGTCCTCAACGACATCGTATGGCGCAAGACCAATCCGATGCCGAATTTCCGCGGCCGCCGGTTCACCAACGCGCATGAGACCATGATCTGGGCGGCGCGCGACGAGAACGCCAAGGGTTACACCTTCAACTACGAAGCGCTGAAGGCCGCCAATGAGGACGTGCAGGCACGCTCCGACTGGCTGATCCCACTGTGCACCGGCGACGAGCGCCTCAAGGGCAAGGACGGCAAGAAGGTCCACCCGACCCAGAAGCCGGAAGGTCTATTGGCCCGCGTGCTGCTGTCGTCATCGAAACCCGGCGACCTTGTGATCGACCCGTTCAACGGCACCGGCACCACCGGCGCCGTCGCCAAGAGGCTCGGCCGCAGCTATATCGGCTTCGAGCGTGACCGCGACTACGCCAAGGCCGCCGAAGCGCGCATCGCCGCCATCGATCCGCTGCCGGAAGCGACGCTCGCGCCGTTCATGACCGCGCGCGGCGCGCCGCGCGTCGCATTCTCCGAACTGGTCGAGCGCGGAATGATTTCGCCCGGCACCAAGCTGGTTGATGCCAAGAAAAAAATCGGCGCGCTGGTGCGAGCCGATGGGGCGATCATGCTGGGCGACAAGGTCGGCTCGATCCACCGCATGGGTGCACTCGCGCAAGGCTCCGAAGCCTGCAACGGCTGGACCTTCTGGCATGTCGAAACCAAGAAGGGCCTGCGGCTGATCGACGAACTGCGCGCCGAAATCCGCACCGAAATGGCCGCGGCGGGCTGAGCCCGCCGCCTGCTGGTCTACCCTTGATGCGGTCCGCGCATCTGCTTCATGGCATCCGCGATATGGCGCCAGTTCCGGGCCTCCTCGGCGTTGCCTTCCTTCTCGAAACCGATGGCCTTCTGCGCAGCCTCGGCGATGGCCTCGGCACCACGCACCTCGAGCAGCTTTCGCGCGTATTCGTGAATCTCCGTTTGCAGCATGACGGTCTCCTCATCTTGCGCGCCGCGACGACCGCTCACGGGCATGAACGATCGCTCGCGGAACGCGCCCGTGCAGGATTGCAACGCCGATAGTCCCGAACGGTTTCATCGAACAGGGAGAGGCCGTGCGGATATATTAGGCAGCGGCTTTCGGGTAGCTGCCAAGCACCCGCTCGACCAGCGCTGAATCGCAATATTCCTTGATCTGCGTAATCCTGCCGTTCTGAACGCGCCAGACGAAGCAGTATTCGTTGTCATAACGCTCGCCGGACCTGGTCAGGTTGTCACCGCGCGCCTCCACGACGACGTATTCGCCTTCCGCGATAAAGTTGAAAGCGAGGCTGCGCGGCCGGTCCGTCAGCAGGCTTCGCAGATAGCCGAACAGGCCGTTCGTGATCTCGTCCTTTCCGGTGAACGTCCGCGACCACGAGC
This sequence comes from Afipia sp., assembly GCA_051954725.1. Lineage (GTDB taxonomy): Bacteria > Pseudomonadota > Alphaproteobacteria > Rhizobiales > Xanthobacteraceae > Afipia. Next base: position 86,739 of record JBQCHK010000007.1, on the reverse strand, counting down.
ATTGGCCGGTCTGAACCCAGGTCGCATCCTCAGCGAGATGGTCGATGAAGGTCGTGCCGCTGCGGTTGGCGGAATCGGCGAATATCTGCTGAACCAGTTTTTTGTTGGCTTCGGTGTTCATACGTCATCTCCATTTGTTTGGTGATGCGCCACCGTCCACCAATCCTCCACATTCTTCCAATCGATAGAGAATATGATATATATTCTCTGGATGAATTTAGCGGCACTCGACCTCAACCTGCTTGTCGCGCTCGATGCATTGCTGCTCGAAAGCAATGTCGGTCGCGCCGCGATGCGCATCGGTCTGTCCCAGCCCGCGACCAGTCACGCGCTGCGGCGGCTGCGGGAAATCTTTCGCGATCCGCTGCTGGTCCGCGTCGGTGCCCGCATGGAATTGACGCCGCGGGCGCAGGCTCTGCGTGCGCCGCTGGCACAGACGCTCGATCAGGTGCGCGGACTGTTCGTGCCGGATCAATTCGATGCGGCGCGCAGCGAACGGCACTTCCGCTTGATGATGCCTGATCTCGCCGTCGAACTCTTGATGCCGCATCTGATGAGCAGGCTCGATGCCGCTGCCCCGCATGTCCGGATCGAAATCGTGCCATGGCGAGGCCCGGCGGTGTTCACCGCCGAATTCGCGCGCACCATTGATCTGATTGTCAGCATCGGCGATGCCTTCAACGGCTTCCATCGCCAGTTGCTTTACACCGACTCCGACGCGCTCGCCGTGCGCAAGGGACATCCGGCCGGCGCGCGGCTGAAAAACCCTGCGACCTTCTTCAAGGCACGCCATATCGCCGTGATCGGACGCGGCCAGAACATCGACCTCATCGACCACTGGCTGCAAGGCAAAGGCCTTGAGCGCCGGATCGCGATGGTGGTGCCGAGCTATATCGAGGCACTGCATGTCACGGCGCGCAGTGACCTTGTTGCATTCGTGCCAAGGCGGCTGATCGATACGTTGGCAAAGCCGCTTTCGCTGACGACCGTTCCTCCACCGCTCGATCCCGGCGTCGACGAGCAGTTTATGTTCTACCCTACCCGCGCCCAGATGGATCCGGGCTCGATCTGGCTGCGAACCCTGATGCTACAGATCGGCCGCGAGCTCGGCGGTCTACGCCGCCCCAAGCCGCCCCGGACCTAACCTTCGCAGTTGCCCGTCACCGCGTTCCCGTGCCATGACCGGCGGATCACAAGGGATTTGTCATGACGGTACTTATCGCAGGCGGCGGCATTGGTGGACTGACGCTGGCGCTCAGCCTTCACCAGATCGGCATTCCGTGCCGCGTGTTCGAAAGCGTGCCCGAATTGCGGCCGCTCGGCGTCGGCATCAACGTGCTGCCCCACGCGGTGCGCGAACTGATCGAACTCGGATTGCTGGACAAGCTCGACGCCTTCGGCGTGCGCACCAAGGAACTGTCGTTCTTCTCCAAGCATGGCAAACCGATCTGGAGCGAACCGCGCGGCCTTGAGGCCGGATACAAGTGGCCGCAATTCTCGATCCATCGCGGCATCCTGCAGCAGATCCTGCTCGATGCGGTGATCGAACGTCTCGGCAGCGATAATCTTCTCACCAGCCATCATCTGTCGGATTTCACCGACACGCCGGACGGCGTCTCCGCGAGCTTCATCGACCGAGCGACCGGCAAGGACGCCGGCACCTACGAGGGCACCGTCCTCATCGCCGCCGACGGCATTCATTCGGCGATCCGCGAAAAGCTCTATCCGCAGGAAGGCGCGCCGATCTGGAACGGCCGTATCCTGTGGCGCGGCATCACCGAGAGCGACGCTTTTCTCTCGGGCCGCACCATGATCATGGCCGGTCATGAGGTTCTGAAATTCGTCTGCTATCCGATCTCGAACGCACCGTTGCCCAACGGCAAGTATCAGATCAACTGGGTCGCCGAGCGTCACATGCCACCGACCTATCAGTGGCGGCGCGAGGATTATAACCGCACCGCCCGGCTCGAGGAATTCCTGCCGTGGTTCAAGGACTGGACCTTCGATTGGCTCGACGTGCCCGGCCTGATCCGCAACTGCCCGCACGCCTACGAATATCCGCTGGTCGATCGCGATCCGCTCGATCGCTGGACCTTCGGCAAAGTCACGCTGCTGGGCGACGCCGCGCACCCGATGTATCCGATCGGCTCCAATGGCGCGTCGCAGGCGATCCTTGACGCGCGGGTGCTGACCCGCGAAATCCTCGCCCATGGCGAAACGCCCGCTGCGCTCGAGGCTTACGAAGCCGAGCGCCGCCCGGCGACCACGGAACTCGTGAAGCTCAATCGCCGCAACGGCCCCGAACAGGTGATGCAGCTTGTCGAGGAGCGCGCACCCGACGGCTTCAACGTCGTCACCGACGTGCTGTCGCGGCAGGAACTGGAAGACATCGCCAACAACTACAAGAAGGTCGCCGGCTTTCAGGTCGAGGCGCTCAACGCCAAGCCGCCCATCGTGCCGACGCCCGAGACATCGCAGCTTTCCAGCGCTGGATAGTCTCTTTGTGTCCCGGGCGCGATGCAATGCGCAGCATTGCTTCGCAGAACCAGGACCGTTCCACACACCGAGGCTGGAAAGGCCCCGGATCAGCGGAGCGGCACTGCGCGCCGCACCGCATCCGGGGCACACGCCGGTTCAATGCTCCATTCCCAACCCATGCGCGATCACCTTGCGCATGAGATTGGGCAGCGCCTCGTCCTTCAGGGACGCAATCGGCACAAAGCGCATGCCGGCTGGCGCATGCGTGCGTGCGGGCACGCGCGCGATATAGACCGCAAGCTCCAGCGGAAAATGCGTGAATACATGGGTTACGACGCCAACTTTGCGATGCCAGCGCGCGACACCCTTGATCGCGGGGGCCTGCGCCAGCGCCGCCTCATCATCGTGGCCGGCCAGCCATTCGGAGGTCGGCACCTCGGTCATGCCGCCGAGCAAACCCTTGTCGGGGCGCGTCCGCACCAGCAGTTCCTCGCCACGCGTGACGACGAACGCCGCGCCGCGCCGCTGCGCGCCGGTTTTCTTCGCCGCCTTGCGCGGAAACGTCTCCTGATCGCCACGCATACGCGCCGCGCAACCGTCGTTGAGCGGACATAGCGCGCAGGCCGGCTTCTTCGGCGTACAGATCGTCGCGCCGAGATCCATCAGCGCCTGCGCGCTATCGCCGGCCCGCGACGGACCGAGCAGCGTTTCCGCCAGTTCCTTGATGCACACCTTGGCCTGCGGCAGCAGTTCCTCTACGGCGAACAGCCGCGACACCACGCGCTCGATATTGCCATCCACCGGCATGGTGCGGCGATCGAAGGCGATAGCGGCGATCGCCGCGGCGGTGTACGGCCCGATACCGGGCAGCGCGCGCAGCCCGTCTTCGGTATCGGGAAATGCACCGCGATACTCGCGCATCACGGCGACCGCGCAGGCGTGAAGATTGCGCGCACGAGAGTAGTAGCCAAGCCCGGCCCACATCCGCAGCACGTCATCAAGGCTCGCCGCACCGAGATCGGAGACTGTCGGCCAGCGCGCGAGGAACTTGGCAAAGTAAGGACCCACCGCTTTCACGGTGGTCTGCTGCAGCATAATCTCCGACAGCCACACCCGATACGGGTCGGCGTGTTCGCCCGGCAACGCCCGCCAGGGGAGCACACGGCGATGCCGGTCATACCAGGCCAGCAGGAGTTCCGGCCGCCCGGCGGATTTGCGCTGCGTGCCTGCTTCGACTTTCTTTCGCCGCACCGTGGCGCCTGATAGAGTCATGCATCCCTTGTAGGCAATCGACCGTCCCATGAACAAGCCCGGCCCGATCAGCGCCAAGCCGTTGTCCGCACTTCTTGGCGGGACGTTCAGCGATGCCTTCGCCAAGCAGGGCTTTGCGTCGCGCGAACTGGTGACACGCTGGGCGGAGATTGCCGGACCGGAGATCGCCGCCCACGCCGAGCCGCTCAGGCTGCAATGGATCCGGCCGGTGGAAGGTCAGCCCCAGCAGCCCGCTACGCTGATCCTGCGCGTGGAAGGTCCGATGGCGCTGGAGATCCAGCACATGTCGAGTGTGATCCTCGACCGGGTCAACCGTTTCTTCGGCTGGAGCGCAGTCGGCAAGCTGGCGCTGCGGCAGGCGCCACTGTCGCGCCGCCCTCCGCGCAAGGTGCCCAAGCCCCCGGACCCGGCCGCGGTGGCGCGCGAGAGCGAGCAACTGACCGCGATCGCCGACGACGGTCTGCGCGATGCGCTGGCGCGCCTCGGAGCCTCGATCAAGCGAAATTGAGCCTTTTGCCCCCTCGGAATGCCGGTGGTATCGCGGCCCGGCATTGCCACAATTGTCGTTTCAAGCTAGCCAGACACGCCCCCGCGCGCGCTGGACTGATCGATCAGGCCGCGACGCGCAGGCCGACATCAGTTTCCGGAGCAGTCAGTTGAGCATCACGCGCCGCACGTTTACCCAAGCCCTCGCCCTGACCGGTGTCGCCGCCGCCGTCGGCATATCGCCATGGCGGCTGTTCACCGAAGCCCATGCGCAGACCGCGGCCGAAATCGCCAAGCCAAGCACGCTGGGGGACATGGCGCTCGGACCAAAGGATGCCTCCGTCACCATCATCGAATACGCCTCGATGACCTGTCCGCATTGCGCGGCCTTCACGCGCGACGTGTTTCCGCAGTTGAAGAAAGAGTACATCGACACCGGCAAGATCCGGTTCATCTTCCGCGAGTTTCCGCTCGATCAGGCGGCGCTCGCTGCCTCCGCGCTGGCGCGCTGCGTCGCCAAGGATGATTCGCAAAAATACTTCACGCTGATCGATGTCATCTTCAAGCAGCAGAACGACCTTGTTTCAGATGCGTTCAAGACCATTACCCGGATCGGCAAGCAGGCCGGTTTCAGCGAGCATATGATCAAGCAGTGCGTTCAGGACGATCCCACGGTGCAGAAGGGCATTCTCGACGACCGCCAGTACGCCAATGAAAAGCTCAAGATCAATTCGACGCCGAGTTTCTTCGTCAATGGCACGCTGGTGAAAGGCGAGACCTCGTTCGATGCCTTCAAGAAGATGATCGACCCGCTGCTCAAAAGCTGAGCTTCCATCCTTTCGCGATGTTCTTCAAACGCCGCCGGGTTCCCGGCGGCGTTTGCGCGAGTTCCATCCGCAAGCATCTGTTCCCCTTGGAACCCGGCCGCAAAAGCTGTTGAAAAGTCTTTCGAAATCGGCTTCTAAAAGCCCGAAAAGCCTTGGGAAAAGCCCGGTTGAGCGGTTGCCCTTGGCCTACACCCTCGCCATTGTCCGCTTTGACGGGACGCGGTCCGCGACTCACCTGCAAGGTGTATCGTCAGGCAGATCGTCAGCTACGGCGTTGCTTCGGCGAGCGTTCAGCCGCCGGCCAAGAGAGTACCGATTGCATGAAACTGACGCGCCTTCGCCTCCATGGATTCAAATCGTTCGTTGAACCGACGGACTTCCTGATCGAGCCGGGACTGACCGGCGTCGTCGGGCCGAACGGCTGCGGCAAGTCGAATCTGGTCGAAGCGCTGCGCTGGGCGATGGGCGAAACTTCGTACAAGTCGCTGCGCGCCGCCGACATGGACGCGGTGATTTTCGCCGGCTCCGGCAACCGGCCCGCGCGCAACCACGCCGAAGTGGTGATGACCATCGACAATGCCGATCGCTCGGCGCCATCGGCGGTCAACGATCAGGAAATGCTCGAAGTCTCGCGCCGCATCGAGCGCGAGGCCGGCTCGGTCTATCGCATCAACGGCAAGGATGTCCGCGCGCGCGACGTCCAGATTCTGTTCGCCGACGCAGCCACCGGCGCGCGTTCGCCCGCGCTTGTCCACCAAGGCAAGATCGGCGAGATCATCCAGGCCAAGCCCGAGCAGCGTCGCCGCGTGCTGGAAGACGCTGCCGGCGTCGCCGGCCTTCATGCCCGCCGCCATGAAGCCGAGTTGCGCCTCAAGGCAGCTGAAACCAACCTCACCCGCGTCGAGGACGTCATTGGCCAGCTCGCCGGACAGATCGACGGTCTGAAACGTCAGGCGCGACAGGCGATCCGTTTCCGTGAAGTCGCCGCGAAAGTCCGCAAGGCTGAAGCCACGCTGTTCCATCTGCGCTGGCTGCAGGCCCATGCCGACGTCAACGACGCCGGCCAGACCCATGACCTCGCAGTGCGAGAGATGGCCGAGCGCACCCGCGAACAGGCCGAGTCCGCGCGTATCCAGGCGCTGCGCGCCTCCGAGCTTCCCGCGTTGCGTGACGGTGAAGCCCGCGCCGCTGCCGGTCTTCAGCGTCTGACCAATGCGCGCGAACTTCTCGACCGCGAGGAAGAGCGCGCCAAGGAGCGTGTCGCCGAACTCGACCGCCGCCTGACCCAGTTCAGCGCCGATGTCGAGCGCGAGCAGCGCCAGATGTCCGACGCCGACGTCGCGCTGGAGCGCCTCGATTCCGAAGACGCGATCCTCAAGGACGAAATCAAGACCCGTGTCGAGCAGCGCAGCGGTCTCGAGGAACGTGTTGCCGAGGCCGAGGAAACGCTGGCGGCGGCCGAGCGCACCTTCTCCGAGCTCACGGCCGCGCTCGCCGATCTCACCGCCAAGCGCAATCAGTTCGAAGCCAACGTCCGCAGCCATCGCGACCGCCTCTCGCGCATCGAGCAGGAGATTGCCCGCGTCGAAGGCGATCAGGCCAGGCTCGATGCCGAGACCGGCAGCCTCGGCGACCTCGAGGTTCTCGCCGGCGCAATGGAAGCCGCGCAGGAACAGGTGGTCGAAGCCGAAGCCGCCGCGCAGGACAGCGAGGCTGCGCACATCGCCGCGCGCGCAACGCTTGAAGCGTCACGCTCGCCGGTGGTCGAAGCTGACAAGCGCGTGCAGCGGCTGGAAACCGAAGCGAAGACCATTGCCAAGCTGGTCCATGGCGAGACCAAGAACCTGTGGCCGCCGATCATGGACGGCGTCCATGTCGCCAAGGGCTATGAAAAGGCGCTGGGCGCCGCGCTCGGCGACGAGCTCGACGCGCCGGTCGACCCCACCGCGCCGATGCGCTGGACCGCGCTCGGCGTTCACGACGGAGATCCAGCGCTTCCGGAGGGCGTCGATTCCCTTGCCAACCATGTTGAGGCACCGGCCGAACTGGCGCGCGGCCTCGCGCAGATTGGCGTGGTCAGCCGTGATCGCGGTGGCGAATTGGCTCCGCAACTCAAGACCGGTCAGCGACTTGTGTCCGTCGAGGGCGACCTGTGGCGCTGGGACGGTTTCGTTGCTGCGGCTCACGCGCCGACCGGCGCCGCACGCCGCCTTGCCGAGCGTGCCCGCCTCGTCGACATTGAAGCCGAGCTTGAACAGGCCCGTGCCGATGCGGTCGCCAAGCGGCAGGCGCTTGAGAACGCCGACAGCGAGCTGAAAGCGGCGGCCTCCGCCGAAAGCGCAGCGCGCGAGGCCACCCGCAACGCCCAGCGCGAGGCCAACATTGCGCGCGAACGCCACGCCGCTGCCGAACGCGAGATCAACCGCCATGCGTCGCGACGCTCGGCGCTCACCGAGGCGCTTTCCCGCCTCACCGCCGATCGCAGCGAAGCCCACTCCGCCCACGAAATGGCGGTAGAGGCCGTGGCCGAATTGCCGCCGAGCGACGAGATCGACGCCCGGCTGGCGAGCGCGCGCACCGACATGGACGAGCGCCGCCGCCTTGCCGCGCAGGCCCGCGCCGAAGCGCAGGCACTGGCGCGCGAAGCTGAACTCGCCGACCGCCGCGTGCAGGCGATCCTCTCCGAACGCCGCGAATGGCAGGGCCGCAAGGAAAACGCTGCCGCGCAGATCGCGACCATCGAGGCCCGCACTGGCGAAGTGAACACTGAACGCGCCGAGCTTGAAAACGCGCCGGCGCTGTTCGCCGAGAAGCGCAATGCGCTGATCAGCGAAATCGAGATCGCGGAAAGCGAACGCCGCGCCGCCGCCGACGCGCTGGCCGCCGCCGAAGCCCTGATGGCGGAAACCGATCGCGAGGCCCGCGCCTCGCTCGAAGCCCTGTCCGCAGCACGCGAGGCCACCGCCCGCGCCGAGGAGCGCATGGAGGCGACCCGCCGCCGCATCGAAGACATCGAGCGCGAAATTCGCGATATGCTCGAAGTCGAGCCGCAGAATGTCGCGGCGATGGCCGAGATCACGCCGGAGAGCGAACTGCCGCCAGTTGCCGAGATCGAAGCCGATCTCGAAAAGCTGCGCCGCGACCGCGAGCGGCTCGGCGCCGTCAACCTGCGCGCCGAGGAAGAATTGCGCGAGGTCGAGACCCAGCACACCACGCTGACCACCGAGCGCGACGATCTGGTCGAGGCGATCAAGAAGCTGCGCACCGGCATCCAGAGCCTCAACAAGGAAGCGCGCGAGCGCCTGCTGTCGTCGTTCGAGGTGGTCAATGGCCACTTCAAGCGGCTGTTCACCGAACTGTTCGGCGGCGGCCAGGCGGAGTTGCAACTGATCGAGAGCGACGATCCGCTCGAGGCTGGCCTCGAGATCATCGCCAAACCGCCCGGCAAGAAGCCGCAGTCGCTGTCGCTGCTCTCTGGCGGCGAACAGGCGCTGACCGCGCTGGCGCTGATTTTCGCAGTGTTCCTCACCAACCCGTCACCGATCTGCGTGCTGGACGAAGTCGACGCGCCGCTCGACGACCACAACGTCGAACGGTTCTGTAACCTGCTGAACGAGATGACCGGATCGACCGAGACCCGTTTCATCATCATCACCCACAACCCGATCACCATGGCGCGGATGAATCGCCTGTTCGGCGTCACCATGGCTGAGCGCGGCGTGTCGCAACTCGTTTCCGTGGACCTCGACGGCGCGATGAAGGTGCTCGACCAGAACGTGGCGTGATACTTCTTACCTCTCCCCATAGCTCGTCGAAGACGAGCGTGGACGCTCCTATGTGGGAGAGGGTGTCGAAATCGAGCACTCGGATCGGCGCTTCGGGGAAAGCTGGATCGCCCCTGACCAATGTCCACCTTTGCCCTTCCGCCTGAACTGAAAGCCGCACTCGATCAGAAGATCGAAGGCGTGTCGCGTAACGAGGTGGCGCGACGGGCGAACGCCATCTCAAATAACTATCGCGCCGGCGGCACGTCCGCACCGATCCGCACCGAGGCGGATGCGCTGGCCTACGCACTGGCGCGAATGCCGGCGACCTATGCCGCCACGGCTGCCTGCCTTCACGCGCTGCAGGAAACCGCGCCCGGCTTCGCACCTCGCAACCTGCTCGATATCGGCGCCGGGCCCGGGACCGCGACCTGGGCGGCGGCCGAGGTTTTTCCGTCGCTGGATGCGTTCGATCTGCTCGATGCCAACGCGGCTCTGCGCGCGTTGGCGATCGACCTCGCAACGGACAGTCATCGCCTCAATGCCCTGCGCTATATGCAGGGCGATGCCATCCAGCTTATCACCAGCGCCGATTCTGCCGATCTCGTCATCGCAAGCTATGTCATCAACGAACTCGGCGATGCGGCACGCGACGCACTCGCCGACGCGATGTGGGCGAAGACGAAAGAAACGCTGATGATCGTCGAGCCCGGCACGCCGGCGGGCTATACGCGAATCATCGCATTGCGCGCACGCCTGATCGCACAGGGCGCGCATGTCGTCGCGCCTTGCCCACACAATCACGCCTGTCCGCTGCAAGCGCCGGACTGGTGTCACTTCGTGCAACGCCTGCCGCGCTCGCGGGCGCACAAACACCTCAAGGGCGCGGACCTTCCATTCGAGGACGAGAAATTCTCTTACGTCGCCCTGTCGCGCACCACACCCGCCACACGGCCCTCTCGCGTGCTCGCGCAGCCCGCGCTCACCAAGATCGCGGTGACCGCCAAGGTCTGTACGCCTCACGGACTTGAGATCGTTAATGCTCCACGCCGCGACAAGACTTTTTATGCCCGCGCCAGAAAATGGGACTGGGGCGACGCGATTACGGAATAATCGCCTGCGGCCGGAGTTGGTGAGGATGACGCGCTCGCGTCCATGAGATTCCTCAGCAGGAGTAAGCTGCAATGTCGAAGATATTCGCCGCCGTCGCGGCTCTGACCCTTTTCACCTCGGCCGCCGCTCTGGCGCAGGCCGCTGCCCCGGCAAAGGTCGCAGATTCCTCCAAAGGCAAGATCTACGTCGATGCCAAGGGCATGAGCCTCTATACGTTTGACAAGGACTCCGGCGGCAAGTCCGCCTGCAATGGCCCCTGCGCCGAGAACTGGCCGCCGCTGATGGCCTCCGCCAGCGCCACGGCGTCCGGCGACTGGACCGTTGTGACCCGCGACGACGGCAAGAAGATGTGGGCCTACAAGGGCAAACCGCTCTACACGTTCAAGAAGGACACCAAGGCCGGCGACGTGAACGGCGATGGTTTCCTCAACGGCGCCTGGCACCTCGCCAAGCCGTGACCGGTTGCACAGCCCGGCCTTCCTCGTCCCTCGCCGCTTGCGGGAGGGGTGGGGAAGGAAGCTGACAATTTCTCCATAAATCGTCGCGACCCTTGAACCTCTTCGCCTTGAGGGCGACCTATTCCAGAGCGCACCCGTCGCGCGGCCCCTGCCGCACGGCGAATTTATCGTCTACGGTGCGGCGGTCCGTTGTCCCTCAAGGAGTTTTCCCTCATGTCGACCGGCTGGATTGTCCTCGGCGTCATCGTCGTCATCGTTCTTTTCGGATTTGCCGCCTACAACCGTCTCATCGCGCTCTCGCAGCGCGTGAACCAGGCCTTCGCCGACATCGATGTCCAGCTCAAGCAGCGCCACGACCTGATCCCCAATCTGGTCGAGACGGTGAAGGGCTATGCTTCGCACGAGCGCGGCACACTCGACGACGTCATTAAGGCGCGCAACGCGGCGATGACCGCACAGGGACCGGCGCAGGTGTCTGCCGCCGAAAACCAGCTCTCTGGTGCGCTGGGCCGCCTTATCGCTCTGTCCGAGGCCTATCCGGACCTCAAGGCCAACACCAATTTCCAGCAGTTACAGACCGAACTTTCCGACATCGAAAACAAGATCGCGGCGAGCCGGCGTTTCTTCAATAACGCGGTTCAGGAATACAACACCGGCATTCAGCAGATGCCCGCAGCATTGTTCGCCGGAATGCTCGGCTTCACCCACAAGGATTTCTTCGATCTCGGCGAGAGCCGCGGACAGCTCGAGCAAGCGCCGGCGGTCAAGTTCTGACCGCCCTATCCTGAACAGCGGATCGACCTCCCGCAGGGCAGCGAACCATGGCCGCGTACGGTCTCTACACGCATATCGCTTCGAACAAGACCCGTTCGGTGCTACTGCTCGCGGGGCTGTTTCTCCTGATCTACGTCATGGTATTCGCAGGCGCCCTGATCGGCGAGGTCGCCATCGATAGCGGCAGGTCGACTGAATACTACATCCACGCTGCAACGCGCGATTTCATCACTGCCCTTCCCTTCGCCACCATCGGCTCGGCGCTGTGGATCGTGATCGCGTACTTCTTTCATCAGGCGATCATCGATGCAGTGACGGGCGGCCACGACGTCACGCGGCAGGAGCAGCCGCGGCTCTACAACCTGCTCGAAAACCTGTGCATCTCGCGCGGCATTCCAATGCCGAAGCTCAAGATCATGGACAGCGATGCACTCAACGCGTTCGCCACCGGCCTGAACCGGCGCCAGTACGCCATCACGGTCACCACCGGATTGCTGAATGCGCTCAACGATCAGGAGATCGAAGCGGTGCTGGGCCATGAGCTGACCCATATCCGCAACGGTGACGTCCAGTTGATGGTCATCGCGGTCATCATCGCCGGCGTGGTCGGATTCTTTGCCGAACTGTTCTTCCGCATCTTCTTCAACTCCGGCATCCGCATGGGCGGCCGGCGATCGTCGTCGTCCTCCGATAGCGACCGCAAGGGCGGTGGCGGCGCTATCGTGGTCGTGCTGCTGGCTGTGGCGCTGATCGCGCTGGCCTGGCTGCTATCGCTGGTGGTGCGTTTCGCCCTGTCGCGCTCACGCGAATTCCTCGCCGACGCCGGCTCGGTCGAACTCACCAAGAATCCGGACGCCATGATCTCGTCGCTGCGCAAGATCGAGGGCCACGGCGAACTGCCCGGGGCGACCTCGGCGGTGATGGAAATGTGCATCGATAACCCCCGCGAAGGGTTCGCCGACCTGTTCGCCACCCACCCCTCCGTCGATGCCCGGGTCAGGGCGCTCGTGCAGTACGCTGGCGGCCACGATCCGGGACCGCTTCCGCTGCCGTCGCAGACCGAGGAAGGCTATCCCGGCCCGGCCTCGCCCGATCAGCCGCCCCCGCCCCCCGGCCCCTGGTCGACGCCGCCCGGTCCATGGGGCGGTTCCGCGCCCCCCGCGAGCCCCCCGGCAAGTCCGGCACCCGGCCCAGCCATCGGCCCCTTCAATGGCCCTTGGGGCAGACGGTAAGCCCCTAATCTGTTAACGAAATCGCCGGATTTTTGCCGAGGCCGGTGTCAAGAATTGAATTCTCCCTCGATTCTGCCATGGTCCGGCTGGAAGTAGAGACGGCCGCACGAACGGATTCATCCGCGCGGCGCTTAAAGGGGCACCATGGCCAAGCCAGCGGTTATTGTGGTCGGCGCGGACAAGGGCGGGGTCGGAAAGACCACCGTGTCACGCACCGTTCTGGACTATTTCAGCGCGAACAACATTCCAACGAGGGCATTCGACACCGAATCCCCGCGCGGCACATTGAAGCGATTCCACCCCGACATCACCGAAATCGTCGATGTGACCTCCACATCCGACCAGATGAAGATTTTCGACACGCTGAATTCGTCGACCTCCAGCGTCACGGTCATCGACGTCCGCGCGGGATTGCTGTCACCGACTCTCGCCTCGCTGCGCGACATCGGATTTCTCGACGCCGCACGCTCGGGCCAGATCACCTTTGCGGTGTTCCACATCCTCGGCCCGTCGATCGCCTCGCTCGACGAGATTGCCGAGACCGCCAACTTCATGGACGGCGCGCAGTATTTTCTGGTGAAGAACTTCATCAACAACACCAGCTTCTTCGAGTGGGACCAGGCAACCTACAATTCGTATTTCCATCGCATCAAGAACGCGACCGAGATCACGATTCCGAAGCTCAACGAAATGGCCTATGAACAGGTCGAAGTCGCGTCAGTTCCGTTCCTGAAGTTCGTCGCCAACAAGGGACCGGCAGGAGAATCCGCGAACTATTCGTTCGTTCTGCGCGGTTACGTCCGTCACTGGCTCGGCAACGTCTGGGGCGAATTCGACCGCATCAAGCTTACCGACATCGTCGGCAGCAAGGACAAGGGCATTACCCGCCCCGAGACCGGCGAACACTGATGGCGCACTGCGCCGTCGCCGACGCCTTTCGTGCGTGACGGATCAGAAGCGACGCTCCCGGTCATTCTTTTGATGCGTTTGTTTATGCGAACCGGCTTCGACGCCGCTCGAAAACGCCATATCTGGATCTGATGCGCCGCACGCCCGTCTATATCGTCTCGTCGCCACGCCCGGGCGTGGGAAAAACGCTGCTTGCCCGCCTGCTGACCGAGTTCCAGAAGCTCCACAAGGGCACGGTGGTCGCGTTTGACCTCAACCTGCGCGAGCCTTCGCTGCTCGACTACCAGCCCCGGTTTACCGAAACCGCCGACATTTCCGAGACCCACGGCCAGATGGCCTTGATGGACCGGCTGATCGTCAATGATGGCGTGCCCAAGGTGGTCGATCTCGGCTTTCACGCCTTCGATGATTTCTTCAGAATGATCGACGAGATCGGTTTCATCAAGGAAGCCGAGCGGCGCGGCGTCGATCCGATCATTCTATTCATTCCCGACGCCACACGACCCTCGTCGCAGGCGTGGGACATGCTGCGCAAAACCTTCCCGCGCAGCGCGCTGATCCCGGTCAACAACGAGCACGCGCTGTGGGGCGAAAACCTGCCGCTGTTCTCCGAGGTGCGCACCCTGAAACTGGCGGCGCTGCCGGCATTCCTCAAGTCGATCATCAGCCGGACGACGTTCTCGTTCACCGACTATCTGCGCACGGCAAAGGACAGTTCGTCAGAACTCCATCAGTGGACTCGCGCCAACTACGTGCACTTCCGCGAGATCGAACTGAACCTGATGCTGCACAAGCTATAGTTTAGTAAGCTAGGCGCTACGCGATCCGATCACTGAAAACGCCATATTCTCGTGTCGTGCCCGGCCTTGTGCCGGGCATCTCGTTTAGGGACCCACCGTCCCTACCGAAGCGGATCGCCGGGACAAGCCCGGCGATGACAGCTACTGCAGGCACCAGAACCCTTAGTGCCCCTCGAACGTCATCAGCGTTCGCACCGGAACGTCCATCGCCCGCAGCTTGGCGGCTCCGCCGAGGTCCGGCAGATCGACGATGAAACAGGCCGCGATCACTTCGGCGCCGATCTGGCGCAGCAGTTTCACAGCGCCCTCCGCCGTGCCTCCGGTGGCGATGAGATCGTCGATCAGGATGACGCGCTCGCCGGGCTCGATGGCGTCGGCGTGCATCTCCATTTCATCGAGACCGTACTCCAGCGAATAGGCGATCCGCACCGTGGTATGCGGCAACTTGCCCTTCTTGCGGATCGGCACGAAGCCCGCCGATAACTGATGCGCGACCGCACCACCGAGAATGAAGCCGCGGGCCTCGATGCCCGCGATCTTGTCGATTTTCGAGCCCGCCCACGGCTGCACCAGTTCGTCCACCGCGCGACGGAATGCACGGGCATTGCCGAGCAGCGTGGTGATGTCGCGAAACAGGATGCCGGGCTTGGGATAGTCCGGAATGGTGCGGATCGCAGCCTTCAGGTCGGTTTCAAGGTTCATCGGATTGCTCACGAATAGGATCGGATCAGTTCGCCGGCTGGCCGAGACGGAATGCGTTCTCGACAATGCGCAGGCCGACATCGCCTTCCAGCGACATCAGCGACTCGGGGTGGAATTGCACACCGGCGACCGGCAGCGTCTTGTGCTCGATGGCCATCGGAACGCCGTCTTCGGTGCTGGCGGTGACCTGAAGCACGTCGGGCATGGTCTTGCGATCGACATAGAGCGAATGATAGCGACCGATGACGATCTCGTTCGGCAGGCCGCGCATCAGCGCGCCGCCGCGCACCTGCACCCGCGACGGACGGCCGTGCGCCGGCTGAGCAAGCTGGCCGAGCTGGCCGCCGAAATATTCGCCGATCGCCTGCACGCCAAGGCAGACGCCGAACACCGGCAGATCCTTTTTCAGCGCAGCGTCGATGAAGTTCGAGATGCCGAAATCCTCCGGCCGTCCCGGACCCGGCGAGAGCACAAGCAGATCGTACTTTTCCTTGCCGAGCATTTCGAGCGCATGGGTGTGACGGGTCACGTTCACATTCGCGCCCACCTGACGGAAATAGTCCGCCAGCATGTGCACGAAGGAATCGTCGTGGTCGATCAGGAGCACGTTCTTGCCCGAGCCGGTCGATTCCGGAGAGAACGACGACAGCGGCTTGGGCGCATCGCCGCGCAGCGCCTGGAATAGCGCCGCGGCCTTGGTCTGGCATTCCTTCTCTTCCGCGACCGGATCGGAATCGAACAGCAGCGTCGCGCCAACGCGCACTTCGGCAAGACCGTCCTTCATGCGAATGGTGCGGATGGTGAGACCCGTATTGATGCTGCCATCGAAGCCGACATAGCCCAGCGCGCCGGCATACCAGCGCCGTGATGAACGCTCGTTATCCTCGACGAACTGCATCGCCCACAGCTTCGGCGCACCTGTCACCGTCACCGCCCAGCAATGGGTCAGAAAGCCGTCGAGAGCATCGAAGCCGGGACGCAGCATGCCTTCGACGTGATCGACGGTGTGGAACAGCTTGGAATAGGTTTCGATCTGCCGCCGCGCCAGCACCTTGATCGAACCCGGCACACAGACACGCGCCTTGTCGTTGCGGTCAACGTCGGTGCACATGTTGAGTTCGAATTCGTCCTTCTGCGAATTCAGCAGCTCCTGAATCTGCTTGGCGTCGCCGATGGCATCGGCACCGCGCGCGATCGTGCCCGAGATCGGACAGGTTTCGACCCGCCGGCCGTCGGAACGCACGAACATTTCGGGCGACGCCGAGACGAGGAATTCGCCCTCACCGAGATTAATCAGCGCGCCGTAGGGCGAGGGGTTGATCTTGCAGAGCCGCTGGAACACTTCGGCGGGCGAGCGCTCGCACGGTTCGGCGAACAGTTGCCCCGGCACGGCCTCGAACAGGTCACCGCGCGCGAACGCCTTGCGTGCGTTCTCCACCGTCGCCTGATAGACGCCGGGCGCATGATCGGCAAACCCCTGCCGCGGTGTTTTCGCATAGACGCTGTCCGGCGTCTCGCGATCGAGGCCCTTGGTCGAGGCGCCGTTGAAAGTAAACTCGTAGCTGAGAATGGCACCGCGGCCGGTAGCGCGGTCATAGGCCAGAATACGATCCGGAATGTAGAGCACGATGTCGCGTTGGTCGTCCTCGCGCGCGCGCTTTTTCTTGAGATCCTCGATCTGGAACACAAGATCGTAGGCGAAGGCGCCATAAAGGCCGAGCATCGGATCGTTCGACGAGGCCAGCGCGGCGATGACGTCGCGCACCAAAGACATGATCGAGGCGCGGCGGGTGCGCTGATCCTCATGGATCGGCGCGTCACCGCGCACGATATGGCCGGTGATCTGCGCCGGCGTCTTCTCGGTAAGCACGACGTTGGGATCGTTCAGGGTAGCAGCGAGAAACGACACCAGCACCTTCCCGCGCGGGTTGAGCGCGGCGATAGTGAAATTGGTTTCGCGCGATTCCAGCCGCAGCGGCGGGTCGGAAAATCCGAGATCGAAGCTCTCGTAGCGCCCGGGCACAGTGGTGCCGGACGACAGCACCACGCCGCGACGGCTATCGAGCCGCTCGATCAACCGGTCGAGCGTCGCGCCGCCGGTCAACGCCTCGGCGGTGCGTGAGACCTCGAGGCCGCGCACGGTGCGATAATCCTCATGTGGGGGAAGCGAGAAAACCGTCCTGTTCATCTGATCCTCTTACGAGACTTGGGTGAGGAACGCCACACAGGACAAACAAGCGAAAGGCCGTCGCTCTGCGATGACGGCCTCGACGATTAGGGAAAAAGTGAATCGCACCGGCCACCTTCAGGAGGTGGGCCACCAGAGACGTGCTGGGCGGGCGATGATCATGGCCGGCAAAACATCACCCGGCGCGGACGATGTCAAGCCCGCTCTCCGTTGCACCCGCGCCGATCCCGACTAAACTCCGCGCAGGCTAACAGTCGGGAGAGATCGATGACCTTTGCAGTCACAAGTAACAGCTTCAAGGATGGCGACTATCTGGGCAAGGACCACATCCTGTCGTCGGATTTCGGCTTTGGCTGCGCGGGCGGCAACAAATCCCCCCATTTACACTGGTCTGGCGCGCCGGCCGGCACCAAGAGCTTCGCGGTGACCTGCTATGACCCGGACGCCCCCACCGGCAGCGGCTTCTGGCACTGGGTCGCCGTCAACATTCCGCCGAATGTGACAGAACTGGCGCTGGGCGCCGGAAGCGCTGGCGGCACCCTGCCCCCGGGTACGCTGCAGACCCGCACCGATTTCGGCGCACCGGGCTATGGCGGCCCCTGCCCGCCGGAAGGTGACCATCCGCACCGCTATCTGTTCACGGTCCATGCGGTCGGCATCGACAAGCTCAATGCCACGGCCGACACTTCGGCAGCGGTGATCGGCTTCCAGCTCCATTTCAATACGCTGGCCAAGGTCTCGATCATGGGGCTGTTCAAGCGCTGAGGCGAACCATAACGCCAGTCACAAAAGGCTCCTTCCCGGAGCCTTTTTCGTGTTTTGGCATCAGCGCAGCCGCGCGATCGCCTTCTGCAGGTCGCGCTTGTACTGGAGAAAGTCGACGAAAATGCCGTGCTCGCCGCGCCTGCTCTCGGCCGGCTCGGCATGCCATGCCGCGACCTCGCGGCGGAAACGCGCGGCGAGTTCCGGCTTGTCATTTCGCGCCTTGAGATAGGCGGCGATCAGATCGGTCTGCAATGCGCGGCCTGGCCAGCCAACGCCTGCGCCTTCGAGAAGTCCCGCAACGAACAGACCGTTATCCTGCGCCGGAAAGACATTGAGGAACAGTTTGGGCGCGCGCTTGTCGGCCTGCCAGTCGAGCACGTCGAGATTGTCGAGAAACGGAAACGTGATCTCATAGCCGGTCGCCAGCAGCACAAGATCGAGCTCGTCCTCCATGCCATCGGAAAACACGATGTGCGAACCGCGAAACTCCCGGATCGGCTTGCGCAAGGCGACGTCGCCCTGCCCGAGATGCTGCAGCACCAGTGAGTTGACGATGGGTGTTTTGTCATAAAGCCGATGCGTCGGCTTCGGCAGGCCGAACCGTTCGGGCGGGCCGACCAAAAAGCGCAGGATCGGCTCGTGCAGCCACGAGCGCAGATTTTTCGGGATCACGAAACGCTTTGGCTTGTGATTGCCTTCATCCGCCGGCTTGCCGGCGAGAAATTTCGGCACGAAATGATTGCCGCCGCGAACGCTCCACAGCACACGCCTTGCCCGATGGATGGCATCGACCACGATGTCGCAGCCGGTGTTACCCATGCCGACCACGAGCACGCGCTTGCCTTCGAAAATATCGGCCGTCTTATAGTCTTTGGCGTGGATGACCGTGCCGCTGAAGTTGCCGGGAATTTTCGGCAGCAGCGGGTCGCTGAGATGTCCATTGGCGATGATGACGCTGGAATACTCGCGCGACGAGCCGTCGCTGAATTCTGCGCGCCAGCCCTCCCCCTGCCGCGTCAGCGATTTCACCTCGGTATTGAATCGCGCCAACGGATACAGATCGAAATGCTTCGCAAACGCCTTGAAGTATTCGCCGACCTGCACATGGCTGGGATAGGCCGGCCAGTCCTCCGGCATCGGGAAATCCGCGAACGCCGTGGTGCGCTTCGACGAAATCAGATGGGTCGAGGCATAGACGGCGCTCGGCGGCGCGCCGTAAAGCCACTGGCCGCCGACATCGGCGTTGCGCTCGACGGCTTCGACCGGCAGACCTGCCTCTTTCAGGCTTTTGACCGCAGCAAGCCCCGCCGGCCCCATACCGATCACCAGCGTCGTCATGATACGCGCTCCCCGCGGCCGGCGCGATAGCGATCGAACACCTGCAGCGCATTGTATTGCGGGGTGAAGCCAAACACGGTCTTGAGTTTGTTGTTCGACAACACCGGCCGGTACTGGATGAACTTGACGTTGCCCGGACCGAGGTTGGTCAGGCGCAGCGCTCGCAATAACCACAGCGTGCCCTTGAGCAATGCAGGCGGCATCGGCAGGTAAGGCTTGCGGCTGAGGCGGGCGATATCGCGCAGGCTCAGCGTGCCATCGCCCGCAAGGTTATAGATGCCGGGCTTCGGCTGGCGTACGGCCTGCACCAGCGCGGCGACCACGTCGATGTCGGCGATCAGCGAGAACGGCGTCGCGGTGCCGGTGAGGCCCATCACCAACGGGCGCTCGAATATCGCGGTGATCTGGTTGTTGGTCGCGGGACCGAGCACGGTGCAGGGCCGGAACACCGTCTGCGTCAGTTGCGGATAAAGATCGCGCCATTCGGCGAGCATCTCCTCGACCTCGCGCTTGTTGCGCGCATAGGGGAAATCCTCATTACCGCGCAGAGGATCATCCTCGGACAGCGGCACAGGATTGTCGGCGTGATAGCCATAGGCCGCGCCGCTCGAGGTGACGACAACATGCGCTATGCCGGCCTCGCGCGCAGCTTCCAGCATGTTGCGGGTGCCAAGCACATCGATTTCCCAGTCGCGCTGCGGATCGCCGCCGACCGCGACGACAGAGGCAAGATGCACCACGGCGCGCGGGCGATGACGCGCGATAACTTCCTTGAGCACCGGATCGCGGATGTCGGCAGCGACATAGGTGACGCCGACAATGCGATGTGCTGGCCCCACCTCGCGCAGGTCGAGCGCGATGACGGGCTCGTCGTTTGCGCGGTCCCGCGCCAGCGCTGCGATGAGTGCGCTTCCAATGAAACCGGCAGCGCCTGTCACGAGAACGCCGCGCCCTTCACTCTCCGCATGCGTCTGTGTCGTGCTCATGGTGCAGGGTCCGATGTCGGTTTGGGATCGCGGCGCTTCCACCATGCCGCCAGCGCCCAGCCGGAAACCAGATGCCACACGCCCCATCCGGCCGCGACCAGCGCAGCGCCACCAAGGCCGTCGAACTGATTAAGAATCAACGCCAGCCCGAGGCCGGAATTGTGCATGCTGACCTCGACGGTGAGCGCACGCGTGTCGTAGTCGCTGAGCCGCAGTGTACGCGCCACACCCCAGCCGATGCCGATGGCGATGAGGTTATGCAGCACGACGAACGGCAGCGCCGATTGCAGGAACACTGTCAGATAGCGCGCATTGGAGAGCGTCGCACCGGCGATGAACACCACAAGGAACAGGAACGAGAGGATCTGCAGCGGACGCCGCAGCCGGTCGGCGAGACCCGGCCAGTAGCGCACTGTCGCCATGCCCGCGGCCATCGGCACGCCGAGGATCAGGACGGTCGAGCCGAGGAACGACACCGGCTCGATACTGACCTGCCGCAGCAGCGCCGCCGTCGCCGGATTGAGCGAGGCCCAGAACAGGATGTTGAGCGGCGTGGTGACCACGGCCAGCATGCTGGAAATGCCGGTCATGCTGACCGAGAGCGCGGTGTTGCCGCGCGCCATATGGGTGATGAGGTTGGAGATGTTGCCGCCGGGACAGGCGGCAACCACCATCATGCCGAGCGCGATCGATGGCTGCGGCTTGAGCGCCATGGTGATCGCCCAGGTCACCGCGGGCAGAATCAGCAATTGACCGATGAGGCCCGCAAGTGGCGCCAGCGGCTTGCGCAGCACTGCGATGAAATCGTCAACCCGCAGGTCCAGCGCAACGCCGTAGATGATCAGCGCCAGCACGCCGCCGAGCACCAGTTGCCCGGTCGGATTGATGTTCAGAAGGATATCGTCGACTGCGCCGCCTGCCATACCACCCCCGCCCGGTCGGAAAGGTTAAGGCATCACCGTGAAATCCGGAACGTGGTTTTAGCGCTCCCAACACCTTTGAGCCGCGCAGCAAAAAGGCCCCGAAACGGGGCCTTTCGCAATCCTGTCGAACCTCGCGGATCAGTGGGCGTTGGCCCAGACCTTGCGCTTGGTGAAGTAGAGCAGCAGCGACAGCGCGATCAGGAACACCATCACCTGCAGGCCGAGGCGCTTGCGCGCTTCGAGGTGCGGCTCCGCGGTCCACATCAGGAACGCCGCGACGTCCTTGGCATACTGCTGAACCGTGGCCGGCGAACCGTCGTCGTAGGTCACCTGGCCGTCGCTCAGCGGCTTCGGCATCTTGATGGCGTGGCCCGGGAAGATCCTGTTGTAGTGCGAACCTTCCGGGAGGTTGAAGCCGGCCGGCGGCTTCTCTTCGTAACCTTGCAGCAGGGCGTCGATGTAGTTCGGACCCTTCTCCTGGAACTGCATAAAGGCGTCGAACACGAACTGCGGGAAGCCGCGCTCATAGCCACGGGCCTTGGCGATCAGCGACAGGTCCGGGGGAGCTGCGCCGCCATTGGCCGCACGGGCAGCCTGCTCGTTCGGGAACGGAGACGGGAAGTAGTCCGCCGGACGGCCCGGACGCTCGAACATGTCGCCGGAATCGTTCGGACCATCCTGCACCTTGTAATCGGACGCGAAGGCCGCAGCCTGCGCCGGCGAATAGCCCGGGCCACCCGGATCCGCGAGGTTGCGGAAGGCGACCAGCGACAGCCCGTGACAGGCCGAGCAGACTTCCTTGTAGACCTTCAGGCCGCGCTGAAGCTGGGCCTGATCGAACTTGCCGAACGGACCGGCGAACGACCAGCTCAGCGACGGCGGGGTCGCACCATGATCCGCGGCGCGCGCGTCGGTCATGCCGCCCAGCATCAGCGAACCGCCGACAGCGACCGCAGCCAGGGCCGACATCACCGCCTTGCCCGACTTGGACAGCACGTCATCGGCGATCGAGTTCGGCAGCGGACGCGGCTTCTCGATGCGCGAGAGCAGCGGCAGCACGACCAGGAAGTACGCGAAGTAGCACACCGTCAGGACGCGACCGGCGATCACGTAGATGCCTTCCGGCGGCTGCGCGCCGAGATAGCCGAGACCGATGCACACCGCGACGAAGATCCAGAAGAACTGCTTCGCCAGCGGACGATACTTCGACGAGCGGGTCTTGGCGCTGTCGAGCCACGGCAGGAACGCCAGGACGATGATCGCACCGAACATCGCGATAACGCCGGCAAGCTTGTTCGGGATCGAACGCAGGATCGCGTAGAACGGCAGGTAGTACCATTCAGGCACGATGTGCGCGGGCGTCACCGCCGGGTTGGCCGGAATGTAGTTGTCCGGATCGCCGAGGTAATTCGGGATGTAGAAGATGAACCAGGCGAAGAACAGCAGGAAGCAGGCCATGCCGAACGCGTCCTTGAGGGTCGCATACGGCGTGAACGGCACGGTGTCCTTCTCGGTCTTCGGCTCAACGCCGGCCGGATTGTTCTGGCCCGCCACGTGCAGCGCCCAGATGTGCAGGACGACAACGCCCGCGATCACGAACGGCAGCAGGTAGTGCAGCGAGAAGAAGCGGTTCAGCGTCGGATTGCCGACCGAGTAACCGCCCCACAGCAGGGTCACGATACTGTCGCCAACCCACGGAATGGCGGAAAACAGGTTGGTGATGACGGTGGCGCCCCAGAAGCTCATCTGGCCCCACGGCAACACGTAGCCCATGAATCCGGTGGCCATCATCAGGAGGTAAATGATGACGCCGAGAATCCACAGGACCTCGCGCGGCTCCTTGTACGAGCCGTAATAGAGACCGCGAAGCATGTGGATGTAGACGGCGATGAAGAACATCGACGCGCCATTGGAGTGGATGTAGCGCAGCAGCCAGCCGTAATTGACGTCACGAACAATGAGTTCGACCGACTTGAAGGCGAGATCGACGTGCGGCGTGTAGTGCATCGCCAGGATGATGCCGGTGATGATCTGCACCGCGAGCATCATCGAAAGGATGGCGCCGAAGGTCCACCAGTAGTTGAGGTTGCGCGGCGTCGGATACGCCACGAACGACGAATGAATCAGGCCGCCGATGGGCAGGCGCCGCTCGATCCACTTCAAGGCTGGATTCTGCGGGTTGTAGGTGGAGGGTCCGCTCATTTTGCGTTCCTGAAAGTATGACGGCGACTGGCGTCAGCCGATTTTGATCTTGGTGTCGGAAGAGAAGGCGTAAGGCGGCACGGCCAGATTGAGCGGCGCGGGCCCCTGACGGATGCGCCCGGACGAGTCGTACTGCGAACCATGGCACGGGCAGAAGAACCCGTCGTAGTTGCCTTCATGCGCGATCGGGATACAGCCGAGGTGGGTGCAGATGCCGATGACCACCAGCCACTGGTCGTGGCCTTCCTTGACGCGGGCCTGATCGGTCTGCGGATCGGGCAGGCTCGACACGTTGACCGCGCGCGCCTCGTCGATCTGCTTCTTGGTCCGGTGCATGATGTAGATCGGCTTGCCGCGCCAGAACACCTTGATGTCCTGTCCCTCGGCGATCGGCGCCAGATCGACATCGATCGGCGCACCGGCCGCGATGGTCGAGGCATCCGGGTTCATCTGGGAGATCAGCGGCCAGGCCACAGCGGCCGCGCCAACTGCCGCGACCGCGCCGGTGGCGACGTAGAGGAAATCACGGCGTGTCGGATGATCAGCCGAGGATGAGGACGTCACTTGCAAACCCTTTCCGAACTGCAGCTAAGGCGGCCTTCCCGGCGCGCCTTCAGCAAGCACCCGGTGCGGCCGCCGGTCCCGCGAGCCTCGCGGTGGCAGAAACGATCACTTGTCCTACTCAATCGGCCGGAACATGCGATCTAGAATCGATCTATTGGCACCCTTGCCGGGAGAGCGCAAGCCCGCTATCGGCTCTGCGCCGGATGATGCGCAAAAACCGCGCAAGGCGAAGATTTTTCCCAACATTTTGCAGGCCGAAAGGGGCGTTCCGGAATGCGTATTGCTCTTTTCCAGCCTGACATCCCGCAAAATACCGGAACGATTCTCCGGCTTTGCGCGTGCCTCGGCGTGGAAGCCCATATCATCGAACCCGCCGGCTTCCCGGTCAGCGACCGTCATTTTCGCCGCGCCGGCATGGATTATCTCGACCATGTGCGGATCTGCCGCCATGACTCGTGGACAAAATTCGAGGCATGGCGGGCCGGCAACGGCGGGCGGCTGGTGGTGTTTTCCACCAGGGCGGCCCGTCCCTATCTCGAGCACCGCTATCTGGACAGCGACATCCTGCTATTCGGGCGTGAGAGCGCCGGCGTCACACAGGAGGTGGTCGAGGCCGCCGACGAACGGCTGGTCATTCCCATCGCCCCCGGCATGCGTTCATTGAATGTCGCGATGTCGGTGGCCATGGCGCTTGGCGAAGGGCTGCGTCAGACAGGCGGCGGGACATTTGGCCACAACCTCCAATCGGTAACATAATCCCCCGGCTCATCGGGAAGGACAGACAGTTGAGCTACGCGGTCAAGGAGATATTTCTGACGCTTCAGGGCGAAGGCGCCCACGCCGGGCGCGCGTCGGTGTTCTGCCGGTTCGCCGGCTGCAACCTGTGGACCGGCCGGGAACAGGACCGCGCCGGCGCCACCTGCCAGTTCTGCGACACCGATTTCGTCGGCACCGACGGCACGCTCGGCGGTCGCTACGCGGCCGCGGACGATCTCGCCGACACCATCGCCGCTCAATGGACGGGCGGCGGCAACCGTTATGCCGTGCTCACCGGCGGCGAGCCGATGCTGCAGATCGACGCGGCCTTGATCGATGCCCTTCATGCGCGCGATTTCACCATTGCCGTGGAGACCAACGGCACCGTCGCGCCGCCACCCGGCCTCGACTGGATCTGCGTCAGCCCGAAGGCCGGCGCCGATTTGATCGTGCGCAATGGTCACGAACTCAAACTGGTGTATCCGCAGCCCGGCGTGCTGCCCGAGCAGTTCGCCGGCCTCGCATTCGAACGGTTCTCGTTGCAGCCCATGGATGGACCTGACATAGCGCAAAATACCGAACGCGCGATTGCGTATTGCCTGCGCCACCCGCAGTGGCGGCTCAGCATCCAGACGCACAAATCTCTTGGGATCAGATAGGACCGGACATCTTGCGATGTGGGAATTGACCAAATCGTTCCGCTTCGAGGCCGCGCACGCGCTGGCCAACACGACGCTGGGCGAGACCAGCGAGGAAATTCACGGCCATTCATTCCGTGCGGAAGTCACGGTGCGCGGCACGCCGGACCCCGCGACCGGCATGGTGATGGATCTCGGCCTGCTCAACCGGCGCATCGATGAGGTGCGCGCCCTGCTCGACCACAAGTTTCTCAACAAGATCGAAGCGCTCGGCCCGCCGACGCTCGAGAACCTGTCGCGTTTTATCTGGGATCGCGTCCAGACTGCCGGACAGGTCGTGCGCGTCAGTGTTCATCGCGACAGTTGTCATGAAAGCTGCACCTACTTCGGTCCCAACGCCGGATAATCACCATGGACAAAGCATTGATCGAGAGCCGCAAGGAACGCGCCCGCACGTGGTTTGAAAGCCTGCGCGACGACATCTGCAAACGCTTCGAAGCGCTGGAAGATGAAGCGCCGGCAAGCCTTTATCCGGGCGCGGGCGGACGCTTCGAACGCACGCCATGGACCCGCACCGACCATTCCGGCGCGCCGGGCGGCGGAGGCGTCATGTCGATCATGCGCGGCAGACTGTTCGAGAAGGTCGGCGTACATTGTTCGACCGTGCACGGCGAATTCGCACCGGAGTTTCGCGGACAGATTCCCGGCGCAGCGGATGATCCGCGATTCTGGGCGTCAGGCATTTCGCTGATCGCCCACATGTGCAATCCGAATGTGCCGGCGGTGCATATGAACACCCGCTTCGTGGTGACGACCAAGGCCTGGTTCGGCGGCGGCGCGGACCTCACGCCGGTGCTCGACAGGCGGCGGACGCAGGACGACGCCGACACGGTGGCGTTCCACGCCGCGATGAAGGGGGCGTGCGACGCGCATGCGACCATCGCGCCTTACGGCAAGTACAAGAAGTGGTGCGACGACTACTTCTACCTGCCTCACCGCAAGGAAGCCCGCGGCATCGGCGGAATTTTCTACGACTGGCACGATTCCGGCGACTGGGATGCCGACCTTGCCTTCACCCAGGATGTCGGCCGCGCGTTCGCCAACATCTATCCGGAACTGGTGCGCAAGAATTTCGCGGCCGCATGGACCGAGCAGGATCGCGAAGAACAACTGATCCGGCGCGGGCGCTACGTCGAGTTCAACCTGCTCTACGATCGCGGCACGATCTTTGGCCTCAAAACCGGCGGCAATGTCGATTCGATCCTGTCGTCGATGCCGCCGGAGGTGAAATGGCCCTGAGGATGGTGAACTAGAGGTTATTAAGGTATTTTATTACCTTAAACCCTGTCACCGATTCAGCACACTCATTTGAAGATCGACCGCTGGCGGAGCTGGAACAGCACCCTTCGGTTGAGCCAAGCGAACCGGTCCCTTACTCTCTTTCACATGGGCGCGGCGGAACGACACCGCCGTCAAAAGTTTCAGGGGCTCCAATGCGCAAGATCGCTCTTCTCGTCCTCGCCACCGTCGGCTTCGGCCTGTCGCAGGCCGCTTCCGCCGCCGACCTCGGCACGGCACCGCTCTATCGCAAGGCCCCTCCGGTCGAGACCTACTCCTGGACAGGCGCTTACATCGGCGGTTTCGTCGGCGGCGCCTTCGGTGCCAGCAATGCCAACGCGACGACGCCGACCGACGCGGCCGGCACCCCGCTGTTCGCCAGCCCCGCCAGCGACTTCAAGCTCGGCTCCAGCTTCATCGGCGGTTACACCGACGGTTACAACTGGCAGGTTTCTCCGAACTGGGTGGTCGGCTACGAATCGGAAACCGGTTACATCAACCTGAAGGGTTCGGGTGCCTATGCCGGCAACCCGGCCGCAACCGGCATCACCGAAGCCACCGGCACCTACAGCGCCTGGACCGGCCGCCTCGGCTACACCTGGGATCGCTCGATGATCTACGCCAAGGGCGGCGTCGCGCTGGCTCGTTTTGACGTCGGCGCATTCGACCCGACCGCTGGTGCGCATTTCGACACCCGCAGCCATCGCTACGAATGGGGTTACGCGGTTGGCGGCGGCTGGGAATACATGTTTGCACCGAAGTGGACCATCAAGGCTGAATATCTCTACCTCGGCTTCAACCGTGACCGCACCACCTACGGGAACTTCAACGGTGGCGCGCCTGAGCTGTCCACCACGACCCATATCCCGGGCATCCACACCGCGAAGGTCGGCATCAACTACAAGTGGGACTGGATGACCCTGCTGCCCGCGCAGCTGCGGCCCTTCTGATCCAGACCGCTATCGAACATCAAAGCCCCGGACCCGGTCCGGGGCTTTTTTTGTGACGGTAGCAGAAAGCGGCGCGCGATCCTCTAGAGTCGATGATCGTGCTGAAACCGCGCGACGGTCTGATCGGCAATCGTCTGCACGGCTGCCGCATCGATCGGGAAGCCCGCAGCCAGCCAGGCATCCTCCGCCAGCGTCAGCACATGGCCCAGCGCCGGCCCCTGACTGAGACCTCGTGACAGGAAATCGGCAGCCTTCAACGGAAATTGCGGCGCGGCCCAGCGCAGCGGCAAGGTCGCGAACTCACGCCAGCGCGGTGACGATGCATTGCGGCCTGATCGTGCCCACGCCAGCATGATACGATCACGATAACGCTCCACTCCGAGACGGTACATCCGCCGCTTCGCTGCGGCTTCGTCCATGTCCGCCAGGCGCCACCAGCGATGGCCCATCGAGTCCAGTTGCTTGGCTTCGGCGTTCGACAATCTCAGCCGCTGCGCCAGCCTGCGCGCGTCCTCCGTCACGGCCACCGCGAGCGCACCGAGCCGTCGCATCGGGTCGGGCCGCAGGTCGAGCGCCTGCTCTGCGTCGATCATTTGTGCCAGCGGGCCGTGATAGACCACGCCGGCGACGATGCGCTGCAGCAGGCCAGCATCGTCCATCGCCACCAATGCTGCCGCGGCGCCGGGGGCGACGACCAGCTTAAGCATCTCCATGCGGATGCGTTCGGCGGACAAATCCGCCAGCCCGTCGCGCCCTGCGATGCAGGCGAGATAGCCGGCTCGATCAGGCTCACCCGCCCCGTACGCAGCGTGGATGCGGAAAAACCGCAGGATGCGCAGATAGTCCTCCGCGATCCGCCGCGACGGCTCGCCGATGAAACGGACGCGACGCGCCGTGATGTCATGCAATCCACCGACGTGATCGTGCACGACGCCATCCGCCGACAACGACAGGCCATTGATGGTAAAATCGCGTCGTTGCGCATCGTGCGCCCAGTCGCGTCCGAACGCGACCCTGGCCTTGCGGCCGTAAGTCTCGATGTCCTCGCGCAGCGTCGTGACCTCGAACGGCTGGCTATCGATTACCAGCGTCACCGTGCCGTGCTCGATGCCGGTCGGCACGCTCTTGATTCCCGCCCTGTTCGCGCGTCGGACGACATCCTCAGGCAACGCCGTTGTCGCGATATCGATCTCACCGACCGGCAACCCGAGCAGCGCATTGCGCACCGCGCCGCCGACCACGCGGCCTTCCTCGCCATCGGCGTTGAGCAGCGACAGGACCTGCGCCGCCGGTCCGGCGCTTAGCCACGGTACGACGTCGGGAGCGAGGCGCGTCGTGCTCATTTGTCCGTCCCCGGAACGAGCTTGCCGTTTTCGATATGCGCCGGCTTGTAGGTCGCCCCCGGGGGCGCTCCGGAAAAATGAGCCAGCAGCAACAGGCTCACAATCACCAGCACAAATGCGATGACGGCAAGCCGGAGAACGATACGCAGCGGCCAGGACGAGGGATGCAGGACATCGGCACGCGTCGCGATGACGAACAAGGCATAGACCGCGAACGGGATCAGGAAGATGCCGATCTCGGTCAGGACGGGACGGATCATTTAAGCCAGATCCGCTCGTACAACGCGCGAAGCATGCCGGCGGTCGCACCCCAGATGTAACGATGCTCGTAGGGCATTTCGTAGAACGACCGCTTCATGCCGCGGAATTCCTTGCTGCCGAGCTTGTGATTCACCGGGTCCATGAGGAAAGCCAGCGGCACCTCGAAAACGTCATCGACCTCGGTGGCGTTGATCGCGAGTTCGAAGCCCGGCCGCACCCGTGCGAGCGTCGGCAGGATTCGAAAGCCGAAGCCGGTGGCATAAACGTCGAGATAGCCGACCGGATCGATAAACCCGGGCTTTAATCCGATCTCTTCGTCGGCTTCGCGCAGCGCCGCATCGAGCGGGGTCGCATCCGTCGGATCGATCTTGCCGCCGGGAAACGAAACCTGTCCGGCGTGTTCGTTGAGGTGCTCGGCGCGCTTGGTCAACAGCACCGTGGGCTGCTCGCGCTCCACCACCGCGACCAGCACTGCCGCAGGGCGGATAGGGCGCTCCTTTGCGATAATCTCAAGCATCCGGTCGGTGCCGAAATCGCCGGTCGGCGCCAGCACGTTGGCATCGGTGAGGCCCGCCGGGATGTCGAAGCTCAGCCGCTGGTGGGCACGGCGAAAAAACTCATTCGACCCGATGTCTGCCGGGGCAGCGTCCTTCACTGCGGGCGCTTGCACCACATCGAGTTTCAACGTGCCGGCGTGAAGGGATGCGTCTTTCACAGAACCATCGGTCAAACCCAAATCCTCGCCTGTTCGGCATCCGCCATCACAAAGAATTCCCCGCCGGATGCAACGCCGAACACCTCGCGACCATCGACGATTCGCTCCTCGCCCAATTCAACCAGATCATAATAGATCGCGCGCGTGACTTTTGCCCAGAGATCGGCCCGGACATGCAGGTACGGTGTCAGTCCACCATCGGATGCCATTTCGAAGCGCAGGGGATGCTCGGCATCGCAGGTCACCCAGTCATCGACATTGGTGCGGAAGGACAGCGTCCGGTCGGCGCCCTCACCGTCCTGCTGCATCTCGACCGCGAGAAACGGCGCGTCATCGACACGGATGCCGACTTTTTCCACCGGCGTGACAAGGAAGTACTTGCCGTCCTCGCGCTTGAGCACGGTCGAGAACAGACGGACCAGCGCCGGCCGGCCGATCGGCGTGCCGAGATAGAACCAGGTGCCGTCGCTGGCGATTCGCATGTCGAGATCGCCACAGAACGGCGGGTTCCACAGGTGAACCGGCGGCAGGCCCTTTGTCCCGGCGTTGCGGGCCGCCTGGGTCAACCCCTCGAGGCGATTGGCCGCATTGTCGTTCGCTTTTTGCACGTCCGCCATCTGCCCTTGCTTCGCCATGGTTTGTCCTGACTTTAGCAGCCATGTTTGGCACGATTGGTGCTGGAATTTCCAGAGGTTGCTGCCCCGGCAACTCGCCACAACGTGATCAGGTCCAGCCGGCCTGACCGCTAATGTGGGGATAGTTCAACTGAGACAACACAGGGGCCGGGTGAAAGAATAGCATCCGACTGAGAACATGACGCCAGCGCGCGGGCAATCGCGGCGCTGCAGAACGGAAACGCCGCGGACTGCCAGTCCAAACGGGACGTTTCCACAGCACAGAGATCGCAGGAGCAGCCAATGGCCGGTGCAGACAGTGTCGAAAAACTCGAGGACGTCATCGTTCGCTCCGCCGAACAGCTTGCGGGCAACATCCGCGCGGCAAAAGAAGCCATCGCGACCGTCATTTTCGGGCAGGACCGCGTCGTAGAGAACGCGCTGGTCACCATTCTGTCCGGTGGCCATGCATTGCTGATCGGCGTTCCCGGTCTCGCCAAGACCAAACTGGTGGACACCCTCGGCATCACCCTGGGCCTCGACGCCAAGCGCGTGCAGTTCACGCCGGACCTGATGCCGTCGGACATCCTCGGCGCCGAGGTGCTCGACGAAAGCGTCAGCGGCAAGCGCTCGTTCCGTTTCATCGCCGGACCCGTGTTCGCGCAACTTCTGATGGCCGACGAAATCAACCGAGCGTCGCCGCGCACGCAATCCGCTCTGCTGCAGGCCATGCAGGAACAGCACATCACCGTCGCCGGCGCACGCCACGACCTGCCGAAGCCTTTCCATGTCCTCGCGACCCAAAACCCGCTCGAACAGGAAGGCACCTACCCGCTGCCGGAGGCGCAGCTCGACCGCTTCCTGATGGAAATCGACGTCGATTATCCCGACCGTGACGCCGAGCGCAAAATCCTGTTCGAAACCACCGGTGCGGAGGAAACCACGGCAAAAGCGGCGATGACGGCGGACATGCTGGTGACCGCGCAGCGTCTGGTGCGGCGTCTGCCGGTCGGCGATTCAGTGGTCGAAGCGATCCTGTCATTGGTCCGCTCGGCGCGCCCCGGCAGCGAAGGCGGCGAGGTCAGCAACGCCATCGCATGGGGCCCAGGTCCTCGTGCCAGCCAGGCCCTGATGCTTGCGGTCCGCGCCCGCGCGCTGCTGGACGGACGGCTTGCTCCTTCGATCGATGACGTCCTCTATCTCGCAGAGCCTGTGCTGAAGCACCGCATGGCGCTGACGTTCTCGGCGCGCGCGGAGGGACAGACGGTCGCGGATGTCATCCGCCAACTCAAGACGCGGATTGGTTGATGGCCCCAACTCCGAAGCCGGCGACACAGGAGATCGAGGCAGTCCGGCGCGCCGACGGCGAAAGCCGTGCGCTGGCCGCGTCGTTGCCGCGTCTCGTGCTGGAGGCGCGCCGCATTGCCGCCAATGTCATCCATGGCCTTCATGGACGGCGGCGTGCCGGCACTGGCGAAAACTTCTGGCAGTATCGCCGCTTCGTATCGGGCGAAGCCGCGCAGCGCGTCGACTGGCGGCGCTCGGCCCGTGACGATCATCTCTATGTCCGCGAACAGGAATGGGAGGCCGCACACACGGTGTGGCTCTGGCCCGACCGCTCGCCGTCGATGGCCTTCGCCTCGAGGACCGCACGCGACAGCAAGCTTGAGCGCGCCCTCGTCGTGACCTTCGCGCTGGCCGAGCTTCTGGTCACCGGCGGCGAGCGTGTCGGGATTCCCGGCCTGATGGCGCCAAGCTCCAGCCGCAATGTCATCGATCGCATGGCGCAGGCGATCCTGCACGACCACGCGACCCGCGCGAGCCTGCCGCCGCAGTTCATTCCCTCACCGCTCGCCGAACTGGTGGTGCTGTCCGATTTCTGGTCGCCGATCGACGACATTCGCGCCATGCTCGGCGGATTGTCGTCGTCAGGCGCGCATGGCACGCTGCTGCAGGTGGTCGATCCCGCCGAAGAAACCTTCCCCTACTCCGGACGCATCGAATTCATCGAACCCGAAGGCGGCGGCACGATCACCGCCGGGCGCGCCGAGACCTGGGCAAAAGATTACATCGCCCGCGTCGCCGCCCATCGCGATTCCATCCGTGCTGAAGCCGGCAAGCGCGACTGGCTGTTCTCGATCCACACCACCGATCGTTCGGCCGCCGAATTGCTGCTGTTCCTGCACAGCGGCATGATGGTGGCGCGCGACAGCGCGCGCGGCGTCAAGGTAGGGCGATCCGCATGATGGGTTTCCCGCTTTCCTTTGCCGAACCGTGGCTACTGGCCGGACTGCTCACCCTGCCCGCGCTGTGGTGGCTGCTGCGGGTGATGCCGCCACGGCCGCGACGGATCGACTTTCCGCCGACGCGGCTGTTGTTCGATATTGCCCCCAAGGAAGAGACGCCATCGCGTTCGCCATGGTGGCTGACGGCGTTGCGCCTGCTTGCGGCCGCGCTCGTGATTCTCGCCGCTGCGGGGCCGGTCTGGAATCCAAACCAGAGCGCCGGACGCAGCAGCGCGCCTCTGGTGCTGCTGCTCGATGACGGCTGGAGCGCGGCAGCAAGCTGGGACGCTCGCATCAAGACCGCCGACGACATCATTTCCAATGCCGAGGCCGACCGCCGGGCGGTGGCGATCGTGCCATTGTCCGAAACAACACGCGACATCACCTTGATGCCGGCCGGCACCGCCCGCGTCGCGCTGCGGCAGTTATCGCCCAAACCCTATGCGGTGGAGCGCATCGATACCCTGCCCGCACTGGGGCGTTTTCTAGCCGCGACCGGCGACAGCGATATCGTCTGGCTGAGCGACGGCGTCGATACCGGGCGTGGCGGCGAATTCATCACCGCCCTCGGCAAGACGCTTCAGGACAGAAAACTGACCATCGTCGAGGGCGGCACGCCGCCGGCGCACGCGCTTGTCGCCGCCGAAAACGCGGCCGCCCGGATGACGGTGAAGGTTCTGCGCGCGGGCACCGGGGCCGCCGATGTCGGCATTATCCGCGCGCGCGATCAGAAGGGCGCGCCGCTTGGTGAGGCGCGCTTCGCGTTCGGGGCGTCGGATCGGGAAACCGATGCGAGTTTCAATCTGCCGGTCGAACTGCGCAACGACATCGCGCGGCTCGAAGTCGGCGGTGAGCGTTCGGCGGGCGCGGTACAGCTACTCGACAAACGCTGGCGCCGCCGCGCGGTCGGCATCGTCTCCGGCGCGACGAACGACACCTCGCAGCCGCTGTTGGCATCGACCTTCTATCTCACCCGCGCGCTGGCGCCGTTCGCGGACGTCCGGCTCGGCGAACGTGTCGCGCCTGCTGTGGCGATCGGGCAATTCCTCGATCAGAAACTGCCGATGATCATTCTCGCCGACATCGGTACGTTGTCTCCCGAAATCCGCAGCCGCCTCACCACATGGATCGCGCAAGGCGGCGTGCTGGTGCGCTTCGCCGGTCCGCGTCTTGCCGCAGGTGACGACGATCTCGTACCTGTCAGGCTGCGGCGCGGCGGACGCAGCCTCGGCGGTGCGCTAACATGGGAGAAGCCGCAGCATCTCGCCGGCTTCGCGGCGGACGGCCCGTTCGCGGGGCTTGCCGTGCCGCAGGACGTCACCGTGAACCGTCAGGTGCTCGCCGAGCCCGATCCGTCGCTGGTCGACCGCGCGTGGGCGTCGCTCGCCGACGGCACGCCGCTCGTCACCGGCGAACGCCGCGACAAGGGCGTGATCGCGCTGTTCCACATCAGCGGCGACATGCGCTGGTCCAACCTGCCGCTGTCCGGAACCTTCGTTGAAATGTTGCGACGGCTGGTCGATATGTCGGGCTACACGCCGATCACAGGCGCGGGCGTCGCGGCCGATGCCAATGCAGAGACGGTCTCGCCAACGCGCATCCTCGATGGCTTCGGCGCGTTCGGACCAGCGCCTGCTACGGCCAAACCGATCAAGGCGGACTATCGCGACCGCGCCACGCCCGAACATCCGCCCGGCTTCTATGGCCCGGCGGACGGGCCGATCGCCGTCAACGCACTGGCGAACGCCGACCGGATCGCTCCGCTCGATACCTCCTCACTGAAGGCGCAGCGCGCGACCTACGCCAATGCCGAGCCACGCGACCTGCGCGGACTGCTGCTGACCGCGGCACTGGCGCTATTCCTGATCGACGCGATCATCGTCGCCATCCTTGGCGGCGGTCTCGCCACGCTCCTGCGGCGACGACGGGGCGCGGCAACGGCTTCCGTCATCGTGCTCGCTGCCGCGCTCAACGTGTTCGCACCCTCGCCGTCCCAGGCGCAAACCCCGGCGCCGCAAGCACAGAGCAAGCCGCGCGTGTCATCGCCTGCGGCCGACGACTTCGCCATGCAGGCGACGTCGCAAACCCATCTCGCCTACGTCATCACCGGAAATCAGGACGTCGATACGCTTGTGAGAGCCGGATTAAGCGGACTCACGCTGTTTCTCGCGCAGCGTACCGCGCTCGAGGCCGGCGAGCCGGTCGGCGTCGATCCGGCGCGCGACGAACTCTCGTTCTTCCCGCTGCTTTACTGGCCGATTGTCCCGGGCGCGCCGAAGCCATCGCAGGACGCAATCAACAAGCTCGATGCCTATATGAAGCAGGGCGGCACCGTGCTGTTCGACACGCGCGACGCCATCGATGCGCCACCTGGACCGAACGGGGCGTCGCAGACGCCCGGCATGATGGCGCTGCGCGACACACTGTCGTCGCTCGACATCCCCGAACTCGAGCCGGTGCCGCGCGAGCACGTACTGACCAAGACATTTTACCTGCTGCGCGATTTTCCTGGCCGCTTCACCATGGGCCAGACGTGGGTCGAGGCACTGCCGCGCGGCGAGAACGAAGACGCAGCTGATCGCCCCGCGCGCGGTGGCGATGGCGTATCGCCGATCATCATCACGTCGAACGATCTCGTCGGCGCGTGGGCGATGAATCCCGATGGTCAGCCAATGCTGCCGCTGGTACCGGGCGAACCGCGTCAGCGCGAATTCGCCTTCCGCGCCGGGGTCAACATCGTGATGTACACGCTGACCGGCAACTACAAGGCCGATCAGGTCCACGCTCCGGCGTTGATCGAGCGGCTGGGACAGTAACGGCTTCATCCTTCGAGACGCGCGCAAGAACGCGCTCCGCAGGATGAGGAAAACGATCGTATGGAATTCCTCATGGTGAGGAGCGTCGCACGGCGACGTATCTCGAACCAGGAGGCCACAGGAGATGCATTTGAACTACGGCATCGCATTCGCACCTCTGGTTCCGACCCTCGTGCTGTGGCTCGGGGCGGCAGCGATCGTGGTTATCGCGGCGGTCCTGTTCTTGTCGCGCGCGCGCGGCGCGGCCATTCGTGTGCTGGCGCTGTCGCTGATCCTGCTGGCGCTGTCGAATCCATCATTTACCCGCGAGGAGCGCGAGCCACTGTCGTCGGTCGCTGTCGTCGTCGTCGACAAGAGCCCGAGTCAGAATTTCGGAAACCGCGCCAAGGAAACCGAAACCGCGCGCGAGCAACTCGTCAGTCATCTCAAGGAGATCAAAGGTCTTGAGGTGCGCGTGGTCGAGGCCGGCCAGGCCGACGGCGAGACCGACGGCACCAAGCTGTTTTCGGCGGTGACGTCCGCGTTGTCTGACGTGCCGGCCGATCGCGTCGCCGGCGCATTTCTGATCACCGATGGCCGCGTGCATGATATTCCCGCCAATGCCGATGCAATCGGTTTCAAGGCCCCGGTTCATGCGCTGATCACCGGCCGCAAGAACGAACGCGACCGCCGCATCGCCATCACCGCCGCACCGCGCTTCGGTATCGTCGGGCAGACACAGACCATCACCTATCGCCTCGACGATCAGGGTGTCAGCGGCCAGACCGCGCGGGTGACCGTGCGCCGCGACGGCGAGGTGCTGAGCGAACGCGCCCTGACCAGTGGCCAGACCACCAGCGTCACGATGGAGATTCCCCACGCCGGACCGAACATCATTGAGATCGAGGCCTCGCCTCTCGAGGGCGAACTGACCCCCGTGAACAATCGCGCTGTGGTGTCGATCGACGGCGTGCGCGACAAGCTACGGGTGCTTCTGGTGTCGGGCGAGCCGCATTCGGGCGAGCGCACCTGGCGCAACCTGCTCAAGTCCGACGCCAGCGTCGATCTCGTTCACTTCACCATTCTCCGTCCGCCGGAGAAACAGGACGGCACGCCGATCAACGAGCTGTCGCTGATCGCATTTCCGACCCGCGAACTGTTCCAGCAGAAGATCAACGAATTTCAGTTGATCATCTTCGATCGCTATGCCCGCCAAGGCGTGCTGCCGATTTCCTATTTCGACAATATCGCCCGCTACATCCGCAATGGCGGTGCGGTGCTGGTCTCCGCGGGGCCCGACTATGCCAGCCCCACCAGCATCTGGCGCACGCCTCTCGACGCCATCCTGCCGGCCGAGCCGGTCGGCGTCACCGACAGGCCGTTCACTGCCCGCCTCAGCGAAATGGGCAAACGCCATCCGGTAACGCGCGGCCTTGAAGGGTCCGACAGCGAACCGCCGCACTGGAGCCGGTTTTTCCGCCAGGTCGATACCCGCAACCCGACCGCGCCCGCCGTGATGGAAGGCGCCGACGGCAAGCCGCTGCTGCTGCTGTCGCGACAGGGCGAAGGCCGCGTCGCGCTGCTGTTGTCCGATCACATCTGGCTGTGGGCGCGCGGCTATGAAGGCGGCGGCCCGCATCTCGATCTGCTGCGACGCCTGTCGCACTGGCTGATGAAGCAGCCCGATCTCGACGAAGAGGCATTGCGGCTTCAGGTTCAGGGCCGCGATCTCATTGCGGTACGCCAGACCATGGCTGACAGCGTGCAGCCGGTGACGGTGACGTCGCCCTCGGGCGCGACGCGCGAATTGACCCTCACCCAGAGCCAGCCCGGCGAATGGCGCGCCTCGACCAATGCGGACGAACTGGGCCTGTGGCAGGCGACCGACGGCAAGCTCAAAGCGCTGATCAATGTCGGCCCGGTGAATCCGAAAGAGTTCTCGGAAGTCACCTCCACCACCGACACCCTCAAGCCACTGACCCAGGCAACCGGGGGCGACACCCGCCGCATCGCCGACGGCGGCAGCATCGACCTGCCGCGCGTTCTGCCTGTCCGTGCCTCGAGCGTTTTTCGTGGAGACGGCTGGCTCGGCGTCAAGATCAGCGACGCCAGCGTGGTGCGCGGCATCGGCGTGCTGCCGGTGTTTGCGGGCCTGATCGGCCTCCTGCTGCTGCTTGGCGCCTTCGCCACCACGTGGCTGCGTGAAGGACGATAACGCTCGTTCAAAGGCTGAGCAGGCCATTGGGCGATAACAATCTTCAACATCGTCCCGTGCAGGAGGGGACGACGATTCGTGGAAAGTGCGGACTTGGCGGCCTTCCCGGTTGACACGCACCGCTTCCGCAGCAATGTTATATTATAACATTGGGGACGTCGGGCAGCCCAAGCCCGACAATGCGGGGTGGCGGTCGTATGAAACGGCTGAGATTGCAGGCACGGAAGCTGTCGCTGCTGGCGCTATTCGCGCTGGCGCTGCAGCTTGGCCTGTCATTCGGCCATATCCATGCCAGCGATTTTGCCCGGCCTGGCGTACAGACCGCATCGGCCCCCGCGAACGCTCCCGACGGTGACCACGATCACAATGCGGCTGGCGACATCTGCGCGATCTGCGTCACAGTCGCCATGGCGGGATCGCTGCTTGATGCAGTACCGCCGGTTCTGCCGGTTCCTACCTCCTTCACCGCCGCGCGCCATGCTGTCATCGCGCAATCCGATGCCCCGGATTCGCAGCGCGCCGCGTTTCAGTCCCGCGCCCCACCTTCGATCTGATTTCGGCCAATCCACACTTCCGCCGCGCGCCGCGTATGCAGCGCGCCGACGGGATTATTCCGGAATCACCCCGTCCGCAGAAGACGGGTCGCCGCGAGCAGCGGCGTCAGGATCGAATTCATGTCACGACTCTCTTCACGAAACCTCCTTCTCGCGACTTCGGCGCTTGCCGCCCTGAGCGCAACGCCCGTCCCCGCTTTCGCGCAAAGCGCTGCCCCCGCTGACAGCAACGCGCTGCCCGAAATCTCGGTCACCGCAAGCCCGATCGTTCATCGCAACCGCCGCGCCGCACAGCCTGCTCCCGCCACGACGGCAAACACCGCGCCTGCACCGGCAGCGCCGGATCTGCTGGCGCAATCGTTCTCCGCATCCACCGTGCTCGACACCAATCAGTTGCAGAATCAGGCGGGCGGCGGCCTCGGCACCAGCGGCACGCTCGGCAATCTGCTGTTCGACAAGCCCGGCATCAGCGCCTCGACCTACGCGCCCGGCTCAAGCCGCCCGATCATCCGCGGCCTCGACAATTCGCGCGTCCGTATTCAGGAAGACGGCACCTCGTCGATGGACGTGTCGGAAATCGGTGAGGATCACAGCGTTCCGATCGACACGCTGTCCGCCACCCGCGTCGAAGTAGTGCGCGGCCCGGCATCGCTGCGCTACGGGCCGCAGGCGATCGGCGGCGTTGTCAGCGTCGACAACAACCGGATTCCGCTGGCCGATACACCGGAAGGCCTGAGCGGCTGGGGCGCGTCCGCCTTCACCAGCGCCGATCTCGGCCGTGAAGGCTCGGTCGGTTTCAATGTGCGGCACAATAACGTCGCGATCCACGCCGACGCCTTCACGCGCGTGACCGACGACTACCGCATTCCCGGCGGCGTGCAGAAAAACACGCGGCAGCAAACGGCGGGCGGCGCAGTCGGCGGCACCTACTTCTTCGACGGCGGCTATTTCGGAATGGCGCTGACGCAAACCTCGGCGCTCTATCACATCCCCGGCGAGGAATCGGCGCCGGTGAACAATCGCATCAACCTCAATCAGACCAAGCTGCTCGGCAAGGGCGAGTACCGCCCCGATTCGGCGATGATCGATGCCATCCGCCTGTGGTTCGGCGCGACCGACTACAAGCACAACGAGGAGGGCTACAGCGCCGACGATGGTCGTGATGGCGTGCGTGCAACCTTCAAGAACAAAGAGCAGGAAGCCCGGCTCGAGGTGCAGATGGCCGGCGTCAACACGCCGTTCGGCGTCTGGACCGCTGCGCCCGGCGTGCAACTCAACCATCAGGAGATCGGCACAGCCGGTGAAGCCGGCGGACTGCTGGCTCCGGCGGAAACCTTCGCTGCCGCCGCCTACATGTTCAACGAACTGCGCGTCAACGATACGCTGAAAATGCAACTGGCAGGCCGCGTCGATCAGGCCCATGTCTCCGGCACGCCGGCACTGTTCCCGTCGAGCTTCGATCCGGTGGATGGCGGCGCGCTCGACTTCGCGGCAAAGCGCAACTTCACGCCGATGAGCGCGAGCTTCGGCATCCTGCAGGCCCTGCCGTTCGACATGGTGGCTTCGTTCACCGCGCAATATGTCGAGCGCGCGCCGCGCTCGGCAGAACTGTTCGCCAAGGGCGCGCATGACGCGCCCGGCACCTTCGAGATCGGAAATCCCAACCTGACGACGGAAGCCGCACGCAGTCTCGAGATCGGATTGCGCAAGCAGACGGGTCGCTGGCGGTTCGATCTCGCCGCCTATTACACGAGCTATCAGAATTACATCTTCAAGCGCGCGACGGGCCTGCGCTGCGACGACGAATTCGATAGCTGCGGCTCCGGCGGTGGCGATGAACTGACACAGGTGATCTACGATCAGCGCGATGCGCTGTTCCGCGGCGCCGAGGTCTCGACCCAGTTCGATGTCGGCCAGGTGTGGCACGGCACCTTCGGCATCGACGGGCAATACGATTACGTCGATGCGCGGTTCAAGGACGGCAGCTTCGTGCCGCGCATTCCGCCGCACCGTCTCGGCGGCGGCATCTACTACAAGGACGACGAATGGTACGCGCGCGTCGGCCTGCTGCATGCCTTCGACCAGAATCGCATCGCGGCGGATGAAACGCCGACCAAGGGCTACAACCTCTTGCGGGCGGAGATCAGCCGCACCGAGAAAACCAACTACGCCCTCACCGGTCTGCGCGAAGTGCGCTACGGCATCGTCGGCACCAATCTTCTCGAGGACGACGTCCGCAACGCGTCGTCGTTCCGCAAGGACGAAGTGCTGCTGCCCGGCCGTTCGGTTCGTCTGTTCGCCAGCGCGAAGTTCTGAGCCCGGAGACGCGGTCGCCCTCGTGCGACCGCCGCTCCCACGATCATCCTTCGACCGCCCGATCGCAGCCGAAGCATCCCTTATAAATGTTATGTTATAACATACAAACAAAGGCGCACCCGTGGCTCGCACCTATGCTTCCCGCCTCCGCGCCCTCCACAGGCTGTTCGATGTCGATGCAAAAACTCCCCGTCACTGTCTTGTCCGGCTTCCTCGGTGCGGGGAAGACGACGCTGATGAACCACGTGCTGAACAACCGTCAGGGGCTGAAAGTCGCTGTGATCGTAAACGACATGAGCGAGGTGAACATCGACGCCGACCTCGTTCGCGATGGCGGTGCCAACCTTTCGCGGACGGATGAAAAGCTCGTCGAAATGACCAACGGCTGCATCTGCTGCACTTTGCGCGACGACCTGCTCAACGAAGTCCGCGCGCTCGCCGAAAGCCGGCGCTTCGATTATCTGCTGATCGAGTCGACCGGCATCTCCGAGCCGCTGCCGGTGGCGGCGACCTTCGATTTCCGCGACGAGAACGGCGACAGTCTGGCCGATGTCGCCACCCTCGACACCATGGTGACGGTGGTCGATGCGGTGAATCTTCTGCGCGACTATTCCTCCACGGACTTCCTGCGCGATCGCGGCGAGTCGCTCGGCGACGACGACAAGCGAACGCTGGTCGATCTTCTGGTCGAGCAGATCGAGTTTGCCGATGTGGTCGTACTCAACAAGATCGATGACGCCACCACGGACCAGCGTGATGCCGCGCGCAAGATCATCCGTGCCCTCAATCCGGATGCCGACATCGTGGAGACCAGCTTCTCCCGCGCGCCGTTCGAACGCATTCTCAACACCGGACATTTCGACTTCGAGAAAGCCCAGCAGCACCCGATGTGGTTCAAGGAGCTCTACGGCTTCGCCGATCATGTTCCCGAGATCGAGGAATATGGCGTGACCAACTTCGTCTACCGCGCGCGGCGGCCATTCGAGCCGGCAAAATTTCAGCAATTCCTGCGCGAAACATGGGCCGGCGTCATCCGCGCCAAGGGACATTTCTGGCTGGCGACACGGCCGCAATGGCTCGGCGAACTCAGTCAGACGGGCGCGGTCGTACGAACCGAGGGGCTGGGATTCTGGTGGGCCAGCGTGCCGACCGCGCATTGGCCGAGCGATCCGGTCTGGCGGCAATCGGTCCGGAAGAACTGGAACGACATTTATGGCGACCGGCGACAGGAGATTGTCTTCATCGGCACCGGCATGGATGAGACCGCAATCCGGGCCCGCCTCGATGCGTGTCTCGTGTCGGGCAAGCCGGGAATGGATATCGAGGAATGGGCGAAACTGCCCGACCCGTTTCCGCGATGGCGGCGAGCCGATGAAATCGTTTAAGGCAGGCTAGGCCGCAGCGCTCCAGTCCGGACGCACCGCGCCGGACAGGTCTGCGGCCGCGCCGTCCACGAGTTCGTGGATCAGCATTCGCTCAGGGTCGACCGGGCCCGGCATGGTAACTCCGGAAATGCGCTTGAACCCGGCCCTGCTGTAATAGGCCTCGTCCCCGACCAGCAACACCAGCCGATGGCCCTGCTTCTTGGCCTCATCCAACGCTCGGGCGAGCAACGCCCGGCCGACGCCGCGATCGCGGAACGGCGGCTCGACCGTCAGCGGGCCGAGAAGCAGCGCCGGAGTATCGCCGATGCAAATCGGGAGCTGGCGCACCGAACCGACCATCAGCGTGCCGATCCGCGCCGTGAACGACAGCCCCAGCAAATGATCGATATGCTCGCGCAGGCGATAGGCGCTGAGCACGTAACGGCCGGGACCGAAGGTGCGCTCATGCAGGCGCTCGATGGCCTGGGCATCGTTCGGGGTTTCGGCCAGGATGGTGAGGGAAAGATCGGTCATGATCGCTGCGAATTAGCACCCGGCGCGACGCCGGTCCATCGCGAAGCGCGGGGGCGGCTTCAAAACTGGTCGTCATCCGCGGGCTTGACCCGCGCATCCGCACCTTGGCCCCCCTCCCGAGAAGTCGTGGATGGCCGGAACATAGGCGGGCGGAAGCGACGCCGTTCTTCGCACGGCTACGCCCGGCCATGACGGAAACCGAACATTCGAACAGTCGTTGCTACCGACCCTCCCCTGCCGCCGGCTGCGACAGGTAAGCCAGAAGCTTCATCTCGCGGCGACCGCGCGTCACCGTGTCGAGCACCAGCCCGGACGACACCGACAGCAGGGCAAGGATCATCAGGCCCATCGACAGCACCGCGGTCGGCAGGCGCGGCACGATGCCCTGCTCCACATAGGTCACCAGCACCGGAATGATGAGGATGATGGACGCGATCGCCAGCAGCGTGCCGAGGATCGAGAAGAAGCGCAGCGGCTTTTCCGAGCGATAGAGCTTCAGGATAGTCCCGAGAATGCGGAAACCGTCGCGCCAGGTATTCAGCTTGCTGAACGAACCTTCGGGCCGCGCGTAGTAAGGCGTCGCGATTTCCGCGACCGGCAGCGCCAGTTCGAGTGCATGAACGCTGAGTTCGGTCTCGATCTCGAAGCCATCCGAGAGCACGGGAAAAGATTTGACGAAACGGCGTGAGAACACCCGATAGCCGGACAGAATATCCTTGAACGCGTGACCGAACACGGACGCCAGAAAGCCGGTCAGCATCGCGTTGCCGGTACGATGACCCCGGCGATAGGCAGCGACATCCTGATCGACGCGCAGCCCGACCACCATGTCGAGATGATCTGTCATCAGCTTTTCGATCATGCGCGGCGCGCTCGGTGCGTCATAAGTGGCGTCGCCATCGACCAGCACGTACACATCGGCATCAATGTCGGCGAACATCCGCCGCACCACATGGCCCTTGCCCTGACGGCGTTCGCCGCGCACCTGCGCGCCCGCGTCGCGTGCGATCGCAACCGTTCCGTCACTGGAATTGTTGTCATAGACGTAGATCGTCGCACCCGGCAGCGCCTTGCGGAAATCTGTGACCACGGTGCCGACGGCAGCGGCTTCATTGTAGCAGGGCACCAGCACGGCAATGCGCAGCGAAGCCGGCTCCGGCACGAAACGCGGCTCGCGCGCGAACGCATCGATCGCTTCGGTCAGGCTCGCCAGATCGCCGCGCAGCGGGTCGCGGCGCTCTGGCAGCGGTCGGCTCAAATCGGGCGCGGCGCTCATGATCGTCCCTGGCAGTGTCGGATGCCCGGACCATACGGCCCAAACCGTGAACGATCTCTAACTCCAATCCTCGATTAACGGCCGGTTATGCAGGACTTCCTCAATCCTTCGCCGCGTTCCGGGGGTGGTGTCGGCAGGCAGATCGGCCACATCGAAAAAGCCGCAGGCGACGATTTCGCGGTTCGGCTCGGGCATTTTCTCCTGCCGCCAGTTGCGCACGAC
Source organism: Afipia sp. (assembly GCA_051954725.1). Classification (GTDB taxonomy): domain Bacteria; phylum Pseudomonadota; class Alphaproteobacteria; order Rhizobiales; family Xanthobacteraceae; genus Afipia. The sequence goes on along the minus strand of JBQCHK010000007.1, from coordinate 42,782 downwards.
ATAGACTGCGACATGATCGCGCCGCGACACCTTGCGATTGAAGAACATGCCATGAAACTGCGGACCGCCGGTGAGTTCGATCCCGCCCTCCTCGTGCAGCTCCCGCGTCAACGATTCCAGCAGCGTTTCTCCGGTCTCTACACCACCGCCCGGCAAGTGCCAGCCGGGCGTATAGGTATGCTTCACCATGAATACGCGATTGTCGGCGTCGAGCACCAATGCACGCGTTCCCAGAGTCATGCCGCGCGCGAAACGCCAGTAGAGATGAAAGCAGCGCCGTAACAGCGGTTCGAGACGCAACCGCTGGCGTGTCATGGTCATGACGCAGAACCCTGGAATTCGGAGTTGAATTGGCGAACGCTTGCCCGGCGGGCGGGCGGGATGTAGACCCGGAAAGACTATGTGACACTCAACCGGTATGGCAACCAGATGCAGGCGATCGCGTTCTGATGGCTCCGTTCGTCCTCGCCCATCTGTCCGACCCGCATCTCGGCCCGATGCCGATGCCGCGCCCTGTCGAGCTGATGGGCAAGCGCGCGATCGGCTATCTCAACTGGCAGCGCAAGCGCCATCTGATCCATCGCCGCGATGTGCTCGCAACGCTCGTTGCCGATCTCCATGCGCACACGCCCGACCACATCGCAGTGACCGGAGACCTCGTCAATATCGCGCTGCCTGCCGAATTCATCGAGGCGCGCCGCTGGCTGGAAAGCATCGGCACGCCGCACGATGTTTCGCTGGTGCCCGGCAATCACGACGCTTACTCGTCGGGCACGCGGTATCATTTCGCTGAGGCGTGGGCCGACTATCTGCGCGGCGATCGCGCGCTCAGCAACGCCCCATCGTTTCCATACGTCCGCCGCCGCGGACCGCTGGCGCTCATCGGAGTGTCGAGCGCGGTTCCGACAGCACCTTTCATGGCCACCGGCCGTCTCGGGCGCGCACAGCGCGTCGCGCTCGACCGCACGCTGGCGCAGCTGACCGACGACGGTCTGTTCCGGGTTCTGCTGATCCATCATCCACTGCACACCGCGCCCGGGCGATGGGCCGCGCGCCTGCGTGACGCCGGCGACGTGCTCGACATCGTGGCACGGCGCGGCGTCGATCTGGTGCTGCATGGCCATGACCATCGCCATGCGACGGTGTGGTTCGATGGGCCCCGCGGACGCATCCCCGCAATCGGCGTGCCGTCGTCATCGGTGATCGCCGGCGGCCATCAGGACCCCGCGGCGTACAATCTGTTCGCTATCGAACGCGACGGCGCGCGCTGGCGCGTCACGCAAACCGTGCGCGGGTTCGCGAAGGATGATGCGGGTGGCGTGAAAGAGATCGGCAAGCGGGTATTGGTTTAAACTCCCTCTCCCCGCTTGTGGGAAGAGGGTTGGGGTGAGCGGCAAACTCATCCGAGGTTCCCGAAACAGCCCCTCACCCGACATGCTCACGCATGTCGACGTCTCCCCGTTTACGGGGAGAGGTGAATCTCACCAATCAGAGAAATGACCAGAAAGCCCGCTACATTCCGCGCAGCGCGGCGACGAGCGCGAAACCGAACAGCGCCGCAAGGCCGGCGAAGAAGCCGAACGCGAACGTCCACAGCCGCGATGACGGCTTCTTCGGTGCGGGCGCAGGCACCGCCGGCACCGGCGCGACGATCATCGCCTTCTCGCGTTCGATCATCCGGCGGGCGATATAGTCGGTGACAGCATCGACCATCACCGGCACATCGTGCGATTCAGCAAGCACGATGCGGCCGAAACGGGTGTCTTGCACGAAGCGATACAGGCGCTTGTCGCGTCCCATGGCGATGTGGGCGACGGGGTCGATCCACAGGCGTGGCGTATCGCCGTGGCTGATGCCGCGATCGAACAGATCAACCTGGACCGGAATTTCAGTGAACAGCGGATCGAGCGCGTCGTTGAGAATCTCGAGCCGCACGGCTTCGGCATCGCGCAGATCGACCACTACGCCGGAGCGATCCGCCGCCTCGATCCGCGCCTTTCGCAAGGCATCGCGCAGCCGCACCGGGGCTGCCGCCGCGTGACCTTCCGCATTCTGCTCCGACATCGAATCCGCGCCTTTGTTGGGACCCGGTTAACTTATCAGTAACCGTAAAGCCCGCAAAGGGCCGAGGTTCCCGGCGCGGGAAAACAAAGCGGCCCCGTCCCGGATCGGGACAGGGCCGTCAGGTTAGGCTTGGCGCGAACGCTTCGCCTGGGAGTTATCAGGCGGTGACCCGTTGCGGTTCCTCGACGATCGAGAACCTTACGCTACCGCGATGGCGGTTTTCCTCGGACACCGTTCGCCAGGCGTCCTCGGCTTCCTTGCGGGTCTTGAACGGGCCCTGGACCTGGGCAGAGCCTTCCACGAGCTTGTGGAAGTTCATTGATCCGAACTCGCCGCCAATCACCCAGAAATTGCTGCCGGTCGTCATAAGAGCCTCCTTTAGGTCACTTGAAGTGCAACGGGTTTGCGGGTTAACCGTCAATCGAACTGGTTCATCGTGTTGTGAGCGCCGCCCGCCTTCAGGGCCGCCGCACCAGCGAAGTATTCCTTGTGGTCGTCGCCGATGTCGGAGCCGGCCATGTTCTGGTGCTTCGCGCAGGCGATGCCCTGGCGGATTTCCGCACGCTGAACGTTCTTCACGTATCCGAGCATGCCCTGGTCGCCGAAGTATTCCTTCGCGAGATTGTCGGTCGACAGCGCCGCCGTATGATAGGTCGGCAACGTGATCAGGTGGTGGAAGATGCCGGCGCGCTTGGCCGAATCCGCCTGGAAGGTGCGGATGAGCTGATCGGCCTCGATCGCCAGCGGCGTGTCGTCATACTCCACCTTCATCAGGTCAGCGCGGTTGTACTTGCTGACGTCCTTGCCGGCTGCCTTCCACTCGTCGAACACCTGCCAGCGGAAGTTCAACGTCCAGTTGAACGACGGCGAGTTGTTGTAGGCAAGCTTCGCGTTCGGAACCACCTCGCGGATGCGATCGACCATCTCGGCGATCTGCGCGATGTTCGGCCGCTCGGTTTCGATCCACAGCAGGTCTGCGCCGTTCTGCAGCGAGGTGATGCTGTCAAGAACGCAGCGGTCAACGCCGGTGCCCGGACGGAACTGATACAGGTTGCTCGGCAAGCGCTTTGGACGCAGCAGCTTGCCGTTGCGGCTGATGATGACGTCGCCGTTGCCCACCTTGGTCGCGTCAACTTCGTCGCAATCGAGGAAGCTGTTGTACTGGTCGCCGAGGTCGCCCGGCTTGTGGCTGACAGCGATCTGCTGCGTGAGGCCTGCGCCGAGCGAGTCGGTGCGGGTCACGATGATGCCGTTGTCCACGCCCATTTCCAGGAACGCGTGACGGCAAGCGCGGATCTTCGCGATGAACACTTCATGCGGCACGGTGACTTTGCCGTCCTGATGGCCGCACTGCTTTTCGTCCGACACCTGGTTTTCGATCTGCAGGGCGCAGGCACCCGCCTCGATCATCTTCTTGGCGAGCAGATAGGTCGCTTCTGCGTTGCCGAAGCCCGCGTCGATGTCGGCGATCACCGGCACGACGTGGGTCTGGAAATTGTCGACCTTCTCGATCAGCGCCGCTTCCTTGGCCTTGTCGCCGGCCTTACGCGCAGCATCGATCTCGCGGAAGATGTCGTTGAGTTCCCGTGAATCGGCCTGACGCAGGAAGGTGTACAGTTCTTCGATCAGCGCCGGAACCGAGGTCTTCTCGTGCATGGACTGATCCGGAAGCGGACCGAACTCGGAGCGCAGCGCCGCGATCATCCAGCCGGACAGGTACAGGTAGCGGCGATCGGTCTTGCCGGCAAAATGCTTCTTGATCGAGATCAGCTTCTGCTGCGCGATGAAGCCATGCCAGCAACCGAGCGACTGGGTGTACTTGGTCGGGTCGGCGTCATAAGCCGCCATGTCGGCGCGCATCACGTCCGCGGTGTAACGGGCGACGTCAAGGCCGGTCTTGAAACGGTTCTGCAGGCGCATCCGCGCGACAGCCTCGGCGGTCACGCCGTTCCAGGCTGGATGGTCCTTGAGGAGGACTTCGGCCGCCTTGATCTCTTCCTGATAGGAGGAAGGACCCTGGATCGCGTGGTCGGTGATGTTGCGCGTCTGGTAATTCATAACAGTTCCTATCCACATTCGTGACATTGCGTTGCGAGAACGTGACAGGAGTTAAACGCGACTCCGGGAAATTCGTACAGACAGCTTGTAATTGAATGATGATGTCATGTAACATCACTACATGTAATAGATGTGAATTTGTAAATTTTGTAAAAATCCGGAACGGAGTGAGGTCATGGCCTCGGATTCGGGAAAAAAGCTGTTCGTCGGCCCGCGATTCCGGCGGATTCGCCAACAGCTTGGCCTGTCGCAGACCCAGATCGCCGAAGGGCTGGGTATCTCGCCGAGCTACGTCAACCTGATCGAACGCAACCAGCGCCCGGTAACGGCGCAGATCCTGCTGCGCCTCGCCGAAACCTATGATCTCGACCTGCGCGATCTCGCCACCGCCGACGAGGACCGCTTCTTCGCCGAACTGAACGAAGTCTTTTCCGATCCATTGTTTCGCCAGATCGACTTGCCGAAGCAGGAACTGCGCGACCTCGCCGAGCTGTGCCCCGGCATCACCCATGCGCTACAGCGACTTTATGCCGCCTACACCGAAGCGCGGCGCGGGGAGACCATGGCCGCCGCGCAGTTCGCCGATCGCGATGAAACCGCCGGCACGCGCTATGAAGCCAACCCGATCGAGCGCGTGCGCGATCTGATCGAGGCCAACCGCAACTACTTTCCCGAACTCGAATCCGCGGCCGAAACCCTGCGCGATGAAATCGACGTCGCCTCGTCGCACGATCTGTTCGCTGCGCTGAGCGAGCGCCTGCGCGAGCGCCACTCGACCACGGTGCGCATCATGCCTGTGGATGTGATGCGCGAGACGCTGCGGCGCTGGGATCGCCATCGCCGCCAGGTGCTGCTCTCCGAACTGGTCGATGGGCCCGGCCGCGTGTTCCAGCTCGCGATCCAGGTAGCGCTCGCCGAATGCAGTCCAATGATGGAAAGCATCGTCAATCGCGCCGGTCCGCTGGACGATACCGCGCGGCGGCTCTATCGCATCACGCTGGCGAACTACTATGCTGCGGCGGTGATGATGCCTTATGCGCCGTTCCACGCCGCCGCCGAAGACCTCGGCTACGATTTGCAGGTGCTCGGCCAGCGCTTCAATGTCGGCTTCGAACAGGTATGCCATCGCCTGACAACCCTGCAACGGCCGAACGCGCGCGGCGTGCCGTTCTTCATGCTGCGCGTCGATAACGCCGGCAACGTCTCGAAGCGGTTTTCATCGGGCACGTTCCCGTTCTCAAAATTCGGCGGCACCTGCCCGCTGTGGAACGTGCATTCCACCTTCGACACGCCGGACAGGATGCTTCAGCAGATCATCGAACTGCCCGACGGCAGCCGCTATTTCTCGCTCGCGCAGATGGTGCGCCGGGCCGCCGTGCCCTATCCGCAACCGCAACCGCGCTTTGCCATCGGCCTGGGTTGCGAGATCCGCCACGCATCCAAACTGGTCTATGCGGCCGGACTCGATCTCGATAAGGCGCCGGGAACACCGATTGGCGTCAACTGCCGCCTGTGCGAGCGCGAGAACTGCAGCCAGCGCGCCGAACCGCCGCTGACCCGCACGCTGATCCTCGACGAAAACACGCGCCGGGTGACATCGTTTGCATTCAGCAATGCAAGGGAGTTGTGAGGCTTTCAGATCACATGACGGTTCGGTGTCATGGCCGGGCTTGTCCCGGCCATCCGCGTCTTGTTTGATGGCGCGGTCAAACGTGACGCTTGGGATTCGCCAGGCATGACAATTCGGTAATCTGACAGACGACGGAGGCTGACGCGATGGCGCGTTTTTCGACCCCAGGAAGGACAGCCGCAATCGCTGCCGTCACCATTTCGCTCGCTGCCTCTGTCGCAACCTCCCCCGCTCTCGCGCAAAGCGGCGCGCGCTGTCACAATGGCATGAGCTTTGCGCAGTTTCTCGACACCCTGAAGAGCGACGCGCTGAAGGCCGGCGTCTCACGGCGCGCCATCGCGGAAGCCTCGCCTTTCATGGTCTACGATCAGAGCATCGTGAACCGCGATCGCGGACAGCGGGTGTTCGGCCAGCTTTTCACCCAGTTCGCCGGGCGCATGGCCTCTGAGTCACGGCGCATCCGGGGACAGAAACTGATCAAGACCTACGCGCAGGCCTTCGCCCGCGCCGAGAAGGAATACGGCGTGCCGCCGGAGGTGATCACCGCGTTCTGGGCGCTGGAGAGTGACTTCGGCGCAGTGCAAGGCAAGCTGCCGACACTGCGCTCGCTGGTATCGCTGGCCTACGACTGCCGCCGCGCGCAAATGTTTCATGACGAGACCATCGCCGCGCTGAAGATCATTGATCGCGGCGATCTCTCGCCGCAGGCGATGATCGGCTCATGGGCCGGCGAACTTGGCCAGACCCAGTTCCTGCCACGCCATTACTATGACTATGCCGTCGATTATGACGGCGACGGCCATCGCGACCTGCTGCGCAGCGCGCCCGACGTGATCGGCTCGACCGCCAACTACATCGCCACGGGATTGAAGTGGAAGCGTGGCCAGCCCTGGCTGCAGGAAATCCGCGTGCCGGCCAATCTGCCGTGGGACCAGACCGACCTCGCGATCCAGCATCCGCGGTCGAAATGGGCGGCATGGGGCGTGACACTTGCCGATGGGCGGCCGCTGCCGAACGACAATCTGCCGGCGTCGGTGCTGCTGCCGATGGGCCGCCATGGTCCGGCGTTTCTCGCCTATCCGAATTTCGATGCCTACACCGAGTGGAATAACTCGCTGATCTACGCCACCACCGCGGCCTATCTTGCCACCCGCATCGCGGGCGCAGCGCCAATGCGCAAGCCGGCTGCGCAGGTCGAGCAGTTGTCGCACAATGACCTGCGCGCGCTGCAGCAGTTGCTGGCGCGTGCGGGTTACGACGTTGGCAAGATCGATGGCGTGCTCGGCCAGCAGACCCGCATCGCGGTGAAGGCGATGCAGGTCAAGTTCGGGATGCCTGCCGACGCCTGGCCGACCGCCGATCTGCTGGCGCGAATGCGCGGCGGCCCGGTGACGCGAGAACGATCCACCGGCCCGCAATCGTTGCGCTGAACAGAACGCACAACGTCTCCAAAGCATCGCGGCGTTGCCAATGGCGGCCCGCGCCTGTTTGATGCGCGCCAAGCTGCGTTCACAGCAGCAGGAAACGCAAGGAGACACATGTGGGCCGCATTCCCTATTTCGACATGGACGAGGCGCCGGCCGAACTTCAGGACCTGCTGAAAGTTCGGCATCCGCTCAATCTCTATCGCATGCTTCCCCACGCAACCACGGTTGCGCCGGGCTTCCTCAAGATGGGCGGCGCTATCCTGCGCGACAGCGCGATTGATCCGGTGTTGCGCGAGATCGCAATCCTGCGGGTCGGCTTTCTCAGCAAGGCAACTTATGAGACCCATCAGCACAAGCGCGTCGCGCGCAATGTCGGCGTGTCGGACGCCAAGATCGCGGCGCTGGAAACCAACCAGCCGGACAGCGACGCCTTCTCGCCGCTGGAGAAGCTGGTGATCCGCTACACCGATGACGTGGTGGCCAACGTCAAGGCGTCCACAGCATTGTTCGACGAGTTGCTGGCGCAGCTCGATCACCGCCGCATGGCCGAACTGACGCTGACCATCGGCTTCTACATGATGGTCAGCCGCTTCCTCGAAAATTTCGAGGTCGATATCGAGCCGCAGGCCATGCCCGACGGAAAGGTGAAGTATTCGTCGAACTGACAATCAAAACAAGAAGAGGAACGCCCATGTCGGCTACCACTCACACGCCGCAGCAACTCGATCCATCCGCCTCGATCCATCCCGAAACATTGGGTCAGGCCCCAGCGCGCGGACGATTAAGGGGCCGCAGAATTCTCGTGGTCGGCGGTGGCCAGCGCAAGGTGATCGACGAGGATCCGCCGATCGGCAACGGCCGCGCCATCAGCGTACTGTTCGCGCGCGAGGGCGCGACCATCGCCTGTCTCGATGCAGTGAAGGAGGCTGCCGGGGACACCTGCGCGCAGATCAAGGCCGAAGGCGGCGTTGCGTTTGCCGATGTCGCCGACGTCAGCGACGCCGATGCGATCAGCCCGGCGCTGGAACGTTGCACGAAACAACTCGGCGGACTCGATGGCCTCGTGCTTAACGTTGGAATTTCCAAGACGTTCGGCCTCGAAAACCAGACGCCGGAATTGTGGGACGAAGTGTTCGCCGTGAATGTGCGCAGCCACATGCTGTTCGCGCAGAAGGCGTTGCCCGTTCTCGCACCGGGCAGCGCCATCATCCTGATGTCGTCGCTGGCAAGCCAGCGCGCGGGCGGCCGCAACCCGGCCTACGAATCGTCCAAGGCCGCGCAGATCGCTCTCGGCCGCGCCATCGCCCGCGCCGGCGAGCCGAAGGGCATTCGCTGTAATGTGATCGCCCCGGGATTCATGGATACCCCGATGGGCCGGGATGCCAGCCGCAAGCGCGCCGACCGGGCTCTGACAGTACCTTTTGGCCGTCAAGGCACCGGCTGGGAGGTGGCTTATGCTGCATTGTTCCTGATGTCGAACGAATCATCCTACGTGAACGCGCACACCCTATTTCTCGATGGCGGCCACCTGGCTGGCATTCAGCGCGATGCATAGGCACAATGTGCGGGCGACGTCTTGTTTGCACTTCCGGACCGGCTTAGATGCAGTTGCATTGAAATCCGAAACGGAAGCGACACATGTCCGCATCGAAACTGTTTGAACCCTACAAGCTTGGCGCGATCACTCTGTCCAACCGCACGGTAATGGCGCCGCTCACGCGCAACCGCGCCGTCGAGGGCTTCGTGCCCAATCCCCTCGCCGTCGATTATTACGGCCAGCGTGCATCGGCCGGATTGCTGATCACCGAGGCGAGCCAGGTATCGCAGCAGGGGCAGGGTTATCAGGACACCCCCGGCATCTACTCAAAGGAACAGGTCGCGGGATGGCGCAAGGTCACCGATCGCGTCCATGAACGCGGCGGCCACATCTATCTCCAGCTCTGGCATGTCGGGCGCATATCGCACACCACGCTGCAGCCCGATGGCGGCGCGCCGGTTGCGCCGTCCGCGGTCCGCGCCAACGGCAAGACTTTCGTTGGCGGCGCATTCACCGACGTTTCCGAACCGCGTCCGCTGACGCTCGACGAAATCCCCGGCATCATCGACAGCTTCCGGCGCGGCGCGGCCAACGCCATCGCTGCCGGCTTCGATGGCGTCGAAATCCACGGTGCCAACGGCTATTTGCTCGATCAATTCGCCAAGGATGGCGCCAACAAACGCGCCGACGCCTATGGCGGTTCGATCGAAAACCGCGCGCGGCTGATGCTTGAGGTCGCAAAAGCAGTGTCCGGCGAAGTCGGCGCCGATCGCACCGGCATCCGCATCTCGCCGGTGACCCCGGCCAACGACATCTCCGATTCGAACCCGCAGCCGCTATTCGATTACATCGTCGATGGGCTGAATGCGCTGAAACTGATCTACATCCACGTGATCGAAGGCGCGACCGGCGGTCCTCGCGACATTGCACCGTTCGACTACGCCAGCCTGCGCAAACGCTTCAGCGGCACCTATATCGCCAACAACGGCTATGATCTCGCGCTGGCCAACAAGGTGCTGGCGGCGAACGAGGCCGACCTGATCGCATTCGGCAAGCTGTTCATTTCGAATCCCGATCTGGTCGAACGGCTCAAGCGCGGGGCGGAACTCAACACGCCGGACAAGGCCACGTTCTATGGCGGCGGCGCCAAGGGCTATACCGACTATCCGGTGTTGGCCTGAATTCTGCTCGCGCTGATCGCTTCATGTAGACAAAAGGCCGGGACGAGCCCGGCCTTTTCCTTGGGCAATACTGCCCCGAAAACGATCACAAAATGCGGTGTCGTGGACGCTCAGGTTGTCGCAGGCGCGGTGGTTTTGCTGGTCATCAGCTCCCGCGCCACGCGTTCCGCCTCGCGGGCGCTGCGAAACAGCCGGCCCTCCAGCGGATTGAAACGATGTGTCGCGGCGAAAAACCGGAACCCGGCCTTGTCGCGAACGACAATGCCCGCGGGTTCCGAACTGACCTCGATGATATAGCTGTCCGACATAGTGAAGCCCTCAGCACCGGATTTCGTGGCGTCTAACGCGACCGAGCCGAAAAGGTTTCAGCTCAATCGCTTAGGCCCTCTAGCTGCTTTACGCGACAGACTTACGACTCCCTGAACAGAGCAAATTGCGGGCCAACTGGCGCCGCCTCCAAGCCTGCGCCAAAGCATTGCTGATTCGGAAGGCCAAATCGGCGAAACGAGAGCAGCACATGACATTGACATGAAGAGCGCGCGGCATAACATAGAGGCTGTTCCGAGGGGGGCTCCTGCAATGGAGCTGAGATACCGCATAGTCGCAGTCGCGAGAGCGCGGTGACCCTTTGAACCTGATCCGGGTCATGCCGGCGAAGGGACAGGGATGTTTCAGACCACGCAATCTCCTCGCGGAGAGATTCCCGTTAGCATTGTCGGTGCAGGCGTTGCCGGCAGTTGGCATGCCTTGCTGTTCGCCAGGGCCGGCTATTCCGTCACGCTGTATGAGCGCGACACCGCGGCGATGACGCTCGCCACCAGCCACTGGGCCGGCGGCATGCTCGCCCCCTATTGCGAAGCCGAGGATTCCGAACCGGTCATCACGCGGCTCGGCGTGCGATCGCTCGACCTGTGGCGCGACGCGCTGCCGGAAACGCCGTTCAACGGCTCGCTGGTGGTGTCGCATCCGCGCGACCGCAACGATTTCGACCGCTTCGCGCGGCTGACACCCGAACATCGCCACCTGAACGCCGATGAAATCGCGCAGATCGAGCCGTCGCTCGACGGCCGCTTCCGCGAAGGCCTGTTCTTCCCGGCCGAGGGCCATGTCGAACCGCGCCGCGCACTCCCGCAGCTCCATCGCCAGATCACCGCATCCGGCGCGACCATTCGTTTCGAAAGCGAGTGCGAACCAGCGGCGCTGACGATAGATGGCGGCATCGTCATCGACTGCCGCGGCATGGCTGCGCGCGATGCTTTTCCCGACCTGCGCGGCGTCAAGGGCGAGATGATCATCATCGAGACTGACGAGGTCTCGCTGTCGCGCCCGGTAAGGCTGATCCATCCGCGCTGGCCGCTCTACATCATTCCGCGCGGCGACAACCGCTTCATGATCGGCGCGACCTCGATCGAAAGCGGCGATCGCGGCGTCAGCGTGCGCTCGGCGCTCGAACTTCTGAGCGCGGCTTACGCGGTCCATTCGGCATTCGGCGAGGCGCGCATTCTCGAGGTGGGTGCGGGGTTGCGGCCCGCCCTGCCCGACAATCTGCCGCGGATCGTCATCGACGGGCAGCGGATTTCCGTCAATGGACTCTATCGCCACGGTTTCCTGCTGGCGCCCGCGCTGGCGGAGCTGACGCTGAACTATGTCCAGCGCGGCGAGATCGATAACGAGGTGATGCAATGTTCCTGATCGTCAACGGCGAGCGCCACGAAACCAAGGCCACGCGCGTCGACGCCCTGTTGGCCGAACTCGACTACGAGGGCACCCATCTCGCGGTGGCGGTGAACTACGACGTGGTGCCCCGCGCGCGCTGGGCCGAGACCGTGCTCAACGACAACGATGCGGTCGAAATCCTCACGCCTCGGCAGGGAGGGTGACGTGACGACATCAGCCAAAGTCAATTTCTACGGCCGCGAATTTTCCTCGCGCCTTCTGATCGGCAGCGCACTCTATCCGTCGCCGAAGATCATGCAGGATGCCATCCGTGCGTCCGGCAGCGAGATCGTCACCGTATCGGTGCGTCGCGAGAGCGCCGGCGGCAAGACCGGCGACCAGTTCTGGTCGCTGATCCGCGAACTCGGCGTCACTGTGCTGCCCAACACTGCCGGCTGCAAGAGCGTGCGCGAAGCCGTGACCACGGCGAAGCTCGCGCGCGAATTGTTCGGTACATCGTGGGTGAAACTCGAAGTCATTGCCGACGACGAAACCCTGCAGCCTGACGTGATCGGGCTGGTCGAGGCCGCCACCATCCTGATCAAGGACGGCTTCGAAGTATTCCCTTATTGCACCGAGGACCTCAGCGTCGCGCAGCGCCTCGTCGATGCCGGCTGCCGCGTGGTGATGCCGTGGGCATCGCCGATCGGCAGCGCGCGCGGCATCGTCAACCGCGCGGCGCTGAAATTGCTGCGCGCCCGCCTGTCCGACATCACGCTGGTGGTTGACGCCGGCATCGGCGCGCCGAGCCACGCCGCCGCTGCGCTCGAACTCGGCTTCGACGCCGTGTTGCTCAACACCGCTATCGCCAAGGCCGACGATCCGGTCGCCATGGCCAGCGCCTTCCGCCTCGCCATCGAAGCCGGCCGCGCCGGTTTCACCGCGGGCCTGATGCAGGCGCGCGACTTCGCTTCTCCGTCAACCCCTGTCGTTGGGACACCGTTCTGGCATGCCGTATCCTGATCCTTTCTATCCCGTGGTCGATAGCGTCGCGTGGGTGTCGCGTCTGGCGAAGCTTGGCGTCGGCACCGTGCAACTGCGCACGAAGGACCTCGACGACGCGGCCGCATTGACGCTGGTGCGTGACGCGCTCAATGCGATCAAGAGCACCACGACCAAGCTTGTGGTCAACGATTACTGGCGCGCGGCGATCGAAGCCGGCGCGCAGCATCTGCATCTCGGCCAGGAAGACCTTGCCGAGGCCGACATCGACGCCATCCGCCGCGCGAACCTCACGCTCGGCGTCTCGACCCATGACGACGACGAACTGACCAATGCGCTGGGCGTCAAGCCCGACTACGTGGCGCTTGGGCCGATCTTCTTCACCACGCTGAAATCGATGCGCTTTGCGCCGCAGGGCATCCCGAAGATCACCGAATGGAAGAAGCGCATCGGTTCGATCCCGCTGGTTGCCATCGGCGGCATCAAGCTCGAACACGCGCCGGAGATTTTCGCCGCCGGCGCCGACTCCATCGCCGTTGTCAGCGACGTCACCCAGAACGCTGACCCCGATGCACGGGTGCGCGCCTGGCTCCAGACGCCGCGGCAGGCCGCATAGGACCACGACGATGCAAACCTCGATCTTCCTCGCCAGATTGATCGGACCGGTGATGATCGTCGCCGGCCTCGCCGTGCTGTTCAATCAGCGCGGCTTCCGCGAACTGGCGCAGGAATTCGTCGAAAGCCGCGCGCTGATCTTCCTCAGCGGGCTCATCATCCTGCCGGCCGGCGTCGCCATCATCCTCGTGCACAATGTGTGGGCTGCCGACGGACGGCTGATGATCACGCTGTTCGGATGGATCGTCGCCATCACCAGCGCCGTACGCGTGATCGCTCCGCAATTCGTGATGACGCGCGGCCGCACCATGGTGCGGCGGCCGCAAATGCCCTGGATTGCCGGCGGCGCATGGACCATCGCCGGACTGCTTTTCTGTCTCTTTGGATATCTGCACTGAATTTGACCCGAACGGGAGGACCACCATGAACAAGCCTGTCGCAACTGCCGACATCAAACCCGCCGTCACCACCGGACCGCTGCCGTCGTCGCGCAAGATTTACGCGACGCCCGAGGCCGCGCCCGACCTGCGCGTGCCGCTGCGCGAGATCATCCTGTCACCGGAAGCGAAGGAGCCGAACCTGCCGGTCTACGACACATCGGGCCCCTACTCCGATCCGAACGTGCTGATCGACGTTAATGCCGGCCTTCCTCGCACGCGTTTGGAGTGGGTGAAGGAGCGCGGCGGCGTCGAGGAATACGAAGGCCGTGACATCAAGCCCGAGGACAACGGCAACGTCGGCACCGCCCATGCCGCCGCCGCGTTCAAGGCGCACCACAAGCCCGTGCGCGGCCTCGACGGTCACATGATCACCCAGCTTGAATTCGCCCGCGCCGGCATCATCACCAAGGAGATGATCTATGTCGCCGAGCGCGAGAACCTCGGCCGCAAGCAGCAGCTCGAACGCGCCGAACAGGCGCTGAAGGACGGCGAGAGCTTCGGCGCGGAAATCCCGGCGTTCATCACCCCGGAATTCGTGCGCAGCGAAATTGCACGCGGTCGCGCCATCATTCCGAGCAACATCAACCATGCTGAACTCGAGCCGATGATCATCGGCCGCAACTTCCTGACCAAGATCAACGCCAACATCGGCAACAGCGCCGTCACTTCCTCGGTCGAAGAGGAAGTGGACAAGATGGTGTGGGCGATCCGCTGGGGCGCAGACACGGTGATGGACCTCTCCACCGGCCGCAACATCCACACCACCCGCGAGTGGATTTTGCGTAACGCGCCGATCCCGATCGGCACCGTGCCGATCTATCAGGCGCTGGAGAAGTGCAACGGCGATCCGGTCAAACTGACCTGGGAACTCTACAAGGACACGCTGATCGAGCAGTGCGAGCAGGGCGTCGATTACTTCACCATCCACGCCGGTGTGCGCCTGCCCTACATCCACCTCACCGCGGACCGCGTCACCGGAATCGTGTCGCGCGGCGGCTCGATCATGGCCAAGTGGTGCCTGGCTCATCACAAGGAGAGTTTCCTCTACACCCACTTCGAGGAAATCTGCGACATCATGCGCAAGTATGACGTCTCGTTCTCGCTCGGCGACGGCCTGCGCCCCGGCTCGATCGCCGACGCCAACGACCGCGCGCAGTTTGCCGAACTCGAAACCCTCGGCGAACTCACCAAGATCGCTTGGGACAAGGGCTGCCAGGTGATGATCGAAGGCCCCGGCCACGTGCCGATGCACAAGATCAAGATCAACATGGATAAGCAGCTTAAAGAGTGCGGCGAAGCGCCGTTCTATACCCTTGGGCCGCTGACCACCGACATCGCGCCGGGCTACGATCACATCACCTCGGGCATTGGTGCAGCAATGATCGGCTGGTTCGGCTGCGCGATGCTGTGCTACGTGACGCCGAAGGAGCATCTCGGCCTGCCGAACCGCGACGACGTCAAGGTCGGCGTGGTCACCTACAAGATCTCGGCGCACGCCTCCGATCTCGCCAAGGGCCACCCCGCGGCGCAACTGCGCGACGACGCGCTCTCCCGCGCGCGTTTCGACTTCCGCTGGCAAGACCAGTTCAACCTCGGCCTCGATCCGGAGACCGCGCTCGCCTTCCACGACGAGACGCTGCCGAAGGAAGCCCACAAGGTCGCGCATTTCTGTTCGATGTGCGGCCCGAAGTTCTGCTCGATGAAGATCACGCAGGACGTGCGCGATTATGCCGCCTCGCTCGGCGACAACGAGAAGGCCGCGCTCTATCCGACCGGCGGCCCGTCATCGGTCGGCATGTCGATCAAGGGCACCATCGAAGACGGCATGGCCCAGATGAGCGAGAAGTTTTTGAAGATGGGCGGCAATGTCTACGTCGAAGCCGATGCGGTGAAGGACAGCAACAAGGCGTTGTGACACGCTGTTTTTCCATATCTGCAACGATGAAGGCCGGAGTTTTCTCCGGCCTTTTTCGTTAATGCCGGTGCGCAGCAGCGCGGTGTCACAATTACCGAACCGTTGTTGTCATAATCGCCGAATTGAAGCGGTTGCAAAAACGCTGTTAAAAAGGCGCAGCGCAGAAGCATTGGAGTACGCACGTGGCTGATGAAACTTCACGACAGGCGCGGCGCGGACCGCAGGGACCGCAAGGCAAGCCCGGGCGTCCCGGCCCGCAGGGCCATCCGGGCCGCATCGGGCCGGAAGGTCCACGCGGCAAGCCTGGCCTGCCGGGCAAGGCGGGGCCACAAGGGAAACAAGGATTGCAGGGCAAGCCCGGTGTGGACGGCAAAGCCGGCGCGCAGGGCAAGCAAGGTGCCGCAGGTCCGCAAGGCCCACGCGGCGCCGAAGGGCCGCAAGGCAAACCGGGCGCGACAGGCGTGCAAGGTCCGCGCGGCGAACAGGGACCGCCCGGCCGCCTGCCCTCCTTCGAGGAAATCCTGCCATGGCTCGAAACCATCTTCGGGGCGTGGGAGGAGCATCGCAACAGACGCGAACGCGAAGCAAGGGAGCGCGAGGCGCAGGAAGCGGCTGCACGCCATGTTGCTGAACTCGCCGCACGCGCGCTTGATGCAAACGAACATCACGACGACAACATCAGCGACGAACCGGGCAAGAAGAACAAGAAGAAGCGGAAGAAAGACAAGAAGAACGCCTAGGCCGAATTGAAGTGCAGCAGCCAGATCGAGCAAATCGGATGAGCAACCATCGGATCTATGCCATGAGCTTCGCAAGCGTCTATCCGCTTTACGTTGCCAAGGCGGAGAAAAAGGGACGCACGAAAAAGGAAGTCGATTACATCATTCGCTGGCTGACCGGCTATAGCCAGAAGGGCCTGGACGCCCAACTGAAGAAACAGACTAACTTCGAGACGTTCTTTGCCGAGGCCCCTCAACTGAATTCGTCGCGTGGCTTGATCAAGGGCGTGATCTGTGGCGTCCGCGTCGAGGAGATCAAGGAGCCGTTGATGCAGGAAATCCGTTATCTCGATAAACTGATCGACGAACTGGCGAAGGGCAAAGCGATGGAGAAGATCTTGAGGGGGTGATGTTCGGATTCATCGTCGCGGGGCGCTTCCCATTCCGCCGTGCGCCTCTTTCATTGAACCTTTTTCCACGGCACGCGACGAAGCCTGTGGCAGCCGCGTAGCCCGCCACGCTATGATCTCCTGCGCACGAGATGTTCCCGCAGCCGTTGCTATGACACCTTGGGGGTATCACCATGAAGGCGCTGTCCATCGTCGGCTTCACCATGCTGGGCGCAGCACTTTTCACCACGTCGCTTTTTCCGGCCGCCGCGCAGGACAAATCTGCGGTCGAGAAAATCAACGCCTATGTTGGTTGCATCAATCGCCTGTCGTCCCGCGCCTATGATTCCCGCGCGCGCTATTTCAGCTGGGCGAAGAAAAGCGGGCCGACCGGCAAGGAACGGATCATCTACGGCACCTACACCATCTACGATACCTCGGACTGCCGCAGGAACGTCGAGAAAGCCAACACGCTGGAGCCGCACGATGCCGAGCTTGAAACCGCAGCATCGGCCTATGCCGATGCGGTATCGAAACTCGAGCCGTTGCTGAAGGAAGCCGACGACTACTACACGCAGGAGAACTACAAGGATGACAGGATGGCCAAGGGCAAGGCCCTGCATCCGCGCCTGGTCGCCGCGTGGGATACCTTCGCCAGCGCCGACAGGAAGCTGCGCGCCGGCGTCGAGATCGTCAACGACAAGCGCGCGGCGGAACGCCTTGCCGAGATCGAAAGCAAGGAAGGCCGCAAGGTGCGCTATCACGTCGAGGCCCTGATGATTAAGGCCAAGCGCGTGCTGCGGACGCAGGACACCGACAAGCCCGACATCGCCGCGATCACGCAGGCGCTGAACGACTACGAGGCCGCGGTCAAGGCGATGGAGGACGCGTCGGGCAAGGACGGCGATGTCAAGATCGGCTCGATCTTCCTCAGCAATGCCAAATCCTATCTGACGACGTCGAAGCAGCTCATGCGCCGCGTTCGCGACAAGACGCCATACAGCCAGGGCGATCGGATGATGCTCAACGCCGGAAGCGGGTGGATGGTGGAAGGCTCACCACAACGGCTACTCCGCGACTACAATCAACTGATCGACAGTTACAACCGGGGCGCTAAAATCTAGCCGTTATCCCCGGCGCCAGACCGGCCAACGCGGAAGGATTTTGCCATGTCGATCACGCACATTTTTGCCCCTGCCGGCATCAAGGCCCCGCCGCTGTCGTTCGCCGCGCGGACCGGCGATCTGCTGTTCATCTCGGGCATGCCCGGCTTCGACAGCAACGGCGTGCTGCCGGAAAATTTCGAAGCCCAGTTCGCCAATGTGATCGCCAACATCACCCGCGTCCTGAGCGAGGCCGGGGCAACGATGCGTCATCTCGTCAAGGTCAATGTATTGCTGACGCGCGCCTCGGACGTCGCCGCCATGAACAAGCTTTATGCCGAGGCGTTCGGTCCCGCGCCTTATCCCGCGCGCACCACCTGCGTGGTGCACGCCCTGCCCAGTCCGCAAATGCTGATCGAGATCGAAGGTGTCGCGTCGCTGGCGCCTTGACGGCGCTCGTCGACGCCAAGCCCCCTACTTCAGCGTAATCGCGAGGCCGCTGAGATCGGCGTTGGCCATCAGGCCGAACTGGCGGCCGGTCATCTCAAGCACCGCGCCCTTCTGATTACTAAGCACGATGGCGCGTGCGCCGCCACCGATGGCAAGGCCCGCGCCGGCCGCGCCATACACCCCGGCGACATCGGACGGCCGATTGATGTTGCGTACCCGGCCGCGCAGCACGGTCTTCGAACCGCCGAACACGAGACCGGCATCGATGCCGCCCACCGACAGCGGATAGCTCCGGCCCCGGAACGTCAGCGTGCCGCCGCCGCCCGAACCACCGATGAACCAGCCACCCTTGTAGATGGTGAGGCGCACCGTGCCGCTGTCGGCATGAGCGGCGGACGACAGCACAAGGCCGAGCATGGCCGCGACGGCGATCAGCGGCGAGCGAAGGACGGATGGAAACCGCATGGTGAACCTCCCGGCGTGGATGTGGATAACGTGCAAATGATTCGGTCAAAGGCAGCGTAGCCGGGTTGCAGCGCGGCGCAATTGGAATGGTGGGTTTCAGCGGCCTCCCGCGCTCCGGAGACCGGAGGCCTGCATTCGCTGATGCCTCTCGGCCCGCATGGGACTACAATTCCGCCACAACCATGAGGTGATCGTCATGCACAATTTCACACCTCTCTCCGGCCTGATCGGCGGCGCGCTGATCGGCCTTGCGTCCGCGCTCCTGATGCTGCTCGCCGGCCGCATTGCCGGCATCAGCGGCATTTTCGGCGGCCTGCTTGCGCCGGCTGTCGGCGACCGCGGCTGGCGCGTTGCTTTCATCGCTGGACTAATCGCGGCACCCCTCATCGCCGCGCTCGGCGGCGCGCCACTTCCCGCGCCGGTCATGCCGGCCAGCCTGACGCTGGTCGCAATCGCCGGGCTGCTGGTGGGATTCGGCACCCGCATGGGCAGCGGCTGCACGTCGGGCCACGGCGTCTGCGGCATCGCTCGCCTGTCGGGGCGCTCGATTGTCGCGACGGTGATTTTCATGGTCGCGGCGATCGCAACGGTGGCGATCGTCCGCCATGGTTTTGGAGGATAGCGTCATGCCTCTCCTTTTCGCCTGCTTTGGCTGCGGCCTCCTGTTCGGTGCGGGTCTGCTGATTTCCGGCATGACCCAGCCTGAAAAGGTGCTCGGCTTTCTGGATATTTTCGGCGCATGGGATGCGACACTCGCGTTCGTCATGGCCGGCGCCGTTGCGGTGACGAGCATCGGATACGCACTGGCGAGGCGGCGTGATGCGCCGGTTCTGACTGCACGCAGCCTGTGGCCAACGCGCGGCGACATCGACGCACGCCTGGCCGGTGGTGCCGCACTGTTTGGAGTCGGTTGGGGCCTCGTCGGCCTGTGTCCCGGCCCGGCGCTGGTCAATCTTGCAGGGCTCAGCCTGCCGGTGATCGTCTTCGTCGTGGCGATGGCAATCGGCATGGTGGCGCAGGATGCTTGGCGCCGACGCTCCGGCGCCGTACCGACGGCGGGAGGCAGCGTGGCCGTTCGTGCCGACGGCTAGCGCGAAATCGCTGCGTTCTCGTGCTGACGTGACGCGCAGGCGGGCTCGGAAATTCGCGCCCGGAGATATGCGCCACTCGCATGGACATGGATGGCGAACGGCATTTAGCTACCTTGTTAAGACTTTGTTAACCAACCGCGCCCACGCTTCCCATGGGCTGGGAGTTGGGCTGGGAAGTGGAAATTCTCGATGGTGAGCCCTGCGATGCAGGGGCACAGGTGTTCAAATCGGGAGGGCGTTGATGTCCCAGAACTACTCGCTCCGCGCGCCGGAGTTCTCGTTGCCGCACTGGCCGGCTCTTGCTCCCAATGAAGTCGTTCCATGGCTGATCGGCTCCACCGTCAGTGAAATCGAGCGCGAACTGGTATTGCAAACACTGGCGCATTGCGGCGGCAATCGCACTCACGCCGCACGCGTGCTTGGCGTCTCCGTGCGGACGCTGCGTAACAAGATCCGGCAGTATATTGCCGACGGCGCCGATATTCCGGCTTCGTCGCACGGCGAACTGTCATAGCCGGATCGCCATGCGTGCATCGATGCCGCGTTGACGAACACGCCACATGTGCAACGATTGCGCGACGTCCGACGCCGCGCAATCCAACAGGTGCCTGATGACACTGCCAGCCGTCCGCCGCATTGCCCTCCCCGTCTTCACAATGCTCGCGCTCGTCGCCATGGCGAACGCCAGCCGCGCCGCCGGCACGTATGAGCAACGCCGCGCCTGCCGCGCGGATGCGATGAAATTCTGTCGCGATCAGGTACCGAACGTGAAGCGCGTCACAGCCTGCATGGAGCGCAATATCGGCAAACTCAGCCCCGCGTGCCGCGCGCAGTTCAGATAGGCGCCATCGCGGCTTTGTCTCGGCGGGCCACCAATGCTACCCTCGCGGACACCACGACACGTGCCGGAGCTTGCAGTGACCGACATCGCCGCTGACGATCTTGCCGCCATCTATCCCGCCCCGACTGAACGCGTGATCGCCAAAGCGCGGCCCGCGATCGACGCCCATGCCCGACGCTTCATCGGCCTGTCGCCGTTCTGCGTGCTGGCGACCTGCGGGCCTGACAACAGCGCCGATGCGTCGCCACGCGGCGGCAACCCGGGCTTCATCCACGTCACCGGTCCGAACGAGGTGTTGATGCCCGATCGCGCCGGCAACAATCGCATCGACAGCTTCAAGAATGTCGTCGAAGGCAGCGGCCTGCTGCAACTGATCTTCTTCGTACCAGGCATCGACGAAACGCTGCGTGTCTCCGGACGCGGCACCATCACCACGGACGCCGCCCTGCTCGCGACGATGGAAGAATTCGGCAAGCCGCCGCGCGCGGTGCTGCGTGTCGCGGTGAGCGAATGCTATTTCCACTGCGGCAAGGCGCTGATGCGCTCGAAGCTGTGGTCGCCCGAAATCCAGATCTCGCGCAAGGATATGCCGAGCATCAGCCAGGTCATCCACGATCAGACCGGTCTCGGCGCACCGGAAACACAAGCCGAGGTCGAGGCGCGCTACAAGACGCAGCTCTGACCTAAAATTCCCGGGAGATACACAATGCAAACGCTGCTGCCGCTGGCGGAGAAGATTGCTGCGCTTCTGATCGCGCGCGGCGAAACCGTCGGCGTCGCCGAGTCCTCAACCGGCGGCCTGATCTCGGCGGCACTTCTGTCCGTGCCCGGCGCTTCGGCCTATTATCGCGGCGGCAGCGTGATCTATACGCCGCGCGCCCGGGCCGCAATTGCCGGGATCACCAAGGAGCAGATGGAAGGTCTGCGCGGTGCGACAGAGCCTTATGCCGCCCTGCTGGCGCAGCGCGTGCGCGAACAGCTCGCCACCGACTGGGCCTTGAGCGAAACCGGCGCCACCGGACCAGCCGGCAACCGCTACGGCGATGCCGCCGGTCACTCCTGCATGGCGGTGGCCGGAGCCAGCGCCCGCACCGTGACGCTCGAGACCGGCGATTCCGACCGTGTCGCCAACATGCGCGCCTTCGCCCGACACGCCTTGGCGCTGCTGGCCGATACGCTCGAAAACGCCTCGCGCTGACGCCAAACCATCAGCCAATCGGCGGATTGCATTTCTCCGCCGGCGCACAGTGTCGGCAATCACGAATGGTGAGAGCTGACACTTTCGCCTTGAAGACGCCTCAGCCGAGTCCGATGCTCAGCCTGCTGGATGATTCCATGAACTCCGGCCGTTCGCGGAGGTGCCGATGCAAATGCGCACCCTCTTCGGTTCTGCGATATGTCTGGCGCTTGTCGCGCCTGCGGCCCACAGCTTTGACCGCGGCCAGTACAACGATGTGCCCGAGGACGTCCGCGCCTGGTTCAGAGGCGTGAAGAACGCGGACGGCATCCCGTGCTGCGACATCTCCGACGGTCACCGCACCACCTACGACGTGCGCGCCGGCGCCTACTGGGTGCCGATCGAGGGAACGTGGTGGAAGGTGCCGGACGCCGCTATCATCCGCAACGCTGGAAATCCGCTCGGCGAAGCGGTCGTGTGGTACGTCAACCAGAGCGGCAACGTCCTCATCCGTTGCTTCGTGCCAGCGGATGCATCGTAGCTATTTGCGGTCAGGGTAGCTCACCGCCATGCCCGCGCGCACATCCTGCTGCACGCCGTATTGCGGGAACGGATAGCGGAAGCCGTTCTTCGACAGTGCCTTCATCCCGGCGATCGCGCTGACGAGATACTCAGGCGGTGTCGCCATCAGCATTTCCTCGTCGAGCACACCGCCATAGCGCCGCTCGGCGAAACAGGGGATCGACAGGCTCGGCGTTCGCATCGTCAACGCACGGCCCCACGAATCCGCGCAGGCCGACTCGCCGACCACGCTCCAGTCGAACCGCTTGTAGCCGGCCCACTGCAGGCCATTGATGAAATAGATCATCGCACCGGGTGTCGCATAGAAAAGTGCAATGTCCGGCGGATCGAGTTTTCCCGACGACAGCGGCGCGACCGCGAGCGCCTCGTATTGCCCATCCGGAACGCAATGCATCGCGGCCTGATGCGCGCTTGCATCCTCGAGTGTGGAGAACCACACGCCGGTCATATGTTTTCCCGACTGCCACGCTTCGGTCTTGGCCTGCCCAAGCCCGACCACGGCACGGCATTGCGCGCCGACCAGATCGTCGCTGGTGATGCCGACAGTCCAGCCGAGACGCGACGCCTGACCGACGATCTGGTCGAGGGTGTGGATCGACTGCGGCCGACGAATCTTCGGGATCGCCTCCATGTCCTCGCGGCGCGCGAACATTTTCATGCCGAATGGAATCGTGCGCAGCTTCAGCAACGAATTCAGTTCGTCAACCAGCGCCGCCCAGTCCTGGCTCATCGTGTCTCTCCCAAGTTCTTATTTTATGCTCGAAGGCTAGATCATTTCGCGGAAGATTGCAGCGCGCTTTCCCGACAAACAAAAGCCCGGGGCGCATGCGCTCCGGGCTTTCGATATTCAACATGCAAGGGCGATCAGTCGTGATCGAGTTCGCCGATGTGCTTCTGCGTATAGAGTTCGAGACCGACGCGCTTCACCAGATCAAGCTGGGTCTCGAGGAAATCGATGTGGCCTTCCTCGTCCTTCATCAGGCTCTCGAAAAGATCGCGCGAGACGTAGTCTTTCACGCTGTGGCAGTAGGTCGCCGCTTCCTGATAGAGGTCACGCGCGCCATGCTCGGCAGCAAGATCGCATTCGAGGATTTCCTTGACGGTCTGGCCGATCCGCAACGGGTCCAGCACCTGCATGTTGGGGAAACCATCGAGGAACAGGATACGGTCGGTGAACCGGTCGGCGTGAACCATCTCTTCGATGGATTCTTTGCGCCACTGCTTCGCCAGTTCCTTGAGACCCCAATTGTCGAGCAGACGGTAATGCAGCCAGTATTGGTTGATGGCCGTGAGCTCGCTGCGCAGGCCCTTGTTAAGGTATTCGATGACCTTTTGATCACCCTTCATGATGCACTCCCACTGCAGGGAACCGGAGGCTCCCATCAATCAATTTAGAACCGTTCTAAATGAGATCGAAGCCAGCGACAACCCCTTTCCGTCCCGGAAAACGGGCTGGGGAAAATTCCGACGCTTTTCAGAAGACGTCAGGCTGCCGCAATGGAAAGGCGCTGAAGCTCGGAGCCGGTCGCGACCGGCTCGCTATGGCTATGGCTATGGCTATGATTGTGGCTC
Source organism: Afipia sp. (assembly GCA_051954725.1). Taxonomy (GTDB): domain Bacteria; phylum Pseudomonadota; class Alphaproteobacteria; order Rhizobiales; family Xanthobacteraceae; genus Afipia. The sequence goes on along the minus strand of JBQCHK010000007.1, from coordinate 18,868 downwards.
TGGCTGTGGGGACAGCCCTCACAACAGGCCTTGGCGCAAGGTCCGAGTGCTTCGCTCATAATCTGGCGGATGGTCCGGGCGCAGCGGCCGCACTGGGCGCTGCAGCCGAGACAGCCATAAACCTGCCCTGCCGTACGGGGCAGATCGCTGGCTTCAGCCACAGCGTTGCGGACGTCGTGGTCGGTAATGACGTTACAGGAACAAACGATCATGGGATTGCGTTCGGCAGGACCTGTGAGGACGTTCACTATCGATTAAGTGTCTGCGTCACGAGATGCAAAGGCAAAACCGCCAGTTTCTAGCTATTCCAAACTAGCCGGGATCAAAGCCGCAGTCTGGAACGAGTCTAAACTGAAGCCCGAAGCCCTCTGCCCGCCGGAGGCGGTCACTCCCAGGAGCATTTCCGCGGCGATCAACATTGATGTTGCTTTGTTACCGGGCGGCAGCGGATGCACTGAAAAGCCAGCGAAAACCGCATCGCTTTAGGCTTAATGCGGGAGAAATTTTTAGATTTCCCGAATATTAACCGCAGCAATCGCATTTTCGTCACATAGAGACCGTACGTCCCCGCCGGTCTTTATCCCCCGAAAACCAAAGTGAGAGCTATGCGGAAGCTGCCGATCGCGTTTGCCATTATTGTTGCCTTGAGTGCACCCGCCTTCGCACAGGATGCGGGCATTGAGGCAGCAAAGCCGGTTCGCGTTTCGGCGCTCAAGATCGCGATGAGCGAAGTGGCGATCCTGCGTTATCGCGCGGCGCTCAAACTCACGGCCGCCCAGGAAAAATACTGGCCCGCCGTCGCCAGCGCGCTGCGGGCTCTGGCGCGCGAACCGCAGATCAACGAGGCCGCCGTGCGCCGTTTCGCACCTGCCGCTTCGGCGCTGTTCGCAAGCCTCGACGACCATCAGAGGCAGGTCGCGATGGGCCTGGTGCAGAAGGCAGGCCTCACGCAATACGCTTCGCTGTTCTGATCGCGCCAGACAGGCGGCGATCATCGGTTTCAGATCCGGGCCTCAGTGCCCGGATTTTTTGTGTTTTTCGTCATCTTTATATCATGGCAAAAACGCGGCGGCGCCGTTCAGTTCCGGTTCAAGCGCGACGTGCAACTTTCATCATGCACGCTGGTTATCTGGAGCGTGAACAATTCGAAAGGTGAAGCCATGAAGAAGATCGTTCTGGCCATCGCGACCGCGGCCACCCTTGCGGTCACCGCCGTTGCAGCGCCCGCCCCCGCCGAAGCGCGCGGCGGCCGTGTCGCGGCCGGCGTCATCGGCGGGCTCGCCGCCGGTGCTCTGATCGCGGGCGCGGCATCGGGCGCCTACGCTTATGGCCCGCGCTATGGTTATTACGGCGGCCCCGCTTACGTGGCCGGCCCGCCATGCGGCTGGGAGCGTCAGCGCTTCTGGGATGGTTACGGCTGGCGCATTCGCCGCGTCCGGGTCTGCTACTGATCCGCTGATCATCCGAGCCTGAATTGAGCACCCCGGATCGCCTCCAAAATGGCGCTTTCCGGGGTGTTTTTTACAATTGCGGTTCAAGAATCCTGATATAATCGGCCGCAAGTTTTCGGCGCTTTGCGCACGGTGCGCGAAGCGTTTCTGCTGCAAGACCCAAGCGGACATCCGCGCGGGAATGTCGAACGATCAATCGCCTTGCGCCGGGCTGCGGCGCGATCTGAGGAGAGACCACATGAAGAAGGTAGTTTCCGCGATCCTCGCCGTCGCGACGGTCGCAGGTTCGTTGGCTGTCGCCGTGCCTGCCGCCAACGCGCGCGATCGCGGCGGCGCTGTTGCGGCCGGCATCGGCCTTGGCATTCTCGGCGGCGCGATCGCCGGCGCGGCGATTGCCAACAGCGCACCGGCTCCGGTTTATGGCTACGGCCCCGGCCCGGTCTACGTCGAAGAGCCGGCGTGCCGTCTGGTTCGCGAGCGCTTCTGGGATGGCTACGGCTGGCGCTATCGCCGCGTGCAGGTCTGCGATTGATCCGATCTGTTGTCCGCCGATCCGGCGGACTTGAATGCGAAAGCCCGGCCATGTTGGCCGGGCTTTTCGTTTGCGCGAATAGTCGGACGAAACGTCAGCGGCCGGCCTGCATCGCGCGCAGCACGTCCGTGCTCGGCCAGCAGTCCACCTTGAGACCGGCTTTCTTCTGATACGCGCCGAGCGCCGCGCGCGTCAGCATACCCGCCTTGCCGTCGAGCTTGTCCTTGTAAAGTCCGACCTTCGCCAGATGCTCCTGCATCGTCTCGACATCGGCGGTGCGCAACTGCGACGACGCCGACCATTTGGTGGCGAACGGCTTGGGATCGGTCATGCGATCACTGAGATGGCCGACGAACAGCACGTAGAGATCGGAGAAATTGTATTCCTTGATGACGAAGTAATTCTTCGTCGTCAGGAACGACGGTCCGTAAATGCCCTCGGGCTGCAACAGCGAAGCGCTCTGCGCCTTCTCCGCCGCGCTCAACTGCCGGCCGCGCACGGGAACGAATCCCTCGCGCAGCCATTCACCGATCGGCTTGGTCACCTCGGGCACGCCTTGCGTGCAGTCGGCACTGCGCGGCGCGGTGACTTCATAGGCCCAGCGCAGGCCCGGCTGCCAGCCCTTGTTGACGAGCTGCTGGGCAGCCGACGCCAGCGCATCCGGAATCGACGTCCAGATATTGCGATGACCATCGCCGTCGAAATCGACCGCATGCTTGTAGAACTCCGACGGCAGGAACTGCGTCAGTCCCATCGCTCCGGCCCACGAGGCGCGCATGTCCTTCAACCTGACGTGGCCTTCTTCAAGGATCTTGAGCGCAAGGATGAACTCGGTGCGAAACTGATCCTTGCGCCGCCCGACATAAGCCTGCGTCGCCAGAACGGTGACCGCGTTATACGGCAGCTTGTAGCGGCCGTAGTCGGTTTCGCGCGCCCAGATCGCGAGGATGATCGTCGCGGGCACATGGTAGCGCCGCTCGATCGCCGCGAGCGTGTCGCGATACTGACGCATGAGGCCCTGACCGTGCGCGGCAAGGCGTGCGATGGTGGCCTCTTTCACATAAGCGGCCGGGACCTGCACGAACTCCGCCTGCGGCGGCGCCGCCGACGGCGCGCGGCCCGGCAACACCAGATCGGGCAATTTGTAATCGGGCTTCAGGCCGCGCGTCGCCATATCGAACGTCGCGCGCGAAACGCCCGCCTTCTGGGCTTCCGGCCACAGGGACGCGACAAAGCGTGTAAAGCCATCGTCGGCGGATACCGGCGCAGCGCCGGCGCACAGGACAACGGCGCATGCCAGCGCACACGCCAGTTGTCCGATCCATGCTCGTCGCCGGTATAGGTGCATCAATGCCCGTTTTGCGCGCCGTGCTCTTCTTCGTCCGACGGCAGGTTAGATAGACGATCGACGTAGGCTATACCGATCGCCGACAGAATAAAGACCACATGAATGATGGTCTGCCACATCACGCCTTCCGGCGTGTAGTTGGTGGTGCGGCCGGTGGCGCCGAGATTGCCGGCCTCGATGAAGGTCCGCAGCAGGTGGATCGACGAGATGCCGATGATCGCCATGGCGAGCTTGATCTTGAGCACGCTGGCATTGACGTGGCTGAGCCACTCCGGCTCATCGGGGTGACCGCGAAGATTGAGGCGCGACACGAAGGTCTCGTAGCCGCCGACGATCACCATGACCAGAAGGTTCGAGATCATCACCACGTCGATCAGGCCGAGCACCACCAGCATGATCTGCTGTTCGGTAAAATCGAGCGAATGCGCGATGAGATGCCAGAGTTCCTTGAGAAACAAAACGGCGTAGACGCCCTGCGCAACGATCAGGCCGATATAGAGCGGCAATTGCAGCCAGCGCGATCCGAAGATCAGCAGCGGAATCGGTTTCAATCCGATTCCGCGAGGTGGCAGCGGCGTTTCGGGGGTCAACGACATAGGCAGGAGGACTCCAGTTCAAAAGCACGGGGCTTTTCAACTGGCGATGATGTCCGATTCTGTCGAGGGGGGCTGTAGCGGCGATTAACCGCAGCGGATTTTCCCGGCTGACATTTTTTTGTCAGCTTTGCATGACGCGCACGTCAGCGCAACAGCACCATGAACAGACGGCGGAATTCGAACAGCACCTTGCCGTCGGCCTGCGGGCGATAGACTTCCGCGATCCGCGCCTTGTAGAGATCGAGGAACTCCTTGCGCTCCTGGTTCTCCAGCGGATCGACGAACGGACGCAGGCCGGTGCCTTTCACCCATTCGACCACCGCAGCGGCATCGTCCAGAATGTGATTGTAGGTCGTGTGCCAGATGTCGAAGCGGCGCGCGAGCGGCTGCAGGGCGTCATAGTAGGTGCCGGGCGGCGGCAACAGATCACGCGCGCCGGCCGCGCCGGCGAGCGTGTCCCGCCACGGCTCGAGCGCGGCGACCTCGCGCATCAGCGCATGGGAAGGCTGGTCGAGATTGTCCGGCATCTGGACGGCGAGCACGCCGCCTTCGGGCAGCGCTTGCGCAAGCCGCTTCAACTGCGACAGATGATCGGGCACCCACTGGAAGATCGCGTTGGCGAACATCACATCGGTGCCGGCAGGCGGCGACCAGTGCGAGATGTTGGCCTCGATGAATTTGTGATTGGGCAACCGCTCGCGCGCCTGACGCAACATATCGGCCGACGTATCGATTCCGGTGATCCGGGCCTCAGGCCAGCGCCGCGCGAGCAACTCGGTGGAGTTTCCCGGGCCGCAGCCGATATCGACGATCTGCCTCGCAGCGTCGCGCGGGATTTGGGCGAGCAGATCGCGCGCCGGCCGGGTGCGCTCGTCCTCGAATTTGAGATATTGCTGCGCACTCCAGTCGGCCATCGGCGATCATCCTGTCTGTCCGTTCGGGGCCTCCTTGTAGGACAGCCACGGACAGAGTCCAGACGATGCACCGACCGGAGAATGCGATTTGATCGCCGGCCCGCGAACGCCGGGATCAGACGTCGCGCGCGTGGGTATCGAGCCAGGCCAGCATCCGCAGATCGCCGACAGCGTCGATCGTGCTCTGCGTGCCGCAGGACACCTTTGCCGGCTGCGCGGCTTCGGTGGTTGCACGATATTCGGCCGACATCAGCGTGCAGAACGCAATCAGCGAGGCGGCCAGCAGACGAACAATAAACATCCCAATCATTGGACTCTCCGGCTGTCGAAATAAAACCGGGATCCTCGTCAGGCACGCCGCGCGGTTATCCGCGGCCGTACCGACAATCCCGGGCAATGGAGAACGTCATTCCGTAACTCCCGGCGCTATAGCTCTACCGCTGCGGCGCGTCACGCGAGATCGCTTGCATTTTTGATGTGAATTTGAAGATTCCGAAAGAAATGAAATCATAATCGCGCCGCAAAATCCAAGATATCTTTTGGATTACGTCTATCCAATTGAATTTATTTGTCTTTCCGAAGGCGCGCTTCCCCGGAATGCCACAGCGCGGAGAAGCGAAACGCTGATTCCGCTTGCGAAGCGAAAGCCGGATCACCTGAGGGCCGTGGAAACCTACACTGATTCCGGTTCTATTTTACCGTCTTCAGTCCCGGCCCATACGAAGCCGTGCTGCCGCATGACGGCGATTCGCATCCGCAGATATTCGTGGCCGATCGCCTCCAGCCGTGCGGTGGGAAGCAGCAGGATACGGCGGCGATCTTCGGGATCGACCTGACGGACGACCATGCCGCCGGCTTCCATGTCATCGACGTGACGCGACACCGTTGCTTCGGTCGCGAACACCTCGAAATAGGTTGCAAGCTCCTTGTGGGTGATCGGCTTTCCGGTCAGCCAGCGGTGCGCGACGATGCTGAAGATCATGTCCGCTTCGAAGACGCTGCGCCACGGCCGCCGGAGTACGCCGGACGCCACCACCGTGCGGCGAAAATCCGCTCGCCACTGCAGCCATGTCACGTCGATGCCGAGCGCCGCGCGCTCCTGCGTGTCGAGCGTGCTGGTCCGGGCATCCAGCGGCTCGGGGGCCGCGGCGGCGATCTCTGCGGACGAAAGCCTCTGATGATCGCCGGTCATGCGGCGCTCCTTCGTGTGTTCGGGGTCAGATCAGAAGAAGCCATGATCTTCCAGATCAGCCGGACCATAACGTTACTTACCGCATTCCAGGCGAGGAGCATCCGGCGCTCGCCGCGATATCACGACGCACCATGCGATGAGCACTGCGAACAGAGCGCAGATGTACGGATTCAGCACGTACACCCAATGAAAAACCGCGGCGCGAACCGCGGCTTGCCGACCGAACTGGCCCCCGGACAAGTCAGACGTCATTGCAATCGATGAAGTATGCAGTCTTGATCGCGGAAGTATTCTCCCGCGATCAACCGCCGTCAATCCTCGCCGTTGCGGTCAGAGCGTCAGCGCGTCAGCTTCTTGTACTTCACGCGATGGGGGATGATCGAGTCCTGACCGAGGCGGCGCATCTTGTCCTTCTCGTAGTCCTGGAAGTTGCCCTCGAACCACTCGACATGGCTGTCGCCCTCGAAGGCGAGCATGTGCGTCGCGATGCGGTCGAGGAACCAGCGGTCATGGCTGATGATCACGGCGCAGCCGGCGAAATCCTCCAGCGCCTCTTCCAGCGCGCGCAGGGTATCGACGTCGAGGTCGTTGGTCGGTTCGTCGAGCAGCAGCACGTTGGCGCCCGACTTCAGCATCTTGGCGAGATGGACACGGTTGCGTTCACCGCCCGACAGCGCGCCGACCTTCTTCTGCTGGTCCGCGCCCTTGAAGTTGAACGCCGAGCAGTAGCCGCGTGAATTCACTTCCTTCTTGCCGAGCAGGATCTGGTCGTTGCCGCCGGAGATTTCCTCCCACACCGTCTTCTTGCCGTCGAGCGCGTCGCGCGACTGGTCGACATAGCCGAGGTGCACGGTCTCGCCCACCGTGATGGTGCCGGCGTCCGGTTTCTCCTGCCCGGTGATCATCTTGAACAGCGTGGTCTTGCCGGCGCCGTTGGCGCCGATCACGCCGACGATGCCGCCGGGCGGCAGCTTGAAGGTGAGATCGTCGATCAGGAGGCGATCGCCATAGCCCTTCGACAGGCCTTCGAAGTCCACCACATTGGTGCCGAGACGCTCGGCCACCGGAATGATGATCTGCGCGGTCTGGGTCTGCTTCTCGCTGGCCTGCTTGAGCAGGTCCTCGTAGCGCTGGTAACGCGCCTTCGACTTGGCCTGACGGGCCTTGGGCGAGGACGCGATCCACTCCTGCTCGCGCGCCAGCGTCTTCTGGTGCGCGGCGTCCTCGCGGCCTTCCTGTTCGAGGCGCTTCTGCTTCTGAACAAGCCACGACGAATAGTTGCCCTCGTAGGGAATGCCGCGGCCGCGATCGAGTTCGAGGATCCAGCTCGTCACGTTGTCGAGGAAGTAGCGATCGTGGGTGACGATCAGGATCGCGCCGGGATAGTTGCGCAGATGGCCTTCGAGCCACGACACGCTTTCGGCGTCGAGATGGTTGGTCGGTTCGTCGAGCAGCAGCAGTTCCGGCGCGTCGAGCAGCAGGCGGCACAGCGCGACGCGGCGGCGCTCGCCGCCCGAGAGCTTGGTGACGTCGGCATCGTCCGGCGGACAGCGCAGCGCATCCATCGCCTGATCGACCTTGCTGTCGAGATCCCACAGGCCCTGGGCCTCGATCTCGTCCTGCAGCTTGGTCATCTCGTCGGCGGTCTCGTCGGAGTAGTTCACTGCGAGTTCGTTGTAGCGGTCGAGGATCGCCTTCTGCTTGGCGACGCCTTCCATGACGTTTTCACGCACGGTCTTGTTCGGGTCGAGCTGCGGCTCCTGCTCGAGATAGCCGACGCGCGCGCCTTCGGCGACCCATGCCTCGCCGGTGTAGTCCTTGTCGATGCCCGCCATGATCTTGAGCAGCGTCGATTTGCCGGCGCCGTTGACGCCGAGCACGCCGATCTTGGCGTCGGGATAGAACGACAGGTGGATGTTATCGAGCACCTTGCGGGTCGGATAAGCCTTGGTCAGGCCCTGCATGAAGTAGACGAACTGGCGCGCCATCGTGATCCTTGAAGCCTTCCGGGAAGACGAACTGTGTGGGGATTTTGCTGGTGTCTGATGTAACGGCGGGAACCGCAAAGGGCAACCTTCCGCGCCCTTTGGTCACCCTTTGGAAAGCCTAACTGCAGGATTTTTCGCAGTTTCCGCGGCAAATACCGCTTTTTAGTCAATCCGGGCGAATGCTGGGGTTTCCTCGAACCGTGCCAGGCGATGGCACGACAAAAAGTCAGAACCCAGATCGTCGAGCAAATGCCATGACGACGCAGACCCACTCCGAGCCGAGCCTTCTGTCCCGCGCGGCCGCGCATATCACCGTCCGCAGCCTGGCGGCCGAGTTCCGCTCCTTCTGGCGCGAATTCTTTGCCACCGCGTTCCGCCCGTACCATCCGGAGCGGCACTACATGCGCGGACCCGGACCGGCCTGCGCGGCGAAGCGCAAATCGCAACTGTCCTGACGATCCGATCGCCCGCCGGTTGCGGCCAGAGCCGGTTCCGGAAGCCGGCCGCATCGCTGTCCTCCGCGACATGACGGCCAATTGACGCTGCCCGGAGCGGAACCTAGCACCATTGCGCGCGCCGGGCGCAACGACAGCATCCGATCGCCGCCGAAGTCCGTCTTCGGCGGCTTTTGCGTGCTGGCGCGACAGACAACCACAGGTGAAGGATTAAATGCTCGACGAAAAGCTTCAGCCCATATTTGCCGATGTACTGCGCCGTAACCCGGGCGAGGAAGAATTCCACCAGGCGGTGCGCGAGGTTCTCGACAGCCTCGGAGCCGTGATCGCCAAACATCCGCATTATGCTGAGAACGCTCTGATCGAGCGGATTTGCGAGCCCGAACGGCAGATCATTTTCCGGGTGCCGTGGACCGACGACAACGGCAACGTCCAGATCAATCGCGGCTTCCGCGTCCAGTTCAATTCGGCGCTGGGCCCCTACAAGGGCGGCCTGCGCTTCCACCCGACGGTTTATCTCGGCACCATCAAGTTCCTCGGCTTCGAACAGACCTTCAAGAACGCGCTGACGGGCCTGCCGATCGGCGGCGGCAAGGGCGGTTCGGATTTCGATCCCAAGGGACGGTCCGATCATGAGATCATGCGCTTCTGCCAGTCCTTCGTGACCGAACTCTACCGCCATCTCGGCGAATACACCGACGTTCCGGCGGGCGACATCGGCGTCGGCCAGCGCGAGATCGGCTACATGTTCGGCCAGTACAAGCGCATCACCAACCGCTACGAATCCGGCGTTCTCACCGGCAAGGGCCTGACCTGGGGCGGCTCGCGCGTCCGCACCGAAGCGACCGGCTATGGAGCGACCTACTTCGTCGAGCGCATGCTGCGCACCCGCAACCAGAGCTTCGACGGCAAACGGGTGATCGTCTCCGGCGCCGGCAACGTCGCGATCTACACCATCGAGAAGGTCGCCTCGCTCGGCGGCCGCGTGGTGGCATGCTCGGATTCCGCCGGCTATGTCGTCGATGACGCTGGCATCGACCTCGCCCTTCTCAAGGAGATCAAGGAAAAGAAGCGCGGCCGCATCTCCGACTACGCCAAGGCGCGCGGCAGAAGCGCGACCTTCGTGCCGGAAGGCCGGGTCTGGGAAGTTCCCGCTGACGTCGCGATGCCGTCGGCGACCCAGAACGAACTCAACGGCCAGGACGCCCGGACGCTGCTCAAGAACGGCCTGATCGCGGTGGGCGAAGGCGCCAACATGCCATGCACGCCAGAGGCCGTGCGGGCGTTCCTCGACGCCGGCATCCTGTTCGCGCCAGGCAAGGCCGCCAATGCCGGGGGCGTCGCCACCAGCGCCCTCGAAATGCAACAGAACGCGTCGCGCGACTCCTGGACCTTCGAGGCCACCGAAAACCGGCTCGCGACCATCATGCACAACATTCACGACCGCTGCGCCGAGATGGCGGACACCTATGGCGCGCCGGGCAATTACGTGCTTGGAGCCAATGTCGCGGGCTTCATCCGCGTCGCGGAAGCCATGCGCGCGCTTGGCGTCGTCTGATAGAGTGCGCTCCGGCTCCGGCCGGGGCGCCCCATACCACCAGCGAGGACATCAGCTACCATGACGATCCGTTGTGCAATTCTGGACGACTACCAAAACGTCGCTCTCAAACTGGCCGACTGGGCCTCGCTCGGGGACAAGGTCGAGATCACCGTTTTCGACAAGCCGTTCTCCTCGCCGGCGGAGGCCATCGCCGCGCTCAAGGATTTCCAGATCGTCTGCGCGATGCGCGAGCGTACGCCGTTTCGCAGCGAGGTGCTGACGGCGCTTCCGAACCTCAGGCTGCTCATTACGTCAGGCATGCGCAACGCCTCGTTCGACCTCGAGACCGCCAAGGAGCGCGGCATCACGGTGTGCGGCACCGGCACATCGGGCAACGCCACCGCGAGCCTCGCCATCGGCCTGATGCTGGAACTGACCCGCAGGATCGGCTTCGAGAACGCGCGCATGAAAGCGGGCGAGTTGTGGCAGACCACCCTTGGCCAGGACATCGAGGGCCGCACGCTCGGGATCGTCGGCCTCGGCAAGCTCGGCGCCAAAGTCGCGACCATCGCCAAGGCGCTGGGCATGAACGTCATCGCCTGGAGCCAGAACCTCACGCCGGACGCCTGTGCCGCCGCCGGCGTGACCTACGCCACCAAGGACGAACTGTTCGCCAAAGCGGACGTCGTCACCATTCACGTCATCCTCAGCAAGCGCACGCGCGGGCTGATCGGGCGCGACGATCTCGCCCGCATGAAGCCGACCAGCTACATCATCAACACGGCACGCGGCCCGATCATCGACGAGGATGCCCTGCTCAACGCGTTGCAGCGGCGCGCCATTGCGGGCGCAGGCCTCGACACCTTCTCGCAGGAACCGCTGCCGGTCGATCATCCGCTGCGCAAGCTCGATAATGTCGTGCTGACGCCGCATCTCGGTTACGTGACGGAGGAAAATTATCGCGCCTACTACGGCGACATGGTCGAGGACATCAAGGCGTGGCTCGCAGGCGCGCCGATCCGCGTCATGACGTAAGCAGCAAAAGACAGGCAGAAAAAGAAAAAGGGCCCGACTCGGTTGCGAGTCAGGCCCTTCTTGATTCAGAGGCGATCGGTCAGCGGATCGTCACCGGCGCCGGAAGCGGCGGAACCTGTGTCGGTCCCTGATTGGGAACGCCCATCGCGACGTTCGACTGCTGCTGACCATAAGCCGACTGCTGCTGGCCATAGGCCGCGCCGCTGGTGGTCGGGGCCGAAGCCGGCTGCACCGAAGCGGTTGCAGGCTCGGCGGGCTTGGTGCCCGGCAGCACGACAACGCGGGTGCCGACCTTGGCGCGATCGAACAGGTCGATCACGTCCTCGTTCAACATGCCGATGCAGCCCGATGACACGAACTTGCCGATGGTGGACGGCTGGTTGGTGCCGTGGATGCGATACACGGTGGAACCAAGATACATCGCGCGCGCGCCGAGCGGATTGCCGTCACCGCCCGCCATGAAGCGCGGCAGGTAAGGCTGGCGCTCGATCATCTCCGCCGGCGGATGCCAGTCCGGCCACTCGGCCTTGCGGGTGATCTTCTGCACGCCGGTCCAGGTAAAACCGTCGCGACCGACGCGAACGCCGTAGCGGATCGCGCGGCCGTGGCCGAGCACGTAATAGAGCTGGGTGTTCGCTGTATCGACGACGATCGTTCCCGGCGGCTCCTTGGTGGTGAAATTGACTTCCTGGCGGCGCAGGCGCTCCGGCAACTGCGGCGCAGGCCCGGTTTCCGGCTGATCGTCCGGCGGCAATGCCGACAGCGAGGTCGGATGGCCGTCGCTGCCGATCGGCGCGGCGCCCTGCGGCTGGATCGCGGCCGTCTGGCCTCCGTCAATCGCACCCGGCGGACGCACCCCGCCATTGCCGGCGGCGTTATCATAGCCCGGCTGGGCCTGTCCCGGATTGCCGCGGTCGGAATAGATCACGTGCGGATTCATCGGCGCGCCGTAGCGCGGATCGTCCGGCGACATCACCGGCCCCTGCGGTGCCGGCTGCTGACCCTGCTGCTGCGACGCGCGCTGCTGCAGGTAGTAGCTGTCCTGCTGCTGCGAGGAACTCTGGGGCTGATAGCTCTGCGGCTGATAGCCCGGAGGCGACAGCGAGGTCGAGCCATGCGATCCGGCGCCTTCGTCCTGAAGCTGGTCGAAGTTCGATCCGTCACGGTCCGAATACCCCGTGGGAGCCGCCTGGATCGAACGATCGTAACCGGGAGGCGCGGGATAGTTTTGCGCCAGCGCAAGCGGCATCGTCGCCGCAGTCGCTGCCAGAACCGCGAAGCTCGTCAAAAGATGTTTGTTCATCATACCCCGAGTATAGCCCGAACCCGACATCATACAGTTAACGACGCCAGATCGCCCAAGATAGCGGCACATTCAAGACCAATACGCAAAAACAGGCCTAGAATCGCTGACATTTTCGCGAGATGTGGTGTTTTCCGGCAGCTGTTGCATCCGAACCGCCCGAGCTGCCCACAGGCGACCTTTTTTCCTGGCAGTTCCACCCCTACCATAGTCCTCGCGCGCCTGATTCGATGAACGTCGGTGCGCGTGTTGTGTTGTGCGTAGCGTCCCGCGTTTCCATCCTGTTGCAGTTCGAAGTCCTTCGCAGGTCATTTGCGAAGGCGGGACAAGGTCCATGCTTCCCGGTTTTCGGTTCTTTATGGCGACCATCGTGCTGGCGGCATCGATCCTGATTTTCGGGCTCGGCGCGGCCGCGTTGCTGCGCGCCACGCATGAGGAGGTCGCGGCGGTGCCGTCGCTGCGCACGATGCCGCCGCCCTTGCGACCGAAGCCGAAGGAAACCGCGCCGCCGACGCTTGCGATGCTGCGCGTCGAGATTCCCGCGCCGGCCGTCGAAGAAGAGCAACCGGCTGCGGTCGAGACGACGGCGGCGGCCTCCGCCGACGAACCGAAGCCGGCCTCCGACGCGTCGGTTACCGCCCCTTCGGCCGGTGCGCCGGCGGCCGAGCCCGCGCCCGTCCCTGAACCGTCCACACCGGAAGTGGCAACGGCGGAAAAGACCGCTGCGCCCGAGCCTGCCCCCGCGACGCCACCGGCAGCGGCCACACCGGAACCACCGGCTCCGGTGACAACCGCCGCCGCCCCGCCGCCGGACACGGTTTCCACGCCTGCGCCGGAAGCCGCAGCGCCGGCAGAAGAAGCTGTGCCAGCGCCACAGGCCGCAGCAGCGGCAGACGCCACACCTGTACCAGCGCCGTCACCCGCGCCATCTGCCGAAGTTGCTCCCGCGTCCGCCCCGCCAGCCGGGATCGCCGAACGCGCGACACCTGCGGAGCCTGTCGCGCCACCGCCCGCGCCAACTGCGACGGGAGGCGCGCCCGTGGTGGCGTCCTCGCCCCCTGCGGCGACGGCATCCGAACCGACACGCGTGGTGGCGGTGACCGCGACGGGCTGTGAGATTCTGCCGACCACTCCGACCCGGCCCGGGCAGATACCCGACTCCGCTTCGGCACAGCCGGCTCAGAACGCGCCCGCCAAGGACGATAAAACCGCGAAGCTGGACACCGATCCCACCGCTGCGATCCCGACGCCGGTGGCCCGCCCGCGCCCGAAAGCCAGCGCCAGCAAGCGACGCCCGACCATCAAGCACCGGCACCGCGTCGCATCGCATGCACGCCAGACGCGCCGCGAGATCATCCGGCCGCAGCCGCAGCCCGATCTGTTTACGATCCTGTTCGGCGGCGGCGCACAGCCGGCCGCCCCTGTGAGGCAGTAAGGCTCAGGCCGGACCGGTCGCGACCGGCGGGCCATCCTGCAGGCCCCACTCCGACCACGACCCGTCGTAGAGGGCCGAGCCGCGCACCCCGAGCCGATACAGCGCCAGCGTCAGCACCGCGGCGGATACGCCCGAGCCGCAACTGGTGACGATCGAACGATCGAGGTCGACGCCCGCCTGATCGAAAGCGGCTTTCAGTTCAGGCAGCGGCTTCATCGTGCCGGTCGCGCTGTCGAACAGGCCCGCGTAAGGCACGCTGCGGCTGCCGGGAATATGCCCGCCGCGCAGACCGGCGCGCGGCTCCGCAGCCGAACCCTCGAAGCGCTCGCGCGGCCGCGCGTCGATCACCTGCTCGGCCTTGCTGGTGAGGTTGCCCGCAAGCTGCTCCTTGCTGCGGACATAGGCCGGATCGAACGATGCCTTGAATGCCGCCGGTTTCGGCGAGACTTCGCCTTTCTCGACCGGACGGCCTTCGGCCATCCACTTCTTCAGGCCGCCATCAAGCACGCGCACATCGGCGTGGCCGAACGACAGGAACATCCACCATGCGCGCGGTGCGGCCACCCAGCCGCCGGCGTCATACAAAACCACCGTGTCGCCATTGCCGATACCCAGCGCGCCGACGTCGCGGCCAAACTGCTCGGCGGACGGAAACATGTGCGGCAGCGGGTTCGCGTGATCGGACACCGCCTCCACATCGAAGAACGCCGCGCCGGGAATGTGCGCCGTCAGGAAATCATCCTTCGGCAACGGCGTGACGCCGGGCAGCTTGAACGACGCATCGAGAACCTTCACCGACGGATCGTTGAGATGTGCGGCCAGCCATTCGGTCGAGACGAGAGGATCGGTAGTGGGCATTTGGTTGTCCTGTGGTGCAACTGTCGCGTCGTGCCTGGATCTCAAAGTCGTCATGCCCGGCTTTATGCCGGGCATCCACGTCTTGCCGAGCTTCAGAAATTAAAGACGTGGATGGCCGGGACAAGCCCGGCCATGACGCCGTTCAGTCTTAGGATTTTACTTTCGGCTCGACCTTCTCGACCGCACCGCCGGCCTCGCGCCAGGCCGTGAAGCCGCCGCCGAGATGCGCGACCGGCTTCAGGCCCATGTCCTGCGCGGTCTTGGCCGCGAGCGCGGAGCGCCAGCCCGATGCGCAATGGAAAATGAACTTCTTGTCCTGCTGGAAGATCGGCTTGGCGTAAGGGCTCGCCGGATCGATCCAGAATTCCAGCATGCCGCGCGTGCACGAGAACGAGCCGGGGATCTTGCCTTCGCGCTCCAGTTCGCGCGGATCGCGAATATCGACGATCACCACGTCATCGCGCTTGGAAGCTTCGATGACGTCCGCCGCGCTCATGGTTTCGATCTGCGCGTTGGCTTCGTCGAGCAGTGCCTTGTGGCCGCGATGGATCGTCTGCGTCATGGTTCTTTCCTTTTCTCGATGGAAGCCGCGATTATCGCGTCAGTTCTTTCATGGCCCCGTCGAGGCCTTCGAGCGTCAGCGGGAACATGCGCTCTGAAAACAGTCTGCGGATGATGGTGGTGGATTCAGAATAGTCCCAGTGCTTGCGCGCTACTGGATTGAGCCACACCGCGTGCGGGTAGGTCCGCGTCACGCGCTCGAGCCAGGCCGAGCCCGGCTCCTCGTTGACATGCTCGACGGAACCGCCGGGCACAACGATCTCGTAAGGCGACATCGAGGCATCGCCGACGAAGAGGATTTTGTAGTCGTGCGGATACTTGTGAAGGATGTCCCAGGTCGGCGTGCGATCGGTGAAGCGGCGCTTGTTGTTCTTCCACACGCCTTCATAGAGGCAGTTGTGGAAGTAGAAATACTCCATGTGCTTGAACTCGGTCTTGGCCGCCGAGAACAGTTCCTCGACCTGCGCGATGTGCGAATCCATCGAGCCGCCGATGTCGAAGAAGATCAGAACCTTGACCGCGTTGCGACGCTCCGGCCGCATGTGGACGTCGAGATAGCCGTGGTTGGCGGTTTCCTTGATCGTGGTGTCGAGATCGAGTTCGTCCGGCGCGCCGGTGCGCGCAAACTTGCGCAGGCGGCGCAGCGCCACCTTGATGTTGCGGATGCCGAGTTCGACGTTGCCGTCGAGGTCCTTGAACTCGCGGCGGTCCCACACCTTCACGGCGCGGAAGTTGCGGTTCTTCTCCTGGCCGATACGCACGCCTTCGGGATTGTAGCCGTGGGCGCCGAACGGCGACGTGCCCGCGGTGCCGATCCACTTGTTGCCGCCCTGATGGCGCTTCTGCTGCTCCTTGAGGCGCTCGCGCAGCGTCTCCATGAGCTTATCCCAGCCCATGGCTTCGATCTGCTTCTTCTCTTCCTCGGTGAGATATTTCTCGGCGAGCTTTTTCAGCCACTCGGCCGGAATGTCCGCCTTCTCCATGGCGTCCAGCAGGCTTTCCAGCCCCTTGAACGTCGCGCCGAACACGCGATCGAACTTGTCGAGATTGCGCTCGTCCTTCACCAGCGAGGCGCGCGACAGATAATAGAAGTGCTCCACCGACTGATCGGCCAGGTCGGCGTCGAGCGCTTCCATCAGCGTCAGATATTCGCGGAGCGTGACCGGGACCTGCGCATCCCGAAGCGCGGTGAAAAACTGCAGGAACATATCGCCATCCCGGATTTATCTGGCCGCTTGCGGCATCATTTGCAGTGAAGTGTGCCCAAGCACCCCCCTGCGTCAAGGCTTGGCCGACAAATGCCGGTCCCGCAATGCAGATTTGCAGGGCGGGAGGGCCTCAGCGGCAGCCTAGACCGCCGGGCCATTTCCACTAAACTGGTTTCACGGACTGCCGGAGCGGTTCGCGCCGGCCATTCCGGGCTGCAGCTTTGAACGCATCGGGCGTGCCATCCCGGACGCCGTGCATTCATCAGGGGGATCGTTCATGGGTATCGATTCAATCATTGTCTGGCTCATTGTCGGCGCCATCGCCGGCTGGCTCGCCGGCCTGATCGTCAAGGGCGGCGGGTTCGGCCTGCTCGGCAATATCGTGATCGGCATCATCGGCGCGGTGGTCGCCGGCTGGCTGCTGCCGCAACTCGGCATCAGGCTCGGCGTCGGTATTGTCGCCGCGATCATCAACTCGGCGATCGGCGGCGTGATCGTGCTGGTCATTATCTCGCTGATCCGGCGCGCCTGACGCTCACGATTCTGTTTGAAACGGCCGCCGGATCGGCGGTCGTTTCTTGTCTGCATTCTGTTCTTGCTTTCCGTTCTTGTTTAATGTGACGGACAACATCTATCCCGATACGACACGACGACGCGGAGTTTCGATGAAGTTTACCGGTACCAAGGACTATGTCGCCACCGACGACCTCAAGGTCGCGGTCAATGCCGCGATCGTGCTGGAGCGCCCGCTGCTGGTGAAGGGCGAGCCCGGCACCGGCAAGACCGTGCTGGCCGAGGAAGTGGCGAAGTCGCTCGACGCTCCGCTGCTGACCTGGCACATCAAGTCCACCACCAAGGCGCAGCAGGGCCTCTACGAATACGACGCGGTGTCGCGGCTGCGCGACAGCCAGCTCGGCGACGCCCGCGTGTCCGACATCTCGAACTACATCAAGCGCGGCAAATTGTGGGAGGCCTTCACCCACGGCAAACGCCCGGTGCTGTTGATCGACGAGATCGACAAGGCCGACATCGAGTTTCCCAACGACCTGTTGCAGGAACTCGATCGCATGGAGTTCTACGTCTACGAGACCGGCGAGACGATCAAGGCGAAGGAACGCCCGATCGTCATGATCACCTCGAACAACGAGAAGGAACTGCCGGACGCGTTCCTGCGCCGCTGCTTCTTCCACTACATCAAGTTCCCGGACCAGGAGACGATGGCGCAGATCGTCGACGTTCATTTCCCCGACATCCAGAAGCGGCTGGTGCAGGAAGCGCTGAAGATTTTCTTCGAGGTGCGCGAAGTGCCGGGCCTGAAGAAAAAGCCGTCGACCTCCGAGCTGCTCGACTGGCTGAAACTGCTGCTCAACGAGGAGTTCTCGCCGGAGATGCTGCGCGAACGCGACCCGCGCAAGCTGATCCCGCCGCTGCACGGCGCGCTGTTGAAGAACGAGCAGGACGTTCACCTGTTCGAACGCCTCGCCTTCCTCAGCCGCCGCGAGGTGTGAGGCACGGTCGGACGAAAGCGATCGTCATTGCGAGCGAAGCGAAGCACTCCAGAAGGCCAAAAAGCAAGGACTGGATTGCTTCGTCGCTTCGCTCCTCGCAATGACGGAGAGGAGATAGCGCCCCTGAACGTCCAATCCCGGATCGAAGCCGACACCCCGCAGAAGACCGAACACTTCGACGTCCTCATCGTCGGCGCCGGCATTTCCGGCGTGGGCTCGGCCTATCATCTGACCACGCAATGTCCGGGCACCCGCTTCGTGATCCTGGAAGCGCAGGATCATTTCGGCGGCACCTGGTGGACGCATCGCTATCCGGGCATCCGCTCCGACAGCGATCTCTACACCTTCGGCTATCGCTTCAAGCCGTGGGTCGGCGCGCCGATCGCCACCGCGGCCGAAATCCTGAAATACATGGGCGAGGTGATCGACGAGAACGATCTCGCGAAGCACATCCGCTATCACCACCGCATTCTCAGCGCGGATTGGTCCAACGCCGACAATCTCTGGACCATCATCGCCGAACGCAGCGACACCGGCGAGCGGCTGCGCTTCACTACCAATTTCTTCTGGATGTGCCAGGGCTACTACCGCCACACCGAGGGCTACACCCCGGAGTGGCCGGAGATGGCGTCGTTCAAGGGCAAGATCGTACACCCGCAGAAGTGGCCGGAAGACCTCGATTACAAGAACAAGAAGGTGATCGTGATCGGCTCCGGTGCCACCGCCGCGACGCTGGTGCCGAACATCGCCGACGATTGCGCCCACGTGACGATGCTGCAACGCTCGCCGACCTACTTCCGCGCCGGCCGCAACGCCATCGAGATCGCCGACGAACTGCGCCGGCTGCAAGTCGACGAAAGCTGGATTCACGAAATCGTCCGCCGCAAGATTCTCTACGAACAAGACGCCTTCACGCGCAAAACCTTCAAGGACCCGGAAGGCGC
>JBQCHK010000006.1:0-87012 GCA_051954725.1 Afipia sp. | reverse complement strand
TGTCCTCAGGGCGGCGGCGCAGCGGCGGCACCGTCACGGGAAAGACGTGGAGGCGATAGAACAGGTCCTCGCGGAAGCGGCCGGCCTTGACGTCGGCGATCAGATCGCGGTGCGTCGCCGAGACGATGCGCACGTCGACCTTGACCGGCTTGCGCCCGCCGACCGGCTCGACCTCGCCTTCCTGCAAGGCGCGCAGGAGCTTCACCTGCGCCGGCAGCGGCAGTTCGGCGACCTCGTCGAGGAACAGCGTGCCGCCGTCGGCCTCGACGAACTTGCCGGCGTGCTTCTCGGTGGCGCCGGTGAAGGCGCCCTTCTCGTGGCCGAACAGGATCGATTCGACGAGGTTCTCGGGCAGCGCGCCGCAGTTGACGGCTACGAAGGGCATGGCCCGCCGCGCACCGGAGCCGTGGATGGCGCGCGCCAGCAATTCCTTGCCGGTACCCGATTCACCCTCGATCAGAACGGGAATGGCGGAAGCGGCGGCTTTCTCGGCCGCGCGCAGCACCGGGCCCATGGCCGGGGAATGCGTGACGATGTCGGCGATGGCGAAGGTGCCGTCCTGGCGCTTCTTCAGGCGCTGCAATTCGCCGGCGAGACGGCGCGTCGCCAGGGCGTTGGCGAGGGAGACCTGGAGACGTTCGGGGCTCGCCGGCTTGACCACGAAGTCGGTGGCGCCGGCGCGCATCGCCGAGACGACGTTGTCGATGCCGCCATGGGCGGTCTGCACGATAACGGGAATGGTGAGGCCGGCGTCGCGCATTTTTTCCAGCACGCCCATGCCGTCGAGGCCAGGCATGACAAGATCGAGCACCATGGCGTCGATTTGCTGCGCGTCCGGATCGATCAGTGCGGCGAGCGCGGCGTCGCCGCTGTCGACCATCACGGCGTCATAACCGCAACGACGCACCATATTTTCGACCAACCGGCGCTGGACGGCGTCATCGTCGGCGATCAGGACAGTGGCAGGCATGGCATTCCCCGAGAAACGCAACTATCTGTTTCGAATCGGGGCACTCTGGCCGATGCCGATTAACGAGCTCTTAAGGGTTGGCGTCAGGCCACGGTCACGTTATCGCTGCATTGTGGATGAAGCGCATAAACACAGGTTGGAACAGAATGGCTGCTCGCTCGACTTCCGCACTTCGTAAATCGTCCGCCGCGAAATCCGCCAAATCCGCCAAGTCGAAGCCGGCGAGCAAGGCAAAACCGGCGAAGAAAGCCGCGCCACGGGCCGCCGGCAAGGCGCCCAAGCTGCCGGAATGGAATCTCGCCGACCTTTATTCCTCGATCGATGCGCCGGAGATTGCGCGCGACCTCGACAAGCTCGACGCCGACTGCGTTGCGTTCGAAACCTCCTACAAGGGCCGGATCGCCGAGGAAGTCGCCAGGCCGAACGGCGGCGACTGGCTGGCGGGCGCGGTGAAGAGCTATGAGGACATCGACGATCTCGCCGGGCGGCTGATTTCCTACGCCGGATTGATCCATGCCGGCGACACCATCGATCCCGCGATCTCGAAATTCTACGGCGACGTGTCCGAGCGGATCACCGCGGCGTCGCTGCATCTGCTGTTCTTCGCCCTCGAACTCAACCGTGTCGATGACGCGGTGCTCGAGCAGGCCATGCTGACACCGGCGCTCGGCCATTACCGGCCGTGGCTGGAGGACATTCGCAAGGACAAGCCCTATCAGCTCGAAGATCGCGTCGAGCAGCTGTTCCACGAAAAGTCGGTGAGCGGCTACGCGGCCTGGAACAGGCAGTTCGATCAGACTATTTCGGCGCTGCGCTTCAAGGTCGGCGGCAAGGAACTGGCGATCGAGCCGACGCTGAACCTGTTGCAGGATCGCGCGCCCGCCAAGCGCAAGGCGGCGGCGCAGGCGCTGGCGAAAACCTTCAAGGCCAATGAACGCACCTTCACGCTGATCACCAACACGCTTGCCAAGGACAAGGAGATTTCCGACCGCTGGCGTGGTTTCCAGGATGTCGCGGATTCACGCCACCTTGCGAACCGGGTGGAGCGCGAAGTGGTCGACGCGCTGGTCGCCTCGGTGCGGGCCGCGTATCCGCGCATCTCGCATCGCTACTACGCACTCAAGGCGAACTGGTTCAAAAAGAAGAAGCTGCCGCACTGGGATCGCAACGCACCGCTGCCGTTCTCGACCAACAACAATATCGGCTGGAGCGACGCGAGGGATACGGTGCTGAAAGCCTATGGCGATTTCTCGCCGGAGATGGCTTCGATCGCCAGGCGTTTCTTCGACGATCGCTGGATCGACGCGCCGGTGCGTCCGGGCAAGGCGCCGGGTGCGTTCTCGCATCCGACCACGCCGTCCGCCCATCCCTATGTGCTGATGAACTACCAGGGCAAGCCGCGCGACGTGATGACGCTGGCTCATGAGCTTGGCCACGGCGTGCATCAGGTGCTCGCGGCGAAGAACGGCGCGCTGATGGCGCCGACGCCGCTGACGCTGGCGGAAACCGCGAGCGTGTTCGGCGAGATGCTGACGTTCAAGCGGTTGCTGGCCGAGACCAAAAACGCCAGGCAGCGTCAGGCGCTGCTCGCCGGTAAGGTCGAGGACATGATCAACACGGTGGTGCGCCAGATCGCGTTCTATTCGTTCGAGCGCGCGGTTCACACCGAGCGGCGCAACGGCGAACTCACCGCCGAGCGCATCGGCGAGATCTGGCTCAGCGTGCAGGGCGAAAGCCTCGGCCCCGCGATCGAGATCAAGCCGGGCTACGAGACGTTCTGGATGTACATTCCGCACTTCATCCATTCGCCGTTCTACGTCTACGCCTACGCGTTCGGCGATTGCCTGGTGAACTCGCTGTATGCGGTTTACGAGAACGCGGCGGCGGGCTTCGCCGAGCGTTATCTCGAGATGCTCGCGGCCGGCGGCACCAAGCACTACTCGGAATTGCTCGCGCCGTTCGGCCTCGACGCCAAGGACCCGACCTTCTGGGACGGCGGCCTGTCGGTGATCGAAAGCCTGATTACCGAGCTGGAAGCGATGGGTTAGACGCGGTTTCGTTCTGCGGACAAAACAAAAGGACCGGCCGCAAGGCCGGTCCTTTTCGCTTGTCGCGTGCGGGACGCTAGCGCGTGTAGATCAGCCCCGGCAGCCAGACGATGATCTGCGGGAAGATGATGCACAGACCGACGCCGATCGCCTGAAGCACCATAAACTGGATCGATGCCTTGAAGATGGTGGCCATGCTGACCTCCGGCGGCGCCACGCTCTTCAGATAGAACAGCGAGTAGCCGAACGGCGGACTGAGGAACGCCATCTGCATGTTGATCATGAAGATGACGCCGTACCACAGCGGAATGTCCGACGGCTTCACCCCCGGCAGGCCGAACAGGCCGTCCCAGTTCAATCCCTGCATGATCGGCAGGAAGATCGGCACGGTGAGAAGCAGGATGCCGACCCAGTCGAGGAACATGCCGAGCACGAACAGGATCAGCATCATCAGGAGAAGGATGCCGTAGGGCGGCAGGCCGGTGCCGAGGATGGAATCGGCAACGAACTGCTGGCCGCCCTTGATGATGAAGAACCCGACGAACATCGTCGCGCCGAAGAATATCCACATCACCATAGCGGTGGCCTTCAGGGTCGCGATCGCCGCCTCCTGAATCGCCGGCCAGGTCAGGCGGCGATGCAGCGCGGAGACGAACAGCGCACCGAAGGTGCCGATGCCGGCGGCTTCCACTGGCGTCGCGATGCCGACGAAGATCACGCCGAGCACCAGGATGATGAGCAGCAGCGGGGCGATCGTGCCCTTGAGCAGGCGCAGCTTCTCCTTGAAGTCGACGCGCTCCTCGGGCGGCAGCGCCGGGCCGAGGCTCGGATTGATGTAGCAGCGGATGGTGATGTAGGCGACGTACATGCCCGACAGCAGGAAGCCCGGGAAGATCGAGCCGACCAGCAGTTCGCCGAGCGATTGCTGGGCGACCACCGCGTAGACGATCGCCATCACCGAGGGCGGGATCAGAATGCCGAGCGTGCCGCCCGAGAGCAGCGCGCCGCAGGCGAGTTTCTGGTCGTAGCCGCGCTTGAGCATCGCCGGCAGCGCGATCATGCCCATGGTGACTTCGGTGGCGCCGACCACGCCGACCATCGCCGCGAGCGCGGTGCAGGCCAGCACGGTGGCGGAGGCGAGGCCGCCCTTGAGCGAGCCGAGCCACTTGTAGACCGTGTCGAACAGTTCCTCGATGATGCCGGCCTTCTCCAGCATCGCCGCCATGAAGATGAACAGCGGCACCGCCGACAACTGGTAGTCGGTCATGAACGGAAAGATGCGCGACGGCATCATGTTCAGGATGGCGGAGTTGCCAAACAGGAACAGAAAGATGGTCGCGAGACTTCCGGTGCAGAACGCCATCGGCAGGCCGAGCGCCAGCAACAGGCCCAGCGAGCCGAACATCAGAACGGTCAGCCAGGCAATATCGATTTCCCAACCCATGGCTCAATTGCTCCCGCGCGTCAGGAAAACGACGTCTTTGATGAGTTTGGAGATGCCCTGCAGGAACAGCAGAGCGGCGCCGATCGGCATCATCAGCTTCACCGGCCAGTATTGAATGCCCCATTCGGTGAAGGAGTGCTCGTCATTGCCGATCGCGTCGGCGGCGAACCGCCAGCTGGTCCAGAACATCACGCCGATGAAAATGAAGAAGAAGATCGAAGTGAAGATGTCGGCGATGGCTTTGCCGCGCGGCGAAAACTTCGTGTAGATCACGTCGACCCGCACATGCTGGTCTTCACGATAGGCATACGCGCCGCACAGCATGTACTGCATGCCGTACATCAGGAACATGCTCTCGTGCACCCAGTTCGTCGGTGAGTTGAACACGTAGCGTGCGATGACTTCGTAGTAATACACGAACACCGAAATCACCGCCCAGTAGGCGACGTATTCTCCGGCTCGCACGTTGAGCCATTCGAGCTTGTCGGTGAAACGGGTGTGGATATGCAGCGTGGGATCTTCGCTGGTGCCTTGCTGGGGGACGTCGGCGGGCGGCTCGATCGGCACCGCTGCGGCAGCGCCGGCTTCCCGCGCCGCGGTCCGTCGCACGAGGCCGGGCAGCAGGATCGCATCGACGATCAGCATGGCGGCCATCAGCAGGGCAAGCCAGAGCGAGTAGCGTTCCGAACGGTCGAGATGAGCCGCGGCGTTGTCGGCATCCTGCTTGGCCTGCGCTTCCTTGGCCTGTGCGGCCTGCAGGCGCTGGGTTCTTTCCGGCGTCGCCTCGACCCCCGTGGGGATTTTCGCGCGACTGGCCTGGCTCAGCGCTGTTTCATAGGCGGCGTGGGTTCGCGAGACGTCTTCGCGGTGATCGCGGATGGCGCCGTTCACGTAGAGGATCAGAAGAAATATCGGGATGTAGGCGAAGCCCCACAGGCTTCGCAGATAGAAGCGATGCAAGCCGAGAAAGCCCGAGCACAGCCAGAACAGGTAGGCGATGAACAGGGACGGTCCGCGTGGCGCGCCGCGCTGGAGCTGGCGTTTCACCAGAAAGATCGCGACGAGCGGGAAGACGATCAAAGTGCCCCAATACAGCCAGTGGGGCAGCACGAAATTCAGATTGGGCATTGATGCCTCGGATGAAGGAACTGGATGTCGTCAGACATGAACAGGAGACGCCGGGACGGCGCCTCCTGTCGTGAGATTGTTGACCGACGCACGCGGCGTCAGAGATCCAGTTTCTGGCCCTTGTACATGTCGGGCGTGACGTAGCCGACGCTCGGCGATTCCATGATCTCGAGCTGGGCCTTGAACAGACGCGCGGCGTCCTTGTCCTTGTTGGCCCACTTGAACCAGATCGGGACCGCAACGCGCTGGAATTTTTCGAGGTCCTCGGTCGGCAGGCGGTTGATCTCGGTGCCGGCCTGCTTGAACTTGTCCCAGGCCTCCATGTCGGCCTTCTGGATCGCGCCGAAGTGCGCGGCCGAATAGGCCTCGACTTCGTTCTCCACCCACAGCTTCATGGCGGGAGACAGCTTGTTCCAGACGTTCATGTTGACCACGAGGTCCATGAGGTCGACCGGCTGATAGATCGACTCGAGGCCCGGAGGGCCCATCCAGATGTATTTGGTGACCTGCTGGAAGCCGAGGTCCCAGTTCACCGCGGGGCCGGTATAGTCGGCCGCGTCCACCGTGCCTTTTTCCAGCGCGGAGAACACTTCGCCGCCGGGCAGCAGCGTGGTGCGGGCGCCGATCGCGGCAAAGCCTTCCGCGATCATGCCGCCGGGCACGCGCAGTTTGAGGCCCTTGAAGTCCTCGATCGAGCGGATCGGCTTCTTGGAGTGGATGATGTTGGGGCCGTGATGGATGCGGCCGACCCAGAACAGACCCTGCTTGGCGTAGACCTCGCGGGCCATTTTCACGCCGCCCTTCGAATAGAAGAAGATGTCCCATTCGTGGGGATAGCGCAGACCCATCAGGTACGACGACAGGAACGCGGTTGCCGGAATCTTGCCGACCCAGTAGACGCAGAACGAGTTCATCGCCTCGAGCACGCCGTTCTTCACACCGTCGAGAAGCTCGAAATCGCCGACGACTTCCTTGGCGGCAAACGGCTTGAACTCAAGCTCGCCGCCGGTTTTCTCCTTGATGCTGTTGCACCAGCTCTTGAACGTGGCCAGGCCGACGCCCGCGGGCCATGACGTCTGGATTTTCCACGTGGTGGTGGTGGCGGCTTCTGCGTTGCGGATATATGGCGCACTGATGGCTGCAGCACCCGCAACCGCCGCGCCACTCAGCAGCGCACGACGGGTCGTGGGTTTCTTCACGCTCTCTGTTTTCATGTAAGCCTCCCAAAATTTTTGTTTTTTGCATTCGTCTTCTTTTTATTGCGGGCAGTGTGAGGCTGCTCAAGAAAAGCCACAATCCGAAAATTGAGGTGCGCTCAATCAACGCACCTCCTTAAGTCTTTCAATTTGTGTATAAAATTCCCGCGCCGGAAGGATTTTAGACTAAAGACGTAGATATCTTGGTGCGGCATTGCCGATTCTGCGTATCGGCTGGCGGGCGGCCGTCGAAGGCTGTCGTCAAATTCGCAAGGACGTGTCCATTTGCGGAATAATTTTCCATGAAAAGACGGCTGGCGCGGCGATTATGCTGGATTTGACATGAAATCTGATGTTTCGAGGGTCACTGGCGCTTCTGGTATACAGTATACAAGCCCCGTTGCCTCTTTGCCTTAATTAAGGTAATTCCGCCTTTGACCGGGATTCTGGAGACACCAATGGCTGAGCATAACGAAGTCGCATACACCACCGCGGATGGCATGGATTATCCTGCGCACGAGCAGACCTATCTGGGTTTTCTGGCGCTGACCAAATACGGCACCATGGCCGTGATCGCAGTCGTCGCCCTGATGGCGATTTTTCTTCTCTGAGCAATAAATCGCTGTTCGCCGGCAGCCCTGCCGGTGCTTTAGTCATGCGCGACTGACAGGTCGCGGGAGGGCTTATGAAAATTGCTATCGCGAAGGAAGTCGACGCC
This sequence comes from Afipia sp., assembly GCA_051954725.1. GTDB lineage: Bacteria > Pseudomonadota > Alphaproteobacteria > Rhizobiales > Xanthobacteraceae > Afipia. Next base: position 79,508 of record JBQCHK010000006.1, on the reverse strand, counting down.
GGCGAACCGCGCGTCGCAGCGACGCCTGATACCGTGAAGAAATTCAAGGCGCTCGGGATCGATGTCGCTATCGAGCCGGGAGCGGGCCTGAAGTCGGGTCTTCCCGATGCGGAATTCACCGCGGTCGGCGCTGTGGTCAGCGCGGACGCAGTCAAGGACGCCGACATCGTCATCAAGGTGAAGCGGCCCGAGGCCGCCGAGCTTGCGCGCTACAAGAAAGGCGCGCTGGTGATCGCGATCATGGATCCCTACGGCAACGAGGCCGCCATCAAGGCGATGGCCGATGCCGGCGTGTCGGCGTTCGCGATGGAATTGATGCCGCGCATCACGCGCGCGCAGGTGATGGACGTCTTGTCCTCGCAGGCGAACCTTGCCGGCTATCGCGCGGTGATCGAGGCCGCGGAAGAATTCGGCCGCGCCCTTCCGATGATGATGACCGCAGCCGGCACCGTGCCCGCCGCCAAGGTGTTCGTGATGGGCGTCGGCGTCGCCGGCCTTCAGGCGATCGCCACCGCGCGCCGTCTTGGTTCGGTGGTCACCGCGACCGACGTGCGCCCTGCGGTGAAGGAGCAGGTCGAATCCCTCGGCGCCAAGTTCATCGCGGTGGAGGACGAGGAGTTCAAGCAGGCGGAAACCGCCGGCGGCTACGCCAAGGAAATGTCGAAAGAGTATCAGGCCAAGCAGGCCGCGCTCACGGCGGAACACATCAAGAAGCAGGATATCGTCATCACCACGGCGCTGATCCCCGGGCGTCCGGCGCCGCGGCTGGTCAGCCTCGACATGGTGAAATCGATGAAGCCCGGCTCGGTGCTGGTCGATCTCGCGGTCGAACGCGGCGGCAACGTCGAGGGCGTGAAGAGCGGCGAAGTGGCGGAGATCGACGGCGTCAAGATCGTCGGCTTCCCGAACCTGGCCGGCCGCGTCGCCGCGTCGGCGTCGGGGCTCTACGCCCGCAACCTGCTGTCGTTCATCGAGACGCTGTTCGACAAGGAGAGCAAGTCGCTCGCCGTGAAGTGGGACGACGAACTCGTGAAAGCCACGGCGCTCACCAAAGACGGTGCCGTCATTCATCCGAACTTCCAGCCGAAAGCATAGGAGAGCGCCATGCACGGTCTCGAGGCTGTCGATCCGTTTGTCTTCCGGTTGTCGATTTTCGTACTCGCCGTTTTCGTCGGCTATTTCGTGGTGTGGTCGGTGACGCCCGCGCTGCATACTCCGCTGATGTCGGTGACCAACGCGATTTCGTCGGTCATTGTGGTCGGCGCGCTGCTCGCCGTCGGCGTTGCGCTGGTCGGCGACGACCAGGGTCCGGTATGGGCCCGCGCGTTCGGCTTCGTCGCGCTGATCTTCGCATGCGTGAACATCTCTGGCGGCTTCCTTGTCACCCAGCGCATGCTGGCGATGTACAAGAAGAAGCAGAAGTGAGCAGGGGCCGTCGATGAGCGCCAATATTCAAGCACTACTGTATCTCATTGCAGGTGTTCTGTTCATTCTGTCGCTGCGCGGGTTGTCCAGCCCGGCGAGCTCGCGGCAGGGCAATCTGTTCGGCATGGTCGGCATGGCGATCGCGGTGGGCACCACGCTCGCCGCGCATCCGCCGGCCAGCGCCACCGGCTGGATCCTCGTTCTGCTCGGCATCGCCATCGGTGGCGGCATCGGCGCAGTGATCGCCCGCCGCGTGCCGATGACCTCGATGCCCGAACTGGTGGCGGCCTTCCACTCGCTGGTCGGCATGGCCGCGGTTCTGGTCGCGGCCGGCGCGTTCTACGCTCCGGCGGCGTTCGGCATCGGCACACCGGGTCACATCCATGGCTCCAGCCTCGTCGAGATGTCGCTCGGCGTCGCCATCGGCGCGCTGACCTTCACCGGTTCGGTGATCGCGTTCCTCAAATTGAGCGGCCGCATGAGCGGCGCGCCGATCATTTTGCCGGGGCGCCACATCATCAACATCGTGCTGGCGTTGGCGCTGGTGTTCTTCATCTACGGGCTGGTGTCGTCGCAGAGCCACGTCGACTTCTGGCTGATCACCATCATCGCGCTGGTGCTCGGCGGCCTCCTGATCATTCCGATCGGCGGCGCCGACATGCCGGTCGTGATCTCGATGCTCAACTCGTACTCGGGCTGGGCGGCGGCGGGCATCGGCTTCACGCTGGGTAACTCGGCGCTGATCATCACCGGCGCACTGGTCGGCTCAAGCGGTGCGATCCTGTCCTACATCATGTGCCACGCGATGAACCGCTCGTTCATCTCGGTGATCCTCGGCGGCTTCGGCGGCGAGACCGCTGCGGCCGGCGGCGGTAGCGGCGGCGAGGTCAAGCCGGTCAAGCTCGGCTCGGCGGACGACGCGGCCTTCATCATGAAGAACGCCCAGAAGGTCATCATCGTGCCGGGCTACGGCATGGCGGTGGCGCAGGCGCAGCATGCTCTTCGCGAAATGGCCGACGTGCTCAAGAAGGAAGGCGTCGAGGTCAAGTACGCGATTCATCCGGTGGCGGGCCGCATGCCCGGCCACATGAACGTGCTGCTGGCGGAAGCCAACGTGCCCTACGACGAGGTGTTCGAACTGGAGGACATCAACTCGGAGTTCGCGCAGGCCGACGTTGCCTTCGTCATCGGCGCCAACGACGTCACCAACCCGGCGGCGGAAGAAGATCCGAAGTCGCCGATCTACGGCATGCCCGTTCTTCAGGTCTGGAAGGCCGGCACGGTGATGTTCATCAAGCGCTCGCTCGCCTCCGGCTATGCCGGCGTCGATAACCCGCTGTTCTATCGTGACAACACGATGATGCTGCTGGGCGATGCCAAGAAGATGACCGAAAACATCGTCAAGGCGATGTAGATTTTTGCGAAATGCGCGCTAACCTGCGCGCATGAGCCAGTCCTCGCACATGCCGCGGTCAGCGTGGGTTTTCCCCGCGCTGGCCGTTTTGCTGTTTGCAGCGACCTCGATCCCCTCGCTGGGTATCGGCTTCACCCGTTCGCCCGCAGGGCTCGTGTTCGCGGCGGTGCTGCTGGTGATCCTGTTCGGCACGGTGTTCGCGGCGGTTCATCACGCCGAGGTCATTGCGGAGCGGGTGGGCGAGCCGTTCGGCACGCTGCTGTTGACGCTGTCGGTCACGATCATCGAGGTCTCGCTGATCGCAACCATTATGCTGGGCGAAGATGGCGTGCCGACGCTGGCGCGCGACACGGTGTTCGCCGTGGTGATGATTGTCTGCAACGGCCTTGTCGGCATCTGCATTTTCACGGGCGGGATCCGCTACCGCGAGCAGGATTTTCAGGTCTCGGGCGCCAACATCTATCTCAGCGTGCTGATCGTGCTCGCCACCATTACGCTGATCCTGCCGAACTATACGCAGACCGCGCCGGGGCCGGTTTATTCCGCGAGCCAGTTGGCCTTTGTCAGCGTCCTGACCGTCATTCTCTATGCGGTCTTCCTCTACATTCAGGCCATCCGCCACCGCGATTATTTCATCGTCGGTCTGGACGACGAGGGCGAGGATCACAAGCCTGCGGGTGGCACGATGCTGATGATGAGCGGCGGATTGCTGCTGGCGTCGCTGGTCGGTGTGGTGCTGCTTGCGAAGAAGTTCTCGCTGGTGGTCGATGCCGGTGCGGCGGCAATCGGCGCGCCTCCGGCCTTCGCGGGCCTCGTGGTCGCGCTTCTGATCCTGCTGCCGGAAAGCGTTGCGGCGCTGGGCGCCGCGCGCAAGAACGAACTTCAGAAAAGCCTCAACCTCGCGCTCGGCTCCTCGCTCGCCACCATCGGCCTCACGGTGCCGGCGGTGGCGATCGCCACCTACATTCTCGACAAGCCGCTAGTGCTCGGTCTTGAGACCCGCGATACCATGCTGCTGGTGATGACCATGCTGGTCAGCATCGTGACCTATGGTGACGGCCGCACCAATATGATGTTCGGCCTCGTGCATCTCGTGGTGTTCGCGATGTATGTGTTCATGGTGCTGGTGCCGTAAAGGAGGATGTTTGATGCTTCCGGCGAAATCGACCGTTCAGCAGGATACGCCCGAGGTGCGCGTCACCGAATGGCGGCTCGCGCCCGGCGCGGCCACCGGACATCACACCCATGAGATGGATTACGTCATCGTGCCGATCACCTCCGGCGAAATGACCATCGTCGGGCCGGACGGCGGGCGGTCGAAGGCCCCGATCACAACCGGGCAGTCCTATTTCCGCAAGGCCGGCGTGGAGCACGACGTGCTCAACGAGACCGCCAGCGAGATCGTGTTTCTCGAGATCGAGCTGAAGCCCTGATTGAAAGCCGGCGCAGGTGTGACCTCGCGGCCCTAGTCAGGACACGGCGGAGTTCGTAATATCCCTCCATGCGGACGATCGGGCGAATTTGTCTGATAGTGATGGTGGCGATTTCCCTGGTCGCCGCGGGGATGCCGTTCGCCCATGCGATGCACGGGAGGGCGGCCGCGTCTCCGGCTGTTCACGAAACGCATCAGCACGTGATGTCTGATCACGCCATGTCTGATCACGCCATGTCTGATCACGCCATGTCTGATCACGCCATGTCTGATCATGCTATGGCTGATCATGCTATGGCTGATCACGCTATGCCTGACCACGCCATGCATGATGGCCGGCATATGGCGCATCCCACCGATCAGCATCAGGATGGTGGCGTATCGGCAGCCATCGACCTCCTGAACGGCAAAACCTGCTGCAGCATGTGTGCTCCGGCCTATGTCGCGCCTGCGCTCGGTCAGGCCGGCGTGATGCGCATTGGCTTCATGGTGCGCTATTGGGTGCTGGCCGCGTTCCAGCCCGACACGCCAGCCGTCGTCGATCCCGGAATTCCCATCATCTGATGTGACCGGACGCGCCCGTTTTCGGGTGCGGACCTTCGTGTCCGCCGCAAGGCGGATCAGCCGTCACATTTCTGATGATCGAGGATCACATGCGTGCACGATTGCACACGCGCAGCCGGGGCTGCGTCCATACCCTTGCGCCTTTTTCTGCTTTTGCCGTGGTGACGCCCGCGCGGTGTCGCGTTGTCGCCGTGTCGCTCTCCCTTGCGGGATTTTTGGGCGGCTGCAGCACGACGCCGCCATCTCTTCCAGGACCGGATGCCTCCAACCCCGCGGTTCACGTCCGTCCCGCGAGCTATCGCTCCTCGGTCGCCGGTTACGCGTCGCAGCGTCCTGTCGCACCCGGTAACTGGCGCCAGCAGAACGAACGTGTGGCTCCCTCACCAAAGTCAGGGGAATGAGCCATGACATCATCTGTGTTGAAATCTTCGCCGCTTGCAAAAGTGGCGGCGACTGTCGCCATGGGCACGCTGCTGGCAGGCTGTGCATCGTTCTCGCCCGACGGCGGCATGGCGCCTGTCAGCACGTCCGTCGCTCGCGATCTTGGCAAGGACGCAGTTGCGCTCCGCACGCCGCAGGATGTTGAGTTCGCCCGCGCGACGACCGCGACCCTGCTGAGGAAGCCGCTTTCCGCCGACCGTGCGGTCCAGATTGCGCTGCTCAATAATCGCGGATTGCAGGCCGCATACAATGAACTGGCTATTGCAGAGGCCCGGGCGGTCGAAGGGAGCCTGCCGCCTAATCCGGCCATCTCGCTGTCGCGGATCGCCGGTTCTGTGGAGATCGAGATCGAACGCAAGATCGTGGCCAATGTGCTGGCGCTTGCAACGCTGCCGATGCGTTCCGAAATCGCCGCGACGCGGTTCCGGCAGGCGCAGGCGATTGCGCTGGCGGAAACGCTGCGTGTTGCGGCCGATGCGCGCCGCGCTTTCTACCGCGCGGTCGCGGCGCACGAGGTCGCGAGTTTCCTGACCAGGGCGCAGGGCAGCGCCAGAACCAGCGCGGAATTCGCGGCCCGTCTCGGCGAAACCGGCGCGATGAGCAAACTCGATCAGGCGCGTGAACAGGCATTCCACGCCGAACTCACGGCGCAACTTGCGAGTGCGCGGCAACGCGCGGCGAGCGCGCGCGAGGCGCTCGTTCGGTCCATGGGGCTGTGGGGCGATGATCTCGGATTCCGGATGGCGGGGACGCTTCCGCGCTTGCCGAAACATCCGCAAACGCTGCCCGGCGTCGAAGTTGAAGCGGTCCGCCGTCATGTCGATCTGCAGGTCGAGCGGCTTGAACTCGATGCGCTGGCGAAGTCCTACGGGCTCACGCAGGCGACGCGGTTCATCAACGTGCTCGATGCCGGTTTCGTCAGCAAGACCACGCGGGAGAAGGCAACGGGAGAACGGATTCGCGATCGCGGTTTCGATGTCGAACTTCAGGTGCCGATCTTCGATTTCGGCGAGGTGCGTGTGCGCGAGGCGGAGGCGACCTATCTCAGCGCGGTGAATCGCCTGATGGAACGCGCCGTCAATGTGCGCTCCGAAGCGCGCGATGCCTATCGGGCCTATCGCTCGACCTACGACATTGCCATGCATTACGAGCGGGAGGTTCTGCCGCTGCGCAGGATCATCTCCGACGAAATGCTGCTGCGCTACAACGGCATGCTGGTCGACGTTTTCGCGCTTCTGACCGAGGCGCGCCAGCGCATCGCCGCCACCGTGGCCTCGATCGAGGCACGTCGCGATTTCTGGCTCGCGGCAACTGATCTCAACACCGCTGTCACGGGCGGCGGCTCCGGGCGCGGCGAGACTTCGCGCAGCGTATCCGTGGCCACAACCGAAACCGCCGGACATTGAAAGGAACGCAGATGATTTCTCGCAGAGCAATCCTTGGATCAGCCGCGATCCTCACCGGCGCCGGTGTGGTGAGCGGACGAGTTCAGGCCGCCGGTATTCCCGAAGCGCCGACCACGACGGCAACCACGATGCAGCCTCCGCTATTTCCATCAAGCGGGCCTGACTATCAGCCCGTTGTGACGTTGAACGGCTGGACGCTGCCGTGGCGGATGAACGGCGAGTGGAAGGAATTCCATCTCGTCGCCGAGCCGGTGGTGCGCGAATTCGCTCCGGGCATGTCCGTCAATCTGTGGGGCTATAACGGTCAGGCGCCGGGCCCGACCATCGAGGCGGTCGAAGGCGACAAGGTGCGCATCTTCGTCACCAACAGGCTGCCCGAGCACACCACCGTTCACTGGCACGGCATGATCCTGCCTAACGGGATGGACGGCGTCGGCGGATTGACCCAGCCCCACATCAAGCCCGGCAAGACCTTCGTCTACGAGTTCGTGCTGAAGAAAAGCGGCACGTTCATGTACCACCCGCATTCCGACGAGATGGTGCAGATGGCGATGGGGATGATGGGCTTCTTCGTCGTTCATCCGCGCGACCGCACGTTCATGCCGGTGGATCGCGATTTCGTCTTTCTCACCAGCGCCTATGCCGTCGACCCCGGCGCTTCCTTGCCGAAGGTCGCGGAAATGCTCGACTTCAACATGTGGACCTGGAACGCCCGGGTGTTTCCCGGCATCGATTCCCTGCCGGTGAGGCTGGGTGACCGCGTGCGCATTCGCATGGGCAATCTCACCATGACCAACCACCCGATGCATCTGCACGGGCACGAGATCTTCGTCACCTGCACCGATGGTGGATGGGTGCCGGAGAGTGCGCGCTGGCCCGAGGTCACCATCGATCTTCCGGTTGGCGCCATGCGGGCTTTCGAGTTCGTCGCCGATGCACCGGGTGACTGGGCCTTCCATTGTCACAAAAGCCATCACGCCATGAACGCCATGGGGCACGATGTGCGTAACTTCGTCGGCATCCAGAAAAAGGACCTGGCGAAGTCGGTGCGCAAGCTTGTCCCGGACTACATGCCGATGGGCAGCGCCGGCATGGCCGACATGGGCGCGATGGAAATGCCGCTGCCGGACAACACGCTGCCGATGATGACCGGCTTCGGCCCGTTCGGGCCGATCGAGATGGGCGGCATGTTCACCACCGTGAAAATCCGCGAAGGCATGGGCGCGAACGATTACACCGATCCGCCCGCCTACAATCATCCGGCCGGAACGGTCGCCTACGAGGTCGAAGCGCCCGAGGCCGCGCCTGCAAAGTCATCTCCGTCGCCTGCCGCGCCGACGCCACCCATGCGGGCGGTGAAACCATCGATGAACCACAAGGGGCACTGACAATGCGCATATCAAAATCCGCCGGTCTGATCGGCGTGACTTCGGCGTGGCTGTTCACCGTCACGGCCGTCCTTGGCCATGACGACCACAAGCGTTACGGCGCCGGCGAGCCGGGCGATCCGCGTAAGCCGTCCCATGCCGTTGCGATCACAATGTACGACCGGTCCTATCAACCGGCGCGGCTCGAGGTCAGGCGTGGAGAGCAGATCCGTTTCGTGGTCCGCAACGAGGGTTTCGAGGAACACGAATTTCTGCTCGCGACCACGGACGAGAATCTCAAACACGCGGAAGCGATGCGCAAAAATCCCGGCATGGAGCATGACGAGCCGAACGGGGTGCGTCTCGATCCGGGCAAATCCGCCGAAGTGCTCTGGAAATTCACCAAGGCAGGGACGTTTGAATTCGGCTGTCTGATCGCCGGTCACCGTGAAGACGGCATGACCGGCACCATCGTCGTGAAGTGATTTCCATCCAACTGAAAGGAAGATGACATGCGGAAGTTTATGCTCACCGGAGCTCTTATCGCAGCGGTATCCACCCTGTTGCTGGCGCAGGCTTATGCCGAAGGACTCCCGATTGCCGGGACCGTCACCAAGATCGACGTATCCGCGGGCAAGATCACGCTCCGGCACGGGCCGATCAAGAAACTGGACATGGATGAGGGCATGACCATGGTTTTCCGCGCCCGGGACCCGGAATTGCTGAAGCGGGTCAAGGCCGGTGACCGCGTGACGTTCGACGCCGAGCGGGTGAACGGGCAACTGACCGTGACCGGGATCGAGAAGGCGAAGTAGGCGCTCGGATCGTCGGGGCCGGGCGACAGGCTAACAACCGCGTGACCCGGCCGGTGGCGAGACGTTTGCCTTCGATCCGTCGCGATTGATCCCTCAATCGGCCCTAAAGTTCCAGCATCTCATCGCAGGCAGGGAAGAGCTTTAGCGATGATCAAGAAGTTTCTATCGAAGTATTTTTTCGAGGTGATCCCCTCGATCGTGGCCAGTGTGGTCGGCGCCTACATTGTCACCCACTACATCAACAGCAAACCTGATACCGAAAAGCCGCCTACGGCGGTCTCGGCTCCGGCCCAGGCGGCCAACACACCCGCCAAGGACCCAAGCGTGAAGGCCCCGGACGTGAAGCCCGCAGACGTGAGGGTCTCGGGCGCGAAGGTGGATGTCAGAAAAGTCGAGGCTGCCAAGGAGACCGTCAAGGCGGAGCCGAAGCCCGAACCCGTCAAGCCGGCCGTGAAAGCGGCGGCCCGTTCATCCGACAAGGTGGAAGAGGAAGCCGCAAGCCGCCATCGCCCCCCGGCCCGCGAACTGGCCAAGGACGAAGCCCGCGAAAAGGCGGCGGCACGTATCTCTGCTGAAGCGGCGCGGGAGGCTGAAAACCGCGATGCCAATGAGCTGGCGCGCGATGCGCTGGCCCGTCTGCGCGGCAATACCGAACAGCCCAAAGCCGAGCAGGCGAGAACCGAGCCGGGCAAGGCCGAGGAGCCCAGGGCTGAGGCAGCGCGCGCTGCTGAAATTCACCGCGTGCAGGAGGCCGAGCGTCTCCAGCGCGAGCGCCCGGCCGTGAGGGTGCTCTATTCGCCACCAGGCGGCGCGGCCGCGGCGCAACCCGCGTCGCCGCAGATCCCGACGGCCCGGCAGGAAGCTGCCGTGCCGCCCATGGGCCCGCCGGTGACGATCGCGCCATCGCCGCAACTGCCGTCCTACGCCAGCGAACGGAGCGCGCAGCAGGATGATTCCGCGCGTCTGACGCCGCCGGCCGATATTCCTCTGGGCGTGCGCGAGCCCAACCACACGTCCGTCGCGGAGGATGTCGTCTCGGCCGCGAAGTCGGTGTTCGAGGCGGTGGTGCCGGTCCCGCGCTAGCAACGCGGGCGGGCGGTCAGTTCTTGCGCGAGCGCGGGACGGCTTTCTGCGGACCGGGTTCGGTCTCCACATCGACGCTGTCGAGGAATTCGCGCACCGTGAACACCTGTCCGATATTGACCGGAACATAGCCCGGCAGGTCGGCCACGGCGCCGTGGAATTCGTCACCCTTCATCACGTCGAGCACGCGCTGCATCGCCTCGGTTTCGAGGAACGAGCGGCGGCAGACGAAGAAATAGTCCTCGGTCAGCAAACGCACGAAATCGAGTCCGAACATGCGAGCCGCTGCCTCGACGCCGAACGCGACATCGGCCATGTCGCTCGCGACATAGGCGGCCACCGCGGCGTGGGTGAATTCCATCCGCTGGGCGCCGTTGATCTGGCTTTCATCAAGGCCGCTTGCGTCCAGCAACTGATTGAACAACTGGCGGGTGCCGGAATCCGGATCGCGGCTGACGAAGCGCGCTTCGCGATCGACCAGCTCCTGCAACGAGGTGATGCCGAGCGGATTGCCGCGCTTGACCATCAGTCCCATCTCGCGGGTCACGAAGCTGATGACCCGATGCTCGCGCAGATCGAGCCATTCCTTGCAGGCGGTGACCGCGTCATGGCGCAGCTTGCCGCGCGGCAGATGCACCCCTGACAGGTCGCAGGCATCCTGCGCCAGCGAGATCAGCGAATTCTGGTTGGAGACGTAGCGCAGATCGACGCCGATGCCCGGCGTGCGGTCGAGCAGCTCGCGCAGCTTGGGCACCGCGAAGCCATGGCTGGCGTGAACGCGGATCACGGACGGGTGCTGCGACAGGAACGGCTTGATCTCGGTGACCAGTTCCTGTGACAGGTTCTCCAGTTGCGGGCCGAGCCGCGCCTCGAGTCGCTGTCCCGCCCACACCAGCTTTTCACCGAAAGCGGTCAGCGTCGTGCCCTTGCCGCGATGACGCTCGACCAGCGGGACGCCGAAAAAGTCCGACCATTGCTCGATCAGATTCCACACGTGCCGGTACGACAGGTGGGCATGTTCGGCTGCGCTGGTGAGCTTTCCGGTTTTCCGGATCTCGTTGAGCACACCCAGCATGACGATGGCGGTCTGCGGACTGCCTTCCTTATGGAAACGCCAGATGGTCTCGATCTCGATATGCATCGGCACCCCTTATTATGAAATACTTTTCATATATAGAGCGGGTAACAGCACATCTTTTCATATTTACTCTGGCATATTCAATACACAAATTAAAAGAAACAGCGGAGGAAATATGATGTCACTTGCATATGAAGCCGATCGCGCCACCGCATTTGCCCCGGATATTGTCGAGCACAGGCTGCTCCTGATCGACGGCCGTCACGTCGAACCGGCCTCCGGGCGCTTTTTCAAAACCCTGAACCCGGCCACCGGCGAGGTCATCGCCACGGTCGCTGAAGGCAACGAGATCGACGTCGATCGTGCGGTCGCCGCCGCACGCCGGGCTTTCGAAGGGCCCTGGCGGACCATGCGCGCCGCCGAGCGCGGCCATATCCTGTTCAAACTCGCCGGCCTGATGAAGCAGCATGCCGACGAGATCGCCGAACTGGAAAGCCGCGATGCGGGTAAGCCGATCGCCGGCGTGTTGCGGCAGGACCTTCCGGCCGCGATCGACACGCTGACCTATTACGCCGGCTGGGCCGACAAGATTGGCGGCGAGGTCGTGTCCACGCGCAGCGACGCGCTGACCTACACCGTGCGCGAGCCGGTCGGCGTGGTCGGTGCCATCGTGCCGTGGAATTTCCCGCTGATGATCGGGATGTGGAAGCTGGCGCCGGCGCTGGCCTGCGGCTGCACCGTTGTGATGAAGCCGGCCGAACTTACCTCGCTGTCGGCGCTGCTGATCGCAGAGCTTGCTCTGGAAGCGGGCTTGCCGCCGGGTGTGTTCAACGTCGTCACTGGCCCCGGTCGTGTGGTCGGCGACGCCATGGTCAATCATCCCGACATCGACAAGATCACCTTCACCGGGTCGCCCGGCGTCGGCCGTGGAATCATGCGGGGCGCCGCCGGCAACTTCAAGCGTGTGTCGCTTGAACTCGGCGGCAAGTCGGCCAACGTGATTTTCGAGGATGCCGATCTCGACGCGGCGACCAAGGCGGCGGCGTCGGGCATTTTCTTCAACGCCGGCCAGGTGTGCTCGGCGGGATCGCGTGTGCTGGCGCACGAGGCGGTCTACGATGACGTCGTCGAACGGCTGACCGCGCGGGCGAAGGCGCTGCGCATCGGTGACACGGCGGATCGCGCCACCGCGCTCGGCCCGGTGATTTCCGAGAAGCAGATGAAGAGCATCCTCGACTACGTCGATATCGGCGTGAACGAGGGAGCGCGACTGACCACTGGTGGCGAGCGCATCGGCGAACGCGGCTATTTCATCAGTCCGGCGGTGTTTGCCGACGTCAAGCACGAGATGCGGATTTCGCAGGAAGAGATCTTCGGCCCTGTCGTCAGCGTCATCAAGTTCAAGGATGAAGCTGACGCCCTGCGTATCGCCAACGGCACCGCCTACAGCCTGGCCGCCGGCGTCTGGAGCCGCGACATCGGCCGCGTGCAGCGTTTCGCCAAAAAGGTTCGCGCCGGGACGGTGTGGATCAACACCTATGGCTACACGGATGTGCGTCTGCCATGGGGCGGCGAGCGCGATTCGGGTCTGGGCCGCGAGCATGGTACCGCGGCGCTCGAGAACTTCACCGAGCCCAAAGCAGTGTGGCTGAATCTGAACGTGTGAGGACTTCCTTCTCCCTCTCCCACGAGGGGAGAGGGTAAAACAAATAAAAACGCGGGCCGTGCGGCCCGCGTTTTCGATTCCAGAAACTGAAAATGGAGCTTAGCGCGCGGGGCGCGGACCGGCACCCGGGCCGCCACGGCGATCTGCGCCGAAAGCCGGCTTCGGCTTCATCGGCAGCAGGCCTTCGCGCTGCAGCTTCTTGCGTGCCAGCTTGCGGGCGCGGCGAACGGCTTCCGCCTTCTCGCGGGCCTTCTTCTCGGACGGCTTTTCATAATGGCCGCGGAGCTTCATCTCGCGGAAAATGCCCTCGCGCTGCATCTTTTTCTTCAGCGCCTTGAGAGCCTGGTCGACATTGTTATCGCGGACGAGAACCTGCACGCGGCATCCTCTTTTCTGATCGGTTTGGTCTGATCGGACTGAAATTCGGGCGTCATCAAGGGCCGGCAGAGGCCAAATCCTCGGACGTCAGGGGCGCGGATGTAACAGATCAAAACGGGAATGTCCACCTGCGGGCGCTGTTTTTCCTGTCCCCCAAAGATGGAACTCGGGGGCAGAATGGCGGTGCCGGCTTGTGATTCGGTGTCGTGGCACCGTTTCGCCGTCCGGCGCCGCGCCGTGGCGGAAACCATGGAATCAGGGGAGATAACGCTATGGATGCTAGAAAATATGTCGCCGAGGCGATTGGCACCTTCTGGCTGACATTCGCCGGCTGCGGCAGCGCCGTGATCGCCGCCGCCTTTCCGCAGGTCGGGATCGGGCTGGTAGGGGTCGCGTTTGCGTTCGGCCTCAGCGTCGTCACCATGGCCTATGCGATCGGGCACATCTCCGGCTGCCACCTCAACCCAGCCGTCACCGTCGGGCTTGCCGCGGGCGGCCGGTTCCCGGCGTCGCAGATCCTGCCCTATGTTATCGCCCAGGTGGCGGGCGCGATCCTGGCGTCAGGGCTGCTCTATGTGATCGCCAGCGGGGCGTCGGGGTTCGATGTCGCCAAGGGGTTTGCGGCCAACGGCTACGAAATGCATTCGCCCGGCCAATACAGCTTTTTCGCCTGCCTGCTCATGGAAGTGACGATGACCGCGATGTTCCTCTTCGTCATCATGGGCGCGACCCATGGCAAGGCGCCCGCCGGCTTTGCTCCGCTGGCCATCGGGCTTGCGCTGGTCATGATCCATCTCGTCAGCATTCCGGTGACGAATACGTCGGTCAATCCGGCGCGCAGCACGGGCCCCGCGCTGTTCGTCGGCGGCTGGGCCTTGCAGCAACTCTGGCTGTTCTGGGTTGCACCGCTGTTCGGCGGCGTGATCGGCGGGGTTGTCTACCGCTGGCTGAGCGATGAGCCGGAGGGGCTGGTTACCGGAAACGGCTGAAGGCGCGGATGGAGGGCTGCTGCGAGGCGGCCCTCCAATTCGCTCAAGGGGCTTTCACTTCCGTGACGTGGCCCATTTTCCGTCCCGGGCGGGTTGCGCCCTTGCCGTAGAGATGGACGGTCGCGCCGGGAACGGCGAGCCACTTCTCGTAGTCGAGCACGTCGTCGCCAATCAGGTTGGTCATGGTGACCATGCCGTGACGGACCGGATGCGCGAGCGGCCAGCCGGCGATCGCCCGGATATGTTGTTCGAACTGCGACACCGACGCGCCGTCGAGCGTCCAGTGGCCGGAGTTGTGCACGCGGGGCGCGATCTCGTTGACCAGCAGGGTCGGGCCGTCCGCGCCGGGCACCACGAACATCTCCACCGCCAGCACACCGACATAGTCGAGCGCGGTGGCGATGGTGGTGGTGATCTCGCGGGCCTGCGCCGCGAGCGCTTCGGGGATTCGCGCCGGAGCGTAGGAGAATTTCAGGATGTGATCGCGGTGCTCGTTTTCGGTGACGTCGTAGCTCACGACCTCGCCATTGGCGCCGCGCGCCGCGATCACCGAGATTTCGCGCTCGAACGGCACGAACGCTTCGAGGATCGCCGATTTGGTTTCGAGACTCGCCCAGATCGCATCGGGATCGTCGCCTTCGCGGATGATCGCCTGGCCTTTGCCGTCATAGCCGAAGCGCCGGGTCTTGATCACCGCGGGCAGGCCGATCTTGCCGATCGCCGCACGCAGCGATGCCGCCGAGGTGACATCGGCGTATTGCGCGGTCGGAATGCCGAGCTTGCTGACGAAGTCCTTCTCGGCGAGGCGATCCTGCGTCGTTTCCAGCACTTTCGGATTCGGCAGCACGGGACGGCGCGCGGCGAGGATCATCGCCGTGGCCGAGGGCACGTTCTCGAATTCATAGGTGATGACGCTGACGTCGGACGCGAACAATTCCAGCGCCTCGACATCGGCGTATTCGGCGCAGGTTGCGTTCTGCACGACGTCGAAGGCCGGCGAATCCGGATCCGGCGAGAACACCTGCGCCTTGAGGCCAAGGCGCGCCGCCGCCAGCGCCAGCATCCGGCCAAGCTGGCCGCCGCCGAGAATTCCGATGGTGTCGCCGGGGTTGAGCGTCACCCGCTGTCTTGATGTCACTCCGATTCCTCCGGCCGTTCGCGGACGGCCTCGGTCTGCTGCTTGCGCCATGCGGCAAGCTTTGTCGCAAGGGTGGTGTCGCCAAGCGCCAGCACGGCGGCGGCGAGCAGCGCCGCATTGATCGCGCCGGCCTTGCCGATTGCCAATGTGCCCACCGGGATGCCTGCCGGCATCTGGACGATGGAGTAGAGCGAGTCAACGCCCGACAAAGCCTTGGACTCGACCGGAACGCCGAACACGGGAAGTTCCGTCAGGGCGGCGGTCATGCCGGGCAGATGGGCGGCGCCGCCGGCGCCCGCGATCACCACCTTGAAGCCGGATGCCTTCGCGCCCTTGGCGAAAGCGAACAGCCGCTCCGGGGTGCGATGGGCCGAGACGATGAGTTTTTCATGGTCGACGCCGAGCGCGGACAGGGTTTCGGCGGCGTGGCGCATGGTCGCCCAGTCGGACTGGCTTCCCATGATAATAGCGACGGGGGGACTCATGTTATGCTTCGGACCATGCGCAAAGAGGCCGGATTATAAGGTTGGCCTCTTGGCTGGCAACCGACCGGAATCAGGTTCACCTTTCATGGTCAATGCGGCCGAGTGCAAGCGAATTTGTATAAAAATGGCGGCTGGGGACGGATTGTTTTGACCAGGAGAAGTGCGGGCCGCTCGACGGAGGCCAAGCTGTCGCAGCCCCGCCGCGTCAAGGCAGGGGTGGCCGCGACGTCCAAATCCGGGCCGAGATCCGGCGCCCGGCCCAAATCCGGGGCCAAGCCCAAATCGGAAGCCAAGGCGAAAAAACCCGGCGCGGGAAAGGCGCCCGGCGCGAAGTCCACAGGCGGAACCCGGACCGGAGCACGGCCGCGCAAGCCGGCGGGCGGCAAAGGGACGCCGGCGGTGGCCGGCCGCAGCGCTGCAGCGGCCGATACCGCCCTGCGCAGGGCACGGGCGGCGATCCGGAACCTGAAAGCCGAACTGGCCGAGGCGCGGGCCCGGATCGACGAACTCCAGGCCTGGGCCGATACCGATTTCCTGCTCGACGTATTCAACCGTCGCGGTTTCGAGCGCGAGCTGGCGCGGGCGCTCGCTTACATCCGGCGCTATTCCGGAAGCGGCGCGCTGGTGGTGCTCGATGTCGATGGCCTCAAACCGATCAATGACACGTTCGGCCATGCCGCAGGCGACGTGGTGCTGAAAGGCATCGTCGCGGTGCTGATGCGGCACGTCCGTTCCTCCGACGTGGTGGGACGCCTCGGCGGCGACGAGTTCGGCGTGTTGCTGTGGAATCTCGACGAAGCCAGCGCGCTGGCCAAGGCCGCGGCGCTGGAGAGCGCCATCGATCAACTGATCTTCGCCTTTCGCGGGCGGTCGATTGTCGCGGGCGCGTCGGCAGGTATCGCGATGCTCGATGCGAACTGCGACGCGACGGCGGTTCTCGATGCCGCCGACCGTGCAATGTACGCGCGCAAGTTGCTGCGCAAAAATGTCGCAGCAGCGGAGACGTTCAAGCGATAATGTCGGGTGTGATCTGATCTTCGAGGAATGAGATGCGGTCGCGCAATTGCAGCTTGCGTTTTTTCAGACGCTGCAATCGCAGGAGGTCCGGCGCCGGCGAATGATGCAACGCATCGATCGCGGCATCGAGGTCACGGTGCTCCTGTTGCAGCTTTGCAAGTTCCAGAGCGAACTCGTTGTTATCCTGTTCAGTCATGACCGCCGAGACTTGTATCTCTTCCAGACGTTAGCCCCGCCGACCCGGCCTGTCTGTTCACACCTTCATTCTTCGCAGAAATATCGCGCAAGTTCCAGCGGCGGTAATCGATTCAGTGACCGCTGTGAACATCAGCTTTTGTGTCCTTATGATTCGTTTCACCTAACACCAAAAATTCAACCGGCTACGCGTGAAGGTCATCGACAGAAGAAGCCGAGGGTGTAAACTCAACCGTCCTGATCCGGGTCTGAGGTCCACTTACAGAGGAGACTTCATTATGGCGATTGAGGCGCATCTCGTTGAACTGGAACGGAAACACCGCGTCCTGGAAAACGAATTGCACGAGGCTCTGATGCACCTGTCGACAGACGATGCACAGATCAACGAACTGAAACGCCGGAAACTTCTTCTCAAGGACGAAATCGAACGGCTCAAGCAGGCGGCAAGCGCCACTGTTCACTGACGACACTTCCCAACTGACATCGGATTGACGCAGCGTCTTCAGGGCGTGCGGAGATCATTGCGTCACATCATCCACGCGCGGAGCGGCACACGCCGTGTCATGCGTGGACGGGTGCCCGTCACGTCGTGGCAACCGCCGCGACATGATCGGCAATGGCGAGCGACGATGTCAGGCCGGGGGATTCGATCCCGAACAGGTTGATCAGTCCGGGAACGCCGTGATCGCGCGGTCCCTGGATCAGAAAGTCCTGCACCGCGATCGCGGGAGGGACGATCTTTGGGCGGATGCCGGAATAGCTCGGCAGCAGCGCGCCATCGGGCAATGTTGGCCAGTAGCGCCGGATCGCCGGATAGAACCGGTCGGCCCGGGCAGGATCCACTGCGTAGTCGATATCCTCGATCCATTCGACGTCGGGGCCGAACCGTGCTTGGCCCGCCATGTCCAGCGTGAGATGGACGCCGAGCCCGCCCGGTTCCGGCACCGGATAGATCAGGTGGGAGAACGGCGAGCGCACACCGCAACTAAAGTAGTTTCCTTTGGCGTAGTAGGCGGTGGGCACGCGGTCGGCCGGCATGCCGTCGATCGACCGGGCCATCGCCGGCGCCGCAAGTCCGGCGGCATTCACGAGAAGCGAACACGCCAGAGTCATCGGTGCATCGCCGCCGACTTCGACCACGATGCCATCGCCCGTCACCCGCGCGTGCAGCAGCGGCGCGTGAAACGCAAAGGCCGCGCCCGCGCCTTCGGCGTCGCCGCGCAGCGCCAGCATATAGGCGTGACTGTCGATGATGCCCGTCGACGGCGAGAGCAGCGCCGCGACGCAATTGAGCGCCGGCTCCATGGCGCGCGCGTCCGCGCCGCTTAGGGGTTGCAGGTCGTGAACGCCGTTGGCCGCGGCGCGCTGCCTGATCGCCGCGAGTTTCTCGCTTTCGGCATCGGTGGTGGCGACAATCAGCTTGCCGCAGCGTTTGTGCGGAACGCCATGATCAGCGCAGTAATCGTAAAGCGCCATCTTTCCGGCCACGCACATGCGCGCCATCAGGCTGCCGGCGGCATAATAGATGCCGGCGTGGATGACCTCGCTGTTGCGCGACGATGTGACCGTCCCGATCTCCTCGGCGCTTTCGAGGACGATGACTTCGCGGCCGGCCAGCGCAAGCTTGCGGGCGATCGCGAGGCCGACCACGCCGGCGCCGACGACGATGCAATCAACGCGATCCATGTTCCGTTCCGATGAAAAGATGGGCAGGCGAGACGATCCGGCCGGGAGCAAGGCGCGGCGTCGATGCTTTTGTTAGAGCTTCATTAAGCATGACCAGCCAATTGCCCGTATTTTGACCACATTCTTGTCATGACCGGGTAGGCGTTTACCCGATTCAAACCGCTGCAGCCAGAGATTACCGGCGAAGAATTCCGCAGGTAATGATGACAGGCTGGCAGAAGCAGGCTGGGAAGAAGACCGCGCGTTGCGTGACGGCCGCAGCGTGCCTTCTTGTCATCGCGATGTGCGCACCCGCGCTTGCGCAGAGCGTCGGCCTGGTCGACGGGCCGCCGGGAGCGGCTCAGGCCGCGCAATACGCTATCGAAAAGAAAGCCATGATGTGGCAGATGCTTTTCGGCGGTTTCATCCTGGTGACATTCCTGATCTCGATCATTCTGTGGGTCGCGGCGGCGTTGCGCCGGGCGCGCCGCCTCAGCCTGCGGCGCGAGTCGTTCGTCACCTCTGCGCTCAATAATCTGTCGCAGGGCATCTTGATGGTGAACGCGCAGCAGCGCGTCGCCTTCTGCAATAACCGATATCTCGAACTCTATGGCCTGACGCGCGCCGACATCCGCAAGGACATGACCGGCCACGAACTGGCCGAGTTGCGCCATGCACGCGGCACGCTCGGTTGCGAGATCGACGATCACTTCAAGCGCGCGGCGACGCCGGAAGGCTATATCAACGAGTTGAGCGACGGCCGGTCGATCCACGTCAAGCATACCTGGCTGCCGAATGGCGGACTTGTTGCGACCCATGAGGATTGCACTCAGCAGCGCAGCATGTCGCGCGAACTGGCGCGCGCCAAGACCTTCCTCGAATCCGTGATCGACAATATCCCGGTGTGTGTCGCGGTGAAGAGCATCGAGGACAGCCGTTATATCCTCGCCAACCGCGCTTTCGAGCAGTTCTGCAACATTCCGCGCGAGCGCCTCGTGGGGCACCGGGCGGATGAAATCTTTTCCGCGCGCACCGCGCAAACCATCATCGATCTGGATCGCACGGCGCTGGAGTCGCCCGAGGGCCAGATCAGGAACGAGTTCGTCGTCGAGCTTGGCAAGGGTGATCGCATCCTCGCCAGCAACCGCGTGATCGCGCGTGACGAGAACGGCAAGCCGAAATATCTGGTCGCGCTGTTCGAGGATGTCACCGGCCGCCGCGCCATGTCGCGCGAACTGCAGAACACCAAGAAATTCCTCGAACTGGTCGTGGATCACATTCCGGCGGCGCTCGTGGTCAAGCGCGTCAGCGACGGGCGCTACGTGCTGGCCAATCGCGCGGCGGAAACTCTGCTCGCGCGTAAACGCGAGGACGTCATCGGTCAGATGGTCGAGGATGTCCATCCTGAATCGTTGTCGAGATTCGTGCGGATGCGCGACGACGCCGCGATCCTCAAGGGTGGGTTGGTCACCGAAGAGCACCCGATTCCGACCAAGGACGGATTGCGCCTGTTCACGACACGCCGTGTCACCGTCAATGACGACAACGGCAACCCGCAATATCTCATCAAGACTCATGAGGACATTACCGACCGTCGCGAAACTGAATCGCGCATGGCGCATATGGCCTATCACGATACGCTCACCGGGCTGCCGAACCGTGCCGCGTTCCTGCAGGCGCTGGCGCAGTTGATCGACGCCTGCGGCGGCACCGACGAGGAATTCGCGGTGCTCTCGTTCGATCTCGATCGCCTCAAGGAAGTCAACGATGTGTTCGGTCACGCGGTTGGCGACAAGCTCCTGATCGAGGTTGCCAAACGGATCGAGAAGGCGGCGCAGGGCGGCGTGGTGGCGCGCCTCAGCGGCGACGAATACGGCATGATCATCGACGGGCCGCAGCCCGATTCCGCGAAGACGGTCGCGCAGCGTCTGATCGAGACCATGCGCGAGGAATTCCTGATCGACGGCAAGGCGATCCATGTGGGAGCAACCGTCGGCATTTCGATCTTCCCGCACAATGGCCGGGACGGCGCCTCGCTGTTGTCCAACGCCGACGCCGCGCTGTTCCGCGCCAAGGACAAGTCGCGTGGCTCGGTCAATTTCTTCGACGCCGAGACCGACCAGCAGATTCGCGACCGTCGCGCGCTCCATCAGGACCTGTCCAACGCCATTCGCAACGGCGAGCTTTCGCTGCATTATCAGCCGCAGACCCAGGCCCGCCACGCGGTCACCGGCGAGAACGTCATCGGTTTCGAGGCGCTGGCGCGCTGGATTCATCCGGTGCGCGGCTTCGTGCCGCCGAGCGATTTCATTCCGCTCGCCGAGGAAAGCGGGATGATTGTCGAGATGGGCGAATGGATTCTGCGCGAGGCCTGCCGCGAGGCGGCGTCGTGGCCGCGTCCGCTGCAGATCGCGGTGAACCTGTCGCCCGCGCAGTTCATGCACGGCGACCTCGTCGGCCTCGTGCACTCGATCCTGCTCGAAACCGGGCTGGCGCCGGGGCGGCTGGAGCTGGAAATCACCGAAGGTGTGCTGATCGATGATTTCGACCGCGGCCTGTCGCTGCTGCGCCGGCTGAAGGCGCTCGGCGTGCGCATCGCGATGGACGATTTCGGCAGCGGCTATTCGTCCCTGACCTACCTGCAGGCCTTCCCGTTCGACAAGATCAAGATCGACCGTGCGTTCGTGATGAATCTCGGCCGCAATCCGCAATCCGCCGCGATCATCCGCGCCATGATCGGCCTCGGCCACGGGCTCGATATTTCCATCGTCGCCGAGGGCGTCGAGACCCAGGAGCATCTCTCCTTCCTCGCCGTCGAGGCGTGCGATCAGGTCCAGGGCTTCTTCATCGGCAAGCCGGCGCCGATCGCCCAGTATGCCGCCTGGGTCGGCCGCGCCGCGCAAATCCGCCAGCTCGGCTGATCCCGCGCGACGCAAGGTCGCGAAACCCGGCCTTGCATTTCACGCCAAAACCGACTTCATCACCGCGCCCGTTTGGCGTCTTCGCCGCCGGGCTGCGCCGGCGCGGTTCATGACGCCGCCGGGTGCGTTGGCTATACTGAGTCTCGCGAATTCGGGCGGGAGGACATGACGGACAATTCGGAAAACCCTCGCGGCGCGTCTGCGCCGCTGCTGCGCGTTGCGGGCGTCACCAAACAGTTCGGCGGCTTCGCCGCCGTCAACGATCTGTCGCTCGACATCATGCCCGGCGAATTCTTTGCGCTGCTTGGCCCGAGCGGATGCGGCAAGACCACGCTGCTGCGCATGCTCGCCGGGTTTGAAACGCCGGATTCCGGCGCGATCCTGCTCGACGGTGAGGACATCGCGCAGGTGCCGCCGCATCGCCGGCCGGTCAACATGATGTTCCAGAGTTATGCGCTGTTTCCGCATCTCACGGTCGCGGGCAACATCGCGTTCGGTCTCAAGCGCGCCGGCTTGCCGAAAGCGGAGATCGATGCGCGGGTGGCCGAGATGATCGCGCTCGCCCGCCTGCAGGGCATGGAGGCGCGGCGGCCCGATCAGTTGTCCGGCGGCCAACGCCAGCGCGTTGCTCTGGCGCGCTCGCTGGCGCGGCGGCCGCGGGTGCTGCTGCTCGACGAGCCGCTGGCCGCGCTCGACAAGAAGCTGCGCGAATCCACCCAGGCCGAATTGCTCGAGGTGCAACGCCGTCTTGGCATGACTTTCATCATCGTTACCCACGATCAGGACGAGGCGATGACCGTCGCCGATCGCATCGGCGTGATGAATCAGGGGAAGCTGGTGCAGGTCGCACCGCCGCGCGCGCTTTACGAGGCGCCGAACTCGCGCTGGATCGCGAGTTTTGTCGGCAACATCAACCTGATCGAAGGCCAGGTGACCTCGCGGGAGAATGGCGCGATCACTGTCGCCGCGTCCGATGCGGGCCAGATTGTCGCCGCGAGCGTGACGGCGGCGAAATCGGTATGCATCGCGATCCGGCCGGAGAAGATCGTCCTGTCGCGCATCGATGGCGGCGCGATGCCGGGCCGGGTCAACACTTTCGGCGCGACGTTGCGCGATGTCGGTTATCTTGGCGGAGTGTCGATGATCCGTCTTGCGCTCGATGCCGGCGCCGAGTTGCGGGTTGCCGTTCCCAACACAAACCGTAGCCTGGCGGATGATTTCGCCACGGGCCAGCGCGTTACGGCGTCGTTTTCGCCGGACGATTGCGTGGTGCTGGACTCATGAGCGCGCGCGGCCTGTTCACCCGCCCGGCGCGGATCGCGGCGCTGGCGCCCTATCTGTGGATGGTGCTGTTCTTCCTGGTGCCGTTCGGATTCGTGCTGAAAATCGCGCTGTCGCAGAGCGCCATCGCGCAGCCGCCCTACATTCCGGTGCTCGACGTCGGGGCGGGATGGGCGGCGATCAAGACCGCGCTCGCACAATTGTCGCTGGGCAATTTCCTGTTGCTCGCCGAAGATGACCTCTACCTGTTTTCGTATCTGCGCAGCGTCACGGTGGCGCTGGCATCGACGGCGATGCTGCTCGCGCTCGGCTATCCGATCGCCTATGGCATGGCGCGCCTGCCGCAGCGCTGGCAGCCGGTCGCGATGATGCTGGTGATCATCCCGTTCTGGACTTCGTTCCTGATCCGCATCTACGCCTGGATCAACATCCTGCAGCACGACGGGCTGCTCAATAGCGTGCTGCTCGCGCTCGGCATCATCGACAAGCCGCTGGTGTGGCTCGCGACCGACACCGCGATGTATCTCGGCATCGTCTATTCCTACCTGCCGTTCATGATCCTGCCGCTCTATGCGACACTGGCGAAGACCGATGCCTCGCTGCTGGAGGCCGCCGCCGATCTCGGTTGCTCGCGGTTCAAGGCGTTCTGGCTGATGACGTTCCCGCTGTCGCTGCCGGGCATGGGGGCGGGCGCGCTGCTGTGCTTCATTCCGATCGTCGGCGAGTTTGTCATCCCCGATCTGCTCGCGGGCTCGGACCGCATGATGATCGGCCAGACCCTGTGGCTCGAATTTTTCACCAACCGCGACTGGCCGGTGGCGTCCGCCGTTGCGGCCGTTCTGCTGGTGCTGCTGCTGGTGCCGCTCCTGATCTACGAGAAGCTGCAGCGCCGTCAGTTGGATGGAGAGCGCGCATGACCGCTCGCGCCATCAGCCGGCTGTCGCCGTTCAACGCCGTGTCGCTCGCGCTCGGCGCCGCGTTTCTCTATCTGCCGATCCTCATTCTGGTGATCTATTCGTTCAACGCCTCGCAACTCGTGACGGTGTGGGGCGGCTGGTCACTGCGGTGGTATAGGGAGTTCTTCAACGATAGCGCCATGCTGTCGGCGGCGTGGATGAGCCTGCGCGTCGCGGCGGTGTCGGCGACGGCGGCGGCAATCCTTGGCACGCTGGCGGCGGTCGCGCTGACCCGCGGTCGAAATTTCGCCGGGCGCACGCTGTTCTCGGGGATGCTGTATGCGCCGCTGGTGATGCCTGAAGTGATCACCGGCCTGTCGCTGCTTTTGCTGTTCGTCGCCATCGAGGCCGAGCGCGGTTTCTGGACTGTCGCCATTGCGCACACCACGCTGACCATGTGCTTTGTCACCGTGGTGGTGCAGTCACGGCTCGGCAGTCTCGATCGCAGTCTGGAGGAAGCGGCGATGGATCTCGGCTGCGGCCCGGTGCGCGCCTTCGCCTCGGTCACGCTGCCGCTGATCTGGCCGGCGATCGCTGCCGGCTGGCTGCTGGCCTTCACGCTGTCGCTGGACGATCTGGTAATCGCGAGCTTCACCACCGGGCCGGGCTCGGCGACGCTGCCGATCCGGATCTATGCCGAGGTCCGCCTTGGCGTGAAGCCGGAGATCAACGCGATCTGCACACTGGTGATCGCGGCGGTAGCCATGGTGATCGTGGCGGCATCGCTGGCGTCGAAGCTCTCGCGCGCGCAGGGTGAAAGCGCCGCGCCATTGTGAGCGAATCTCTCCTCCTGCGGCGAGAGATGATCGGCTCCGCGAAGCCGTCTTGTCAGTTCGAACTCGACGAGTTCTGGCCCTGTGTGGAGGCTGCAGGGGGCAAGGCCTGCGGCGTCGGGGCCGGAGTTTGGGTTGCGGCGGTCGGTGGGGTTCCGTTGTCTGCCGGTACGGCCGGTTTCTTGGCCCCGGTCAGGCGATCGATCACCGACTGCACCTTGTCGCGGGTCTTCTGGTCCTTCAGCGAATTGAGCAGCGGCGCGGTGAAGGTGGAGCGGCGGATCAGGATGTCGGAATCGGGGAAGATCAGCGGATCGTCCCACGGTCCCTGAACCACGAACGGCAATTCGAACGAGGGCGGCGCACCGGGCGCTGAGACGAGGCTCGCGACGCCCTTGAGATCATATTCGCGATTCGGCACCGACGCGGTGCCGGTCAGGGTCAGGTGGGTGGCGGGTCCCTGGATCTCGATCTTGTCGGCGGTGGCAATGCCGTCGCTGATACGCACCGCCACGTTCATGCGGTCGAATGGCGTCGAGCCGCTGCGCAGGCTGCCGGCGCCAGACAGCGGACGGCGCTCCAGGCGCTTGAGCAGGCGCTCGACATTGAAGCCGGCGAGGGTGCCGTTGTGCGCGTTGAGCGTCGCAGTGCCGTCGAGCGATTGCGCCAGCGCGAAGGCGCTGCCGCCGCTGGCCTCGAGCGCGACGTTGACGTTGCCGCGCCCGGTGAGCTTGCGATAGCCGAACAGTTCGGAGGCCGCCGCCTCGAGATCGACGTCCTTGAACTGGAACTGGGCGCGCACGTCGGCGACGGAGTTGTCGGTGGCGATGTTGAAGGTGCCCTTGACGATGCCGCCGTAGATCTGGGCTTCGCCGACGCTGAGCGCCAGCGTTCCGTTGCGCAGGTTGGCGCCGAGCGCGGTGCGCCCCAGCCGCGACTGGCCGAGCGTTGCCTTGGCTGCCGACAGCCTGATGTCGAGATCGGTGGCGGACAATGCGCGCAGGTCGAACAACTGCCGGTTCCATTCGCGCGCGCCAGTGGCGAGCAGGCGCACCGTCGAAATGTAGGGCGTCAGGTCAAGCTGGTCGGCGGCGAGGGTCCCCTGCAGGGTCTGGCGGCCGTTGTTGTCGTAGGTCAGGACGCCCTCGGCGATGTTGCCGTCGAGTTCGACATTGACGTTGGTCAGCGCCACCGATTCACCGACCACATTGGCGCGCGCTTTCAAGGCGAAACGCCCGAAGCCGCTGTTGCCCGGCGGGCGTTGCCCGGCCCACCGCATCGCATTGCGCAGCGCCGGGCTGTCGGCTGTCACGGTGCCTTCCAGCATCAGGCTGGTGCGGTTGGCGATCGCGCCGTCGAAGGCGAATTTCAGCGGCGCGCTGGAGAAACGCGCCTTGAAGCCGGAGCGCTCGCCGGATATCGCCGATACGAAGTCCGCGACGCTGATGCTGCCGTCGACACGCTCGCCGCGCCAGCCGAACTGGCCGGTGGCTGCGAAGGAGCGCGAGATCGAGGGCCACGCCAGCGACAGGTCGATGCTGTCGATGGTTTCATCGACGTGCTGCGCCTCGTCGCGATAGGTCAGCAGGCCGTCCTTGATGCGGATTTCCGAGAATGAAACCGGGCTGTCCGCGCTGGGCTTCAGCGCCCGCGCCAGCGTCTGGATGATTGCGTCCCAGTTGCTGTCGCCTTTGACGTTGCGCATCACGTTGAAACGCGGGCTGGTCAGCGTGAGATCGGCGATCTGGAAGCGATGGATCAGCAGCGGCAGCAACTGGAGGTTCGCGGTCAGATCGTCGACAGTCAGGGCATCGCCCGATGCTCCCTTCAGCGACACCTGATGAAGCCGGACATGGCTGGCCGGGAAGACCGAAATCTCGGTGTCGCCTTTCACCACGAGGTCGAGACCGGTGGCCGCGCGAATCTGCGCCTCGACCGCCTGACGCACCGCGCCGCGGTCGATCAGCCAGGACATCGCGAACAGCCCCATGAGCAGGATCGCGAGAAGTGCCACGATGGGCACCCCCAGGCGCTTTATTCCTTGGGCTATCGTCAAATGGCTATCCGGTCGCAACAAGGCTGAAAGGCGGGCGGGTGGTCCCCTGCCGCCGTGGGCGCAACTTGATCGTTTTTCTTGACGCTTTCAAGGCCGTTGCCGTTCCGCCAGTGGTCTCAAGGGTTTGCGAGGGCGGTTGGGCGCGAAGAGGGTCCAATTGACGGGTCTTCGCGATTTCGCCTAATACTCCGGCGATCCCTCCCGCGAACGCCTGTGTTCGCTCCACCTTCCTCATCAGGTTGTCACGCTATGAACAAGGTCTATCCCGACGCGAAATCCGCGCTCGAAGGCGTCCTCAAGGACGGCATGATGGTGATGTCCGGCGGCTTTGGCCTGTGCGGTATCGCCGAGACGCTGTCGGATGCGCTGCGCGAATCCGGTGTGAAGAACCTGACCGTGGTGTCGAACAATGCCGGCGTTGATGGCATCGGCCTCAGCCGTCTGCTCGAAACGCGCCAGATCAAGAAGATGATCTCGTCCTATGTCGGCGAGAACAAGCTGTTCGCCCAGCAGTTCCTCGCCGGCGAACTGGAACTCGAATTCAATCCGCAGGGCACGCTGGCCGAGCGCATCCGCGCCGGCGGAGCCGGCATCCCGGCGTTCTTCACCAAGACCGGCGTCGGCACGCTGATCGCCGAAGGCAAGGAAGTCCGCGAGTTCAACGGCGAGAAGTACATCATGGAAACCGGCCTCGTCGCCGACCTCGCCATCGTTCACGCCTGGAAGGGCGACACCGCCGGCAACCTCGTTTACCGCAAGACCGCGCGCAACTTTAACCCGATGATGGCGACCGCCGCGAAGGTGACCGTTGCCGAGGTCGAACACCTGGTGCCGGCCGGCGAGATCGATCCCGATCACATCCACACCCCGGGCATCTTCGTCCAGCGCATGATCCAGGTCGATCCGGCGTTGAAGCGGATCGAGCAGCGCACCCTGCGCAAGCGCGCGTAACCGACAGTCATAGGAGAGAATCATGGCCTGGACCCGTGAACAGATGGCTGCCCGCGCCGCGAAGGAATTGCGCGACGGCTTCTACGTCAACCTCGGCATCGGCATCCCGACGCTGGTTTCGAACTACATTCCCGACGGCGTCGACGTGTCGCTGCAGAGCGAGAACGGCATGCTCGGCATGGGCCCGTTCCCTTACGAGGGCGAGGAAGATCCCGACCTCATCAACGCCGGCAAGCAGACCGTCACCGAATTGCCGGACACCAGCTATTTCTCCAGCGCGGATTCGTTCGCGATGGTGCGCGGCGGTCATATCGACCTGTCGATCCTCGGCGCCATGCAGGTGGCCGAGAACGGCGACCTCGCCAACTGGATGATCCCGGGCAAGATGGTGAAGGGCATGGGCGGCGCGATGGACCTCGTCGCCGGCGTCAAGCGCGTCGTGGTGGTGATGGAGCATTCCGCCAAGGATGGCGAGAAGCTGCTGCACAAGTGCACCTTGCCGCTCACCGGCGAGCGCGTTGTCGATATGGTCATCACTGATCTTGCGGTGTTCACCATCGACAAGCACGGCAATGATGGCATGGCGCTGATCGAACTCGCCGACGGCGTCACCCTCGATGAAGTCAAGGCCAAGACCGAGGCGAGCTTCCGCGTCGCGCTCAAGAACGCCTGAGCTTTCCAGACTGCGGAAGACAAACTGTTGAAGACATGGCCGGGCTTGTCCCGGCCATTTTATTTGATGGATGCCGTTATCCCTGCTGGGCGGCAGCGTTTTCCCGCGCGAACACCACCTCGACCAGCGTTCCGGAATTCGGCGCACTCTTGATGTGGAACTGGGCGCGGTTGGCTTCGACCAGCGCCTTGGTCAGCGACAGGTTGGACCCGGATTCGCCGATGCTGTCGGCGGCGGCGGGTGTGCGGAACGGCGCCATCGCCGCCGCGATCTCGTTGTCGTTGAGGCCATGGCCAGTGTCGCGCACCCGCAGCACCACGTCGCCGAAATCGGTGACGGCGGTAGACACGATCACCTGGCCTCCGGCATTGGCAAGATGGATCGAGTTGCCGATCAGATTGAGCGCGATCTGGCGCAACGCGCGGGCGTCGGCGGAGATCGTCGGCAGCGCGTGGGCCAGCGAGGTGCGGATGATGATGCGTTCGCGGTTGGCGTGGGCCTGCATCGCGGCGACGCATTGTTCGAGCAGGCTGTTGAGATCCTGACTGGTGAATGTGAGGTCGAGCCGACCGGATTCGATCCGCGACAGGTTGAGCAGGTCGTCGATGATCGCGATCACGCGCTCGCCGGAGGCGCGGATGTCCTTCATGTATTCGACATAGCGCTCGTTGCCGAGCGCGCCGAAGCGCTCGTCGATCATCACTTCCGCGAAGCCGATAATGGCATTCACCGGCGTGCGAACCTCGTGGCTGATGCGCGACAACAGGTCGGCCTTGGCGACCGCGACGCGGTCGTTGGCTCGTTTGGTCTGCTGTGCTTCGCTGTCGGCCGGGCGTGCCGGCGGGCGGTCGCGAAACACCGCGAAATAACGGGCGCCGTCGGCGCGGGTGCGTCCGATCGTCACTGAGACAGGAATGGTGCCGCCGTCACGCGCGCGGGCCAGCACATCGCGGCCATGATCGAGCAGGCTCGCGGCGCTCGCATCCTTCACCGACTGAAAGTAGTCCATCATGCCGCGCTGGCTTTCCAGCGCGAACATTTCGGTCAGCGGCCGTTCGGCGATGTCGCGGTCGCTGAGGCCGAACAGGGCTTCGGCGCTGCGATTGCACGACTGGATCGTGCCGGTGCTGTCGAAGATCAGAATGCCTTCGGCGGTGGTGTCGAGAATGGCGGCAAGTTCGTCGGCCTGAAGTTCATCGCCCGCGGGCACATGGTCCGCCGATGGCAGCGGGCTTAGTGCCGCGGCCTCGACATGCGGCGCGGTCTCGGGCTCCGGCGAGGCGGGCGCTTCGTCGGCGGCGATCGCGGTTGCCGCATCGAGATCGTCGGCCGCGGTGTCGTCCTCGGCGGGCGCAGTCGTTTCAACGCCATTGGCCTCGAGGCGCGCGGAGAGCTGCCGCGCGATTTCGGCAAAGGCATTGTTCTCGACCGGCGTCAGCGTCGGCGGCTTCGCGTCGCCGCTTGCCGGGCGAAACGGCACCACATTGACGGGATGGTCCACTGCGCGCTCGGGCTCGCCGGGCAATGAAGGTTGGTCTGTCACGGCTTGGGTTTCCGGATTGAGCGTCGCATGGCTGTTCGCCGTTGTCTCGCGGTCGTGGGGCGGTTCTGTGGATTGCTGTGTACCGAACAGCAGGTCGTCGCGGCGCTTGGCGGCGAGGCGCGCCAGCCCCTCGATGTCGCGGCAGACGCCGAAGCCGCGATAGCCACGGAACTGGCGGTCACGATCGTGGATTGGCAGACCGGAGAGTTCGACCGGCAGCCGTGCGCCCGAGCCGTCCACCGGCCATTGCAGCACGATGCCACTCCAGGTGTCGTGGGTCGCGATTGCTTTCGCGACCTTGCCTTCGGGGTCGAGCCCGAGCACCTCGTTGATCTCGGTCCACAATCGTCCGAACGCGGCGGCGGTATGCACGCCGATCAGACGGGTGAATTCGTCGGAGCCGAACGAGAAGCGGCCGTGCTCATCCATCTGCCACATGAAACGCAGCGGATGATGGCGCGGCGACGGCGGCGGCTCGTTGGCGAGAAGGCTGGCCGGCGAGTCATGCTCGGACGCTGCAGGCGCTGCCGGAGCTTCTGCAATGTCCTGCGATGGCGCTTCGGGCGCGATGGCAGGCTCCGAAGCTATCGCAGCATTGTCCGCAGGCTGTTTTTCAACGGGTGTCGTGACCGGCAGTGGCTCATCGTGCGGCTCGGGGGGCGCTTCGGAATGAAGGTGCGCCGATGGCGCCTCGGCCTCGCGCGCCTCGTGCGGTGCGACAATCAGCGCCGCCTGGCCGGCCTCGTCGTCCGCGTCGTCTTCGACGGTCACCGCGCTGATGTCGGGCAATGGCTCGTCGCCGGGGTCCTCGGTGAGCAACGCGATGGTCTGATCCGGCTCGGGCCGATCGAAAGACGAATCCGGCGTCTCCGCCGTCTCGCCGCCGGCTTCGGCAATGTCCGCCTGGGTCTCGGTCGCCGGCGCCACTTCGTGCAAGGGCTCCGCTGCTGCCGGCGGCGCATCGTGGATCGGCATCGTGGGCATCACGATGACAGGCGAGATCAGCGCGACGATGGCGGTGTCGGCACCGGTGCCGACGCGATGAAAGACAATGCGGCCGGTATCGTTGCGCATTTCGGCGCGGCCTTCGCGCATCACCTCGGCATGGATCGGTTCGGCAGCAAGTCCGGCGATCCCCGCGGCGTCGGGCAATGCTCTGGCGCTCTCATTTGCGCCGGCGAAATCGCCATCGCGGCTGAAGGCAGCGGCCGGCATGTCGATGGTCTCGACAATGCGCGCAAGGCGTTCGTCCATGGGCATCACGCGGCGCGCCTGATCGATTGCGACCAGCAGCACCGTCGCTTCGCCGTCGAACGTCAGCCGCGTGCAGGCGCAGGTGGCGAGACCGCCGAGCGCAGCGCCGAAGCCAGTCAGGCGTTCCAGCCTTGTCGTCCCCGAAGGAGACAGCCGTCCGGCGAGGCGCAGCACCTGGCGGCGTTGCGGATCGGCCGGGCCGATCGGCCGCGCGGCCAGTTCGCGGCCGTTGCGGGCGCCGAATACCTGGGCACCGGCGGGGTTGGCCCACAGGATGCGCCCGCCGTCGATCGACCACAGCCACGCCGGCAGCGGGCTTGTCGCGTGGACCGCCAGTCGCGGGTCGCGGATCGCCAGCAGATCAAAGTCGTGGTCGGTCATGCAGCATCTCGTCTTGCCCGCCTTCAATTGCATCCGACGGCGGCGGTCATAAGGGATGACAGCCTTAACAAATGATTATTAGGGCGCGACCGGAAGCGGGTCCACGGGGGCGGGCCGGGCTGATCGGCCAAATCCGGGATAACCTTAATCCAACCGGTGTGCCTGAACCTTAACGCGGGGCGCCGCGTTGGCATGTTGCAAAAGATATTCAAACGGTCACGATGTCCGCCCGGGGAACTGTCATCGTGGCGGGTCATGCTGACGGTGGCGGGCGAGCCGTCGATTCACCGATGCAACAGGAGTGCTCACATGGCTGAAGGCAACGACCGTTTCGAGATCCCCAAGGAAATGCGCTCCATGGCAGAGGCCAGCTTCGAGCAGGCCCGCAAGGCATTCGAGACGTTTATCGGCACCGCGCAGCAGACCGCCTCGTCGTTCGGCGGCACCGGTGAGGCCGCCCGGGCCAGCGCCCGGGATATCGGCGCCAAGGCGATTTCCTTCGCGGAGAAGAACGTGCAGGCCTCGCTCGCCTATGCCCAGCAGCTCGTCCATGCCAAAGACCTGCCCGAGGTCATGCGGCTCCATACCGAATATGTGCAGGCGCAAATGCGGGCGCTGACCGAACAGGCCAGCGAAATGGGGCAGGCGGTGACCAAGGCGGCATTGGATTCCACCAAGCTCAAGTGAATTTCTGATGTGATGCACGTTTTCCGGGCATGCGCGGAAAGTTCCATCACGCGTTGCGGGCGAGCCATGCGCTATTGCGGCGCAGAATAATATTGCGTCGCAAAAGGCCGCCCCTATAATCTTTTTCTACGGTGCCCGAGGTGCCGTCATTCCCCGGCGCGTCCGTCGTCTTGGGACCAGCCAATCTGAACCCTCAGAGGAAGCCAGACATGAGCACCGATGCATTTTCCACCGTGGTCCCGTTTCAGGTTCCCGAGCAGGTCCGCGCCTTCGCCGAGCAGGGCGTGACCCAGGCTCGCGACAGCTATGAGAAGCTCAAGGCTGCGGCCGAGAGCAACAACGAGGCCATCGAGGCGGTGTGCAGCACCGCCACCAAGGGGGCCGCCGACCTCACCGCTAAGCTGGTCGAGATCGCCCGGATCAACACCACTTCAGCGTTCGATTTCGCCCACTCGCTGCTGTCGGTTACCTCGCTCCCGGACGCCTTCGAGCTGGTGAATGCCCACGCCCGCAAGCAGTTCGAAACCCTGACCGCACAGTCCGCCGACCTTGCCGAGTTCGGCCAGAAGGTTGCGGCGGAAACCGTTGAGCCGATCAAGGCCGGCGCATCGAAGATGTTCAAGACCGTCTCCTGACGGCCCGTCCCTGACGCGAAAAATCCGGGCCCCGCGGCCCGGATTTTTTGTTTTTCACCGTCAGGAGATGATGGTGGAATCCTTTGGCGCAAACTGTCGTCGCGGACTTGCCAAAGGGCGGCGTTGCACCTAGTTTCCCGCGAAATCAGGTCCCCGTTTTTCGGGTGACCGTGAGGATGCAGTTGTAGCTCAGCTGGTTAGAGCGCCGGATTGTGGATCCGGAGGTCGGTGGTTCGATCCCACCCAACTGTACCACTCCAGCCCCAGCTGGTTTGCTTCCCGCAAGGCCCCCCTCAGGCGATCTTCATTTCGACCACAGTGTCGTCGATGCCGACGGCCGCCCATTCGTCGTCGTGGGTCAGCTCGCGGAATTGCTCGATCGCCGCCGGACGGCCGATCAGGTAGCCCTGAATCTCGTCGCAGTGCTGGTCGCGGAGGAATTTCATCTCGCCAGGCGTCTCGACGCCTTCCGCCAGCACCGGCAGACCAAGGCCGCGCCCGAGGCCGAGCACCGTGCGCACGATGGTTGCCGCCTGTTCGTTGTGGTCGACGGATTTGATGAAGGAGCCGTCGATCTTGATCTTGTCGAACGGGAAGGCGCGCAGGTTGGACAGCGACGAATAGCCGGTGCCGAAATCGTCCATCGCGATACGAACGCCAAGCGCCTTGATCTGGCGCAGCGTCAGCAGGGCGCGATTGAGGTCGCGCACCAGCGCGGTTTCGGTGATCTCGAGTTCGAGCCGGTCCGGCGCGAGCCCGGTTTCAAGCAGAATGCCATGAACCGTATGGGCGAAGTTGGTGTCGTAGATCTGCATGGTCGAGACGTTGACCGCGATGGTCAGCGGTTTCGGCCATGACGCGGCCTCGCGGCAGGCGGTGCGCAGCACCCACTCGCCGATCTGCAGGATGGCGCCGGCTTCCTCGGCGATGGGAATGAACATCGCCGGTGAAATGTTGCCGCGAGTGGCGTGCTTCCAGCGCAGCAGCGCCTCGAAGCCGTTGACGATGCCGGTCTTGAGATCCTTCTGCGGCTGATAGACCAGCCGCAATTCCTCGCGCGCCACCGCATGGCGCAGGTCGTGCTCGATCATCCGCCGTTCGCGCACTTCGGCGCCCATCCGGGCCTCGAAAACGCGATAGGTGTTACGGCCCTCGGTTTTGGCGCGATAGAGCGCGGTGTCGGCATGGGTGAGAAGCGTTTCGCGGTCGAGTGCGTCGTCGGGATAAAGCGCGATGCCGACGCTGCATGAAATGCTGTCGGTTTCGGCGGTGTCGCCCTTGACGCGCAGGACGCCGAGAACGCGATCGGCAAAGCGCCGCGCGGCGTTCGCGTCGGTCACGTCGGGCAGCAGGATGGCGAACTCGTCGCCACCGAGACGCGCCATGATCTGGCCCTCGTCGAGGATCGCGGAAACGCGGTTGGCGACCGTCTGCAGCACCTTGTCGCCGGCCGCGTGACCGAACAGGTCGTTGACTTCCTTGAATCGGTCGAGGTCGAGGCACAGGACCGCCAGCTTGTGGCTGCCGGTGTGGGCATCGAGCGCGCGGTCGATCTCCGCGGTGAAATGGTTGCGGTTCGGCAGCGTGGTCAGCGCATCGTGGTGCGCCAGATAGCGGATGTGTTGTTCGCTGCGCTTGCGGGCGCGCAGGTCGCGCACGGCGATGACATGGCAGGGCTGGCCGGCGTAATCGATCGGGCGACGGATCATTTCCACCGGGATCGTCGATCCGTCCCGATGACGGAGCGCGATTTCGATTGGCAGGTTGGACGATTCCATCAGTTTTCCGCGTGCGGTCTCGTCGAGGATGCGCGCGGTCAGGCTGCTGCCGACCAGATCCGCAGGGTCGATATCGACGAGGGTCGCGAAACTGTCATTGACGGTCACGACGTTGTCGCCGTCGCACACAATGAGGCCTTCCACCGCGGCGTTGGCGAGGCCGTGCATGCGGTTGGCCTCGAGCTCGCCGCGACGCTTCTCGCGAATGTCGAGCGCAACCGCCGTCAGCGCGATCAGGATGATGGCGAGGCTCGCGCCGCAGACCATGATCGCGAGCAGCGCGGCGGGCAACGCCGCCAGCGGGACATGTTTGCCGGGATCGGGGATGATGGCGGCGGCCGCCATGGCGGTGAAGTGATGGCTGCAGATCGCAAGGGTCAGCAACACCGCGCCGGCGGCTTTCCATTTTTCCGAGTCGTCATAGAGGCCGGCGGGGAGCGCGACAGCGCCGAGGACGCCGCCGAGAACGATCGACGCCACGACCAGAACCGGATCCCACAGAATGATTCCGGCGATCTCGAATGCCGCCATGCCGGTGTAGTGCATCGCGGCAATACCGGCGCCGACGATGGCGCCGCCGATCCATGGACCGAACCGCCAGGCCGTGATCATCGACACCGCAAGCCCGGCGCCGGTCAGCAGGATTGCCGCGACCAGCGACAGGAAGGTAAGGCCGATATTGTAGCCGGACGGAATGCCCGGCGTGAACGCGAGCATGGCGATGAAGTGCGTCGCCCAGATGCCGAAGCCGATCGATACGGCGGAAACCCCGAGCCATACCTGGCGCATCTGTCCGTGCGCCGCGCGGGCGTGGCGGAGCAGGCGAATGGCGGCGAAGGAGGACAGCGAACAAACAATCGCGGCGAGGACGACGAGCTTCAGGTCATGAGCCGTCGCGATGCAATTATAAACTTTCAGCATGGCATTCTGCACAGGCGGGAATACGCTTTGCGCGGCAATCTAGGGCCCGAAGCGTAAAGCCGCGTAAACGCCAAGAGGGCGCGCCGATGCAGCGTTTGTTAAGCCTACGAATTCGTTGCTTTGGATAATCCAGCAAAGACGGGCTGTTTTGCGCGGGTCGTGCGAGATTGCGGGCGTTGTGAAGGCATCGCCGTAACGTCCCGTCAACCATCGCGCCATCGGGCCGCTTCATAATTTAGCGGCCGATCATTTGCCCGCTGTGTGCGGCTCAGCGATCCGCCCGGCTCACCACATCCATCAGCTCGGCGATCTTGCGGCGCTGATCGGCCTTGTCGCCCGATGCGATCGCGTGCTCGACGCAGTGCGCGACGTGGTCGCGCAGGATTTCCTCCTCGACCCGGCGCAGTGCCGCGCGCGCCGCCGCGATCTGAGTGACCACGTCGATGCAATAGCGGTCGGCCTCGATCATGTCCGCGAGGCCGCGTACCTGGCCTTCGATCCGTTTGAGCCGTTTCCGGCACGATGTCTTGATCTCGTCTCTCATGAGCGATATATACCCCCCTAGGGTATAAATGGCAAGAGCATCGGTAGAGCGAAATGAGTTGCTGTCAGACGGGTCACGCAGACCATTCACATTCCCACCAGCAGGGTCCGGCGCCGCAGGACGATGGCCGGGTGACCGATCCCGTTTGCGGCATGCGGGTCGATCCGAAGACCGCGAAAGGCGGGCACTTCGCCTACAAGGGAAAGGATTATTTCTTCTGCTCGCAGCGCTGCCACGATCGTTTCGAGGCCGAGCCGGAGAAGTATCTCGCGCCCAAGCAGCCGGAGCCGGAAGCCGCGCCCGGCACCATCTATACCTGCCCGATGCATCCCGAAATCCGTCAGGAAGGGCCGGGCAGTTGCCCGATCTGCGGCATGGCGCTCGAGCCGGAAACCGTGTCGCTCGACGACAAGCCCGATCCCGAACTGATCGACATGACGCGGCGGTTCTGGATCGGCCTCGCGCTGACGCTGCCGGTGTTCGTCATCGAGATGACATCGCACGTCTTCGGCATTCATCTGCTGTCGCCGATGGTGGCGAACTGGGTCTCGCTGGTGCTGGCGACGCCGGTGGTGCTGTGGGCCGGCGCGCCGTTCTTTGAGCGCGGCTGGCGCTCGCTCGTCACGCGCAATCTCAACATGTTCACCCTGATCGCGATGGGCACCGGCGTCGCCTACGTCTACAGCGTCGTCGCAACCGTCGCGCCCGGCCTGTTCCCGGATGCGTTCCGCGACATGCATGGCGCGGTCGCGGTCTATTTCGAATCCGCCGCTGTGATCACCGTTCTGGTTCTTCTCGGGCAGGTGCTCGAACTGCGTGCGCGCGCCCGCACCTCGGGCGCCATCCGCTCGCTGCTCGGCCTTGCGCCGAAGACGGCGCGGCGCGTCGGCAAGGCCGGCGACGAGGACGTGCCGGTCGAGGACATCGCGGTGGGCGATCTGCTCCGCGTGCGGCCGGGCGAAAGCGTGCCGGTGGATGGCGTCGTCACCGAAGGCCGGTCGTCGGTCGATGAATCGATGGTGACGGGTGAATCCATGCCGGTGTCCAAAGCGAAGGACGCGCACGTGATCGGCGGAACCCTGAACCAGAGTGGCGCGCTGGTGATCCGCGCCGACAAGGTCGGCCGCGACACCATGCTCGCGCGCATCGTCGATCTTGTGGCCAAGGCGCAGCGCTCGCGTGCGCCGGTGCAGCGGCTGGCGGATCAGGTCGCGGGCTGGTTCGTGCCGGCGGTGATGGCTGCGGCCGTGCTGGCGTTCGCCGCATGGGCGATGTTCGGTCCCGAGCCGCGTTTCACCTTTGCCATGGTCGCGGCGGTGACGGTGCTGATCATCGCCTGTCCGTGCGCGCTCGGACTCGCAACCCCGATGTCGATCATGGTCGGCGTCGGACGCGGCGCGCGCTCCGGCATTCTGGTTCGCGACGCCGAGGCTCTGGAGCGCATGGAGCGCGTCGACACCATGGTGATCGACAAGACCGGCACGCTGACCGAAGGCAAGCCCAGGGTGGTCGCGGTTATTCCGGCTGCGGGCTTCGATGAAAACGAGGTGCTTCGGCTGGCGGCGAGCGTCGAGCGCGCCAGCGAACATCCGCTGGCGTTCGCCATCGTCAACGCAGCGAAGGAGCGCGATCTGACGTTTGCCGAGGCGACCGACTTCGACTCGCCCTCGGGCAAGGGGGCCGTCGCGACGGTGGAAGGCCGCGCGGTGGCGCTCGGAAACGCGAAGCTGATGGCCGATCTGAAAGTGGCGACCGGTGAACTGGATGCCATTGCGGACCAGCAGCGAACACAGGGCGCGACCGCGATCACCATGGTGGTCGATGGCAAACCCGCGGGCGTCATCGCCATTGCCGATCCGGTGAAGCCCAGCGCCCGGGCGGCGCTGGACGCCCTGCGCGCATCGGGGCTGCGTGTCGTGATGCTGACCGGCGACAACGCGACGACCGCGCAGGCCGTGGCAAAGACGCTCGGCATCGCCGAGGTCAAGGCGGACGTTCTGCCCGAGCACAAGAACGAGGTGGTCCAGCAGTTGCAGAAGCAGGGACGGCGCGTCGCCATGGTCGGAGACGGCGTCAACGATGCTCCGGCGCTGGCTGCCGCGGATGTCGGCATCGCGATGGGCGGCGGCACCGACGCTGCGATCGAAAGCGCCGGGATTACGCTGCTGCGGGGCGATCTCAACGGACTTGTGCAGGCGCGCGATCTTTCGATCGCGACCATGCGCAACATCCGTCAGAACCTGGCATTCGCATTTGTCTATAACGCCGCGGGCATCCCGCTCGCGGCCGGCGTGCTTTATCCGGTGTTCGGCTGGTTGCTGTCACCGATGGTCGGGGCCGCGGCGATGGCGCTGTCGTCGGTCAGCGTCATCGGCAATGCACTGCGTTTGTCGCGGGCACGGCTGCGTTAGCGCGGATCGCGATCTCGCGGTCGAGTTGCGCCGCCAGCTCGGGGCTGATCTCCGTCATCGGCAGACGCAGTTCGGGGCTGGCGATCAGGCCGGTGCGCCATAGCCAGTGCTTGATCGCCGCCGGGCTCGGTTCGGAAAACAGCAGCCTGGTTAAATCGGATACCGCGCGCCAGCGGGCGAGAGCCGTGCTCTGGTCGCCTGCCGCCAGCAACCCGACGATCGATGCAAACACGTCGGTTGCGATGTGCGCCGATGCGAGAATGGCGCCGTCCGCGCCGTCGGCCATGGCATCGTAAGTCTGTGCGTCCTCGCCGGTCAGCACCGCAAACCGGGCGGGGCGATTGCACAACAGCTCAATGGATTGGGTGCGGATCGCACAGCAATCCTTGAGCCCGACGATGTTGGGATGCTCCGCCAGTTGCAGCATCGCCTCGTTGCCGAGATTGACGCCGGTCCGGTAGGGGATGTTGTAAATCAGGACCGGGTGCGCGGCATGGTCGGCAAGCGCGATGAAATGCCGCGTCATCCCGTTTTGCGTTGGCCGCGAATAATAGGGACAGGAAATCAGGTAGCCGTCGATCGGCCATGCGGCCGTTCTACGCAAGGTCTCCAGTATCGCGCGCGTATCGCTGCCGGACAGGCCGAGGCAGACCGGAAACGCCTCGTGACTGTTGCCGACTTCGTCGCGCACGATGGCGACCAGCCGCTCGGTTTCCTCCGGCGCAAGAACGAGACCCTCGCCTGTGGTGGCGGCGAGGATGATGCCGCTGACCGGCAGGGCGGCGTAGTGCCGCACCAGCCTGCGCAGGGACGTGTCGTCGAGTTCTCCGTCAAGAAACGGCGTAATGAGCGGCAGCCACAGGCCCCGCAGGTGCGATTGAAGGTCGGTCATTGGTCCATCTCCATGGGGGAAGCCGGAGACGGGACAAACAAAAACCCCGTCCTTGCGGCGGGGTCGGGATCGGCTTGAGCGAGAGAGTTAGCGCGCGCGTCGATCTCCAGTCCCCGGGCGGGGACCTTTTTTCGACAGCATTGCGCAGGAAGTCATGATCATGCGCCGAGAATGATTTCGCGCGGTTGCGTTGTCAACGCGGATGAAAAAAAGCCGGGCTCAAAGAGCCCGGCTGGGTAGTCTGTGGCCTGGTGAGGCCGACACAATCACCTTCCAAGAGGGATAACTGAGCGC
Source organism: Afipia sp. (assembly GCA_051954725.1). Classification (GTDB taxonomy): domain Bacteria; phylum Pseudomonadota; class Alphaproteobacteria; order Rhizobiales; family Xanthobacteraceae; genus Afipia. Next base: position 39,999 of record JBQCHK010000006.1, on the reverse strand, counting down.
CCGAAGTCGCTGGAGGAGGGGGACAATGCGCAACCGCGAACTCTCAGTGTGCAAACAGTATGAGCCTCGCGCCCGGTACGCAGCAACCGCCCCTTTCTCATGTCTGGCATGCGGGAATTGAAGGCGGAGCAGACATGCAACGCACGCGGGTAAATTGTGGCTTTTTATGTCAGCGGGCTGAGGCGTTCTCGTGCGACGCGGTTAGCGGTTCGCGTGAAGAAAACGCTTCAAAAGAAAACCGCGAGCTTTGCTTTCGATTCCCTCAGAAGCGAAAGCTCCAGCGCGGGCTATGACGGCCAGCGCTGCGCCTTGCTGACGATGAAGTCGCGAAACACCTGCACGCGCGCGACCGTCTTCAGCTCTTCGGGATACACGAAGTAGGTATCGAGCTGAATTGAATCAGACTCGCCGAAAAGCTGAACCAAACGGTTGTTCTCTTCGATGAGATAGTCGGGCAGCGCGGCGATGCCGAGGCCCTGGCGGCAGGCCTGGACCAGACCGAGGATGTTGTTGACCTTGAAGAACGGCTCGCGCGGGCCGGAGCCGTTGCGGCCGGCTTCGATCAGCCAGGTCCGGTTCTGCAGGTGCGGCGGGACATTGGCGTCGCTAAGCACGATCAGCCGATGGCCGTCGAGTTCTTCCAGCGTGCGCGGCGTGCCGAAACGCTTGACGTATTCCGGCGAGCAATAGGCGTGAAAGCCCATCGAGAACAGCTTGCGCTGGATGAGGTCCGGCTGGGTCGGCTTGCGGGTGCGGATCGCGACATCGGCTTCGCGCATCGACAGGTCGAGTTCTTCGTCGGTGACGACCAGCGAAATGCGGATCTCGGGATAGAGCGAGGTGAATTCGTTCAGGCGCGGAATCAGCCAGTTGATGCCGACGCCCGGAGTAGTGGTCACCTTGAGGTCGCCGCTCGGCCGCTCGCGGCTGTCGGTCAGTTTGGCGCGGGCTGCCTGCAACTGCATGAACACGTCATGCGCGGTGCGAAACAGCAGGTCGCCCTGCTCGGTGAGAATCAGGCCGCGGGCGTGACGGTGGAACAGCGACACCGAAAGCTCCTGCTCCAGTGCGCTGACCTGTCGCGAGACCGCCGATTGCGAGAGCCCAAGCTGCTCGCCGGCGTGCGTGAAGCTGCCCGCTTCAGCCGCAGCATGAAACACCTTGAGCTTGTCCCAGTCCATGTCGTTAAACCCGTCCCGTGTTCGAGGCATTTTTGTTTATTCCGCTGCCGCCCGCTCGTTGGCGCTGGCAGCGAGGAAGCGTTCGGCTTCGAGGGCTGCCATGCAGCCGAGGCCGGCGGCCGTCACCGCCTGACGATAAGTCTCGTCCGCGACGTCGCCCGCGGCGAACACGCCAGGCACCGACGTCGCCGTGGAGTGCGACGCGATCTGCACATAGCCCGAAGGCTTGAGCGCAAGCTGTCCCGTGACGAGTTCGGTCGCAGGCGCATGCCCGATGGCGATGAACACGCCGTCGGCGGCCACATCGGTGATCGCGCCGGTCTTGAGATTTTTCAGCCGCGCGTGGGTCACCTTGAGCGGGTTGTCCTCGCCGGTGATCTCCGCGATCTCGCTATCCCAGATCACCTTGATCTTGGGATGCTTGAACAGGCGGTCCTGCAGGATGCGCTCGGCGCGCAGGCTGTCGCGCCGGTGCACCAGCGTGACCTGCGAGGCGAAGTTGGTCAGGAAAAGCGCTTCCTCGACCGCGGTGTTGCCGCCGCCGACGACGATGACTTTCTTCTCGCGATAGAAGAAGCCGTCGCAGGTCGCGCAGGCTGACACGCCGAAGCCCTTGAACTTCTCTTCCGAAGGCAGGCCAAGCCAGCGCGCCTGAGCGCCGGTGGCGAGGATGATCGTCTCGGCGAGATAGACGTCGCCGGAATCGCAGGTCAGCCGGAATGGCCGCTGGCCGAGTTCAAGCTTGTTGACGTGATCGGTGACGATCTTGGTGCCGACGTGGGTGGCCTGCTTTTCCATCTGCTCCATGAGCCAGGGGCCCTGGATGACATCGGCGAATCCGGGAAAGTTTTCCACATCCGTGGTGATCGTGAGCTGACCTCCGGGTTGGATGCCCTGGATCAGAACGGGCTCAAGCATCGCGCGCGCAGCATAGATTGCAGCGGTATATCCGGCCGGACCGGAGCCGATGATGACGACTTTGGCATGGATAGGCGCGGTCATAACTTGACCCTTGGCTTTCTGGGCGTGGAGTGATCAGCGAAAAGGCGGAAAATGCCCGCAAAGTCATCGCTGGAACTTCTATGCTATCGCATTAACTTTAGGTCATCTGTGAAGCTATGCAAGATATGCAACCCATATCTCGAAATTTTCCCCAGCAGCGGCAAAAACGGAACACTCGCGCAATAAAATTGCGCAATCGCGCGGCGATGGCTACAACCATGGCGAAAAGCCACCCCGCCCATGCGAGCCCAGGATTTGATCGGCCGTGCTGAAGAATCTCGATGACATCGACCTGAAGATCCTGAGCGAAATCCAGGCCGATGGCCGGATCACCAATGTGGAACTGGCCAAGCGGGTCGGCATCTCGCCGCCGCCCTGCCTGCGCCGGGTCCGGACGCTGGAGGAAGAGGGCTACATCCAGGGTTACCGCGGGCTGCTCGATCCCGGCCTGCTCGGGTTCGACGTCACGGTGTTCGCCTCGGTGCATCTGTCCAGCCAGGCCGATGCCGATCTGCGCGCGTTCGAGGATTTCGTGCGCAAGGAGCCGCTGGTGCGCGAGTGCTGGATGCTGTCCGGCGAAGTCGACTTCATTCTTAAATGCGTCGCGCCCGACATGGCGACGTTTCAGGATTTCGTCTCGCACCTCACCGCCGCGCCGCACGTTCGCAACGTCCGCACCTCGCTGGTGCTGCACAATTCCAAGTATGAGCCGGCCGTCCCGCTGGAATTGAAATCGCCGCGCGGCTGACGTTGCACGACGCCGTGTCCCGGACGCGGTGCCGCACACATCATCGCGGGCATAGCCGCCATACCTTTGGCCTGATTTGCCACGCGGTTGCGATGGTCTAGAACCGCTGCGCCGGGCGCTTCCCTTGCGCCTTATTCGCGTAAAGGGCCTATCGTGACCTTGCTTGAAATCGTCGTGCTGGCGGCAGCTGGTTTTGCTGCGGGCACGATCAACGCCATCGCCGGCGGCGGGACGTTCCTGTCATTCGCCGCGCTGGTGTTCACCGGGCTCAATACGCTCGATGCCAACGCCACCAGCGCCGTGGCGCTGACGCCGGCCAACCTCACCAGCGCCGCCGCCTATCGCAACGAGGTGCGCGATCATTTCCGCGAGATGATTCCCTTTGCCGCCATCGGCCTTGTCGGCGGCGGGATCGGCGCGCTGGTCCTGATCTGGATCGGCGATGGCGGCTTTCGTCCGCTGGTGCCGTGGCTGCTGCTGCTCGCGACGCTGCTGTTCGCCTTCAGCGCGCAGATCCGCTCGCTCACCGCGCCATTTGCGAAAAGCAAAGGCAACGGCGCCAGGATCAGCGCCTATGTCATGATGACGGTGATGTCGATCTATGGCGGTTTCTTCGGCGCCGGCGTCGGCATCATGATGCTGGCCGCGCTCTCGATCATCGAGGGCGGAGACTATCACAAGGCCAATTCGATCAAGCTGCTGATGGCCTTCCTGATCCAGGTGGTATCGGCGGCGATCCTGATTGCCGGTGGCCTGGTGCACTGGCCGCACGCCATCGTCACCATGCTGGCGTCGTCGGCCGGCGGCTATTTCGGCGTCGGCGTGGCGCGCCGGGTGCCGGAAAAAGCAATCCGCGCCGCGGTGGTGGCCGTCGGCGCGGGGCTCACTCTGATCTTCTTCCTGAAATGAATCAGGTCTTGTTGCGCATCGCTGCGTCGACGCTCCATGGCCCGGGGCCTGCGGCCGCGAGATAGAGACAGGCGAAGCAGAACAGGATCGCGGCGGTGCCCCCATTGTTCAGCGGATGCCAGACGGGCGTGCCGGTCTTGAACATGTGGCCGAGGAAGTAGGCGGCTGCCATTTCACCCGACAGGATGAACGCGCTGAGGCGGCTGAACAGGCCGATCATCAGCAACGCGCCGAGAACCAGTTCGAGCGTGCCGGCGGTTACGATCAGCGGCGGAATGTTGGCGAAGTACGGCAGCACGGGAAACTTGAACAGCTTGGCCACGCCGTACTGAAACAGCAGCAGGCCAGTGATGATCCGGAACACGCTGAGAAGCTGCGGCCGATACGCCGCAAGAAAATTCTCGTTCATGGAATAAGACCCCCTTTGGTTGAACGAACCGATTCCATAGCGTGGCGACCGGCGCACGGAAAGCGCGCGGCTCGCAGGATCAGATGACGATTTCGTGGGTCGTCGTCGGGTGGTTCCGGAACGGCCGGCGTTCCCGATGCGGTCAGGTTTCCGCGCCGAAACCGGTGCGGCAAACTGTCCGCGCGGTGGCCTATTTGCCCTGTGGTTGAGGCGCGGGCGTTGCATCGCCAATGCATCGAATCGCTTTCGGCTGGCAGGCGATGCCGATGTTCGAGCACACCGGCGCGTCGTCGTTCTGTTGGCGCGTGCAGGTCACGCACTCGTCGGTCCAGCGCTCGCAACCCGGAATGTCGGGGCGGAGCGGGGCATCGTGCGCCGGCTTGTCCGGTGGCGTCAGGTCAAGGCCGGAGGCCGCAGCGGCAAGTGGCGAAGCGAACATGATGGCGGCAAAAATAACGCCGGATGCTGGTTGCGAACGTCGCATCGGTTCACATTCATTTTGTCGATTGCACTAAAAACGCAAACGGCCGGGAATGCCCCGGCCGTCGTGAACGCATCGATCCGAATAAGGTCTCGGGTTATTTCCAGTCCACCTTGGTGATCTCGTAGGCCTTGGCGCCGCCCGGCGCCATCACTTCGACCGACGTGCCCTTGGTCTTGCCGATCAGCGCGCGCGCCAGCGGCGAAGTGATCGAGATGCGGCCATTCTTGGCATCGGCTTCCGACTCGCCGACGATCTGATAGATCGCCTTCTTCTCGGTGTCCTCGTCGATCAGCGTGACGGTGGCGCCGAACTTGATGGTGTCGCCGGACAGCTTGGAGACATCGATGACGTCGGCGCGCGCGAGCTTGTCCTCAAGCTCCGCGATGCGGCCCTCGTTGTGCGACTGCGCTTCCTTGGCCGCGTGATACTCCGCGTTCTCCGACAGGTCGCCATGAGAACGGGCTTCGGCGATCTGCTCGATGATGCGCGGACGATCGACGGATTGACGCTGCTTCAACTCATCAGCCAGAGCTGCGTGTCCTGCCTGCGTCATCGGTATCTTGTCGACCATTTCGTCTTCGTCCTTCAAAATCTCATCATGCGCCGTCAGACTTGCGGTCGCACGAAACATTGGGGTTGAGGCCAGTCTTGCGGCGGCCGTCGTGCAGCGAAAGAGAACAGGCTTGCGGCTGGATGGTTCCTGCCGCAGTTCCCGGTTACACCGCCGGCCGCGGGGGCCGGCTCACAAATTAAAGATCGGAAAAATAACCCTGCAAGGTTTTCACCTCGAGATCTCCGCCCAGATAGGCCCGGATTCCCTGTGTAGCTGCCACGGCCCCGGAGAGAGTGGTGTAGTAGGGGACTTTATGCAAGAGGGCAGCACGCCGCAATGAGCGGCTGTCGGCGAGCGCCTGCGGGCCTTCGGTGGTGTTGAAGACCAGTTGCACGTCGCCATTGGTGATGGCGTCCACGATGTGCGGACGGCCTTCCAGCACCTTGTTAATCTTTTCCGCCGGGACGCCGTTGTCGGCGAGGAAGCGCTGGGTGCCCGACGTCGCGATCACCTTGAAGCCGAGATCTGCAAGGATTTTCGCGGGCGCCAGGATGCGCTCCTTGTCGCTTTCGCGCACCGACACGAACACAGTACCTTTGCGCGGCACGTGGGTGCCGCCGCCGATCTGGCTCTTGGCGAAGGCGACCGCGAACGAGCGGTCGATGCCCATGACCTCGCCGGTCGATTTCATTTCCGGGCCGAGCACGGTATCGACGCCGGGGAAACGCGCGAACGGGAAGACGGCTTCCTTGACGCCGACATGGCCGAGTTTGCGCGGGCGCAACTTGAAGTCGGCCAGCTTCTCGCCGGCCATGACGCGGGCCGCGATCTTGGCCACCGGCAGTCCGACCACCTTGGCGACGAACGGCACCGTGCGCGAGGCGCGCGGGTTGACTTCGAGCACGTAAATCTCGCCGTCCTTGATCGCGTATTGCACGTTCATCAGGCCGACGACGTCGAGGCCGAGCGCCAGTTCGCGGGTCTGGCGTTCGAGTTCGGCGATGGTCTCGGCATCGAGCGAGTGGGGCGGCAGCGAGCAGGCCGAGTCGCCGGAATGAATGCCGGCTTCCTCAATGTGCTCCATGATTCCGGCGATGAAGGTATCGGTGCCGTCGCACAGGCAATCGACATCGACCTCGGTGGCGTCGGAGAGATAGCGGTCGAACAGCAGCGGGTTCTTGCCCAGCACCGTGTTGATCTGGCCGGTTTTGTCGTTGGGATAGCGCGCCTTGACGTCGGCGGGCACCAGTTCGGGCAGGGTGCCGAGCAGGTAGTCGCCGAGTTGGGATTCCTCGCGGATGATCTGCATGGCGCGGCCGCCGAGCACATAGGACGGACGCACCACCAGGGGCAGACCGAGGTCGGCGGCAACGAGCCGCGCCTGTTCGACCGAATAGGCGATGCCGTTCTTCGGCTGCTTGAGGCGCAGCTTGTCGAGCACGCGCTTGAAGCGGTCGCGATCTTCGGCAAGGTCAATGGCGTCGGGCGACGTACCGAGGATCGGCACGTCGGCGGCCTGCAGCGCGTGGGCGAGCTTGAGCGGGGTCTGGCCGCCGAACTGCACGATGGCGCCGTGCACGGTGCCGTTGGAGCGCTCGGTATCGATGATCTCGAGCACGTCTTCGGCGGTCAGCGGCTCGAAGTACAGGCGATCGGCGGTGTCGTAGTCGGTCGAGACCGTTTCAGGGTTACAGTTGACCATGATGGTCTCGTAACCCGCGTCATGCAGCGCGAAGCAGGCATGACAGCAACAATAGTCGAACTCGATGCCCTGGCCGATGCGGTTCGGGCCGCCGCCAAGGATGATGACCTTCTTCTTGTCCGAGGGCGCGCTTTCGTCGGCAGCCGAGCCGACGAACAGCGACTCGTAGGTCGAGTACATGTAGGCGGTGGGCGAGGCGAACTCGGCCGCGCAGGTGTCGATGCGCTTGAACACCGGACGCACGCCGAGCGCGCGGCGCGCGGCCTTGACGTCGGCTTCGGTGGTGTTGGCGAGCACCGCGAGGCGGGCGTCGGAGAAGCCCATGGCCTTGAGCGAGCGCATCGCGAACGCGTTCTGCGGCAGGCCGTGGGCCCTCACCTTGTTCTCGGCTTCGATGATGCCGCGCATCTGGGCGAGGAACCACGGATCGATCTTGCACGAGTTGAAGATCTCGTCGTCGGTCCAGCCCAGACGCATGGCCTGCGCGACCTGGAGCAGGCGATTCGGCGTCGGCGTGCCGAGCGCAGCGCGGATCGCGTTCTTGTCGTCGCTCTGGCCGAGGCCCTCGATCTCGATTTCATCGAGGCCGGTCAGGCCGGTCTCGAGGCCGCGCAGCGCCTTCTGCAGGCTTTCCTGGAAGGTGCGGCCGATCGCCATGACTTCGCCGACCGACTTCATCGAGGTGGTCAGCGTGGTCGAGGCGCCGGGGAATTTCTCGAAGGCGAAACGCGGAATTTTAGTGACGACGTAGTCGATGGTCGGCTCGAACGATGCCGGAGTCGCGCCGCCGGTGATGTCGTTGGCGATTTCATCGAGCGTATAGCCGACCGCGAGCTTGGCGGCGACCTTGGCGATCGGAAAGCCGGTGGCCTTCGACGCCAGCGCCGAGGAGCGCGACACGCGCGGGTTCATTTCGATCACGACCATGCGGCCGTCAGCCGGATTGACGCCGAACTGCACGTTCGAGCCGCCGGTTTCGACGCCGATCTCGCGCAGCACCGCCAGCGAGGCGTCGCGCATGATCTGGTATTCCTTGTCGGTGAGCGTCAGCGCCGGCGCGACGGTGATCGAGTCGCCGGTGTGCACGCCCATGGGATCGAGGTTCTCGATCGAGCAGACGATGATGCAGTTGTCCTTTTTGTCGCGGACAACCTCCATCTCGAATTCCTTCCAGCCGAGCACCGATTCTTCGATCAGCACTTCGTTGGTCGGCGAGGCGTCGAGGCCGCGCTCGATGATGTCGAGGAATTCTTCACGCGTGTAGGCGATGCCGCCGCCGGTGCCGCCCATGGTGAAGGACGGGCGGATGATGGCGGGCAGGCCGATCTCCGACAGCGCCATCAGTGCTTCGGCCATGGCCTGCTGCTGGTAGCGCTTGCGGCGATCGTTCTCGCCGAGCAGCCATTGCCGCTCGTGTTCGGCGAGCGCAGCCCCGGAGAGCTTGCCGTGTTCGGCCAGATACTGGTCGCGGTCGGCCTTCTTCATCGCGGAGGCGTTGGCGAGCCGCGACTTCGGCGTCTCCAGCCCGATCTTGGTCATGGCCTCGCGGAACAGCTGGCGGTCTTCCGCCTTGTCGATGGCGTCGGCGGTGGCGCCGATCATCTCGACATCGAATTTCTCGAGAGTGCCCTGGCGTCGCAGCGACAGCGCGCAGTTCAGCGCCGTCTGCCCGCCCATGGTCGGGAGCAGCGCAAAGCCGCCCGGCTTTACGTACCGTTCCTTCTCGATGATCTTGGCGACGATTTCAGGCGTGATCGGCTCGATATAGGTCGCATCCGCCAAATCCGGGTCGGTCATGATGGTCGCCGGATTGGAGTTGACCAGAACGACCCGGTAGCCCTCCTCCTTCAGCGCCTTCACCGCCTGGGTGCCGGAATAGTCGAATTCGCAGGCCTGGCCGATCACGATGGGGCCGGCGCCGATGATGAGGATCGTCGAGATGTCTGTACGTTTGGGCATTCAGTCTCACGGGCAGGAAACAGGGCATAAAAAAAGGGCGCGCGTTCGCGCGTCCCTGAACCCGGCGCTGGGGTGAACCTCGCGCGCGGGGTGTCTTTAGACCAGATTCAGGTGCGGTGAAAGGCCTTTAAGGCCCCGTCAACGGCAAATTTGGCTGATATTTCCGGCCCTTTGCCGGTGGGAAGATTGGAGGCTCGGCCTGGATTTGAACCAGGATAAAAAGCTTTGCACAGCTCCCGCGTAGACGATTCCGCCACCGAGCCGAGATGACCTTACCATCCTCGATCGGATGGACCAGTTCCTGCCGCTTTTAACGTTAACCCATCGCAAAGCGATACGTTCGAATTGTCGGAAATGACCGGTCAAATTTGAACGATCAGGCGTTGCGCGTGGCGATGAATGTCATGCGCGCGGGGTTGTGGCCGACATTGTTGGCGGCGCGGTGCGCCGTAAAACCCGCGGCGGCCAGCCTGGCGATGATGTCGGACTCGGCATAGCGCTGCAGGCCGATCTTCTGGCGCAGTTGCCAGTAATCCGACAGCGCGGTGCGGGCGAGGCCCCACAGCGCATCCTTGAAGAATCCGTTTTTCAGGCCGAACGACAACAGCGCCTTGACGTCGGTGAGGGCGCCAACATCCGGGTGCAGGATGTCGCCCAGTACAAAAGTGCCGCCCGGTTTGACCAGACGGCGGATCAGGCTAAGCGTGGTGTCGAGTTCGTCCGGTGTCATGTACTGGGCGACCGAGATCATCACCGCCAGATCGACGACGCCATCCGGCATGGCCTTGAGGTCGTCCGGCGAAGCCACCCTGATCCGGGAGTTCGGTGCAAACCGCGCTGTCAGCCGGCCGCGCACGCCGGGCGCCGGCTCCATCAGGATCAGTTGCCGGCAGGCCGCCGCCACCTGGGCCGCGCACAACGCTTCCCCGCAGGAATAGTCGAGCACTGCCGCGTCGGGGGATGGGATGTAGCTGATGATGTCCTGCGCGATCACACGAAAATGTGCGTCGCGGTGGGCCTTGCTGACATAAATCGTGTGGGTGGAATCGTAATAATCGATCCAGTCGTCCATCGGGGTGCCCGGAGCTGTGGTTCCCCGCGCGGAACCGGCGGGTCTGTGATGCGTTAGAGGGTCCGGCAGCCTGTGTCCACCGCCGCAGGGTTCGTCGTTACCTAACAGGAAGGTGTACTGTGAGCAAAAACAAGAATTCCGTTTCTCCCGATCTCGATACCCCGACCGACCTGCCGCCGGATGGTGTCGACAAGATTTCCGCCGCGCTCAACACCGTGCTGGCTGACGCGTTCGCGTTGTATCTGAAGACCAAGAATTTCCATTGGCACGTCAGCGGCCGGCATTTCCGCGACTACCATCTGTTGCTGGACGAGCAGTCCGAACAGATCTTCGGGTCCACCGACGACATCGCCGAACGCGTCCGCAAGATCGGCGGCACCACGCTGCGTTCGATTGGTCAGGTCGCCAAGCTCCAGACCATCAAGGACAATGACGAGGCCTATGTGCCGCCGCGCGAGATGCTGCGTGAGTTGATGAACGACAATAAGAAAGTCGTCGCGAATATGCGCAAGGCCCACGAGGTGGCAGACAAATACAACGACGTTGCCACCGCCTCTATCCTCGAGAACTTCATCGACGACGCCGAGCGCCGGACCTGGTTCCTGTTCGAGGCCAGCCGCCAGGAGGGCGGAAACGAGGCATGAGCCTGAATTGAGTTTGCCCCTCATGGTGAGGAGCGCCAGTTCGGCGCGTCTCGAACCATGAGGTCATGATATGTAGGCCTCATCCTTCGAGACGCGCGCAAGAAAATCGCGCTCCTCAGGATGAGGTGCTGACTTCAACGAAAACGCCCGCTGCGAAGCGGGCGTTTTTGCGTGTCGTGTGTCGTGGCGCCGGGCGATTACGCCTTCTTCTTCTCGCGCATCAGATCGGTAAAGCGCGTGAACAGATAGTGCGAATCCTGCGGACCCGGCGAGGCCTCGGGATGGTACTGCACCGAGAACACCGGCTTGTCCTTGAGCGCGATGCCGCAATTCGAGTCGTCGAACAGCGAGATGTGGGTTTGAGTCACGTTGCCGGGCAGGGTGGTTTTGTCCACCGCGAAGCCGTGGTTCATCGAAGTGATCTCGACCTTGCCGGTGGTGAGGTCCTTCACCGGATGATTGGCGCCGTGGTGGCCCTGATGCATCTTCACGGTCTTGCCGCCGAGGGCGAGGCCGAGCATCTGGTGGCCAAGGCAAATGCCGAAGGTCGGTGTGCCGGAATCCACGATCTTCTGGATCACCGGCACGGCGTATTTGCCGGTTTCCGCCGGATCGCCCGGGCCGTTCGACAGGAATACGCCGTCGGGCTTCATCGCCAGGATGTCCTCGGCCGGCGTGGTCGCGGTCACCACGGTGACCTTGCAGCCTTCGCCGGCGAGCAGGCGCAGGATGTTGCGCTTGATGCCGTAGTCGATGGCGACGACGTTGAACTCAGGCTTGTCCTGCTTGCCGAAGCCCTTGTCCCACTGCCATGGCGTCTCGTCCCAGTCGTAGCGCTGGGCGCTGGTCACCATCGGCACAAGGTCCATGCCCTCGAGGCCGGGCCACTCGCGCGCTTCCTTCTTCAGGGCGTCGAGATCGAACTTGCCGTCCTGGGCGTGGGCGATCACCGCGTTGGGCATGCCCTTGGTGCGGATCAGCGCGGTCAGCGCCCGGGTGTCGATGCCGGACAGGCCGATGATGCCGCGCGCCTTCAACCACTGGTCGAGATGTTTCGCCGAACGGTAGTTCGACGGGTCGGTGATCGGAGCGCGCAGGATGACCCCGCGCGCGCCCGGCGTCGCCGCCATGTTGACCGTCTCGATGTCCTCGTCGTTGGTGCCGACGTTGCCGATGTGGGGGAACGTGAAGGTAATCAGTTGCCCCGCATAGGACGGATCGGTGAGGATTTCCTCATAGCCGGTCATCGCGGTGTTGAAGCACACCTCGCCGACCGCATGGCCTTCCGCGCCAAGGCCGAAGCCCTGCAGCACGGTGCCGTCGGCGAGCACGAGCAGCGCGGTCGGCTTGAGGTCCGGCCAGGCTGATGAATTGTCGGATGTTGTCATAAGCCTATGACATAGCCCTTACGCTGCGGCGCGTCAAAGGCGGATCGGGCCTAAATTTGCGGCCTCTCCACATGTGAGATGGCCGGAGAATAGCGCAACAATTGAGATATCTTGGCCGGGCATGGCCGTGCGGAGAACGGCTTGGCTTCCGCTTGCCTAAGTCCCGACCACCCCGATCAGGGACGTCCCGTATCAGCTGATAACCGCGCTTGGGGGCGCCGTGTTCCGGGCGCGACGCAGCGTGAAACGCTGCTTCGCAGACCCGGGATCGTTCCACATTCGGAATTTGGTACGGCCCCGGATCAGCGGAGCGGCACTCCGCGCCGCGCCGCGTCCGGGGCACAAGCGTTTGCAATTCGGCCGTTTGACACTCCCGGTCCGCCCGACCATCCTGCCCGCCACGCGGCCGCCTCAAGAGCCGCACCGGGCAGGAGACACCTTTCATGAGTTCGATCCACGGCGTGCCGGACACCGGCGCGCTTCATTCCGGCGGAACCCTCGGCAGCCTCATCCTCAACGCCATCGCCCGGTTCGGAGATCGTCCGGCGATGGCCGACGGCACCATCCGCTGGACCTATCGCGAGTTCGGGGAACAGGTCGCGCGCTTCATCGCGGTCTATCGCGCGCTGGGCATGAAGAAGGGCAACGCGCTGTCGATCGTTGCCGGCAACCGCGCCGAGTCGTGGGCCGCGATCTGCGCCGCGCTGGTGATGGGCATGCGCTACACCGCCCTGCATCCGATGGCAGCCGAGGACGACCACGCCTTTATCGTCGATGATGCCGAGATCGATCTTCTGATCGTCGATGGCGCGAAATTCGGTCCCCGTGGGCGTGCCATTCAGGCGCGGGCGCCGAAGCTGAAGCATCTGTTGTCATTCGGCCCGATGGAGGGCGTGCGCGACATTCTGGCCGATGTGGCCAACGCTGAGCCCGCGCCGCTGGTCGATGACAGCGCAGCGCATGAGCTGGCGTTCCTCGCCTACACCGGCGGCACCACCGGCCGTTCCAAGGGCGTGATGCTGCCGCACCGTGCGCTGATCGCCATGACCCTGATCCTGTTCTCGGACTGGGACTGGCCGCAGGACATCCGCTTCCTCGCGGCGACGCCGATCAGCCACGCCGCCGGCGTCACGCTGTTTCCGGTGATGATGCGCGGCGGCCTGATGCAACTGGTGCAGGGCTTCGAGCCGGAAACCTACGCCCGCACCGTGGCCGAACAGAAGATCAACTCGACATTCCTGGTGCCGACGCTGATCTACGCGCTGATCGACAATGCCGAACTGCGCCGGAAATACGATCTGTCCTCGCTGGAGATGATCGTGTACGGCGCGGCACCGATGTCGCCGGACCGTTTGATCGAAGGCATGAAGATCTTCGGCAAGGTGTTCGTGCAGCTTTACGGCCAGACCGAAGCGCCGCAATGCATCACCTCGATGCGCAAGATCGACCACGACGAGAACCGGCCCGAGCGCTTCGGTTCGTGCGGACGGCCGAGCCCGATGGTCGATGTCAAACTGTTCAACGCCGACATGAACGAGGTCGGTGTCGGCGAGCCGGGCGAGATCTGCGTGCGCGGTCCGCTGGTGATGGACGGATACTGGAAGCGGCCGGATGCCAACGCCGAAACGCTGAAAGGCGGCTGGCTGCACACCGGCGATGTCGCGGTGAAGGATGCGGATGGCTTTTTCTATATCGTCGATCGTACCAAGGACATGATCATCTCCGGCGGTTTCAACATCTATCCGCGTGAGGTCGAGGATGCGCTGATGTCGCATCCCTCCGTTGCGTCGGCCGCGGTGATCGGTATTCCCGATGACAAATGGGGCGAGGCGGTGAAAGGCTTCGTGGTGCTCAAGCCGGGCGCCAATGCCGGAGCGGCGGAATTGCAGGCCCATGTGAAGGACAAGCGCGGCGCGCCGTGGTCGCCCAAGACCATCGACTTTGTCGACAGCATTCCGGTGACGGGTCTTGGCAAGATCGACCGCAAGGTCTTGCGTGCGCCGTATTGGGAAGGCCGCAAGCGCGGCGTGGCGTGAGGGTTGTTGTCTATCAGTCGTCACGGCCGGGCTGACAAGTTGCAATTTCCCCTCATCCTGAGGGCCGCACGAAGTGCGGCGTCTCGAAGGATGAGGTCCCTCATCGGCCTCATGGTTCGAGACGCGCCGAAGTGGCGCTCCTCACCATGAGGAGAGCAAAGCGAAACAGGAACTCCGAATGTCTTCATCCCTCCCTCTCATCCTCGTCCCCGGCCTTGCCTGCTCGCCGCGGATTTACATGCCGCAGATTCCCGCGCTGTGGCAGCGCGGGCCGGTGATCCTCGCCAACCACATTCGCGGCAACACCATGCCGGCGATCGCCAGGCGGATTCTCGACGAAGCGCCGCCGCGCTTTGCCATCGCGGGGCATTCGTTCGGCGGCTATATCGCGCTTGAAGTGGTGCGGCAGGCGCCGGAGCGCGTCGCCAAGCTCGGACTGCTCTCGACCTCGCCACGGCCGGAACTGCCGGAGGTCAGCGTCAAGCGACGCGGCTGGATCGCGCAGGTCAAGCAGGGTGACTATCGCGGGGTGATGGAGATGCTGTTCTCCAACTTCGTCCATCCCAAGCGCACCGGCGACGCGGCATTGAAGAAGATCGTCATGGACATGGCCGACGACGTCGGGCCGGACCGGTTCGTGGACGGGCTGGAGGCGATCATGGCGCGGGTCGATTCCCGCCCCCTGCTGCCGACCATCACATGTCCGACGCTGGTTCTGACCAGCGACACCGACAACATGGTGCCGAAACAGTTCTCGCACGAGATGGCGGCGGCGATTCCCGGCGCGACGCTGGTGGAGATCCCCGATTGCGGCCATCTCCCGCAACTCGAAAAGCCCGAAGCGATGACGAAAGCGATGCTCGACTGGCTGGCGGCGTAGGCGCAATTGTTGTGCGGGGCTTTGAAACCGCCTACATCACGGGCAGAGAATATGAGGCGCCTGATGCGCCGTGAAGGAGATTTCAGATGCTGCGCGATGACATCAACACCGCCGTCAAGGAGGCGATGAAGGCCAAGGACGAGCGCAGGCTGTCGACGCTGCGCATGATCAATTCGTCGATCAAGAACGCCGACATCGACGCGCGCGGGCAGGGCAAGCAGCCGCTGTCGGACGAGGATATCCTCGGGCTGCTGCAGAAGATGATCAAGCAGCGTCAGGAATCGGTCGAGCTTTACGACAAGGGCGGCCGCGCCGAACTCGCCGCGCAGGAACGCGAGGAAATCGCGGTGATCACCGCCTACCTGCCGAAGCAGATGTCCGAGGACGAAGTGAAGGCCGCCATCGCCGCGACCATCGCCGACACCGGCGCCGCCGGCATGAAGGACATGGGCAAGGTGATCGGCGCGCTCAAGGCGAAGTACGCCGGCCAGATGGATTTCGGCAAGGCCAGCGGTCTCGTGAAAGCTGCGCTGACGGGTTGAGTTCTTTTTCCCTCTCCTCGCTTGCGGGGAGAGGTCGCGAGCCGCAGGCGAGCGGGTGAGGAGCTTTTCCTTCTGGCTCGCGATTGCCCCTCACCTGGAGTCTTCGCTACGCTCAGACTCCGACCTCTCCCCGTAAGCGGGGAGAGGTGAATCGAGGCTCCCATGCTCACCGAAACCGACAATTACGACGAACTCTATCGCAACTTCCGCTGGGACATTCCGGCGCATTTCAACATCGCCGAAGCCTGCTGCGATCGCCATGCCGATGGTTCCGGCAAGCTGGCGCTGATCGATGTCGACGAGAACGGCGCGGCGCGGCATCTGTCGTTCGACGACATGCGCGACTGGTCGAGCCGTTTTGCCAATGTGCTGAAAGCGGACGGCCTCAAGCGCGGCGATCGCGTCGCGGTGTTCCTGTCGCAGTCGATCGAACTTCCCGTCGCGCATCTCGCGGCGTTTCGTTCGGGGCTGGTGTCGGTGCCGCTGTTCACGCTGTTCGGCGAGGATGCGCTGGAGTTCCGTCTCTCCAACAGCAATGCCAAGGCTGTCATCACCGATGAGGGCGGCTGGCAGAAACTGTCGAAGATCCGCGATCGCCTGCCGCATTTGCAGGATATCTACATCACCAATGGCGCGATCCATGCCGGCGCGAAGTCATTCTGGGAATCGATCGAAGACGCGTCCGAGAAATTCACCAACGCCTACACCACCGCCGATGATCCGGCGATCATCATCTACACCTCCGGGACGACAGGTAACCCGAAAGGTGCGCTGCATGCCCATCGCGTGCTGCTTGGCCATCTGCCGAACATCGAAGTCGCGCACGATTTCTTCCCCAAGCCCGGCGACGTGATGTGGACGCCGGCGGACTGGGCCTGGATCGGCGGCCTGTTCGATGCGCTGTTCCCGGCGTGGTATCACGGCGTGCCGATCGTCGGTTTCCGCGCCAAGAAGTTCGAGCCGCAGGCGGCGATGCAGCTGATGGCCGACCACAACATCCGCAACGTGTTCCTGCCGCCGACCGCGCTCAAACTGATGCGGCAGGCCAATGTGAAGCACGAGGGCGTGAAGCTGCGCAGCATCTTCACCGGCGGGGAGTCGCTCGGCGCAGAGCTGCTCGACTGGGTGCGCGCGACATTCGGCGTCAACGCTCACGAGATTTACGGCCAGACCGAATGCAACCTGTCGGTCGGCAACAATTCGAAGCTGTTTCCGATCCGCCCCGGGTCGATGGGCAAGGCGATCCCCGGTTTCGATGTGCGCATCGTCACCGAACAGGGCGAGGAAGTGCCGCGCGGCAAGACCGGCATCATCGGCGTGCGCGCGCCCAACCCGTGCATGATGCTCGAATACTGGAAGAACCCCGACGCCACCGAGAAGAAATATGCTGGCGGCTTCCTGCTCACCGGCGATCTCGGCATGCAGGATGACGATGGCTATTTCTGGTACGTCAGCCGCGAGGACGACGTCATCACCAGCGCTGGCTATCGCATCGGCCCGTCTGAGATCGAGCATACGCTGCTCAAACATCCCGCGGTGGCGATGGCCGCGGTCGTCGGCGTGCCCGATCCCATCCGCACCGAGGCGGTGAAGGCGTGGATCGTGCTGCGGCCGGGCTTCACCGGCAGCGATGCGCTGGCGAAGGAAATTCAGGACTATGTGAAGGTGCAGCTCGCCGCGCACGAATATCCGCGCCACGTCCAGTTCACCGATGCGCTGCCGATGACCGCGACCGGCAAGGTGCTGCGGCGGGAGTTGCGCGGGTTGGGGTAGGCCGCTTCCTTCCCTCCCCCTTGTGGGGAGGGGCGGCTGAGCGAAGCCGGGGTGGGGGATCAGTTTCGCGATCGTTGTTCACCCACCCGACCGACCTGCGGTCGGCCACCCTCCCCATCAAGGGGAGGGAGGACTTCAAGGGGAGGGGGACTTCGCGCGACATTCGTGCTGAGGTGCAAGATGTACTCGAGGCTGGCATTGCGTCCCCTCACGTTCGCTAACCCCCCGGCAGCTTGATCCCCATCTTCTTCAATGCTTCGAGCATCTTCACCGGCGGCTCCATCCTGATGGTCAGCGCGGTGCCGGTCTCCAGCAGGCTCTTGAGGCTGGAGAGAATCGCCGGCCATCCGGTGCGGCCGCCGGAGAGAATATCATCGCTCAACTCGCGATCGTTGGCCTGGGTCAGTGTCAGGCGCACGACGTCGCCGGCCTGTTCGATGTCGTAAGTCACGAGCGTCGAGCCGAGCGCCTCGACGAGTCCGGGCCAGTTGACATCCCATGTCACCGTCAGCCTGCGCGGCGGGGCCCAGGCGATCACCTCGCCGGTGATGTGCTCGGAGCCATCCGGTGCGCGCACCACGAATCGTCCGCCGACCTCGGGCTCGATCTCGACGCCGAACGCCGAAAAATACTGCCTGCTGAACTCCGCCGAGGTCAGCGCCTGCCAGATTTTCTCGGGCGTCGATGCGATGTAGGTGACGTAAACGATGGTTGGCTTGAATGCGTTGATGTTCATGGCGACCTCTATTCAGCGGCTATGTCGAAATCGAGCGGCTGGCCGGTTTCGAGAATGCTTTTCAGGCTCGACAGCACCAGCGGCCATCCGCTGGAAATACTGGGCAGGACCTTGCTGTTCGCGGCGAAGCCGTCATGTGTCACGGTGAGTTTGATCGCGCTGCCGTCAGGCTCGAGCACGAAGGTGACGCGCGACGGCTTTTCCTTCTTCATGTCCTCGTCGAAAACAGATTGCCAGCTATAGGACAGCCGGCGCGGCGGGTCGGATTCAAGAACGACGCACTCGTTGACCACCTTGCCGTAGCGATCCATGTGCATGCGGGAGCCGACCGCCCAGTCCGAGGACAGGGTGCAGCCGAACCAGTACGACCGCGTGAACTCGGTATCGGTCAGTGAGTGCCAGAGTTTCTCCGGCGTGGTCTTGATGTAAATCGTGTAGACGAATTCCGGCTTACTCATCACGCTTCTCCAGTTTCCGTTTCAGTTCGCTCAGCGCGGCGAGCTTTCCGCGCTCGAACTTCCTGATCCACCGTTCGCCGATCTCGTGGATCGGCACCGGGTTCAGGTAGTGCAGCTTCTCGCGGCCATGACGGATCGAGGTCACCAGATTGGCCGCTTCCAGAATCGCAAGGTGCTTGGTCACGGCCTGCCGCGTCATGGCGAGGCCGTCGCAGAGTTCGTTCAAAGTCTGGCCGTTGCGGACATGAAGCCGGTCCAGCAGCGCGCGTCGCGACGCGTCGGCCAGCGCCTTGAAGACGTCATCCATGGCTCACACAATAGGCAACCAAAAGGTTGCATGTCAAGCAGCGACGAAATCAGGGATCTGCATTGCGCGTCATGGCTTGCGCGATCGCGGCGCGTCTGCGTTGATGGCGCGTTGCAATCAGGATTCCTGCCGATGTCGCTTCAGGTCTATCTCGCTTATGTCGCTGCCTGCGTCGCGCTGGCGATCCTGCCCGGTCCGATCGTCACGCTGGTGATCGCCAACGGCCTGCGCCACGGCACGCGCGCCGCATTCACCAACATCCTCGGCGCGCAGGCTGGGCTTGCGATCGTGATCGGCATCGTCGCGGTAGGCCTCACCTCGCTGATGGCGACCATGGGCTACTGGTTCGACTGGGTGCGTTTTGCCGGCGCGGCCTATCTGATCTGGCTCGGCATCAAGCTGGTGCGCGAGCCGGCGATGATCGGCGCGTCCGATGCGCCGCCGAAACCGCCGCGCGGCGGCTTCTTCCTGCAGGGGCTGATCGTGCTGCTCAGCAATCCAAAAGTGCTGATCTTCTTCGGCGCGTTCATTCCGCAGTTCGTCGACATGAGCCGCGATCACGTCTGGCAGATCGTGCTGCTCGGCGCGACTTTCATGGTGATCGTGGCGGTTACCGATGGAGTCTATGCGGTGCTGTCGGGGCGCGCCCGCGCGATGCTGTCGGCAAGGCGCGCACGCACGCTGTCGCGCGTGTCGGGCGGTTTCATGATCGGCGGCGGCGTGTGGCTGGCGCTGATCCGCGCGCGGTGAGATCGCCTCACGCGCTCAGCGATTTATCGGCGTGCAGCCTTTCCTCGATGGCGCGCAGGATGCCCCCGAGGCGCTCGGCCCATTGCCGCTGGCCGGATTCGTCCGCGATGAGATCCTGACGAATCTCGATGCCGGAGTTGATCAGGCCGCGCCGCTCGGCGTGAACCGGGATGGTGTAGTCGGTCTGGTCGCTGACTGCATAAGGCTCGTTGTTGCCGACCACGAGATCGCCCTCGGCGCGCAGCAACTCGAGCAGCAGCGGCGGCAGGCGGGTGCCGTGCTGATACAGCGTGCCGATGTGCCAGGGCCGCGCCACGCCGGCATAGACCGGCGTGAATGAATGCAGCGACACCAGGATGGTCGGCTGGCCGCGCGCTTTGCGGGCGTCGAGCGCCTGCGCGATGCGCGCATGATAGGGCGCGAAGATCGCGTTCTGTCGCGCCGCGACCTCGTTCGCATTCAGGCCGCCGTTGCCGGGGATTTCGGTCGCCTCGCTGATGAGCGGGATCGACGAGGCGGCGGCGAACGGCCGGTTGCAGTCGATAACAAGGCGCGAATAGCGCTGTGCGATCAGATGCACATCGAGGTCGGCCGCCAGCCGTTCCGCGACGCCGGCAATGCCGATGTCCCAGGCGATGTGCCGCGTCAGTTCGCTCGCCGCAACACCAAGATCGCCGAGCGCGCGCGGGATCGCCCGGCCGTAGTGATCGCAGGTGAAAAAGAACGGCGAGGCGCTGTCGCTGTTTTTCTCGATCACCGGAGGCGGTTCGTCAGGCGCGAGCAGGGGCGGGGCGAGGTCGTCTTGCAGGGTCATTGGACATGCGGCGGGATCAGGCGTGGAATCGGACAGGCAGTCTTTCATGCGCAGACGAAAAGACGAAATGATGGCCGCATCTTCTCGCTCTCCCCGGTTCCTCAATCGCAAGCCGCGGGCGGTCCCAACCAGGTCGTGAGTGCCTCGGCGAGTCCGGTCGCGCCAGGTCCGCCGACCCAGGCGATATATCCGTCGGGACGGATCAGGACCGCACCGGGGGCCGGGATTGCTCCGAGCACCGGCAATTCCCATTCGCCTTGGCACGTCGCGTCGATTGTACGGACCCGATGCGCCCAAGGTCCGATGTCGAGGCTGCGTGGCTCGCCGAAGTTGAGCAGCACCGGGCGCGCCTCGTGCAGCAATGCGAAAACGCGCATTGGTCCTTCGGCGGTGACCAGATCGAGGTCAGGCATGCAGCGGCCGAGCAGGGGATGCCCGTCGCCGAGGTCGTAGCGGATGTCGAGGCCGGACATCGTCGCGCCGAGGTATCGCCGGGTCTCATCCAGGGCAAGGAGTTCGGACACGGTATCCGCAAGGGCTTTGCTGCGTTCGTCCTGACGGCGCAGCGCAACCTGCGCCATCGTGAGTCGCAGGGCTCGCGCGGCAATCGGGTGGCGTTCGGCGTGGTAGGTATCGAGCAGGCTGTCGGGCGATTGTCCCTTGACCACCTGCGCCAGCTTCCAGCCGAGATTCACCGCATCCTGCACGCCGAGGTTAAGACCCTGCCCACCAGCCGGGTAATGCACATGCGCCGCATCGCCGGCGAGCAGAACCCGCCCGCTGCGATACGACGCAGCCTGCCGGGTCATGTCGGTGAATCGTGAAATCCACCTCGGGCTGTGAACGCCGTAGTCGGTGCCGTAGACGGAGACGAGCATCTCTCTGAGATATTGCAGGGTCGGTTCGCCCGCTGGAGGCGGCTGTTGTTCGGTCAACACCACGCGCACCAAGCCGTTCTCGAGCTTGCCGACCGCCTGAAGCCCGCGGGCGTCATGGCGAAACCCCCATTCCGGCTCCTCGCTCATTTCGGCTTCGGCGATCAGGTTACTGACACTCGGGTCCCAGCCGGGAAAGTCGATGCCGGCGGCCTTGCGGATCAGGCTTCGTCCGCCGTCGCATCCGACGAGATAGTCCGCCCGCAGCGATTGGTTGTCTGACAGGTCGACGTCGACGCCGTCTCCGTCCTGAGTAAATCCCAGCACCTCGCGGCCGCGATAAAGCGTCACCGCGAGTTCGGCAATCCAGCCGGCGAGGATGCGTTCAATGTGGTTTTGCCACAGGGCGAGTCCGTAGTTGTGCCGGGTGGGAAAATCGCTGATGTCGAGAACGGTGCCGCCAAAGCCCGCCACCTGCGCGATACGCCCCTGTGAGAGAAAACGGTCGGCGATTCCGCGCCGATCGAGAAGATCGATGGTCGCTGCATGCAGCCCGCCTGCGCGCGAGCCCGTAATGTCCGGGCTGGTGCGGCGCTCGACAATGGCAACGTCGATGCCCGCCAGCGCGAGTTCTCCAGCCAGCATCATCCCGGTCGGGCCGTCCCCGGCGATCACCACCGAATGGCCTTTGGTTCCAGCGTTGTGCTGGTGCGCGCCCGCGGGCGCGGGCTTCTGTCCGGATTGCTGCATGGCGTGCCCTCAAATGTGTCGGGCCGTGCAGCCTAGGCATAAAAAGCCGTTCGCCAATTCTTGAACTGAACTCTTTCGTGCCCAGCTTAAGGGTAAGAGAGGCGCCGGCGGCTGGTCCGGCGCTTCGTTATTTCCGATCCTTCGCTATCCCGATCCTTCGCTATACCGTTTCTTCCTGGGTTCGCCCGGCGCGGTGCTGTATGTCCGGTGGCGACGGGGTTCGCCGGTTATGCGGTCGCTTTCGCCGGGATGAGCGCGGTGGTGTCCTTCACGACGATGGCAAAACGATCGGCGAGCTCGCTCAGGGCCACGCGGTGCACCACGCTCGCCGGAATAATGCCGCCGAGCGGATCGGGCAGGTCGCGGGTCGCGGTGGCATTGGCGACGACGGTGGCGCGGTATTTGAGATCGAGCGCGGCACGCGCGGTGGCGCTGACGCACATATGAGTCATGAAACCGGCGAGGATGATCTCCGTCCGTCCGGTGCTCTTGATTAGCGCATCGAGATCGGTGCCCGCGAACGAATTGGGCAGGCTCTTGCGCACCACCACCTCGGCGCCCTTCGGATTGAGCTGCGGCACGATCGCGGCATTCGCGGAGTCTTCCGCGAACAGCGGGCGGCCCGCGGGCGCGTGCTGGACGATGTGAAACACCGGCGCTCCGGCATGCCGGGCCAGTTCGAGCAGTTTGGCGGTTTCGTTGATCGCAGCGTCCACCCCGGCCAGCGGCAGGTTACCCTTCGTGTATTCGACCTGCGCATCAATGATGACGAGGGCGGATTTGTCGAGCGCGCTGGGATGCAGCGGCGCGCCGGCGATCTGGAGCAGGGATTTCGGGGCTGCGGACATTTTGTTGCTTTCGTTGACTAAACTGGCGACAAGCGGGACGCGCCGGACAATAAGGGCTGTGGTGAACGGGGACAATCCGGTCCGGATTGGGCCAAGCGTCACGGCAGCCTATATTCATGGTCGGTTGCAGAGGCCTCCCAATCCCATGCGTTTCACGCCCCAGTTTCTCGACGAGCTACGTGCCCGGCTTCCGGTTTCGGAAGTCGTGGGCCGCCGCGTGAAGCTCAAGCGCGCGGGCAAGGAGTGGAAGGGGCTGTCGCCGTTCAAGCAGGAAAAGACGCCGTCCTTCACGGTCAACGACCAGAAGGGATTCTATCACTGCTTCGCCAGCGGCAAGCACGGCAACATCTTCGACTTCATCATGGAAACCGAAGGCCTCGGGTTTGTCGAGGCGGTCGAGGCCGCGGCCTCGCAGGCCGGCATGCCGATCCCGGCCGCGTCGCCCGACGCCGCACGCCACGAGCAGCGCCGCCGCACGCTCTATGACGTGATGGACCTCGCCGCGAAGTTTTTCGCCGACACGCTGGCGTCGCGGCTCGGCGCGAGAGCGCGCGGCTATCTCGCCGATCGCTCGATCCAGCCGGCGACACAACTGCAGTTTCGCATGGGCTACGCGCCGGGCGAACGCTTCGCGCTCAAGGAGTATCTCGGCTCGCACGGCGTGTCGGTCGACGACATGATCGAGACCGGCCTCCTGATCGCCGGCGAGGACATTCCGGTGCCATACGATCGCTTCCGCGATCGCGTGATGTTTCCGATCACCGACGCGCGCAACCGCATCATCGCCTTCGGCGGCCGGGCGCTGGAGAAGGACGTGCCGGCAAAGTATCTCAACTCGCCGGAAACGCCGCTGTTTCACAAGGGGCACAATCTCTACAACATCTTCACCGCGCGGCAGGCGGCGCATGACGGCGCGCCGCTGATCGTCGCCGAAGGCTACGTCGACGTCATCGCGCTGGTTACCGCCGGCTTCCCCGGTTCGGTCGCCCCGCTCGGCACGGCGTTGACCGAGGATCAGCTCGCGCTGCTGTGGAAGATGGCCGATGAGCCGATCCTGTGCTTCGACGGCGACAGCGCCGGCCAGCGCGCCGCGCTCCGCGCCGCCGATCTCGCAATCCCTCACCTCAAGCCCGGCAAGAGCCTGCGCTTCGCAATGTTGCCCGAAGGGCAGGATCCCGATGACCTCGCGCGCACCGGTGGGCGCGGCGCGGTCGAGGATGTCATCGCTGCAGCGAAGCCGCTCGCCGACATGGTGTGGTCGCGCGAGATCGAGAGCGGCAGCTTCGCGACCCCTGAACGCCGCGCCGCGCTGGAGGCCCGGGTCGGCGAACTCACCAACGCGATCCGCGACGAGACCGTGCGGCGCTACTACCGGCAGGATTTCGGCGAGCGGCTGCGCCGTGCGTTTGCGCCCGAAAGCGCCTCGCAGGGCTACCGTTCCGGCGGCTATCGCGGCAGCGGAGGCGGCGGCTTCGGCGGCGAATCGGGGCGGGGATTCGGCCGCAGAAGCGGATTTGGCGCCGGTTCCGCAGGGCGCGGCGACCCGCGCGGCGGGCTATCCACAGGTCCGCGCGCCCTTGGCCGCCAGCCCTACCAGATGGTCAGCCCGGACTTCGCCAACTCCCCGATCATGCGCGGCCAGCGCACCGCGCTGTCGCGGCGCGAGGCGCTGATCCTGCAATCGCTGATCAATCACCCCTGGCTGCTCGACGACCATCTCGAGGAAGTGGCGGCGCTGGAATTGGCCCATCCCGAGGCCCACAAGCTGCGCGCCGCGATCATCCAGGCCTTCGCCCATCACGGCCACAACGACGACCGCGCGGCGCAGCGCGCGCAGTTGCGCGCCAGCCTCGACAGGGGCGAAAATATCAAGCGGATTCAAATGGTTGAAAAGGCCATCACGACCGGCGCGGTGTGGGGCGTCGGGCTCGATGTGGCGGACGACGATGTTCTTTATACCTGGCACCAGCTCGTCGCCTTGCATCGGCAAGGGCACTCCTTACTTAGGGAATTGAAAGATGCCGAGGTGGCCCTTGGACAGGACGCCAGCGAAGCGAACGAGACGTGGCTCAGGGATGTCAAAGCCCGGTTGGCTGAAGTCGACGGGCTGGAGGCGCTGATTGAGGGATTCGGTGAATCCTCAGGCCGGTTCCGCCGCGACGACACATGAAAAGCAGGATAAAGAGGCGTGGGCCTTCCGCGCCGGGCGTTAAAAAGACTCGCCAAAACGAGGATTTAGCCGCAAAAACAGGGTTAATTGGTGCTTAACGGCCTGTGGGCCAGAGTGGCGCTGGAGTGGGCGACGAGATTCGGGGTGGCGTGAGGTCTGCGCCGCCCTTTCCGCATCGATGCGGACCCGGGACAAATTGACTATGAGGGGCGGCGACGCCCCGGCGTGAGCGCGTTTCAGGAGCGATGAATGGCCAGCAAGGTGAAGACGGCAGTACAGGTCAAGGACAAGGAGAAGGATCCGAAGGCTGTCGAGACTCCCGAGAAGGATGCGCCGGACGCGCCGTCCCCGCTGCTCGACCTCTCCGATGCCGCCGTCAAGAAGATGATCAAGCAGGCCAAGAAGCGCGGCTTCGTGACCTTCGATCAGCTCAATGAAGTGCTGCCCTCCGACACCACCTCGCCCGAACAGATCGAAGACATCATGGCGATGCTCTCCGACATGGGCATCAACGTCTCCGAATCCGACGACGATTCGGAGGACGACGAGAAGGACGAGGGCGACGACGAGACCGATAACGAACTCGTCGAGGTCACCTCGAAGGCCGTCACCGAGACCAAGAAGTCCGAGCCGGGCGAGCGCACCGACGATCCGGTGCGCATGTATCTGCGCGAGATGGGCACGGTCGAACTGTTGTCGCGCGAGGGCGAAATCGCCATCGCCAAGCGCATCGAGGCCGGCCGCGAGGCGATGATCGCGGGCCTGTGCGAAAGCCCGCTGACCTTCCAGGCCATCATCATCTGGCGCGACGAACTCAACGAAGGAAAGATCTTCCTTCGCGACATCATCGATCTCGAAGCGACGTATGCCGGACCCGAAGCCCGCGCCGGCGGCGGCGTGATTGCAGGCCCGTCCAATCCCGATGGCCAGCAGGCCAACACCGTGGTCAATGGCGACGGCACCGTGCAGGTGATCCCTTCGCAGGCTGCGGCCCCGTCGGCGCCGCCGCAGCCGACGCCGTTCCGCCCGTCCGAGGCCAAGGACGAGGACAATTCGCAGGATGGCGATGGCGACGACGACGACGAGTTCGAGAATCAGATGTCGCTCGCAGCCATCGAGGCCGAGCTCAAGCCGCGCGTCGTCGAGACCTTCGACAAGATCGCCAGCGAGTACAAGAAGCTGCGCCGCCTGCAGGAGCAGGACATCCAGAACCAGCTGCAGAGCGAGTCGCTCTCGCCCTCGCAGGAGCGCAAGTACAAGAAGCTGAAGGACGAGATCATCGTCGAGGTGAAGTCGCTGCGCCTCAACCAGGCGCGCATCGATTCACTCGTCGAGCAGCTTTACGACATCAACAAGAAGCTGGTGTCCTATGAAGGCCGCCTGTTCCGCCTCGGCGACGCGCACGGCGTCGGGCGTGAAGATTTTCTGCGCAACTATCAGGGCTCGGAGCTTGATCCGCGCTGGCTCAACCGCGTCTCGAAGCTCGCCGCCAAGGGCTGGAAGAATTTCGTCGCGGTGGAGAAGGACCGCATCAAGGAACTGCGCCACGAGATCCAGCAGCTTGCTGCGCTGACCGGGCTCGAGATCGGCGAATTCCGCAAGATCGTGCACTCGGTGCAGAAGGGCGAGCGCGAGGCGCGTCAGGCCAAGAAGGAAATGGTCGAGGCCA
The DNA here is from genome assembly GCA_051954725.1 of Afipia sp. GTDB lineage: Bacteria > Pseudomonadota > Alphaproteobacteria > Rhizobiales > Xanthobacteraceae > Afipia. The sequence goes on along the minus strand of JBQCHK010000006.1, from coordinate 13,340 downwards.
ACCTGCGCCTCGTGATCTCGATCGCCAAGAAGTACACCAACCGCGGCCTGCAGTTCCTCGACCTGATCCAGGAAGGCAACATCGGCCTGATGAAGGCCGTGGACAAGTTCGAGTATCGCCGCGGCTACAAGTTCTCGACCTACGCGACGTGGTGGATCCGGCAGGCGATCACCCGCTCGATCGCGGACCAGGCGCGCACCATCCGCATCCCGGTGCACATGATCGAGACCATCAACAAGATCGTGCGCACCTCGCGCCAGATGCTCAACGAGATCGGCCGCGAGCCGACGCCGGAAGAGCTGGCCGAAAAGCTCGGCATGCCGCTCGAGAAGGTGCGCAAGGTTCTCAAGATCGCCAAGGAGCCGCTGTCGCTGGAAACGCCGGTGGGTGACGAGGAAGACTCGCATCTCGGCGATTTCATCGAGGACAAGAACGCGATCCTGCCCATCGACGCGGCGATCCAGTCGAACCTGCGCGAAACCACGACGCGCGTGCTCGCCTCGCTGACGCCACGCGAGGAGCGCGTGCTGCGCATGCGCTTCGGCATCGGCATGAACACCGACCACACGCTGGAGGAAGTCGGCCAGCAGTTCTCGGTGACGCGCGAACGTATCCGCCAGATCGAGGCGAAGGCTTTGAGAAAACTCAAGCACCCCTCGCGCAGCCGTAAACTGCGATCCTTCCTCGACAACTAAACGCAAGCCTTTAGCCCCCGGACGATGCGAAGCATCAATCCGGGGGTGAAGCATCCGTCACGGTCACGGAAGCTGCGCTCGTTCCTCGATAACTAAATGCATCTTGCGATGTCGTCCCCGCGAAGGCGGGGACCCAGACAACAAAATGGCGGGCCGAAAGGCCCGCCGTTTTTGTTAGGTGCGTGATTCAAGTCGGGATGTGATGGATTTAGTGAGGCCCTGAATGGCGCTCCGCGTCTGTGGGGTAAACTTCTTTAGCTTAATCATTTCTTGTGAGACGTTAATCCAGAATTGATAGGCGAGTAGTGTTTTTGAGAGTCGGACGTCTTTAACGTACTGGGAGTTTTCACAATCGAACTCCGCGTCTGGGTCGTTAAGGACAAGTGTTTTGAAGTCGGAGCGATCGAAGATATCCTCGATTCCCTTACCGTCAATTTTCAGTAGGCGCTCCTTCGCTGCATCTTCGTTATCGCCAAACATATTACGTTTGATGCTATTGAATACACTTCGCCCGGTTTGATCGTCATCCACTGCGACGATAAAATCGAGCCCCCAACCCACAAACATGTTGGCTAGCGTCTCAACATTGTTGGCGCCTGTTGCTGCGATAAAGTGCGCCTCTGTTCTTTCGCCCGTCAATTTCCAGAAAGATTTTAAATAGTAGAAGCCACTCATTTCTTCGAGTATTACATTGTCTCGCTTCTTGATTACTTCTTGTTGCGAGAGGTCCGCTCCCATCGCCATAAGAATCGGAGAAAGCGTATCTCGCGACGCTCCGCCCAAACGGTGGGCATGCACTACAACCGTGGGAGTGTCGTCTAAATCGCCCTCTCGTTGAATTGCGAGCACGCGAAAGAGCTTGTCGTACTCGACCATATGTGGGCTGTGCGTCGAGTACATGATTAGTTTCTTTTCGTCGTTCAATTGATTGATTAGATTCAAAACATCTTGCTGTGCCTTCGAATGGAGATTGGCTCCAGGTTCATCGAGCAAGAAGAACGTCCCTGTGCCTGTCAGGTCGGATGCGATCAACTGAAGATAAAAAGAAAGAAACCATCTAACGCCAGTGCTGCGTTGTTTCGGATACAAATGATTTTGTCCATCTGAAATCCAGAACGATAGATAAGGTTTTCCGATTTTTGATGGTGTGTTTGAATCGTAGAATTGTAAGTCGCACTTCAGATATAGCTTGTCTTTCTTGCCAATCGTCTGACTCCAAAATGTAGCAAAGTCAGAGGTGACCTTTTCATTTCCTCGATGAAGCATCGTTGCTCGAAGGCGCGCGTCTCCGATGACTAACGAATTTAAGTTGATTCCTGCTATCTCGAGATAGTTCTTTGCTGCGGTCGCGCCCTCCCCAGAAAGTTCTGGGGGTTCATCCTGTTTAATAAGGATGTCGATCCGATCTGGTAACAGTCCAGATTTCTCATCAAATAGAACCGTGTAGGGTGCGGCGTAGTAAATGGCTTCTGCGACGTCCGTGCACTGTAGTTCTTTGATAGTTGCAATCGTTGTCGAGTGTTGTTCCTCAAATTCACCATCCTCGGTAGATTCGTGCTCGTCGCTAGCAGAATCTGATTGCTCCGGCGGCGTCCAGCTGTCAGCGAGGCGCTTGGATAAACTGTCATCGTTGATTGCTCTTATTGAGGAAAAGATCGCTTTTCCTTTTTCCAGCTTCTTGGACCAGCCAACGCTATATTCGATGGTCCCTTTGGCCTTCTGTAAGTAAAGTCGAAGCGCTTCGAGTTGCTCTTCTAAATACACTTGGTCGCTAGGGATGGCTGTCTCTAGCTGTGACGCAATTTCCTCGAAGCTAGTCTGCAAACGAATGGAAACTGTAGGTAAATCGGCGTCGGCGCGTATGTCGTCATCTGTGATTTCTTCGCTGCCGAATATTGCCTCTAGCGCGGATAGTATTGACGTTTTACCGCTCTCGTTCTGTCCAATCAAAACAGTAATGAAGTCACTTGAAGAGAGCACCAGCCAGTGTCTTTGATGGATCGATAGTTGGTGATCCTAAATTCAATGAGCTTCATTATTTCATGACCCTACGGATAATTCCCAGCCATACTACAGCAAGACAGAATATCAATTAGCTTCTCCAGCCCCAGCACATTAATTAGTTTAGGAAAATAATCCTTGACTGCCTTTTCATGCTTTTGTATATTCCTATCCATCCCGCCTCACTGAGAGGGGCGGCTCGCGATCGTCACGGTCTGCGGGGCGGGATGCGGTGGCCGCGTGCGGTGTTCGATGGCCGCGACGCGCGCAAAGGCTGCTCCGGCTTGCCGGGCACCTCGCGCGCCGAGCAGTCTGACGACCGCGCCGTATCGCGGACGGCCCAAATCGCGTTATCCCGGCGCATCGCCTTGCGCCATGGGGCAGCGCCAAGGCCTGTCCTCTTCGGAGGCGGCCGCGGCGACCAACGCCCCTGGAGCGGTGGATCACTCAGGCTCGCCCACCGGGGGTTCTACGCGAAGCAAGCCGTTAAGACCATCGCGCGCGGAACGCCGGACGTGTCCGGTGCTTTCGTGGCGACTACCTCTCGTGTGCTTTCCATTTTTGCACACGAGGCTGCGGACGCATCGCGCGTCCGGCGTTCCGTGCGCCCTCTCGATGGAGGGGGAGGGAATGCGAACTCCTTGGCGCCCCCGCGCCTTAAAGAACAGGGGTAATCAAGCATGCCCGCCAGACGGCGACGGATTCATGTTGCGCGCATGGGGCAAGCTCCACGCACGTCTCTGCCCGGAGTGGCTGATATGATCTGGATCAATGGGCGGACGACTATCCGGGTCTAGTCTCTCGCCAAGGGCGAGCCACAAGGAGATCGATCATGTCAGCATGGTGGAAAACCGGCGTCGCCGGGATTGCGTTGGTTGGCGGTGTGGTCGCGGCCACGGCCTTCGCCGCCGCGCAGATGCAGCCGGGTCAGGGAATGCAGGGCCGGATGATGGAAGATCATCGCGGCATGCAGGGCCAGATGCCCGGCGGCATGCAGGGGCAGATGCCGGGCGGCATGCACGGCCAGATGCGCGAGCGCATGCAGGGCCGGATGCAGGAGCGTATGCACGAAGGCATGCACGGCGGGATGATGGGGCAGCAGGCCGAGGAGTCGGGTACGCCGGAACTGCCCGGGCAGGATGCCTTCGGCGCCATTCAGGAAATCGTGGAGATTCTCCAGGCGGATTCCGCGACCGACTGGACGAAAGTGAACATCGCCGCGCTGCGCGAGCACCTCATCGACATGAACGAGGTGACCCTGCATGCCGCGGCGGACCAGCATGCGCTGGACAACGGCGTGGAAATTTTCGTGACCGGCGAGGGCCGCACGCTCGCGGCGATCAAGCGAATGGTGCCGGCTCATGTCGCCGAACTGGCGCGAAGCGGATGGACTGCCCGGACCGAGGATGTGCCGAACGGCGTCAAGCTGATCGTCACCAGCACCGATCCTGCGGAGGTGACAAAACTGAAGGCGCTCGGCTTCATGGGCATCATGGTTCAGGGCGAGCATCACCAGATGCACCATCTGGCCATGGCAAAGGGGGAGATGGAGAACCACTGACCCGGTGGTGAAGATGTCCTCGCCGTTCCGCCTGTTCGCGGGCGGCTAGGCTTCCTCGTCCTGCTTCACGAACCCCTCCGGCACCGCGACCGACGGATCGTCGGGGTCGAGCGTTTCGGAGATCACCACGCCGCCGACCGGGGCGGTGGTGGCCATGTCGAAGCTGGTCTTGTCGATTTCGGTCGGCGCCGCCTGCACCCGCGTGCGATAGAGCACATAGGCCGCGAGCACGGCCTCGACCAATGCCGTGAACAGGAACAGGCCGCGCGGCCGCTCGGGCGTGATGAAGGTGGTCGCGATCAGCGGGCCGATCACCGAGCCGAGGCCGTTGGCGAGCAGCACCGTCGCCGCCGTCGCCACCATGTTGCTCGCGGGCGTCTTGTCGTAGGCGTGGGCGGCGGCGAGCGAATAGCCCGGCAGCGCCAGCGCGCCGAACGCGAAGCCGAACACCAGCATCAACGTGCCGGTGGCGGCGAACAGCCACAGCGCGACGCCGGTGATCGCCGCGCCGATCAACAATACGAGCAGCACGATGCGGCGGTCGATGCGGTCCGACAGCCGGCCGATGGGCCATTGCACCAGGGCGCCGGCGAACACCGCGACGCTCATGAACACCGCGACCTGGTTGTTGTCGAGGCCGCTGCCCGCCGCCGACACCGGGCCGAGCGCCCAGAACGCGCCGTTGGCGAGGCCGATCGCGAAGCTCGCGATCAGCGCCACCGGGGCGGCGTCGTACAGCGCGCGCGGCTGGAAGCTGAACAGGGTGATCGGCGCGGGCTGCGCCGAACGGGTCAGCGCCACCGGCACGATGGCCAGCGCCGCCAGCATCGCCGCCATCATGAAGGTGCCGTCCTGTTCGACCGGATGGAGCGTGACCAGCATCTGCCCGGCGACCACGGCGACATAGTTGATGGTGACATAGGCCGACATCACAAGGCCGCGGGTGTCGTTGGTCGCGCCGTCGTTGAGCCAGCTTTCGAGCACGAGGTAGAATCCCGCGAGCGCAAAGCCGGTGACGAGGCGCAGTCCGCTCCAGGCCAGCGGGGTCGGCCACAGCGCATAGGCGAGCGTGGTGGCGGTGGCGACGGCGACCAGCGCGGCGAAGGCGCGGATATGGCCGGCGCGCAGGATGATGTAGGGGCCGAGCAGGCAGCCGGCGACGAAGCCGACATAATAGGCCGAGCCCATGACGCCGAGCGCGAGGGTCGAAAAGCCTTCGGCCTGTCCGCGCAGCGGCAGCAGCGTGAACTGCGCCCCGTTCCCGGCGAGCAGCAGCGCGGCCGCCAGCAGCAGCGATGCGATCGGGCGCAGATTTTTCACCATCGGGCGCGAATCCTCATCACGCTTTATAGCGAAACGATGACAGCGCGCATGTCGCGCTGCGACATGGATAGGCGCGAGCTGCAGGGGATTTCAGGCGATCGCGGAGCAATCGGCGATGTCACTCCATCAGTTCGCCGGGCGGAGTGCGCGGATCATAGGTGCGCGGCCGGTTGTTCTCGACGACACGCCAGAACGGCCACATCAACATCGCGCCGGCGCCCAGCACGCCGATCACCCGCCAGTCGCGCACGATGAACAGCAGCACCAGCGGTGTTGCGACAAAGAACAGGGCGCCGATCACAAGGATCACCAGCATCACTGTGTGGCGGCCTTCGGAGACCCCGGCACGGAAGCGGATCGTGCCCGCCGGCGCGATCGCAAGGCGCGCGTGCAGCGCGCGCACGAAGTCGCGATAGATCGGTGTCCGTCCGGCATCGAGCCGTCCGTCGCTGCCGGTGTCGGTCGCTGTGATGCTGCGACCATCGCGAAACTGGATCTTGCAGGCATTGATCTCGCTGCGCCCGTCGGTCCCCGATGTCATGGTCACCGAGACGATGTCGGTCCACAGTCCACTGTCGTCGCCGCGCTCGGTCCGCCAGGAGAGGCGGGATTCGCGCCCGGCATCCACCAGCGTGACGCCGCAATTCGGATTGCGCCAGAAGAAGCGCCGATCATTCGCTAGCACATAAAGGTCGTAGGGCGTCGAGGCAGGGGCCGGGGTGTCCGCAGGCGAAAAGCTGGTCATTCCATCAACTCCGCAGGCGGCAGGGAATCGGACGGATGTCGGCATCGGCGCATCGTCAGCGTATCCACGGGCAAACTTAGCAGTGCTCTATTGCGTCCGCCAACGCACGGCCGGCGGTATGGCGGCGGAGCCCCCGCGTTGTGAAAGCCCCGGTGCCGTGCCATCATTGGTGTCCGGGGCTATTGCAAAGGTTCACACATGATCGCGCGCGCGTTCGCTGCCGTCTTCGCCTCCCTCCTGTTCGCCACCCCCACGTTTGCCGCCCAATGCGGCGGTGATTTCAACGGATTCGTCGCCAGCTTCTCTCGGGAAGCGGCGGCGGCGGGCATTTCCCAGTCCGTCATATCGCAGGCGCTTGGCGGCGTGACGCAGGACCAGGCGGTGCTCGCCTTCGATCGTCGCCAGCGCGGCACCTTCCGCAAGAGCTTCGAGCAGTATGTGGCGACCCGTGTGGGGGCCGGACGGATCAGGATCGGCAAGGCGATGCTGCAGCGTCACGCCTCGCTGTTGTCGCGGATCGAGCGGCAATTTGGCGTGCCGGCCGAGATCATCGTGGCGATCTGGGGACTGGAGACCGACTACGGCAAGGGCGACATGGGCAAGCTGCCGGTGTTTCGCGTGCTTGCGACCATGGCGCACGACTGCCGCCGCACTGAGCTGTTTCAGGGTGAACTGCTGGCGGCGCTCAAGATCGTGCAGCGCGGCGATCTGCGGCTCAACGACATGATCGGCGCTTATGCCGGCGAGATCGGGCAGACCCAGTTCCTGCCGTCGTCCTACATCAAGTACGGCGTCGACTACGACGGCAACGGTCATGTCGATCTTCGCCACAGCGTGCCGGACGTGCTGGCGTCCACCGCCAACCTGCTCAAGACCGCAGGCTTCAAGGCGGGCGGCGACTATCACGAAGGTTCGGCGAATTTCGAGGCGATGCGCGAATGGAACAGGGCGACGATCTACCGCAAGACCATCGCCTATTTCGCCGACAAGCTGCGCGGGGAATGAAGGAATGACGCTGGCGTTCCTGCTGACCTCGCTGGTCGTGGTCGCGTCACCCGGCACCGGCGTGCTCTATACGCTGGCGGCGGCGTTGTCGGGCGGCGCGCGCGCCAGCGTATTCGCGGCCTTCGGATGCACGCTCGGTATTCTGCCCCATATCGCGGCGGCCCTGCTGGGTCTTGCCGCGGTGCTGCATACCAGCGCCCTGGCGTTCCAGACGCTGAAATGGCTCGGCGTGATCTATCTTGGCTACATGGCGTGGCAGACGGTGCGGGAGCGGGGCGCGCTGCAGGTCGATGACAAAGTAGACAGCCGCTCGGCGATGCGGGTGGTCCTCACCGGCTTCCTGGTCAACATTCTCAATCCCAAGCTGTCGATCTTTTTCCTCGCCTTCCTGCCGCAGTTCATGGCGACGGATGAGAGCCATCCGATGCTGCGCATGCTGGAACTGAGCGCCGCGTTCATGGCGATGACCTTCGCGGTCTTCGTGCTCTACGGGCTGTTCGCAGCGCGCGTGCGCGACCGTATCGTGACGCGGCCAAGGGTGATGACGTGGTTGCGGCGAGGATTCGCCGGCGGGTTTGCCGCCCTCGGGATCAAGCTCGCACTGGCGGATCGTTAAGCCAGGATATCGAGACGAGTTGGAGGAGAAGCCGATGACGGTAGGGCTGACAAGGGAGTTCAAGCCGATTCCGCTGCCGGATTACGCCGAACCGACCGTAGATGACATGCGTGGTCGCGCAGCGGCGTTCTATGAGATGATCCGGCGGCGCCACACTGTGCGTGAATTCTCGTCACGCCCGGTGCCGCGCGACGTCATCGAAACCTGTCTGGCCGCAGCCGGGACCGCCCCAAGCGGAGCCAACCATCAGCCGTGGCATTTCTCGGTCATCGGCAGCGCTTCGATCAAGGCCCGCATCCGCGCCGCCGCCGAGGAGGAAGAGCGCGCCTTCTACGCCGGGCGGGCGGGTGAAGAGTGGCTCGAGGCCTTGAAACCGCTCGGCACCGACCCGGACAAGCCGTTTCTGGAGATCGCGCCATGGCTGATCTGCGTGTTCGGTGCGCGCAGGAGCGCCAGCGCCGACGGGATCGTCCGCAAGAACTACTACGTCCCCGAGTCGGTCTCGATCGCCACCGGCTTTCCGATCGCCGCGCTGCATCAGGCGGGGCTCGCGACGCTTACGCACACGCCGTAGCCGATGAGTTTCCTCAACGAGATCTGCGGCCGCCCGGCGTCCGATAAGCCCTACATTCTTCTGGTGACCGGCTATCCGGCCGATAATGCCCATATTCCGCAGCATGCCACCGAGAAAAAGACGCTCAGCGAGATCGCGACATTTCTCGAATAGGCGCCAAGGCGCGCCGACCATTGACGGTGTCTCCCAATGCAAATGGCCCGGGCGAGTTGCCGCCCGGGCCATTGTCAATTGATCGTCCGGTTACTTCTTGGCCTTGGCCTTCTTCGCCTTCTTGACCTTCTTCGCTTTCTTCACGGTCTTCTTCGCGGCTTTCTTGGCTGTCTTCTTCGCCGCCTTCTTCGCCTTCTTGGCTTTCTTCGCCATAATGGCCTCACTGGTTCGAGTTGAAGGGAACGCTACGCGAGGCGTGCTCGGCCGAGGGCCAACCTCGCAGCAGCCTCGACAAAAATTTCAACAGATTCGCGACGCTCTGTCTCGTGGTCCCTTGACTTATGCAAGGTTTCGTACAGCGCCGCCGCTCGCCGGCCGGAACGGATCGATGTGCCGCACGTTCCTCTTCTCCATCACCCTCAAATCATTCCCCGAATATCGACAGGAGGACGTTCATGAAGAGTGCGACTGCTATTTTCATCGCCGCGGCTGGATTGTCGGGCATGCTGTTCGCGAGTGCACCGTCGGCTGCTGCGGTCCCGGTTCATCCTGGGCTGAGCGTGCCTTCGATGGCTGAATCGGTTGCCTGCCGTACCGTTCGGAGCCGGATCGTCCATCCGAACGGCCGGGTGACCTACAGGAAGGTGCGCCGCTGCCATCCCTCTTTCGGCCGTCGCCATCCTCGCTGCAGGTACGTGCGCAGCCGTATTGTCCGGCCCAATGGCACCGTGGTGTATCGCAACGTGCGTCGGTGCAGGTAGAACTCGGTTGCCGGTTCGCATGTCGCCTGCCCAGGGCGTCATGCGATCTTGGCTTTTTGCTAACCATACCATCTGCGGCAGTTTCACTTGCGGTTTCGTGATGGCGCGAACGAAACTGCCGTTTCTCGCAAAGCCCTGCTCTGATAGACTTATTCACAATTTCACAACCACGGTGTGGATTATCGGCCTGAAGTCAGGTTCCGTTAAGCGGCCACTGCGCAATGTGGGTGTGGTTTTGGGGGATGCGTTTCTCAGAGAACGCGAGGGTGAATGCGGGCGATGCGCTCAAACAAGAAGAACAGGGCTGGAGGCGGATTGAGGTGTGCCGGGTGTCGCACGCGCCGTAAGCTGCATGCCTAGCGTCCCCACACTCTGGCTTGTTTTCGTCGTCAACTTCGTGGCGCTCGGCGTGGTGTGGGTCTACGTCGCCCGCAGCTATCCGAATTTCGAGGCGGCGCGGTTCTGGGCCGCCGCTGCGTTGCTCGCAGCGACCGGCGCGGGCATCTCGATGATGCGCACGGTGACCGATCCTCTGCTGCCGCTGGTGATCGGTGGTTCTTTTCTCATCGCCTGTTGTTCGCTGGCAGCCTTCGGCATTGAGCGGTTCTATGACCGGCAGCTGTCGTGGCGGCGCCATGCCATCCTGGTCGTGATCGGCGCCATCAGTCTGATCTATTTCTCGGTCGTCTATCCGAGCACGAACATGCGTATCGTGCTCTATTCCTGCATTCAGGCGCTGATCATCGCGCAGACCCTGCCGCTGACGCTGACGAGGCGCAATCGAAGTGAGCAGCCCGGCGCCTGGCTGGCCGGTTGTATTGCCGTGACGATCATCTGCGTGAACATCGCCCGCTCCGTCATGGCGACGTTCCACATCGGCGGCTTCGTCTCGATGGTTCATTTCAATCCGGCGCAAGCTACGCTTGTTCTGGTTTTGCTGTTTTTGTCGATGATGTGGAATTTCGGCTTCCTGCTGATGGCGATCGACCGGCTGCGCGCGGAGGTGGCCGATCTCGCATTGCTTGACGATCTGACAGGGGTCGCCAACCGCCGGCAGCTTCTGGCCCGTCTCAAGGAGGAGTGCGGGCGCTCGGATCGCTCGATGCAATCGTTTGCGGTGCTGGCGATCGACCTCGATGGCTTCAAGGACATCAATGACAGCCACGGTCACGGCGCGGGAGACGAATGTCTGCGTGTCTTCGCCTCCACCGTTCAGGGACGGCTGCGTGCCAGCGATCTTCTGGCCCGAATGGGGGGTGACGAATTTTGCGTGGTACTGCCTGCGGCGACAGCGCGCGAAGCAGCGGCGGTGGCCCGGCAATTGCTCGATGTTTGCGCCGATCATCCGGCGCATTGGCAGGGCGCTGTATTGAGCATCGGAATCAGCATCGGCATCGCGCAGTGGTCGCACGCATCCTGCACCACGCCTGAGCAATTGATGGCCGCCGCCGATCAGGCGCTGTACGCTGCCAAGAAGCAAGGCAAATCGTGTTTTGCAGTTGCAGGCGAATTGCGGCCCGGCGAGACTGACGTGACTCCATCGCCCCCGACGGCTCCGCTGCTCAAAACGGCCTGAGCATCGATATCGGCATTCCCGACCGCCCAACGAATGGGCCTTTGTTGCCGACGCGGATGGCCCCCGACGCTCCTTGTTCCCTTTCTGTCTGCGATCATCGGTCGCGTTCATGACAAAATGGCAACTTGTGACGGGTTCGTACGTTGCATATCTCAACCGGGCATCCGGCCAGCCATTTCTCCATGGCAGGGGCATAGACCATGACCGTCACCGCAGGAATCCTGATGACTGACCACACCGTTCGTTCGCGCCCGCAGTCACGCCGGCGTCCTCCGATCATCGATCAGGATGGCAACGAAGTGCAGGGTGCGCCGTTTGGCGGCGGGAATTTCAGCTTTCAGGATTTGAGCGGAAGTTTCGCTGCAGGCGGTGGCTTTGGCGGCAGCGGACCGAATTTCGGCGGCATGCCGTTCGGGGGCCCCCTCACGCGGGAGCAGCGCTTCGCGCGGCTTGAAGCGCTGGCGAAGTTGATGGACGTCGCTTTCGTCGTGCCGGGCACCAAGGTGCGCTATGGCATCGACGGACTGATCGGACTCGTTCCGGTGATCGGCGACATCCTCACCACTGCCATCTCGCTGTGGATCGTGCGCGAGGCTCGTTCGCTCGGCGCGCCGCGGCATCTGGTTGCGCGGATGCTCGGCAACGTCGCGATCGACGGTGTGGTGGGAATTGTGCCTTTTGCAGGCGATGCGTTCGACGTCATGTTCCGCGCCAACATGCGCAACATGCGTCTGCTCAAGCGCTGGATGGACAAGCAGCCGCGCATGGATTGAGCACGGCTGCGATCTCAGTCTGACTACCGATCAGGATGCGGCTTCCGAATCCGCCTTGGCGCGTTCGGGGAGATTGCGCTCGAGGGGGAAATCGCTGCTTTCATAGAGGGAGCGAATGCCGTTTTGGTCGAAGCGGGCTTCATCCACCTGGAGATAGGCACCGTTCAAAGAGTCCGCGGGCAACTGCTCGATGGCGAACTGAACGGCTTCCGCCGCCGTACCGAAGCGGCGATAGGTGAACCCGGCGCGCTTTTTCTTGCGGATTGCGGCGGGAAACAGTTCAGCTTCGGTATTGTAATTGAACGCAGCCATCGTCTTTGGCCTCTACTGTTGGAACGGTGGGGAAGCGACCATCATGAGGGCGCGGGACATCACCAATCGGGCGTCGCCGGGGCCGCATCGCTTCTGGACAATCCCAATATAGGCCATTTTTGGCGAAATGCGACCCATCCGACGAAAGAAGATGAATCGTTCAGGCAAGTAATGAATCTGTCCGGCGTCATAACTCCTTGAATCTCAAGGAGGTCGAAGCCTCAGCGAAAGGCGTCCGGAAGATCGTCTGCGCGCGGAGAGATCGGACGCTCGGAATCACGGCGCAGCCGCCGGTTCCCATGCTGTTCAGTGGACCTGCATGTCGGATGCGGGGACGATATTCAATGGCGTGTCGTAGGCCTCGACGCGCAGTGCTGCGGCGGACAAAAGCTCGATCTGCTTCACCGGTGCCTGCTCGAGATCGCCGGTGGCGTTGCGGCGAACGGCATACCGCCAGACGTTCACAGCTCCCGCATGGCTGATCGCCTCGGCTACCGTCGCCGCGTCGCGGGCGCGCAGATTGTCGAGTTCATCTCGGCTCAATCCGATTACGATCGTATCGCGCGGTGTGACCACCTTGAACAATGCGACCTTGCTGGTGTTGAAGAACGGCTCCTGCACCACCGTTTGCAGCAATAACGCGGCGAGGCCGATACCCAAAACGGTATGTCGAGATCTGACGGACATGCGAGATTCCAGATGCGAGAGTCACAGCGCCAGCAGCACTCCCGCGCGACGCCTGTCGCGCGGGAGTGTGCGGTTCGTTTTGAGAAGCTACGGGCTACTTCGGCAGATGTTTCAGCGCCGCTGAATTGATGCAGTAACGCAGGCCGGTCGGGCCCGGTCCGTCAGGAAAGACGTGGCCGAGATGTCCATTGCAGTTCGAGCAAAGGACCTCGGTGCGGACCATGCCGTGGCTGAGGTCGCGCTCCTCGTCAATGCGGTCGCCCGCGGCTGGAGCGGTAAAGGCCGGCCAGCCGCAACCGGAGTCGTACTTCGCGTCGGAGTCGAAGAGCTCGGCGCCGCAGCCTGCGCAACGGTACGTGCCCGGCTCGAAGACATGGTCGTATTCCCCGCTGAACGGCGCCTCGGTCCCCTTCTCGCGCAGGATCCGGTACTGCTCGGGCGTCAGTCCCTCGCGCCACTCCTGCTGGGATTTCTCGACGTTTGCCACGGGACGAGCGTAGCCGGGGGCTGACCCCCTGCGCGGGAGCAGGCTTCGAGATGCCCCCAACGGGATTCGAA
>JBQCHK010000005.1:0-288979 GCA_051954725.1 Afipia sp. | reverse complement strand
TCGAGCCCCGCTGCCTGCGCGGCCATGACGTCGATCTCCCGTATCGGCTCGCCAGCTTGCAGAACAGCATCGCCTTCGTGAAGATCGCCCCCGGCGCGGCGCACGCCCTGCCCCGGCACAGCCTCCGCCAGAACCTGAACCACTGCGCCAGCGCTCTCGACCTGCGCGGCATCGAGCACGCAATCGCAACCATCCGGCATATGATCCCCGGCTTCGACCCACGCCGGCCGTGAGGCGAGCATCACCGGCGCATAGGACGACGCACCGACGAGGTCATAGGCATGAAGCGCCCAGCCATCGATCATCGCCGTATCATATAGGGGAAGGCTATGCCGCGATGCGACATGGTGGGCGACAACACTGTGGCGCGCTTCCGCGCTGGGAATTAAACGCGGCCCAACCGGCGCCAGTCCATCCATCAGCAACGCAAGAGCCTTGTCGAGCGGCGTCAGCGGTCCAAAATATTGTTCATGGGTCATGCTACAAACTGACCTAATCGCCTCCGACTTTGCAAGGATGCGGCTCTTGCGCCCATCGACGATGGCGCCGCGACTTTCAGTTTCCCGCCAGCACCGCTATGAGGCAAACTGACACCAACGGTGCAAACGGATCGCGACGATGTCCAACGGTGAATCGGCACTCCATCTCATATTGACCCTCGATCCCGGTCTGCTCGAGGTGGTTCGGCTGTCGCTTTTCGTCAGCCTGTCAGCGGTGTGTTGCGCCGCCCTGACCGGCGTGCCGGCCGGCGCTGCGATCGCCTTGAATTCATTTCCGGGACGCCAGGCCGTGATCGTCGTTCTCAATGCCCTGATGGGGCTGCCTCCGGTCGTCGTCGGATTGGCCGTCTATCTGCTGCTGTCGCGCTCCGGCCTGTTCGGATCGCTTGGCTTGCTGTTCACTCCCAAGGCGATGATCATCGCCCAGACCGTTCTCGTGACGCCGATCATCGCTGCGCTGTCTCGCCAGACCATCGAGGACTACTGGATCGAGTATCGCGACGAACTCACCGCCATGAACATCGGGCCGGTCGGACGCGTCGCCACCCTGATCTGGGACGCGCGATTCAGCCTGGTCACTGCCCTGCTCGCCGGCTTCGGGCGGGCGGCTGCGGAAGTCGGCGCCATTATCATTGTCGGCGGCAATATCGATGGCTTCACCCGCACCATGACCACGGCCATCGCGCTCGAAACCTCCAAGGGCGACCTGCCGCTCGCAATCGGCCTCGGCATCGTCCTGATCGTCATCGTCATGGCGATCAATGCGCTGGCGTGGGGCGCGCGGCGTGCCGGCGAACGTTACGCAGGCGGATGATCATGCGCGCACCGCCCACCGATCTGCCAATCCGACTCGATCACGCCACCGTCCGCGCCGGCGGCCGCGCGATTCTCGATGCGCTCGAACTGACCTTCAGTCCCGGCGCGCCGACGCTGCTGATCGGCCCCAACGGTTCGGGCAAGACCACCCTGTTGCGACTGGCGATGGGGCTGATCGCGCCGAGCGAAGGCCGCATCACCTGGGGCGAGCGGGAGAATGTCGCGCCGGTCCGCCGCGCCATCGTCTTTCAGCGCCCGTCGATGCTACGACGCAGCGCCGCCGCCAATATCGAATATGCGCTCGCCAGCGCCGACGTTCCCCGCTCGCGCTGGAAAACACGCGTCGCCGAATTGCTCGACCTCGTCGGCCTGTCCGAATTCGGCGACCGGTCGGCGCGGCAATTGTCCGGCGGCGAACAGCAGCGCCTGGCGCTGGCCCGCGCGCTCGGCCGCGATCCCGAGGTGCTGTTCCTCGACGAGCCGACCGCGGCGCTCGACCCGGCCGCCACCAAGGCCATCGAGGACGTGGTGCGCGCAGTCGCCGCGCGAAACATCAAGGTCGTAATGTCCACACATGATCTCGGCGAAGCCCGCCGGCTCGCGGGCGACATCATTCTTCTTCATCGCGGCCGCGTCGTCGAACGCAATACCGGCCCGGAGTTTTTCTCCAATCCGGCGACTGAATCCGCGCAGCGGTTTCTTGCCGGCGAACTGCTTCTCTAGCCTTGAGGATATCGCCATGAACTTACGTCGCTCATTGATCGCACTCACCGCCATCGCCTTGCTGGGCGGGCTCAGCACCGTTTCCGCGCAGGACAAATCGATCGTGGTGGCATCCACCACCTCGACGCAGGATTCCGGCCTGTTCGGCTATCTTCTGCCGTTGTTCAAGGCCAAGACCGGCATCGACGTCAAAGTCGTCGCGCAAGGCACCGGACAGGCGCTCGACACGGCGCGGCGCGGCGATGCCGACGTGGTGTTCGTCCACGCCAGGTCAGCGGAAGAGAAATTCCTGTCCGAAGGCTTCGGCGTGAAGCGCTACCCGGTGATGTACAATGATTTCATCCTGCTCGGGCCGAAGTCCGATCCGGCCGGCGTCAAAGGCGGCAAGGATATCGTCGCGGCGCTGAAAGCCATCAAGGCCAAGGGAGCGCCGTTCATTTCACGCGGCGACCGCTCAGGCACCCACATCGCGGAACTGAAGCTCTGGAAGGCGGCCGACATCGACATCGCGAAGGACAAGGGCCCCTGGTACAAGGAAATCGGCCAGGGCATGGGCGCCGCGCTCAACATGGCGTCAGCGTCGAACTCGTATGTCCTGTCGGACCGTGGCACCTGGCTGCACTTCAAGAACCGCGGCGACCTCGCCATTCTCGTCGAGGGCGACAAGCGGCTGTTCAACCAGTACGGCGTGATGCTGGTCAATCCGAAGAAGCATCCGAGCGTCAAGGCCGAACTCGGCCAACAGTTCATCGACTGGCTGGTATCGCCGGAAGGACAGAAGGCTATCGCCGGTTACAAGATCAATGGCGACCAGTTGTTCTATCCCAACGCCAACGATCCGAGCGCCTGAGAGCGACCGGAGCGTGACGGCGGCGCGTCAGCCGCTGTTGCGCAATCCGGCTGAAATGCCGTTGATCGTGAGCTGAATGCCGCGCAGGACCTGCGGATCGGGGTCCTGCGCGCGATGCGCCCTGAGCAGTTCAAGCTGCACGTGGTTCAGCGGATCGAGATACGGAAAGCGGTTGCGGATCGAGCGCTCCAGCAGCGGGTTCCCCGCCAGCAGGCGGTCCTGACCCATGATCGCCAGCAGCGCGCGGATCGAAGCCCGCCATTCGGCGCGGATACGCTGGAAGATCGACTCGCGCAGATTCTGGTCGGGGACAAGCTCGGCGTAGCGGGACGCGATGGCGATGCTGCTCTTCGACAGCACCATGTCCATGTTCGACAGCAGCATGCGAAAGAACGGCCACTCCCGATACAGTTCCTGCAAAAGCGCGATGCCGTTATCGGGGTGCTGTTTGACGAAAGCCTCGACCGCGCTGCCGAAACCATACCAGCCGGGCAGCATCAGGCGGCATTGCGCCCAGCTGAACACCCAGGGAATCGCGCGCAAATCCTCGATGCGGCGCGTCTTGGTTCGTGACGCCGGGCGGCTGCCGATGTTCAGCGTCGAGATTTCGGTGATGACGGTCGAAGCCCAGAAATAGTCCTCGAAGCCCTCGGTCTCGTACACCAGACCGCGATACGCGGCATAAGCCAGCGACGATAGCGTTTCCATCACCGCAAGATGTTCAGCGCGCGGCGCGGAATGCTGGGGCTGCAGCAGGCTCGCTTCCATGGTCGCCGCCGCGAGGATTTCCAGATTGTGCCGGCCGACTTCCGGATTGGAATATTTGCTGGAGATGATCTCGCCCTGCTCGGTGATGCGGATCTGGCCGTTCACCGCCCCGCCCGGCTGCGCGAGGATGGCATCGTAACTCGGCCCGCCGCCGCGGCCCACCGAGCCGCCGCGGCCGTGAAACAGGCGGAGCCGCACGCCATGGCGCGCGAACACCTCGATCAGCCCGATTTCCGCCTTGTAGAGTTCCCAACCCGAAGTGACGAAGCCGCCGTCCTTGTTGCTGTCGGAATAGCCGAGCATCACTTCCTGCACGCCGCCGCGGCTATCGACCAGCGCGCGATAGGCCGGCAATGACAGGAGACGGTCCATGACATCCGCGCACTGGCGCAAATCGTCGATCGTCTCAAATAGCGGTACGACGTTGAGGCGGCTCGTTCCGTTGGGATCGATCAGCCCCACCTCCTTGAGCAGCACTGCTATCTCGAGCAGGTCCGATACGCCTTCCGTCATCGAGACGATGCTCTGCGGAATCACGGCCTCGCCGAACGTCGCGTGCGCGGCGGCGGCGGCACGAAGCACCGCAAGCTCTCCTCGCGTCTCCTCGCTGTAGGTCGCGAATGGCGACACCAGTGGACGGGCGGTTGCAAGCTCGCCAACCAACAGCGCGATACGATCCTGCTCCGGCAGCGCGTCATAGTTCGTGCCCGGCGCAACCACCTCGAACAGTTCGGAAATCGTGCGCTCGTGAACGGCGGAATTCTGCCGCATGTCGAGGCTCGCCAGATGAAAGCCGAAACAATCCACCGCACGGCGTACCAACCGCAGACGACCACGGGCGATAATGCCGGCCTGGTTCGCAACAAGCGAACGATGGATGGTGTCGAGATCGGCCTTGAATTCGGCCACGCTGGCATAGGCCGTCGCCGCGCCGACCGGCGGCCGTCGCGGCTCCACGCCCAGCCCGTGGGCCGTTGCCGAGAGACGCGCGTAGATGCCGGACACGGCACGGCGATAGGGCTCGCCGCTGCGGTGCGCCGATTTGTCGGGCGATCCCTCGGCCAGTGCCTGCAAGTCCGGAGACACATCAACCAGTTGCGAGGCAAGCGACAGTTCGCCGCCAAGTTCGTGCAATTCCCCGAGATAGAATCTCAACACCTGCGTGCATTGCATATGCAGCGTTTCGCGCAGGACGTCCGCGGTCACGAACGGATTGCCGTCGCGATCGCCTCCGATCCAGCTTCCCATCCGCAGGAACGGCGCGAGTTCTTGCGGCAGCTCTCCCTGATACGCCGCGCTCTCCGGCTGCAACCGATCCTCCAGCACGCACAACATCCGCGGTAACTGCGTGAAGAAGGTGTAATCGTAGAACGACAAGCCGTTGGCGACCTCATCCAGCACCGTCAGCTTGGTGCGGCGAAGCAGATTGGTCTGCCACAGTGTCAGCACCGCGCGGCGCAGTTGCTCGTCGGCCGCCTCGCTTTCGTCCATGGTCAGTTGCGTGCGCTGGCAGCGATCGAGCAAGGTCGCGATTTCCATCTCGCGATCGATAGTGCTCTTGCGCCGGACTTCGGTCGGATGCGCGGTCAGGACCGGGCTGACAAGGGCACCGTCGAAGAAGCGGCGCAGATCGTCCGCACCGATGCCTGCATCGCGCGCCCGTGCCACGGCTCCGGCCAGCGTGCCCTCCTGCCGCGACGGCTCGGTGAGGTTCTGGCTTCGGGTCTGGCGGATGTGGTTCTGGTCTTCGGCAATATTGGCAAGGTGGGAGAAATAGCTGAAGGCCCGGACGATGCGGACGGTATCGCTGGTCGACATTCCGGCGAGGATGGCTTCCAGTTCCTGACGCGCCGGCTTGTCGTCGTCGCGGTGGAAACGGATGGAGGTCTGGCGAATACGTTCGACCAGATCGAACACCGCCTCGCCTTCCTGGTCGCGTACGGTATCGCCAAGGATGCGACCGAGCAGGCGGATATCGGCACGGAGCATCGCCTCGGCCTCGGCGGTCTCGGTATCCGTCTCGATATCCATGCGCCCGGTCGCCAGCGCCGCTCCATTACCCGCCGCTTGTGTCGTCGATGTCATGAGCCGCGCACTCCCGGGATACCCGGCAAGCTCCCTCGCAATTTTTGGCTGATGACGCAAGCCGACCGGATTCTTGCGCAATCGCACCCTGAAATCAGTTCCCGACACGATCCGGGCACGGTGGCCAAGACCGCGCCAGCCATGTATCAGAGCGCCACGACAGATCCGCCTGAAGGAAATCGAGAGTGTCCCAATCCGCCCCCCGCAAACCGTTCCTGGAAGTCCTGTCGGGCGAGACCCTGCCCGTTCCGCCGATCTGGATGATGCGGCAGGCCGGACGCTACCTTCCGGAATATCGCGCGTTGCGCGCCAAGGCCGGCAGCTTCCTCAATCTGTGTTTCACGCCGGAATACGCCGCCGAAGTAACGCTGCAGCCGATCCGGCGGTTTAATTTCGACGCCGCCATCATCTTTTCGGACATTCTGGTGATCCCCTACGCGCTCGATCGCTCGGTACGTTTCGAGGCAGGAGAAGGTCCGCGCCTCGATCCGCTCGACACCCCGGCGCAAGTCCGTGCGCTCGCCCGCGAGGCTGATTTCGGCAAACTCGAGCCGGTCTACGAAGCCCTGAGCCGCGTGCGCGCCGAGCTTGCGCCCGAAATCGCCCTGATCGGCTTCTGCGGCGCGCCGTGGACGGTCGCGACCTATATGATCGCCGGCAGGGGCACGCCGGATCAGGCTCCTGCGCGGCTGTTCGCCTATCGCGAGCCCGAGGCGTTCGCGCACCTGATCGACATTCTGGTCGAATCCTCGATCGGCTATCTCATCGGGCAGTTGAAGGCCGGCGCGGAGGTGCTGCAGATTTTCGACACCTGGGCCGGCGTGCTGCCCCCTGCCGAATTCGAGCGCTGGTCCACCGAACCGACCCGCCGCATTGTTGAAGGCGTGCGCGCCAAGGTACCGGGCGCGAAATTCATCGGCTTCCCGCGCGGTGCCGGAGCGCTGCTGCCGTCTTACGCGGCCCGCACCGGGGTCAATGGCGTCAGCATCGACTGGACGGCCGAGCCGTCCTTCGTTCGCGAACACGTCCAGAGCCGCGTTGCGGTGCAGGGCAATCTCGATCCGCTCGCGCTGATCGCGGGCGGATCAGCGCTCGACCGCGCGGTGGATGACATTCTCGCCAATTACAGCAAGGGCCGGCTGATCTTCAATCTCGGCCACGGCATCCAGCCGGAAACACCGATCCCCCATGTCGAACAGATGATCGCGCGGGTGCGCAGCAGCCAGGGCCGCACCTGACCACAGGTGAATCACAAAAATCCGAACCGGTCCCCCTCGATCCACAGGCAGGTCAGTTGCCCTGTCGCGTAAGCGCCGGTGTCGATATTGATCCGGTTCGGATGAACCTCCGGCGTTTGGACCGGTGTATGGCCGTGGACGATGAGTTTTCCGAACGAGCCGCGGTGCTGCAGGAAATCGTCACGAATCCAGGTCAGGTCACGTTCGGCCTGTGACGCCAGCGGCACGCCGGGGCGGACACCGGCATGGACAAAGAACATATCGTCCAGACTGAAGCAGTTCCGCAGCTGCCCAAGAAAGTCGTCGTGGCTGCGCGGCAGCGCCTGCCGGAATTTCTGCGCCACCTCGATCTGTTGGGCGACATTGGGCGTGAGCGGCGACACCACACCGTAGGATGCCAGCGTCTCCAGCCCGCCAAGCGTGCGCCATGCCGGCAGCGTCGCCGGATCGCGCAGGAATTCGCCCACCAGCGTTTCGTGATTTCCCTTGATGAATACCGCCTCGTGGCGCTGGCCGATCGCGATCAGTTCGTCGATGACCGCGCGCGAGTTCGGCCCGCGATCGATATAGTCGCCAAGAAAAATGCGCAGGCTGCGTGCGGCCGGCCGGTCGCGAAGGTCGGCATCGACCCTCTCCATCGCTTGCCGCAGAAGATCGATCCGGCCGTGAATATCGCCGACCGCGAACACGCGGCAATCCGATGCGATCTGAAAACCGGAAGGCAGCCTGGTTCCGACGGACGGGCGCATCAGCAAACAATTCCTGTGTCATGCGCCGCCCGCTTCTCATCATGGCAACAGCAGCCGGGCACGGTCCCTATAGTCGCTATCCTTGTGTGAAGCGCGCGCCCTACTTCCTGTCCTGGTCCCAGAAACGCGCGGCGATGATCCCGATCCCGCCACCCGCGAGTTTGACCACAAGGTCGGACACCCGGGCGTGGCGGCCGGGTACGAACAATTGAAGCACTTC
This sequence comes from Afipia sp., assembly GCA_051954725.1. Lineage (GTDB taxonomy): Bacteria > Pseudomonadota > Alphaproteobacteria > Rhizobiales > Xanthobacteraceae > Afipia. The sequence continues at coordinate 281,030 of JBQCHK010000005.1, read as the reverse complement.
GAGAATGCAGGCACTGCATAGAACAAGCACGATGACCGGAACCAGCGCACGCGGATAAGCGAGCCCGAATAGTAGGCCCGTCACGGCAAATGCGGCAAGATGCTCGAAGCCGGGGCCTCCGGCGTGAGGCCGCAGCCCGATGGGCGACAACGTGGCGTATGCAATGAAAGCAAGGCTGAGCCAGGCCGCTGTGGCGACGAGCTTATGATACATGACTGCGTCGCAATGCGTCCGTGCATGAAGAAAATTGGCCATTGACCCTAGGCGAGCCGTGGCCGGCCGGGCAAGTCACAATGACGCGCCCGGCCCCGCCGTCAATTTTCCTTCAGCGCCTTCGCAGCCTGATCGCGCAGCGGTTTCATCAGATATGACAGCGCGGTACGGCTGCCCATCTGGATGAATGCATCCGCCGGCATGCCGGGAATCAGCTTCACATGCCCGAGCCTGGCAAGCTCGTCCTGCTTCAGCACGATCCGGGCCATGTAGTAGCTCGTGCCGGTGCGCTGATCCTGGGTGAGATCCGCCGACACCACGCTGACCTCTCCCTTGACCTCGGGCGTGGTGCGCTGATTGAACGCCGAGAACCTCAGAAGAGCATCCTGACCGACGTGGACATGATCGATGTCCTGAGGCGGAATCTTGACCTCCACTTCAAGCATATCGGCGTCAGGCACGATCAGCATGATCTGCTCGCCCGGCCCGATCACGCCGCCGATGGTGTGCACCGAGAGTTGATGAACGCGACCGCTCTGCGGCGCGCGAATGTCGATATGCTTCAACTGGTCGACGGCCGCGATCTTGCGCTCCGCAAGTTCGGAAATCTTCGAACGTGTTTCGACGAGATCCTTGCCGACCTCGCTGCGCAGATCCTGATCGACCTGAATGATCTGAAGCTGAATCTCGGCAATCTTGCCCTTCGCCTGGGCTATCGCTCCCGACAACTGGCTGCGCTCGCCCTCGATGCGGGCCGCGTCACGCTCCAGCGCCGTCAGACGCGTGATCGGAACGAGGTTCTTCTCCCAGAGCGTGCGGACCCCGGCGAGCTCCTTCTGAACGAACTCGACTTCCTTTTTCTTGGCTTCGACCTGTCCGAGGTAACCCTTGATTTCGTCTTGAAGCTGCTCGCTGCGTTCCTTGAGCTGCGATTTCTGTCCCTGCCGCGCCTGACGGCGCAGGCTGAACAGGCTGCGCTCTGCGGCGATGGCGTGGGCAGCGTCCGAGTTCGGATCGTGCGCACGCTCGAGAAGCGACGCGGGAAAATCGATCTGCTCAGCATTATCGCGATCGCGTTCGGTCTCGAGCCGCGCCTGACGTGCCAGCAGTTCATCCACGCTCTTGGTGACGATGGCCGCGGCGGCCTTGGTCTGCGTCTCGTCGAGACGCACCAGAATGTCGCCGGCATGAACGCGCTGCCCCTCGCGAACGCGCAGTTCGCGCACGATGCCGCCGGTCTGATGCTGAACCTTCTTCACGCCGGTATCCACGACGAGCACGCCGGGAGCGATCACGGCGCTCGACAGTTCGGCGGTCATGGCCCATCCGCCGATTCCGAATGTCACCAGCCCGACAAGGACCATTCCGGCGACGAGATAGCGCTGAATCGAGCTCTGGGCCGAGTCCGGATTGTGGGTCATCGGCTGCTCCCGCGGTCGGCGGCAACTCTGAGCGGCACCGGCGCCGACTGTCGTAGAACCTTGCGAAGCACCTCGTCTTTTTCTCCAAATGCTTTGACCACGCCTTCGGCAACCACAAGAACGCGATCGACCGTATCGAGCGACTTCGGCCGGTGCGTCACGATCACCACGATACCGCCTCGCTGGCGCACACCGAGGATGGCCTTCGTCAGCGCCGCCTCGCCCTCCGAATCGAGGTTTGAACTTGGCTCGTCGAGAACCACCAGGAACGGATTCCGATAGAAGGCGCGCGCGAGCGCGATGCGCTGGCGCTGGCCGGCGGAAAGCGCCATGCCGCCTTCGCCGATCCGGGTGCCGTATCCGTGGGGCAGCGACAGGATGAGTTCGTGCACGCCGGCCGCGCGCGCCGCATCCAGCACGTCGCCGGGCGTCGCTTTCGGATCGAAGCGGGCGATGTTGACGGCCACGCTCCCGTCGAACAGTTCGACATCCTGCGGCAAGTAGCCGATATGCTCGCCAAGTGTTTCGGGCGACCACTGGTCGAGCGCCGCGTCATCGATCCTGATCTTGCCATGCAACAGCGGCCAGACGCCGACCAGTGTCCGCGCGAGCGACGACTTGCCCGAGCCGCTCGGCCCGATGATCCCGAGCCCCTCGCCACTCGAAACCGAAAACGACACGTCGTGCAGCACCGGCTTGTCCGCACCGGGAGGCGCGACGTGAATCCGGTCCACGGTCAGCGACCGCTCCGGCTTCGGCAATTCCATCGGCTCCTGCTCGCTCGGAAGCAGCGTGAGAAGCTGGTCGAGTCGATGCGCGGCCTGCCGTGTACCGACAAAGCCCTTCCAGTGCGCGATCGCCATTTCGACCGGAGCCAATGCGCGCGCCGTCAGGATCGAGCTGGCGATGATGATGCCGGCGGTGGATTCCTGATGGATGACAAGATAGGCGCCGACCGCAAGGACGCCCGATTGCAGAATCATCCGGAAGACCTTCGAAATCCCCCCGATGCCGCTGGCGACATCGCTCGCCGCCTCGTTGGCCGCGAGATAGTTCTTGTTCACCTCGTGCCAGCGGGCGGCCGCCCTGCGCCTCATGCCCATGGCACGCAGCACCTCGGCATTGCGCCGGCCTTCCAGGGCGAGCGCGTTCCGCGACATCGCAAAGATCGCCGACGCCTTGGTGGCTCCGCGCGTTTTCAATTCGGTCAACAGCGCCAGGAAAATCAGCACGCAGGCGCCTACCAGCGCCGCCGTTCCGATCCAGAAATGGAAGTAGAAGCAAATGCCGAGATAGAGCGGAATCCAGGGCAGATCGAACAGCGAGGTCGGCCCGCCGCTGGAGAGAAATCCGCGAATCTGGTCGATGTCCCGCAACGGCTGCAGGCCGTCGCCGTCGCCGCGGGTTTTCAGCGGCATCCGGACGATGGCGTCGTAGACCCTCGAGCTCAGCGTCTCTTCGAGAAATCGTCCGATCCGTCCGCTGATGCGGCTGCGAACCAGATCGAGCGCACCCTGGAAAACATACAGGACGACAGCGAGCGCCAGCAGCGCCAGCAGCGTCGGTACGCTGCGGCTCGGCAGGACGCGGTCGTACACCTGCAGCATGAAGAAGGAACCGGTGAGCATCAGGATGTTGCTCAGGCCGCTGAAGATGGCGAGTCCCCAGAACGCCTGTCGGCAGGACCCGAGAAAATCGAGAATCTCGGACTTCTGTTCGCTGTAGACGGCGACGCCGCGCCGTGACCGCTGCGAAAAGACGATCGGCCGGATACGCTCGGCGGCGTCTCGCAGCTTTCTGCGCGAGCGGACCACGCCGTCACGCGTCGCCGATTCGAAGAACGCGCGCGACTTCGCCGCGAGCCTCGAGGCATGCGACTGACGGCGCGAACGTGTTGCTGAATCTGTCTGTCCGGATGTGTGCCGCGCGCCAGCAGAGTTCGTGTTGGCAGGTTGCACTCCGTTGGACGGGGACATCGCTCCCCGTCTGCCAAAGTCTGTCATCTGATCTGCCCCGTACAGCTTGGTATCGAGTGGTGCTCAAGAGCCGCGAACGGCTCCTGAGCGTTGCTTGTTTCCGGGCCCCAATGCCCGGAGACTTCCGTCTTACGAGAAGTGGAAGTCCGCCTTGTCCAGAGCGGCGAGCTTGGTGTGTTTCAACGTCAGCGAATTTCCATCGCCGGCGTCGATGACAACATCGTGGCCCTGCTGTGATGCGTGAGCCAGAACGTCCGCGAAGTTGTCAAACACACTCTTGCCGAACTGCACCACGTCGTGACCGCGACCGCTCGCCCGGAAGTCGTTGATGACATCCGCACCGAAGTTCGGTGCGAACACGAAGGTGTCGTTCCCTCCGTGCCCGTGGAAAAGGTCGTTACCCGACGTGCTCTTCAACGTATCGTTGCCATCGGTGCCCAGAATGGCACTTCCCGAACTGGTGCCGGTCTGGCCGGCCTTGTTCGTGACCTCCGCGGTGAAGTTATGCACCGCATCGGAAACGGCAGACTTGGTGTTCAGGCTCCACTTTCCGTCCGCGCCAGCCTTGGCAACGCCGATGGCATCGCCCTTGCCGTTGTCGTAGATCGAAATCTGGCTGTACGGATCGGCGGTTCCCTTGAACGTCACGGTGTCATTCCACGTGTGGTACATGCTCGTGAAGTCAGTGGAGAGCGCTCCGTGATGGCCAGACGATCCGCCATCGCTACCCGAAGAACCACCGCTCGTGGTGCTTGAATCCACCGTCAGCGCCTGAGCCTTGGAACCGGAGCTGAGGTTGCCGGCCAGATCCATCGCCTTGGCGCTGAACTGGTGGCTGCCATCCTTCAGGGCATCGGTGTCGTAGGTCCAGGCGCCCTTGTCGTTGGCCGTCGCGGTGCCGATCTTGGTCGTCCCGTCATAGACATTGACGGTGCTGTGCGCCTCGGCAGTGCCCGTCAGGGTGACCTGACCGGAATGGGCAACACCGTCGCTCACCACCTTGCCGTCCGACGAGATCGATCCGATCTTCGGCGCGTCCGGAGCGTGCGTATCGACCGTGACAGCAAACGCATCCGATGCCGCGCTGACATGACCGGACTTGTCCAGGACCTTCGCGGTCAGGTCATGAGATCCGTCGGCCAGCGCCTTGCTGGTGAAGGTCCATGCGCCCTTGGAGTTGGCCGTCGCCGTCCCGATCTGGGTTGCGCCGTCGAACACCTTCACGGTGCTGTTGGCAGCGGCGGTGCCCTTGAGAGTCAGCGTGTTGTCGTTGGTAACACCGTCACCGGCCACGCCGCTGTCATTGGAGATCGAGGCGATCTTCGGCGCCAACGGCGAGCTCGGAGTCGTCGGCGTCGTCGGAGTTGTCGAGTTGTCGACGTTGACCGCAAGGACGGACGAAGCCGAACCGGTATTGCCGGCGGCATCGGTCGCCTTGGCCGTGAAGTTGTGGCTTCCGGCCGTAAGCGCGCCCGTCGTCAAACTCCACGCTCCCTTGGCGTCGGCAGTGGCGGTGCCGATCTGGGTCGTCCCGTCGAACACCTTCACCGTGCTGTTGGCTTCGGCGGTGCCCGTCAGGTTCACACCATTGCTGGCGTCGGCGGTCGCGGCGAGCTTGGCCGCCGAGGTGGCGCTGGCGGCATCGTTCGCGATCGTCGGCGCGTTCGGCGCCTTGGTGTCGATCGTCACGCCGAGAGCCGACGAGGCCGAGCTGGTCTGGCCCGACGCATCCGTGGCCTTCGCCGTCAGGCTGTGCTTGCCATCGGCCAGCGCAGCGGTGGTGAAGCCCCACGCTCCCTTGCTGTCGGCGGTCGCGGTCCCGATCTGGGTCGAGCCGTCGAACACCTTGACGGTGCTGTTCGCAGCCGCGGTGCCCTTGAGGGTCAGCGTGTTGTCGTTGGTGATGCCGTCGCCGGCCACCCCGCTGTCATTGGAGAACGACGCAATCGCCGGAGCATCCGGCGCATGCGGCACGTCCGGTGTGGTCGGCTGGGTGCCATCGCCACTCGGCTGTCCGGTGGTGTGAATTCCCTGGGCGAGCGTCGCGCCGTCGTCGACGTTGCCGCTGTAGACCGGATTGCTTCCCCGGATCATCGCCGGTCCATATGCGCCGCCACCGATATGGTTGTTGGTGAAAGACACGCCGGTAATGGGGCTGCTGCTGAAGCTGCCGTCGGAATAGACTGTGTAGGCGCCGCCTACGAGCAGATTATTATCGACGGAGATGTTGGACGCAGCTCCGAAGTAGTTGTCGATCATAATCGCGGACGTCCAGCCGTACTGATTAATGATCGTATTATGGGAGATCTGGATGTTCGAAACGCCACCGTCGATCTGGATGCCGTCATAATGCGGCGCACCGCCGGCATTCAGATCGTGGATATAATTGTCCTGGATCACCGAGTTATTGCCGACGATCGTGATGCCGTTTTCGACGTTGGAGATATTATTCCGCAGGAACGTGCCCTGCCCCATAATGCCTTCATTGCCGGTGCCGTCGGGACCGTGACCCGTCCCGTCGATTGTGCAGTCCTGCACAACAGCGCCGGTCACTCCGGACTTTACTTTAACGACCGCCCAGCCTCCGGACGTGATTTTGCAGTTCTCAACCGTTACGTTGTTTGCGTTGATGTAAACGCTTCCGCGGATATCAAGTCCCGAGATGACAGTACCGGGCTTGTCGATAATCACGTCCCCAGACGCTGTCAGGGTCACGCCCGCAGGAACGCCCGTATTGGTTGCATCAGGCCATCCGTTTGTGGGGGTAGTAGCCAAGGCAGTTCTCCTTAAGATGTAGATCAGACTGTTGTTGTTCTGACATGACCCAGATTCCGTCCTCCTCGGTGGCGATCATGTCATGTGCATTTGCACGGTTGGCCTTGTGGTCGTTGGGGAGAGGCTTTTTTGGGACCATATAACGACCTGCCTAGGGTCATTTTGAAACACCGGTTAAATGGGCGGTCCGGGAAAAACAAACAAAACCGGAACGGTGGTTTAATCCGTTGATCGGCCACGCAAGTTTTTAAATCTGTTGCCGGGACATCACAGTCACAGAAAATTCAGGCGCCTGTGAATATCGTTGCCTTCCGGAGGCGCGATAATAAATGGCCGCTCCAATAAATTTTCATTTTAAAGATTAGTTCTGAAGCCGGGATCGAATTTATCCGCTCAGCTTGCATTATCCGTGCGAAAATCGCGTATCGGCTGCACGATGACGCTCTTTCGAGACCACCATAGGCTATTTCGCGAGATATTCGGAGCCGGCCGGACATCCGGCCTCGTGGCAGCTCTTTAAATTCGGACGAGCGTCCCCATGATTATTTATCGCCGCCACAGCGCGGCCCAAACGAATCAAGGATCTGGCCGCTTGGATCTTGAGATCGTGCCGCACGTTGCGGCCGATGATCTTTTCGCCGCGCGCTTAGTACTGGCGAATGTGGTTTGAAGTCCGGCCGCGGTTAGATCACTCATTAGGATTATAATGGGCGATAGCGTTCCGGTTGCATCATTCAAGGATCGCGCCTTACTATCGAAAAAAGGTCTCCTGTTTGGCAAGACTGTGCTCGAGTGAACGTAAATGGGCTTGTCGGGTATTAATGTGAAGAAGGCCCTGCGCACCGCGCAGGTTCAGTTTCCCGCCCTGGTTGAAGCGAAGTTCGCGTTTCACCACCGGTTTTTCACATCGACTGGCATGCTCTATAAATCGGACTACGGTGGTCTGCGCCATTTCGATCTTGAGGGGAAACTGCTTCTCGATGTCGGCGCCAATCGCGGTCAAAGCATCGTCGCATTCAAGAACGCGGTGAAATCTCCAAAGATCATCGCGTTCGAGCCCAACCCGCGACTGGCGGCCAATCTGGCCGAACGGTATCGCGACGATCCCGACGTATCGGTGCTGGACCTTGCCCTTTGCGCGGTCAACCGGGAGTTTACGCTGCACATTCCGTACTACCGGAATTTCATGCTCGACGGGCTCGCATCGCTCAAGCTCGAGGAAGCACGGGACTGGCCAAACGAAGAGCGCTTCTATTTCTTCGATCCGCGGAAAGTGACGATCGAGACCTGCCACGTCAAAGGTCAACCGCTCGACTCAATCGGGCTGCATCCTGCGCTTATCAAGCTCTCGATACAGCGCTCGGAGATAGAAGCTCTGTCCGGAGCAGAGGAAACCCTCAGAGCCAGCCGCCCGATTATCATGTCGGCGTGGCCGTGGCCTGCCCTCATCGATTATCTGGGAGAGAGGGGTTACTCTTATTATGGCTATGCTGGCGGACGATTCGTCCCCCGACATCGCAGTTATATGAACTGGTTCCTGCTCGACGAGCACAAGGCACAGATCCGGCACCTTCTGGCCGGTTGAAAGCGCGCCTTTTCCGCACAACTGCCAGTCGTCAGGCCTCAGGCTTGCGACAAAGGAAGACCTTCTCGCCCCGGATCAGTCCGTAGCGCGACACATCCGGCTCGACCGCGGTGTATTCATCGACGATAAAGCCTGCCGCCCGAAGCCGGGCGCGCAAGTCTCCGCCGAAGAAGCGAAGGTGATCGTGCTGGTTGAAGTAGAGAATTCGGTCGTCTTCCGTTTTCTGCTTGGTTCGGTCCTCGAAGGTTTCGCTCCATCCTTCGATCACCGGCGTCATGGCGATGAGCGTGCCGCCCTTGCTGACGATCCGGAACAGCTCGGGAATGGCCCGATGGTCGTTCACGTGCTCGAGGATGTGGCAGCAGACGACAAGGTCGAAGGCATCGTCGGGCAGAGCGATATTCTCGATATTGATGTCGAGATCGGCGCCGCGCCCGCCGAACTCGCAGGTGGTATAGCCGCGCGGCTGCCGTGACTGGATATACGCCTTCATCCCATGCTCGGGGGCGAAATGCAGGATGTTCCGGTTCGCGAACAGATCCCGCTCCCGATCGGCCAAAACGAGGAGGCGATGCCGCTCATGCGAAAAGCAGCGCGGGCACAGCGAGTCGATATTGATGCCGAGCGCGAGCGGATTGGCGTAGGCAAAGAATCGCCCTTGATACCCGCAAACCGTGCATTCCCTTGGAAACCGCCCGAACAGGAAACGCATGGTGCGAAGACCGCTGCGCAGCGTCCAGACGTAGGGCCTGAGGCGATCCACAAGGCTGGTCGGCGGCGAAGCCCTGCTCGCTTTTCCGGAGATCGTAAGACTTTCGCTGCTCGATGTTGTCGACATGACTGCCGCCTTTCCCGTTGTTCCGTGCGTTACGTGCGGTCTGCAACCAGAAACCATTCCCGGAGCGATGCGCGGCAACCGACGCATACGCCCCAGAAGATCCACATGAAATTCCAGAAGTGAACGGTGAGCCCCACGAACATATAGAGCAGCAACACCACCGTGAACGCGCGCCGCATGCGATCCATGTAGTCATCGCCTCCGCGCCTTACGCTTTGGCGCGGCGCGGGCAGCATCGCGAGAAGATTGAACAACACCATGAGCGTGATCGCGGGAAGACCGAAACGCAGCGCGGACACCAGCCAGACGCAATCCACGGTATGATCGAGGATGTCGTTGTTCAGAAGATCGAAGGCGAATCCGGTCACCGGTGCCTGAGCTATCTTCTCGAATGCGGCATCCCAGATCAGAATACGGTAAAACCCACTCGTCGGATCAAACGTCATGTGCGAGATGATCCATCCGATCGGATGGTTGGTGGCCGCGAAGATTACGGCAGCCGTGACGCCGACAACGCACCAGAACAGGCCCCACCGCGCCGGAAACGACTTCATCGCGCTTTCGTAGAGGAAGATCGACAGCGCAAGGAAGAAACTCATCATTCCGGCGGAGGACTGCGACATCGCGCAGCCCACAAAGCTGATCCCGACCCAGAAGATTCGCTTGGGCGTGCGCGATTCCGAGAACAGGAATATCGCGGCGGCCAATGAGCAGTACGTCCCGAACAGAATCGGATGATCGAGCGTGGACGCCGCGCGCACGGTGGTGCCGCGATAGAGCGCGCCCAGCCATGGCGCGCCGACAATCGACACGAGGGCATCATGAACGACCCATCGACCGGAAATGAAGTCGACCATGCCGAGAGCGACAACCACAGCGGTGAGGATTTTCAGGACACGCACAAATTGCCTGAGCGCGGCCGGGCCGAAGAAAAATGCCCGCGCGACAAGATAGCCACCGCTGTACTCGATACCGAGGGCGATGGCGGATGAAATCGAGTCGCTCGATCCGGCATAAAAACCCGCCCAGACCATCCAGGCCGCCAGCACCAGCGCGATGAAATCGGAGACAAGCAGCTTGCGGCCTTTCTGAAACAGGGCCACCAGCGCCGGCACGATCAGCAACATGATGCCCATGCGCCCGAGGGTGAGCCGCGCGCCGGCAAGGGTCAGCTGCAGTTCGGTCGGCAGAACGACGCCGCTCAGCGCCAGCCATGTCGCAAGAGGATGCGCGCGCGATGCGTCCCGCCGCGGTCGCAGGCCGATCGCACCGCCCCGACCGGCAGGAAACCGGGGAGGAAAGCTGCGTTCGAACTCGTTGATGCCAGTCGTCACCGCGAACGTTTCCTCAAAAGCGCAATCGATCAGCGCACTGTTTTGTCCTGTTGTGTCTGAAGCGCGAGATACCATGGCGTGCCGCCGAGCCCTTCCCAGCTATCGGGCTTGAGCGCAGCTTCGAAATGCTTCTGTGCCGCTGGATCATAAGGAATGAGCGCTGCCCAGCTCCGCTTTTCCGCATGCGATGTGGCGACAAGCCGGCGAATGTCGTCCTTGGTGAAGACGATGCCGTGCTGATAGGCGGTTACGATCGCTTCGACATCGACCGCGTAGTAGCCCGGGTTGGGATGGACCCCGACCCAATGCTTGGGCCGCCAGAACGCTTTATAGTCCCACGGCCCTGCCGGCGACCAATAGGACCAAATCTCGAACGTGCCGTCGGCTTTCGGCTTCATCCGCGACTTCATCAGGCGAAACCACTTCTCGGCTCGCTCGCGGTAGATCGGCTTGCCGGTGGCGTCGGACATCGCCAGCAGCCACATCCCCACCAGATTGGCCTTGTTGTTCGGATACGAGAAGCCGACATGCGTATCGTGGCGATCGTTGTAGCCCTCGGTCCATCCGCCGGTCTTCTGATCGATCCCGAAGGGCAGGACGATGGCAATCCCTCCGCCCTCATCGGTGTCGCGCCACGCGCCCCTGCTGTCCCACTTCGCGAAAATCCGCTCCGCAAGATCGAGATAGGATTGAGCCTTCTCTCCGTATTTCGCCTTGAGCGCGGGCGTCTTGAGAATTTCAGCCGACATCAGGACAATCGGCCGCAATGCCATCGCTTCGCCCAGCATGCTGTCGGCGTAAAAGCTGTCGAAATTATCGATCGACGCTGCAATGCCACCGACTTTCGGCCAGCCCGGATATCCATCGGGCTCGCGCACGGCGCGGCGAATCCAGGAGTCCGCCCAATCCTGCAGCATGTCCACCCAGTGCGGATCCTTGCTGGCAACGTATCCGTAGTAGAACGCGGAAAGATATGGCGAGATCAGCCAGCCGATCTGTTCGCCCGTTTCCTTGTCGCAGAACCGGTTGGCCCGCGAGTCGTGGTCGATGTACTGCTTCCAGCGCGTGTACCAATCGGCGAATCTGGCGCGGTTCGGCTCGTTGGTCTGAGCTTCGGCGCGCGCAGCCACCTGCGCTGTCTGGGCCGCGGCCGGCTCGGGAGATAAAGACACAAGCCCCGCTCCGCAGGCGAAGGCAGCTGCAATGACAGCTCCATACCGTCGAGAGCGCCGCCCGGTTTTAATCATGAAATATCGAGCGGGATCACTCATGTTCGACGCCGTAGCCGTTGATCCATTCCAACCGGCGACGCCAGACCGCGCGCCAATACACCGCGCTTTGATCGAATCCGGCGCGATCGGAGAAACTCGCGGCCATGCGATAACCGCACCAGCGCGTCAGAACCGCCAGCAGATGCAGCCGGCGGCCGAGTCCCCGGGTGATGGACGAGAAATGGCAGTTGATCAGGGTGATGCGCCCCTTGAAGACCTTCACCCTTTTATCGACGGGAACACTGTCCGACGCGCCGCCGTAATGCACGATCGTCGCGCTCGGCGTGATCGCAGGACGCGCACCGGCACGACGGGCGCGGTGGCAGAGATCGGCCTCTTCGCCGTACATGAAGAACGTCGGATCGAATCCGTTGAGCTGCGCCCATAGGTCGTGATCGATCAGGAGAAAGCATCCGGTGACGATGTCGACGTGGCGATCCGTGTCGCGATCCCAGCCGCCATAGGATTCGGAATTGAGCAACGGGCTGCGGCGGGCGAAATAGGTCAGGCCCAGTGCAAAGCACGTCAGGTTCCATAGCGTGATCCGACGCCAGCAGGAGGTGGGATTGAGGCTCCCGTCGCCATAAAGCGTCCGGCCGCCCCAGACATGGAAGGATGGCGTGCGATCGGCGAAGGCGATCAGCTTGTCGATGGCGCGATCAAGGATCACCGTATCGGGATTGAGAAGCAGGAGCCGATCGCCCCGCGCCTGCTCTGCTGCAAGATTGTTGGCGCGGGCAAAACCGACGTTCTGCGTAAGCGCGATCAGATTCAGGTCGGGGAATTCGTCACGAATGGCGTCCGCTGATCCGTCGGACGAATTGTTGTCAACGACGATGACCTCGTAGCTCGCATCGTGGGTCTGGGAGACGATCGACCGCAGGCATTCGAGCGTCATCTCGCGTGTATTGTAGCTGACGATGATCACGCTGACTTGCGGGACCGGGCGCCGATCCGCGACGACGCCCAGTGTCGTGCCCTGCGCCACGCTCCTGTCGCATGACGCATCAGACATGGCGTGCCTCCCGCCGAAAACAAACTCTTCGGCCTCGCGTATCAAACGACTCAGCCCGGCGGACACCGCCTTCTTCCGGCGCAGCGCGGGCTCTTCGACATAGGTCCACGACAGGGACGCAAGGATCATCGTGATCGCAGTGGTGATGAGCGCAACCGGCCACCCTGGCGGCATACCGAACCACAGGGTTATCGCGACCAGCACGGGCGAATGAATGAGATAAACGCCGTAAGACAGGTCGCGCTCGAAAAAAGCTCCGCCCGGCAGAGTGCAAAGGCCGAGACACACGACCAGATATGGCAGGCAGATCGGCAGAACAAATGCACCGAGGCCGAGGGGCATTCCCGCCATGGCCCCGATGAGCGCCCACGCCGCCAGTCGCCCCGAAAAGGGAACGCGATCGCTGTAGAGAAACAGCGCAGCGCCGGCGATGAAATAGACGAAAAGGCTGACGATCGTTGCCAAACGCGGCGGCACGGCTGCGCCCGCGGCGGCGTCGACCGTCGGCAGAACATAGATGGCATAGGCGACAATAAAGACAGCAAACACCAGGGAGCGGCGCCGCAAAACGCCGAGAATGCCAAGAACAGCCAGTGCGACGTACGACAGGACCTCGATATTCAGCGTCCACAGCGCGCCGTTGATGACCGCTGGCTCTCCGTTGCGGTAAAAGACGCCCGGCAGGGAGTGAGCTGTCAGCGTGGTGATGTTCTTTGCGTAGAGAAAGAACTGTCGGTCCGTGAAATACTCGACCCACGTGAAGCGGGTGAGAAGCGGCCCAAGCAGAAACATCGATGCCGCGACGGTCACGATCAACGCCGGGAATATCCGCAGCACCCGATTTGTCGCGAACCTGATGGCATCGCCGGATCGCGCAAGGCTCGGCGTGACCAAGAACCCGCTCAGGCAGAAGAACACGATGACCGCGAACAGGCCGGCGTGAACGAGACCGCCGCTGTAGCGATAGAGCCAGTCATGCGTTCCCCACCACGCATGGTGGATAACCACGAGCAACGCCGCGGCGAGACGGATCTGGCCGAAACCCGGTCCCTTGAAGGAGACCGAAGCGAATTTATCCAGCAAGGTCATCTGGATTCTCGATGGCCGAACACCTTATTTAATTCATCATAATCGGACGGAATTAAATATCAAGAATGGCCATTTAACAATAAATGCGTCCGAAAATTAAATATAAGAGTTAATTCGGATCGCCTGCGAGCGCGGCGTGCTCCTGTCCGGGAGATCTGGCGGCCCGTCCCGCCGGGGCGGACGCCGGCGAAGCGGCCCGGGCGACAACGACCAGTTCCGGCGCCACGGCAAGACCGAGAAATCCGCGCATGACAGAACGCATCGGTTCGGCCTTGCGGTGAAGCAGCGGAACCATTCTGTCGAGGGTGAGCCCGGCTTGCCGACACCAATCCCTGATCCTGCCGGGAGACGTGAAATGAGCGCCGGTTGCCTTGTAACCGCCGCGACGCGGCAGACGCCGGCGATCACGGACACCCTGCCACAGAGCGGGAACGCAGAGCATGTTTGGCACCTGAATGATCATCACCGCCGAAGGCGCGAGGACGGGCCTGAATTGCGCCAGCAACGCGACAGGATCCGGCGCAAGATGCAGCACGTTCTGGAACAGGATACAGTCAAACCGTTCGGATTCGATTTGTGCCAGCACCGCGTCAATATCTCCCGCGACGGTCTCGACACCCTGCGCCGCCGCATGGCGCGCGATAACCGGATCGAGCGGCGCCGCGACAACCCGATACCCCTTTTCGGCAAGTTCTTGTTCACTTCGCCCCGAGCCGCTGCCGATCGACAGAATGCTTCGCGCGTGCCGCGGAATCATCGCAAGCGCTGTCTCGCTGACCGGCTCGTAATAGTCCTTCGAGTACATGCAGCGCCAGAGTTTGGTCTCGGTGCTGAACAGCGACAAACCAGCCTCGGCCTGGTTCGCGATCTGAAACAGCCCCTCGATCTGCCGAAGCAGCGAGGCTTTGCTGATCCCCATGCTGTCGACGTATTTGTTCGACATATGGTGCACCGAGAAGTCATCGAGATGCGAGACCGGGATGAGTTTCGTCAGACCACACTGGGTATACGGATCGGTCGCAGCGGTGCAGAGCAGGTCATACTTTCCCTCATGCGGCTCCACGAGAAAGCCGCCCGACTCGATTGACCTGGCAAGTTGCTGGCGGGTGAGCACGTAGCAGGCGGCATGTTCGTTGGTGAAGCTGGCCAGCGTGTACTCCCCCCGCGAGCGGACCGACGTCGCATCCCAGTGAAAGTAGGCGTGAACGTCCGGAAAGCTGATGGCGTCGCCCGAGGCTTTCTCGATGCGCAGAAAGCCCGCGACCTCATCGTCCCGCAAGGACGCGGTCACGTCCATGAACGCCTGCAAATTCTTTTCGGTGATGAGAATATCGTCTTCGGAATAGATGAAGAAGTCGTACCGGTCGGCACGGTCCGCGAACAGCTTCTTGTGCGCGAACGGCAGCGACCACGGGTTCTTGTTGGGAAGGCCGACGAGGCATTCGATGCCGTCCGCGGGACGCTTGTCGATATTCGAGACGATCACGATGTCCACCGCGAACGACATCGCCCGGTATTCGCGGATCAGTTGATCGAGATAGCGGTCGTTCGACGCACCGTAACTCGCGATCGCGACCAGCACGCGCAAAGGAGAAGACCGGTCGCGGTCGGACCATGCTTCCATTGCAGTTCTCCCGATCGGTCCTCAGGGCCAGCGGATGCCGGCCGGCATCAGGCCACAAATTAAATATGCTAATTATATTCGATTTATTTGATCGTAAATACAGTATATTATCCGACATGTCGTTATTTAATTCGTTAACCCTATTCCGGCGAAGCATCCGATTGCCTGCACCACTCAGGCAATCGAAAGGACCGCTCCCATCCGAACCCCGAAACCCCCGGATTGGATATTTCAGGCATCGCACCGCATGAAAATCCTAGTTTATCCGCACACCATGGAGATCGGAGGATCGCAGCTAAATGCTATCCAGCTCGCAGGAGCCGTGCGGGATCGCGGCCATGATGTCATCGTCATGTCCGAACCCGGACCGCTGGTCGAACGCGTGCACGATATGCGGCTGCCCCACATCGAAATTCCACTGCGCCGCCGGAGACCCTCCCCCGCTGTCATCAGGATGATGGTGCAAACGATCCGGGATCACGGCGTGGACGTGGTCCATGGATACGAATGGCCGCCCATCATCGAAGGCTTCCTTGGCCCTGCCCTTCTTCAGCGGACCGCGGTCGTCGGCACGGTGATGTCGATGTCGGTCGCGCCGTTCCTGCCGCGAACCGTGCCGCTGCTGGTTGGGACCGAACTGATCCGCCAGGCCGCGCTCGCGGCCGGCCACCAGCACGTCGGCCTGCTCGAGCCACCCGTCGACACCGATACCGATACGCCGCTGATCGATGGCGGCGCGTTCCGCGCGAAATACGGTATAGGCCCGCAGGATGTGGTGATCGCAATGGTCTGCCGGCTGGTTCCCGAACTCAAGCTCGAGGGATTGCTGTCCGCCTGCGACGCGGTGGGTGAGATGGCCCTGTCAGGTCTTGGCGTCCGCTTGCTGATTGTCGGAGACGGTCGGGCGCGCGATCAGGTCGCCGCCCGCGCGGCTCAAGCGAATGCCGCCGCCGGGCGCGACGTCGTGGTAATGACCGGGGAGATTCGCGATCCCGGCACCGCCTATGCCGCTGCGGATATCATCATCGGCCAGGGCGGGTCGGCCTTGCGGGGAATGGCCTTCGGCAAGCCGCTTGTCGTGATCGGCGAAGATGGCTTCAGCGAAATGCTGACGCAGCAAAGCCTGCCCATCTTTCTGCAACAGGGATGGTATGGCCTCGGGCCGGGATCGCTGGGCGCGGGCGCGCCGGCGTTGCGCGTTGCGCTTGAGCGTCTGGCAGGATCACCTGCGCTGCGCAGTGAACTCGGTCAGTTCGCCCGCAATCTCGTGGTTGAGCGGTTCAGCCTGCGACAGGCCGCCGTGCACCAGGAACAGATGTACCTGTCCGCCCTGCGCGAGACCGCTTCGGCCTCCGCGCGGCTTGCCGACCTTGCACGCTCTTCCGCGGGACTGATCAGCGGAAAACTCCAGCGCAACTATCGGCGCTGGCGCGGGACCGCCGCGTTCGACGACAACAACGCCCGCGACCTCATCGCCGGCATCCTGACCGGTGGCCAAACTGCGCAGGCGACGGCGCCGGTGCGGTCCAAGCCGGCCGAACGGCAGCAATAGCCGCCGCGCTCGATCCGCGAAATCTGCGAGGCGAGACCGTAGCCATCTGCGGCGGCGGTCAGTTCATCAACGTCGTTTTAAGTGCCTCGGCGACGCGAACCTGATCTTCCTCGACCATCTGCGCATAGATCGGAAGCAAAATCGCCCGATCCTGCGCGAGTTCCGATTGCCGCAGATCGTGGCGCGGCTTTTCGTGAGCGTAAGGCGGCTCGCGATGGGCGCACATGATCCCGCGCCGGGTCGCGATGCCCTGATCGAGCAGGCTTTGCATCACTGCTCTCTGGTCCACCCGGTCCGGCAGGCGCACGCAATAGCTCTGCCAGTTCGAACGCGCCCATTCCGGCTCGAACGGCAGGCTGAGTCCCTCGATATTGCCGAGCAATTCCGCATAGAGCGCGGCCAGCGCCCGGCGACGCGACACGATATCCTTCAGCCGTTCGAGCTGCTTTCGCCCGATCGCGGCCTGCATATCGGTCATCCGGTAGTTGAAGCCGACCTCGAGATAATCCTCGAAGATCACCTGCGGTGAGCCATGCCTCACCGTGTCCGGCACGCTCATGCCATGCTGGCGCAGCAGCTTGAACCGGCGATCGAGATCCGCGTCGCTCGTCGTCAGCATCCCCCCTTCGCCGGTGGTGATCACCTTGCGGGGATGGAACGAAAAGCACGCGATCCGCCCGTGAGGCGCACCGATCGAGTCCCACCGCCCGCCAATGCGAATCTGGCTACCCGCCGCGCAGGCTGCATCTTCGATCAGGGGGATCTGGTGACGATCCGCCAGCGCGGTCAGCGCGGCAAGATCGCACGGCATTCCCATCTGGTGGACGATGAGGATGGCGCGCGTCCGTCCGGTGATTGCTTCCGCCACGCGTTCGGGATCGACATTGTAGGTTGCCGGATCGATATCGACGAACACCGGCGTCGCGCCACAGTAACGAATGCTGTTGGCGCTCGCGATGAAGGAGTGGCTTGCGGTGATGACTTCGTCGCCCGGGCCGATGCCGACGGCGCGCAGCGCGAGATGCAGCGCGGTCGTGCAGTTCGAGACGGCGCAGGCATGCGATGCGCCCATCAGCGTGGCGAATTCCTGCTCGAAAGCCGCGACCTGCGGCCCCTGCGACAGCCACCCCGACAGAACCGTCCGCCGGGCGGCCTCACCTTCCTCACCGTCGAGAAGCGGCAGCGCTATGGGAATCACAGTTGCAACGCCTGTTGTTTTTGCTGAACCGGGCTCGCGCCCCGCTCGGCACGCCACCAGTCGACCAGTTCGCTCAGTCCCTCGTCGAGCGACACCTGCGCGCGGAATCCAAGCATCCGTTCGGCCTTGTCGGTCGAGGCCAGACGGCGCGGCACCGAGTTCACCGACCTTTCAGGCGCGAACTCGGGCGTCAGATGAGGCTGGCCCATCACCGACGAAAGCGCACGGGCGAGTTGCGCGAGGCTGGTTTCTTCGCCGCAGGCGATATTGAAAACTTCATCGCTGGCGACGGCCTTCGCGCCGAGAATGTTCGCCCGGGCGACATCCCGCACATGGACGAAATCCATGGTCTGCTGGCCATCGCCGAAAATGATCGGCGGCAGGCCGGCCTCCAGCCGCTCCATCCAGCGAATGAGAACTTCGGTATAGCGGCCGTGGATGTCCATGCGATTGCCGTAGACATTGAAGTAACGGAACGCGACGTAGGACAGCCCGTACATGTCGTTGAACGTGCGCAGCAGCCCTTCGTTGAAGGCCTTGGCCGCGCCATAGAGCGTTCTGTTGTCGTAGGGGTTCTGGTGCTCCGTGGTCGGAAATTCATCGGCCAGGCCGTAGACAGATGCCGACGAGGCCGCAACCACCTTCTCGATCTCGTGCTTGACGCAAAGTTCGAGCAGATCGAACGTCGACTGCACCATCACCTCCATGGCGAGCCGAGGCTCCGCCGCGCAATGAGTGATCCGCAGCGCCGCCTGATGGAAAACGATGTCGGCGGACTTCACCAGCGTCGCCATCAATGCATTGTCGCGAATATCGCCGTGAACGATCCGGATCGGCCCCCGGATCAGCGACTGCTCCAGATTCTCGAGACGACCGCGAACCATGTTGTCGACGACAACGATCTCGCGGCAACCCTCGTCACATAACAGGTCGACGATGTGCGAGCCGATGAACCCGGCGCCCCCCGTCACCAGAACTCTCTTGCCCTTCAGCTCAGTCACGACGGTTGCCTCCTCGCCAATCGGTTGGCAGCATTCAGTCCCGCGAGCCGATCTGCTCGCGTCACGCAGCGATCAAAACAGCCTTGTTTAATTCCGAGACCACCTCGTCAATCTGACCCGGCTGCAGTTCGGGATAGATCGGAAGCGAAAGAAACCGCTTTGCCAGACTCTCGGTCACCGGCAGGTCGCCGACGCCGTATCCGAGCCCGGCATAGGCCTTCTGAAGGTGAACCGGGACCGGATAATGGATGCCCGCGCCGATACCCGCGCTGTGAAGGGCCGCGAGCACGTCGTCCCGTTGCGGCACCTCGATGGCGTACACATGATAAACATGCCGGCTGTAAGATGGCGGCATCGGGCGCTTGTACGATCGCGCATCGAGCAAACGATCGTATTGCTGTGCAACGGCCCTGCGCGCTTCGGTCCACGCCTCGATATGGTTCATCTTTACATTCAGGATCGCACCCTGAATGCCGTCCATCCGGTAATTGTAACCGGCGAGAACGTGATTGTATTTCGCTTCCTGTCCCCAGTCTCTGAGCAGCGCCACGTGGCGCGCGAATTCCGGATCGTTGCAGACCACCGCGCCCCCCTCGCCGCACGCGCCGAGGTTCTTGCCGGGATAGAAACTGAAACAGCCGAAATCGCCGATCGAGCCGGCGCGACGCCCCTTGTCCTCCGCGCCGTGCGCCTGGGCGGCATCCTCGATAACCACAAGATTATGCCGGCGCGCGATGCTGACGATCGCATCCATGTCCGCCATCAGGCCGTGCAAATGAACGGGGACGATCGCCTTCGTCCGTGGCGTGATCGCCGCCTCGATCAGCGTGGGGTTCATCGTTCTGGTGTCGGGATCGACATCGACGAACACCGGCCTCGCGCCGCAATACAAAATCGCGGCGGTAGTGGCGACGAAGGTCATCGCCACGGTGATGACCTCATCGCCCGCGCCGACTCCGGC
This sequence comes from Afipia sp., assembly GCA_051954725.1. Taxonomy (GTDB): domain Bacteria; phylum Pseudomonadota; class Alphaproteobacteria; order Rhizobiales; family Xanthobacteraceae; genus Afipia. Next base: position 261,177 of record JBQCHK010000005.1, on the reverse strand, counting down.
CGCGAGGAGAGCCAGGTGCAGCGCCGACGTTCCGCTGTTCACCGCGATGCAATGGCTGGCGTTGCAGTACGACGCGAAGCGCTCTTCGAAAGCGGCGACGTCCGGCCCCAATGCGAACTGCGTATTGTCGATCACGCGGGCGACCGCGGAGTTGATCTCGGACCTGATCTGCTGGTGCTGGGCCTTCAGATCGACAAGAGGTATCAAGGACAGCTCCCTTCAATATTCCGGCCGATCATCGAAAATAGACCACTCGCGATGCGGCCACAGTATTCATTCCTCGATATTTAAATCATCATAAAATACAAAATAAATCACCACAACGGATTATTATACTTACCATTTAAATCAACCATCCACGCTACGCGAACCGGTCAGGAACGGCCCGAACCCGCGGCGGCCTTGACGCGATGGCTCTCCCCACCGGTCACGATCCGGGCAGGAACGCCGGCCACCACGGCATGCGGGGGAACATCCCTGGTCACGACGGCGCCGGCCCCGACCGTCGCGTTCTCGCCGATGGTTACTCCGCACATGATAGTGGCGTTGGAGCCGATCGACGCGCGCCGGCAGATCCGTGTGGTTTCCATTTTCCAATCGGCCTCGCCCTTCAGCTCGCCGTTCGGCAGGGTCGCCCTTGGAAGCTTGTCGTTGATGAACATCACGCCATGGCCGACGAAAACCTCATCCTCGATCGTCACGCCCTCGCAGATGAACGTGTGCGACGATATCTTGCAGCGCGCGCCGATCTCGGCCCCAGCCTGGACCTCGACGAACGTCCCGATTTTGGTTTCATCGCCGACCACACAACCGTACAGATTGACGAGATCGGGGTGATGAATTTTGACGTCGCGTCCAAGGCGGACATCCTTAGCGATTGCCATTCGAGACTCCCATCAGGACCGAAAGGTCATTCTTGTCTTCATTTGTCGCGCGCGAGACATCGATCTGCCTCACGCCGCTCTTTTGCCTGAACCCGCAACCGCAAGCCCGCGTTTCGGCAGCGCGAACCGCAAGCCCCTGGCCGCGGCATAAAGGTGATTCAGCAACGGATGGCCGGTCAGAACAAGACCCAGCAGCCACCCCGTGCCTGTCAGAATGCCGCCAACGACCAATCCCGCAGCCGGTCCCACCAAACCGAACTGTATCGCGGCTATAGCGAGAAGCGTGCCTGCGGAACTGGCAAGGGCAACGCCGCCACTCCTGACGGTGGCGCGAAAGAATTCGCGGGCGCTCATGTCGATGTGCCGGCTGATATAGGCGATCGCGACAAAGGCCTGGAACGGAAGAGCGACGAGTGCCGTCGCGGCGACCGCATCGACTCCCCAGAATGAGGCGATGCCGATCATGAGCAGCGAGGGCGGAAGCGAAATCAGCGACGATGTCAGCGCGTCGCGCACGCGGCCGACCGCGACCAGAACCGGGTACGTCAGGCAGGCGGCGAACAACGCCAGATAGCCGAGGCACGAGAGCCGGACCAGCGGAACGATTTCCAGCCATGTCGGCCCCAGCCAGATCAGGATCAGCGGATGGGCCATGATGGCGACGAACAGCATGAACGGCCATTGAACCGCCGACAGTAATTCAATCGACGTCAAATAGATGGTCTTGAGGCTGCCTCCGGCCTTGGTGTGCGAGAAGATCGCCGGCATGATCACCGGCGCCAGCACCTGCACCACCATCCGGTCGAAAATCTGCGTGACGCTCACGGCGCGGCTGTAGAGGCCGACGGCGGTGAGGTTCAGCACGCGCGCAAGGATCAACTGCGGCGCGAAGCTGTAGAACACGTTGATGATCGCAACGCCGCTGGAATAGAAGCCGAACGCAAAGACATCGCGATACCCTGCGAGCGAGGGACGGAAAAGCCCGGGCTCCTTCCGCCACAGGATCAGAAAGGCCGAAAGAACCGCGTTGCCGACCACAGCGCCCCAGATCGGGGCCATGTAGCTGTAACTCATCAGCGCGAGCGCGATCGAAACGGCCGCCGTAATAAAGTTGGCGGCGAGATTGCAGATGGCGAGCGCGCCGAATTCCATGTCGCGCCTGAACAGCGCCGAAACTGTTATGGAAAACGGCCACAGCAGAAAATTCAGCACGGAAACGGCGATTCCGGTGGCCAACGCCTGCTGATCGAAAAACCTGGCGAGTTCGCCCTTGATCGCGAACAGCAAGATCCCGATCAGAAGCGACATGCCGAACGTGATGGTGAATGACGTCCTGATGTCCTGTCGCGTAAGCGATGCCTTCTGGATCAGATAATTGGCGCCGCCGAACTCCTGAAACGATGCCGCGGTGACGGTTGTGAGCGCGTTGACGATCGCGAACACGCCGAACTCCTCGGGCGTCAGCAACCGGGACAGGATCGCGATCGACAGCAACAGAAACAGCATGCTGCCGTAACGCTCGGCAGCCGAGAAGATGATCGATCTTTGAACCAGATTCATGACGGTCCGGACCGACTCGATGCTGTTCCTAGAGCCTGCGCGTTAATCGGCACGGCCAACCCGCTTGCCGCCCCGGCCCTCCGCACGGACTTCCTTCAGGCCCTGCGGTTTGCGCCAGCGGATCCCCCGGGCCGGCACGCCGGCCACCACCGCGAAGTCCGGAACATCCCGGGTGACGACCGCGCCGGCGCCGACGATCGCGCCGCGGCCCACCGTCACCCCCGGCAGAACAACCGAGTTCACCCCGACGTCGGCCCAGGCGCAAATGCGCACCGGCGCGATCTTGAGATCGGTGCGGATAAACGGCACATCAAGCGGATCGCCGGTATGCTCGGATCCCAGCACTTTCGCGCCGGACCCCCAACCGACATAGTCTTCAAGAATGAGATCCCGCGCATCGAAATAACTTTGCGGCCCGATCCAGACCCCGTTGCCGATCACCAGACGGCCATCGAAGCGCCCCTGAATGATCGATTGCTCGCCGAAGAATACACCGGCGCCGATCTCGAATGTCTCGGGATGAATGACGGTCAGGTTCCGGCGGACGGTTGCCCCCGAACCCATGCTTTTGGCGAGCGCCCGCAGGCAAACGCGGCGCATGATGTCGTCGATCGGCGTTGCGCCGGCCGCATGCTGTACGTACGCCTCGAGCAACTGTTCGCGGCTGAGACGCCCGCGCAGATGCGCGGCCATATCCAGTTCGAACTGCGGGTCCGGCTCAATTTCGCGAACCCCGTGAATCGCCTTCACAACGCGCGAGCCGGCTTTCGTCTTGCGTGGCAGAACATCATCGATCTTGTCGGACATCATAGGGCCAGTTCCCCTACTTTATGATCCCGCTTCAGGCGAACCGGGTTACCTTGCGCTGCGAGCGAACGCGATGCGGCTTCAAGAATCTGGATGACGCGAAGTCCGCTGACACCGTCTGAAGCCGGCGGCTTTCCGCTTCTCACGCATTCAACGAAATGCTCGGCTTCGGTTTGCAGCGCTTCCTTGGCCGGCAGGTGCGGCGCCCACATGTCTCCGGCCCGGTAACCGATGCGGAGCTGGTGCGCGCTTTCCGCCGAACCGTTGACGGTAATGCCCTTGTCGTAAACCTTGATCTTTTCGGTCGGCTCGAGATCGTCATAGACGATCATCTTGCGGCTCCCGCCGACAAACGTCTGCCGGACCTTGATCGGAGACAACCAGTTGACGCTGACATGGGCCACGCAGTTGCTCTGAAAGAACAGGGCGATATGAGCCATGTTTTCGGGCGTGCCCGCGATGTGGCACGCGCCCGTCGCGGAAACCGCAACCGGTTCCTCGTCGAAGATGTACTGAATGATCGAAATGTCGTGGACCGCGAGATCCCAGATCACATTCACATCGCTCTGGAAGAGACCGAGGCTCGCGCGCACGCTGTTGTAATAATAAATCTCGCCCAGAGCATCTTCCGTGATGAGCTGACGGATTTTCTGGACCGCCGGTGTATAGAGGAAGGTGTGGTCCACCATCAGCGTGAGCCGGCGTCGCTCGGCCTCTTCGATCAGGTGCTGCACCTGCTCGGAGGTCTGCGCCAGCGGCTTTTCCACCAGAACGTGCTTGCCCGCCCTGAGCGCAGCCAGCGCCAGATCGTAATGGGTGTGAACCGGCGTCGCGATGGCGATCGCGTCGATCTCGGGGTTGGTGAGAAGATCGCGAAACTGCGGCGTGGTCGCAATGGCTGGATAAAGACGATTGATCGCGGCGAGCTTCGTTGCGTCCAGATCGCTCACCGCGACAACGCGTGCGACCTGGCTGTTCGCGAAATTGCGAACAAGGTTCGGCCCCCAATAGCCGTATCCGACCACTCCGATTCCGACCAATCCCTGTTGCATCTTAAACTCGCGTACTCGTTGTTATGAACAAAGTTTCACCACGTCGACCCGGCTTCATGTCCGTATCGGCATGTCCTGCCAGATGCCGCGCGTATCGATCACGTCGAGGTGGCGACGCTCGGCGAGCGGAATCATTTTGAATTCGTCGTGATCGACCAGCAGCAGCGCGATCTCGCAGGAGTGCATCGCGTCGTCGAGGCGCACCATTTCGGCGCCGTGCTTGGCCAGTTCTGCCGGTATTTGCCGCAGATTCGGCTCGACGACCTTGATGCGCGGTCCATATTTGGCGGCCAGATGCAGGGCGATGTCGTATGCGGGGCTTTCGCGCAGATCGTCGACGTTTGCCTTGAAGGCAAGACCGCAACAGGCGACGTTCGCGTAAGGATGATCCTCGATCAGCGCAATCGCGCGCTCGATGACGGTTTCCGTCTTGTGATCGTTGACCTCGCGGCTCGTCCGCATCACCCGGGCGAGATCGGGAACGGAATCGATGATGAACCACGGATCGACCGCGATGCAGTGACCGCCGACGCCCGGTCCCGGTCGCAACACATTGACGCGAGGATGCCGGTTGGCCAGATCGATGACTTCCCAGACGTTGATCGCATGGCGATCGCAGATCAGGGACAGTTCGTTCGCAAACGCGATGTTGGTGTCGCGGTATGCGTTCTCGGTCAGCTTGACCAGTTCCGCCGTTCGCGCGGTGGTGGCCACGCACGCCCCACGAACGAACATCTTGTAAAAGCGCTGCGCGCGCCTTGCGCACAACGTGCTGATGCCGCCGATGCAGCGATCGTTGTTGACCAGTTCGGACAGGATGCGACCCGGCAGCACCCGCTCCGGACAATAGGCGACCGAGATGGACTCCTCGCCGTTCGCCGAGCCGATGCTGAGATCGGGGCGCTTCTCGACGATCTTTTTTGCAACCGCTTCCGTCGTCCCCACCGGAGAGGTGGATTCAAGAATGACCAGGTTTCCCGGCACCAGCAGGTCGGTAATGCGCTCGACCGCCGCCATCACGCATGACAGATCGGGCCGGTTGGCGTCATCGATTGGCGTCGGCACCGCGATGATGAAAACATCGGCCTGCTCGGGCTCCTGCATCGCCACCAGCGAGCCGTTCGACACCACTTTCTGGACCAGACCGTCGAGGTCAGGCTCGACAATGTGAATGGTTCCCGACGAAACCGTTTTCACGATATCCGGGTTCGTATCGACCCCGATGACCTTCATGCCTCGGCTTGCAATGACGGCTGCGGTGGGCAGCCCGATATAACCGAGGCCGATGACGGCGACTTTCTTGATCTCAAGCATCGAGCAGCGTCCTTACGATCCGCTCGCTCGCCCGGCCGTCGCCGAACGGATTGTGCGCGCGGGACATCGCCGAGTAGTGATCATCGTCCTCGAGCAGGCGAACGGTTTCTTCGATGATCTTGCCGGGATCCGCGCCGACAAGACGCGCAGTGCCCGCTTCGACGCCTTCCGGCCGTTCCGTCGTCTCGCGCATGACCAGAACCGGCTTGCCCAGCGTCGGTGCCTCCTCCTGAACGCCGCCGGAATCCGTCAGCACCAGATAGGCGAGAGAAAGCAGGCTCACGAAATCGGAATATTCCTGCGGCGAGATCAGTTCGACGCGCGGGTGATTTGAAAGACGGGACGACAGCACATCGAAAACGTTGGGATTGGGATGGATGGGCAAAACAATCGCAACGTCCTGCCGCCGGAGAATTTCCTGCAGCGCGTCGGCGATGTTGAGCACACCGGCGCCGAAGTTCTCGCGGCGGTGGCACGTCACCAGAATGATGCGGCGATTGCCGTGATTGGCCCTTATGCTGTCCCAGCGCGAAGCCAGGCGCGGATCGGAATCGACGATCGACTTCGCGGCGAGCAAGGCATCGACCACCGTATTCCCGGTGACGTGAATTCGCTCTTTCGGCACGTTCTCGCGCCGGAGCGACTGCGCGGCCCGTTTCGTCGGCGCGAAGTGCTGGTCCGCGATCGTTCCGATGATCTTGCGGTTCACCTCTTCCGGCCATGGCGCGTAGATGTCGCCGCTGCGCAGGCCGGCTTCGACGTGCGACACCGGGATGCGGCGATAGTAACAGGCCAGCGCACCGATCATCGCCGTCGTCGTGTCGCCCTGCACGATGACCCGGTTCGGGCGCACCTTGTCGAGCACCTCACCGATGCCTTCCAGCAACCTCGCGCTCAACCGGTCGAGGGTCTGGTTCGCGGTCATCACATTGAGGTCGACGTCCGGAACGATGTTGGTCAGTTTCAAAACCTGATCGAGCAACTGCCGGTGTTGCGCCGTGGCGCAGACCGTGACCATGGCATCGGGTTCGGCCTTGAGCCGGTTGATGACCGGGAACAGCTTGATGGCTTCCGGGCGTGTCCCTACCAGGACGAAGAAGTGTTTTTGCACGCTTCATCCCCCCGGCTGCGTTGGGGTGGCGCCTGAACGGCTCCGCACCGTTTTCGGCACCAGATGGACGCTGTGCTCGACGAGCGCCCGCGCCAGAATTCCTGCGAACAGCGTGTTGGTCTTGGCGTAGCGCCACCACATCCGCCGCGGTTCCTGATAGACCCGGTACAGCCACTCCAGACCGAGCGCCTGCACGCGGGCGGGGGCGCGCTGGATCTGGCCGGCCAGCACATCGAACGATCCGCCCACGCCCATGATGAAAGGAACGTTCAGTTCATCACGATAGGCGGCAAGAAAGCGCTCCTTGCGCGGCGTCGGCATCCCGATGAACAGGCAATCCGCGCCGCTTTTGCGGATATCGTCGACGACCTCGCGTTCCTGCTCCGCGGAGAAATAGCCGTCTCTCAATCCGGCGAACTGGATGGCCGGATAGCGGCGGCGCGCCTGAAACGCGGATTGGTGCAGCGTGTCGCGGGTCGCGCCGAGGAAATAGGGCCTGAACCCGTCGCTGGCGCACACGGCGAGAATCTCGATCAACAGATCGGCCCCGGCAACACGCTCTTTCACGGGAATGCCGAGAAACCGTGCGGCCCAGACGATGCCCATCCCGTCGATGCCGACCACATCGCTGTTGGCAACGTCCGCCGCCAGCACGGCGTCCCGCCGCATATTCACCAGCTTGGCGACGTTGAGCGCAACATGCTGCAACCTGTTGCGGGTACGCATCGCTTCGCGCGCCAGACCGACCGTCTCGGCCATGGTCAGAACATCGATGGGGCAGCCCAGAAAAATCTCCCGCATCTGTCGCCTCAAGCAATATGAGGAAAACGCTAGCTCTCGAATGTCGGCGGTGTCGGCCGTTGCGCCTCGCCGCCTCGACGTTCATTATTTAATTACGATATAACGCGGATTATTTAATTACAATATTTCTCATTTAATTTTGACGGTTTAATTTATAATCAGGACTACAACATTCATTTAAGATTAATATTCGGCCGCCGCACGGAGACAGCACGCGACATGGCTTCTGAGCACCCCCTGGTCTCGGTCGTTATTCCCCACCTCAATCAGGCGGAGGATCTCGAAGCCTGTCTTGCCAGCCTTCAGATGCAGCGCCTGTCACCCGCCCTGTTCGAGATCATCGTGGTCGATAACGGATCGGCGTCCCCGCCGGCGGATATCGTCGCCCGCTGGCCGTCGGCCCGCCTGCTGCACGAGGCGGTGCCCGGCCCCGGCCCGGCCCGCAACACCGGCGTTCGGCATGCGGCCGGGGTAATCCTCGCGTTTATCGATGCCGATTGCCGGGCGCATCCCGATTGGCTCGCAAGCCTGGTGAATGCCCTGCAATCCCTGCCGGACAACACCATCGTGGGGGGCGACGTCCGCATATGGCCGCGGAACAAGGAAACGCTGACTGCCGTGGAAGCCTATGAAAGTGTCTTCGGCTTCCGGAACAAGCTATACATCGAGCGCCACGGCTACTCGATCACGGCGAACCTCTGTGCCCGGCGCGCCGACCTCGACAGGATTGCCCCGTTTGTCGGCATCCAGTTCGCCGAGGACATGGAATGGGGAGAGCGCGCCCGCAGCGCCGGGTTTCAGTTCCGCTTTATCCCGGATGCGATCGTCTTCCACCCGGCCCGCCGATCGCTCCGCGAGTTGTGCGTGAAATGGGATCGCCAGATTCAGCACTATCTGAACATGGCTCAGGGCAAGCCGGCCTGGAAATTCCGATGGGTGCTCCGTTCCGTCGCGGTACTGGCCTCGCCTGTCGTCGACCTGGCAACTGTCATCACCAGCGATCGCATCCAGGGCATCACGACCCGCCTCAAGGCGATGATGATTCTGGTCGCGATCCGCCTTCATCGCGCATGGAAGATGTTGAGCCTGCTCCGGCAGAGCAGCACGGTGGTCTGGAATCGAAGCGCGGGCGTATAGCCGCCACGTGCCTATGAAGCGACCGAAGTCTCCCGCGTGGCATCGACGAACGCGTTGTCATGCGTCAGCTCGATCAGGTCCGATCGCCTGCCGAAAGACCACAGGATCCATCCCAGCTCATAGCTGCGGCATTCGAGACGCAGCCCGATACGGGCGGGATCAATCAGGCGCTGATCGCGGCGCGCAATCGCATTCGCCATGGCACGAAATGCCCGGCGTTTGTTGGTGTGGAGTTCTCCCTCGCGAATCTGCGACCGGAACGACATCTGCAGCCCCGGCACCAGCATCGACTTGTGCAACTGGTTCTGCCCCAGCACCCATTTGAAGCCGGTCACCAGCGCATCCCGGGCGCCGCGCACGTCGTGGCGTTCGGCGCATTCGAGGAAGGCGGGCGCCATGCCATACTGGTGGACGGAATAGACCTCATAGAAATCAATCACCCGGCCCTGCGGCGCGTCATAGAACCAGGGCCATTCGCCCTGCGGACCCTGCAGTTCGATCAGCCTGCGGGTGCATTCCTTCGCCATGCTGAGCGCGTGGAGGTTTCCGGTCAGTTCCGCATAGTGGTAGCAGGCGAGCGTCAGATAGGTCTGGCTGGCGAAGGACGAGAAGCGCCGGCGCAGTCCGGTGGCGGCGTTATAGAACAGCCCGGACTTGCTGTGAAACCGTTCGGTGAGAGCGACGAAAAGCATGTGGGCATAGGCAAGCCACCTCTTTTCCCCGGCCCTGACCTGAGCGACGGCACCGGTGAGCAGCATGCCCAGATCCTGCGCCCGCAGATGCCGCCAGCTTCCCTGATCCGACAGCAGTTCTTCGATCCGGCTCACAACAAAGCCTGGAATATCCAGATGCAGTTCCGCCGACGACCACAGCGCCATGCCATAGGCGTATTTCGCGACCGGCAGCATCGTAAGCTGCGATACGTTCCGGGCGAAGATCTCGGGCACATCGATGGAATCCGGGATGACCTTCAGGCGCGATAATCCCAGCAATACATTGAGTGTGTAGAACACATCGCTATGCGGAATGGACTGGTTCGGCTGAGCGCGGCCGTCGAGATGATAGATGTGCGACCAGCGGCCGTGTTCCGGCATCCAGCAGCGCTGAAGTCCGCTCAGCGCGTAGTTCACCAAGGGCGAATTGGCCGGCCGCTGCACCTCGCCCAGCCGCACGACATTCGCCAGGCTTTCAGCATTCGGACTGATATTCATCCAACGGCTCCTGTGAAGGCGACATCCGTCCTGTCATGGCTCACGTATGCTCTCGTCCAGTCCGCGAAGGAGCGGATACAGGAAATATGAAATCACCCGGCGATCACCCACCTTCATTTCAGCCGTCAACTCCATGCCGGGCATCATCTGGAACTGGGCCGGCTGGCCACGCAGCCGCACCTTGTCGATATCCACCAGCACGCGATAATACGCGGGTATGGCGTGGCGGCTGCCGTCGCTCTTGGTCTCGCTCGCGAAGGAGTCCTTGCTGACGACGCTCACCGCGCCTGCTCCGGTGCCGTACTTCTGGAACGGGAAGGCATCGAACTTGATGCGGACCGGCTGCCCGATCGACACCTGCCCGATGTCCTTGCCCTCGACATTGACCTCCGCCTGCAACGGCGCATCGCGCGGCACAAGCACAAACAGCGTCTCCGCCTCACGCACCACCGATCCCACGGTGCGATTGGCAATCTCGAGGACGACGGCATCGACCGGCGCGGTCATGACCGTGAGTTGGCGCCGGCGCTCGGCCTTCTTGAGGTCTTCCGCGGCGCTGTTCTGTTTGGCGCGCGTATCGACGAGCTCCTGATAGGCCGTACGGCGGAAATCATCGGCGAAAACCTGACGGTCGGCGCGCGCTTTCTCGACCCGGTGCTTGAAATCGGCCTCGCTGCCCACCACTCGCGCAAGATTGTTTTCGACCTCGAGGCGCGCATCCTTCGACAGCAGGAAGTTCAATCGCGAGCCGACCTGCTTGTCCATCAGCGAGCCGCGCATGGTCTCGATCGATTGCAAGGTCTCCAGCCGCTGACGCAACAGCGCCTCTTCGTCCTCGCCGGCCTTCAAGTTGGCCTGCGCGCTCGCGATCTGCGCATCGTAGTTGCGAAGCGACGTCTCGTAGAATGCCCGTCGCTGACGAAACAACTTCTCCTGGAGCAACTGATCCGGGTTCGATATATCTTCGGCGACGTAATCGCCGCCGCTCAACTCGGCCTGCAGGCGCCTGATCGCGGCATCGAGCGCAGCCACGCGGGTGCGCAATTGATCGGTGTCGGCCTGCGAAAACGTCGGATCGAGGATTGCAAGCGGTTGCCCCTTGCTCACCACATCGCCGATCTTGACCTTGATCTCGCGGATGATCGAGGTCTCGAGCGGCTGGACCGCGACATTCGGATTGATCGCGATCAGTTTCCCTCGCGCCGTCACGATGGTTTCGACGCTGGACAGCGACGCCCACGCCACCATCGCGAAGATCAGCGCGACCACGCTGTACAGCGTGATGCGCGCGACCCTTGGCGGCGCACGTTCCTCGATCTCGACCGCGTCCGACTGAAATTCGGAGATAATCGACGGTTTAAGCGGCGCACGGGTCCGCAATCGGGCTTGCCGCCGGCGGGCGAAGAAACCGGGAGATGCCGGTTTCGCCGTTTTGGATTCCGGCGTGCGCTGCGTGTTGTTGCTCATGCGATCTGCATCATCTGTTGATTCCACAACTGCCGATACGTCGTGCAATTCTTCATCAGTTGATCGTGGGAGCCGAGATCCGCCACCTGGCCGCGATCGACCACCAGGATCGCGTTGGCGTCGGACAGCATCGAAAGCCGGTGCGAGACAATGATGACCGTGCGCCCCTCCGCGATACGCCGGAGATTGCGGCGGATGATGGTTTCGCTTTCGGCATCCAGCGCGCTCGTTGCCTCATCGAGGATCAGCAGGCGCGGATCGGTGATCAGCGCGCGCGCGATGGCCAGGCGCTGGCGCTGACCGCCGGAAAGGTTTTCGGCGTTCTCCTCCAGCATGGTGTCGAAGCCGCGCGGCAGCCGTTCGATGAATTCGTCGGCCCCGGCAAGGCGTGCGGCCTGGGCGACTTCCTCGAAGGTGGCTCCGCGCTTGGCGCAGGTGATGTTTTCACGAACAGTGCCGCGAAACAGGAAATTCTCCTGCAGCACCAGTCCGAGACTCTTGCGCAGATGCACGAGATCCAGCTCGCGGGAATCGTATCCATCGATACGCAGCAGCCCCTGCTGGATCGGATACAGGCCCGCGATCAGGCGCGTCAGCGTCGTCTTGCCCGAGCCGCTCCGCCCGACAATGCCGAACACGCTTCCGGCCGGAATCGAGAACGAGATATTGTCCAGCGCCGGAGGCCCTTCGGGGCCATAGCGGAACGACACGTTCTCGAATTCGATATTGCCGTCGAGTTCGGGCCGCAGCCCGTCGCGCTTGCCGTCGCGTTCGCCCTGCTGGTTCATGACTTCGCCGAGCATCTGCACCGCAAGAGCGACTTCCTGATACTCGTGGACCATCGTGACCATCTGGACGAGCGGCCCGGACACGCGGCCCGCCAGCATGTTGAACGCGACCAGCGCGCCGATCGTCATCTCGCCGCTGAACACATCGAGAGCGCCGAGACCGATGATTCCGAGCGTCATCAGCTTTTCCAGAAACCCGGTGACCGATTGCGCGGCAGCCGAGATTTTCTCGACACCGAACCTCATCGACACCGACTGGGCGCAACGGTCGTCCCATGCCCTGCCCTGCAACGGCTCCATCGCCAGCGACTTGACGGTGCGCATGCCGTGCACGGCCTCGACGAGCAAAGCCTGCCGTTCGCCCTCGGCCTGATAAAGACCGTAAAGGCGCCGCCGGAACGGCCCGACCAGCAGGGTGACCACAAGCCCGGTGAGCGCCGTAAAGGCCAGCACCAGCAAGGTCAGCTTGACGCTGTAGAGCGCAAGGACGGGAAGAAACACGAACAGCGACAGGGCATCGAGCAAGGTCAGAAACAGCCGCCCGGTCAAAAATTCCCGGATACGCGTCGCCTGCTGCATGTGCTTGACAAGCACGCCCGAGGAAATGTGTTCGAAGAAGCTGATCGGCAGGCCGAGCAGATGCCCGAAGGTCTTCGTGGCGACGCGGATGTCGATCTTGTTGGTGGCATAGAGCAGAAGGTAGCGGCGCAGGAAGCTGAATATGGAATCGAACAGCAGCGCGATCACCGCGCCCGCGGCCAGCACATAGAGCGTGGTGAAGCTCTCGTGCACCAGAACCTTGTCGATGACGAGCTGAAAGAATATCGGAATGACCAGCCCGAGCGCGTAGAGCAGCACGGCAGCCACTGCCACGTCGGCGAGCAATCGGCGTTCGCGCAGAAGTTCGGGAACGAACCAGCGGAAGCCGAACTTCCGCCGCGTCGCGGACGCATCGCGATCCCGCTTGACCAGCAGAACGTCGCCGCGCCAGTTCGCGCAAAAACTGCTTTTCCTGATCACCAACGGGTCCGGCCGCTCCGCGAGCGGATCGAATACTGTCACCGCCTCGCCTGCCGGGCCTTCATGAATACCCAGCACGACGACCCAGTTGCCGTTCGCGAGTTGCGCGAGCGCCGGATAGGCCTCGCCGAGACGATACAGCTTGTCCCAGCTCAGCCGCGCCGCCCGCGCGCGCAGTCCCGCTTCCTTGGCGATGCGCAAAATCCGCGTCTGCGACATCGGCGCACGGTCAACCGCATAGAGATGCGTCAGCCGGTCGGCGGCAAGATCGATGCCGTGATGTCTGGCGACGCTGGCCAGACATTCCAGAGCGGTCCGCGTCTGGAAATCGGGACGCTCCTCGGCCGGCGAAGCGGCCGCAGCGCTGTCGTCGCGACCGGCCTTATCGGAAATTGGTTGAAGCATTCGAAGGCCGGTGGCTGGTGGAACTGGTCGCGGGACGTTCGCTGCTGCCCGGGCTGAGGGGCGGCGTCTGCGGCGGCGTCGCAGAACGCGTGCGCTTCACGACCCCCGCATCGACAAGGCCCTGAAGCGCGTTCTGCATGACGTCAACTGAGTTGGCGAATCCTTCGGCGGACAGGATCAGCCTTTGCCGAAACACCTTCTTGGGAAAATTTCCGGCGTCGCGCTCGGTCGGCGACAGGGTGAAAAGGTCGATCCGCACGATCGTGCCGCTCACCGTGATTTCGTCCACTCCGTCCGTATAAACTTCGTCGTGCATTGCGGTTTCCCTCCCCCAGAATGATCAGCCGGCTATGCCACCAACTGGGCCCTGAAGAGCACATCGACTCCGTAACTCGTCGAATTGTAGTTGTTCGTCGGGAACAGGCTCGAACTGCCGTAGGCATAGACGCCGTTTCCGCCGCTCGATGACGAGGACGGCGCGGTCAGCGGCCCGTTGGTGTGCGACGTTGCGAAGTAGTCGGGGTCCGCCGAGTAATCGCCGTTCGTGTGGTACGAGGCGACGTAGGTCGTTCCCGCCGTGACCGTCACCGGAGTGGTGAAATTCACCTGCTGCCAGCCGCTCGCGGTTTCGTTGGTGAATGTCTGGGACGCAAGCAGCGTTCCGGTGCTGCTCCAGATGTCCGCGACGTGCTCTCCGGTATTGTCCTCGCTCTTGTAGAACCGAAGACCGGTGATCTGCCCGTCGCTCGACGCCACGAATTTGAATCCCAGTTCGACCGGGTTCGGATCGTTCACCGTGACGATGCCCGGCGTAGAGGCCGGATCGAACAGGCTCGCAATCGTGGGGTCGTTCACGAGCAACGATGCGCTGGCCGACGCAACGCCGCCGTTCGCATCCGTCACCGAATAGGCAAAGCTGGCCGTTCCGGTATATCCCGCCGTCGGCGTGAAGGTGATCGTTCCCGTGTTCGAATCGTAAACGGCCGTCCCGTTCGTCGAATTGCTCACATTGACAAGCGACAACGGCAAGCCGCTCGGGTCGGTGTCGTTCGCCAGCAGGGCGGAAGCCGAGATCGACAGCGGATTGTTCTCGGTGACGACAAACCCGTCATCGTTCTTCGCCACTGGCGCAAGCGGAGAAACTGTGAGGGCGACGTCGGCGGACGCGGTGCCGCCGCTCTGTCCATCGCTGATGGTATAGGTGAACGTTGCCGGCCCGGCATATCCTGTCGTCGGCACAAAGGTGATGGTTTGCGTCGCGGCGTTGTAGCTGACGGTGCCGTGGCCAGGATTGCCGACGCTGACAACCGATAGCGGAAGTCCGCTCGGACCGGTGTCGTTGGCCAGAACCGCGGACGCCGGCAGCGACAGCGTGCCATTCTCGGCGACGCTGAAACCGCTGTCGTTGTTGGCGACCGGCGTCTGCAACGACGGGCCATTGTAGACCACATCGACCCAGTAATTGGTGCCGTTGATGGTGCTTGTCGGAAAGACCGATCCCGGCCCATAGGCGTACACGCCGGCGTTGGCCGGCGTTGACAGTTGGCCTTCCGTCAGGGACGTCGCGAAGTAGTTGGCATCGGCGGAATAGCTTCCGCTGGTGTGATATGAGGCGATGTAGGTCGTGCCTGCGGTGATCGTCACCGGCGTGCTGAAGTTGACCTGCTGCCAGCCGCTCGCCGTCTCGTTGGTGAACGTCGCGGTAGCCAGCAGCGTTCCTGTCGAGCTCCACAGATCGGCGACGTGTGTCGCGGTGTTTTCCGGTCCCTTGTAGAAACGAATGCCGCTGATCGTTCCGTCCGCCGCCGCGGTGAACTTGACGCCAAGCTCGACCGATCCCGGATCGATCGACGTCACGGTGCCCGGCGTCGATGTCAGGCTGAACAGGCTCTGGCTCAACGGATCGTTGACGATCAGCGCGACGTTTCCGGAGGCCGTCCCGCCGTGGGTGTCGGCGATCGAATACGTGAACGTGGCGGTGCCGGTGTAACCGTTCGCCGGGGTGAAGGTCACCGTGCCGGTGTTGACGTCGAACGAAACCGTTCCATGGGCTGGATTGCTGACGCCGGTCAGCGATAGCGCAAGACCGTTGGGATCGGTGTCGTTGGCCAGCAGCGTCGCGGCCGAGATGGACAGCGTGCCGTTCTCGTTGGCGATAAACCCGCCGTCGGCAACCGCGACCGGCGGCGGCGGAACGACGTTCAGCGACACGCTCGCGGTCGAGGTGCCGGCCTGGCCGTCGGTGATCGTGTAGCTGAAACTGGCGGGACCGAGATAGCCGGCAGTCGGCACGAAACTGACGGTTTGGGTATTCGCATCGTAGCTGACGGCGCCGTTGCTGGCGTTGCCGACGCTGCTGATCGAGAGGGCAAGCCCGTTCGGATCGGTGTCGTTGGCCAGCAGCGTTGCCGCGGCGATCGTGAGCGTGCCGTTCTGCGCGGCGGACAGACCGCTGTCGTTGTTGGCAATCGGCGGCTGTAGCGGCGCGCCGTCGAAAACCACATCGACCCAATAGTTGCTCGACTTGTACGACGAGGTCGGGAATGTGCTTCCGTTGCCATAAGCATAAACGCCGCTGTCGGCAGGTGCGGTGAGCTGGCCATTGGTCAGCGGATTGGCAAAGTAGTTCAGGTCCGCCGAGTAATTGCCGTCGCTGTGATAGGACGCGATGTAGGTGGTGCCGGCGGTGACGAACACCGGATTGGAGAAACTGACCTGCTGCCAGCCGCTCGCGGTTTCATTGGTGAAGGTTGCGGTGGCCAGCAAGGTCCCCGTCGAGGACCAGATGTCGGCGATATGCGTTCCGGTGTTTTGCGGCCCCTTGTAGAAACGAAGGCCGGTGATCAAACCGTTCGCCGATGTCGTGAACCTCACCCCGAGCTCCACCGCGCTCGGGTCGTTCACGGTGACGACTGTCGGCGCGTCAGTGGTGCCGAACAGGCTCTGCGCGGAGACCGGATAATTGACCTTGACCGAAACCTGACCGGACCCGGTGCCGCCCTGGGTGTCGCTGATCGTGTAAGTGAAGGTCGCCGGTCCGGTATATCCGGCCGTCGGCATGAAAGTGACGGTTTGCGTGCCGGGATCGTAACTGGCGCTGCCATGGACTCCGCCGCTTACGCCGGTCACCGACAGCGCCAGACCCGCCGGATCGGTATCGTTGGCGAGAAGCGTCGCCGCCGAAATGGACAGCGCTCCGTCCTCGGTGACGACAAAGCCGCCATCGTCGTTGGCCTGAGGCTGCTGGCTGGTGTTGTCGAAAACGACGTCCACCCAGTAATTGTCGCCCTTCGCGATCGAGACTTCGTTGGGGAAGAGCGGACCGGTGCCGTAGGCATAGACGCCGTTCAACCCGCTGCCGGTCGCGGTGAGGGAGCCGTTGGTGGTTCCCTGATTGTCGAAATAGAAGTCGGTCGACGAATAGGCGCCGACATCGGTGTGGTAGGAGGCGACGTAGGTGACGCCCGCTGTAATCCGCACCGGCGTGGCGAAATTGACCTGTTGCCAGCCGCTCGCCGTCTCGCTGGTGAAGGTGGCGCTTGCAAGCAACGTGCCCGTCGAGGTCCACAGACTGCCCGTGTGCGTGCCGGTGTTCTGCGCGCTCTTGTAAAAGCGGATTCCGGTGATCTCTCCCGATGAGGCCGACACGAACTTGACGCCAAGCTCCACCGACTCCGGATCGTTGTTCACGAGGACCGTCGGCACATCCGTCGGGCTGAAGATCGTCAGGTTCGAGGACGGCGTAATCGTCAGCGGAACTCCCGCGCCCGGCGCTCCAAGGTTCAGGCTGTCATCGACCGCGCGCGCTTCGATATTCACGACGCCCGACGCACCCGCCTTGAACGTATAGCTCCACGTCGTATTCGCCTTGCCGACGACAGCAGTGGCTGGATGCCACGTGCTGCCGCTATCGGTCGACACCTCGACGCCGCCAATCACTCCGCCGACGTCGGACGCCGTCCCGGTTACGGTGACCGTCTGGCCTTCGAGAACCGTCGAGGTCGACATGCCGGTGATGGCCGCGGTCGGCGCGGTGTGATCCGTCGACTGGGTGGCGATGATGAGGCTTGCCTGCAGCGTCTCGGGCTGCACGCCCATATCGGCGAGAAGATTGACGGTCGCCTGCTGAACGTTGGGATCGACGGGATTCGGCGGCCCCAGCACCTGATCGTGGTCGGTCGAGAGTCCCCACGACCAGAACACCGTGCCGGCGCCGAAAATCAGCGCGCCGCTTACCGGGTCGCGATATTCGACAAGATTGTGGGTCGCCGTGCCGTTGCCTGTGGTGTTGCCGTAATCGAGAAGATCGGTGGAGACCTGCAGCGTGGTCGATGACAGAGAAATCAGGCCGGCTGGGCGGAAGCCGTTATCCGGTGACGAATCCCACTCGTAGCCGAGCAGGTTCGGCACCAGCGATGCCGTCTGCCCCGGGGCCGTGTTCGCGACCGCCGTGCCACGCCAGAAGCGCAACTGCGTCATATCGTAGGGAATGTTGATGATGTCGGCACGTTCGCTATCGACCTGAAACAGCGTGCCGGTCAGGGCGTTCGAGGGCACGCCCGACATCCCTCCGCTGGACGCGAACCGCGCATCCAGGTAGCTGCCGGTGGCCGTGCCGGTCGGATCGATCACAGCGTTCGCGTGCGTATCCTTATAGGTGATGAGCGTGCGATTTGCCGTGTCGCTGCCGTCGATGCTCGGCGCGAGCCTGGTCTGCCAGTAGATTTCGTTTCCGCTCAGGAAAACGAGATTCACGCCCGCATGGGCGGCGGCCTGAACATTGGCGACCTGGCTGTTGGTCCAGTACTCGTCGTGGCCGGCCTCCATGTAGACGCGATGATTGAGCAGCAACGCGCCATTGGTCGCCGCGTCGATGCCCGAGATATAGGAGACGTCGTATCCGTTCTGCTCCAGCCACTGGATCGCCGGATATTCTGCGCCGAACACCATGTCATTCGACGTACCGGCCTCGCCGCCCCCCGAACCATCGCGCGTGGTGATGGGGCGGTTGTAGCTGACCGCATAGGCCGCGCCGCCATAGCCCGGACCGTTGCCGCCATAGACATCCGCACCGCCCCAGCCATTGTAGGCCTGCCAGGTTTGATCGTCGGTCTGGAAAACGATGTCGCTGTGCGAACTGTCGTCGCGAATGACGAACGGAATCTGGAAAACCTGCGTGCCATCGACAACGTTCGCGATATAGACGCCGGATACGAGATCGGAAGGGACCGACCATGAATCAGTCACGCTCCAGTTTCCGGCATCGACCAGACCGGTCGATGGGTCGGTCAACGGATTTGGCTGGATGACGGACGTCGCAGCCTGATGCTGGATCGTGGTGATGAGCCGCGCACCATCGCCATTATAATACCCCAGCCGATAGATATTGATCTGATAGTTCGGGTTTCCGGTATGATTGTTGATCTTGAAATCAACCTGTCCGCCGAGATTGGTGCTGATCTCGGTCGTGAAGCCCTGAATGAGGGTGGAATCCTGGCCCGGGTCGATCTGCCAGACGCTTTGCGGCGTTCCCGCCTTCTGGTTCTCGAGAACGATCGCATTCGGGGTTACGGCCAATGTCGTTGCGCCACCGGCCGGACTGCTGCTCGGGGCGCTCAGCGCCGTGAATAATGTGGTCGCGACCGGAAGAACGCTCGCGCTCTGAACCACGTTGATGTCAGGTGACGTAGCATTCGGCTGCACGCTCACCGATTGCGCGGCGGAAACCACCGGGGTCGCGGCATTGCCACCGCTGTGCAATGTCGATGTCGAGGCGGGCGTTGTCGCCAGCGGCAGGCTGCTCGATCCGATCCGGGCATGCGGATCAATGGTGACGTTGGCATCCGGGGCGATGCTGCCGTCGGGCTGAACAACTGGCGTCGGTGCGCCGGACGCCTGCCCAACCGTGGGAGACGCGAACTGCACCATCGTCAGATTCTGTCCGTCGCCGTGCAGAACGCACGCTTCGGGCGGACGGGCGACGGATCCGTGCTCGTCCTGGTTCGATGGTCCTGATGCAGCCAGGCTCGGAGGAGAAAGAGCGGCATCGAGCAACGCAATCGCCATCGACGACATAACGCCGCTGCTCACCGCCGCACCCACGCGCGGCGTGCTCAACGCCGGCACGGGCGGACCGACCACCAGCAGCGCCCACCCGGTCACCGATTCCCGCCCGGGACAGAAAACCCGGTAGCCCAAACATGCGATGTGCCCGCAGGCATCGGCATCCGGCCTGAACATCAACCCGGCGAGCAGAGGCACCGTCAGCGCCTGCCCGCATTTCACGGCCGTACCGTCGGCCAGCAGCACAGCGCCGTTCGCCGGCAGTTCGGTGACGCGAATATACGATTGCGACGAAGAATAAAGAGAAGCGTCCGGAGGCTGAATGCCGATCGGCCTCGGCCTGTCGCCCTGCGGAACGTGCAACACAGTGACGAGAGGCGCCGCACTGTCCGCTTGGCCAGCCGGCGCGGCGGCCAGACCCGCACTGTCGGCCACGCGGAACCTGAGCGCCGACAATTGTGCGAGGGTGAGAGCCTGTCCGTTAACAACCGGCGTCACGCCATCGGACAGAAAGACCTCGCCGCGCGCCGGCAAGGCGGTGACGGCGACAGTGAAGTCCGGCGCAAGATCGGCGATGTCGAAAGGCGTCGCGGTGAGAGGCGGCACATGACGATCATGCGAGACGGCTAGCGAGGACGAACCCTGGCTCAGCATCGTGAGCGCCTCTCAGCAACAAACAAATCCGATTTAATAAATTAAATATTATATTCCGATAAATAAAAGTCAATTCGCTCTATTTAATTATAAATAACAAGACTGCGATTAACGGCCTTCGCGCATTAACCATATCCGCGTCATCACCCTCTTTCTTTCAGCATCAAATTGAACTGGCCGCGGCGACCGCATCAATTACACGGTTTCAACAAGATCAATCAGATAGGACCCGTAACCGCTCTTCTCGAGCGATTTGGCGAGGCAGAGCACCTGCTCGCGATCGATGAATCCCTTGCGGAATGCAATTTCCTCGAGACACGCGACCTTCATGCCCTGCCGCCGCTCGAGGGTCTGCACGAAGCTCGCGGCATCGATCAGGGACTCGAACGTGCCCGTGTCCAGCCAGGCGAAGCCTCGCCCCATGCGCTCGACATTCAGCGCGCCGGCCGCGAGATAGCAAAGCTGCAGATCCGTGATCTCGAGTTCTCCTCGCGCCGACGGCTTCACCTGCGACGCGTAGCGCACAACGTCATTGTCGAAGAAATACAGGCCGGTGATCGCCCAGTTCGAGCGCGGATTGGCAGGCTTCTCTTCGATGCTGACCGGTCGGCCGCTGTCGTCGAAGGCGACGACGCCGTAACGGGCCGGGTCGCGCACATGATAGGCAAAGACCGTCGCGCCGGATTCGCGCTGCGCGGCGGACGCGAGCAGTTCCGGCAGTCCGTGGCCGAAGAAAATATTGTCGCCGAGCACCATCGCCACGCGATCGCCGCCGATGAAATCCGCGCCGATGATGAAAGCCTCGGCCAGTCCGGCCGGCCGAACCTGCTGGGCATACCAGAAACGAACGCCCCACTGGCTGCCGTCGCCCAGCAGCCGCTCGAACTGATGATGATCCTCGGGCGTGGTGATGATGAGAATATCGCGAATGCCGGCGAGCATGAGGGTCGCCAGCGGATAGTAGATCATCGGCTTGTCGTAGACCGGCAGCAGCTGCTTGCTGATTCCTCGCGTGATCGGATAGAGCCTCGTTCCGCTGCCCCCTGCGAGTACAATGCCCTTCAGCATGCTGGCATGTCCGCAGGTGCAAGAAGGCAGGCAAGGCATTTCTCGAGGGAGAAGCGCCAGTGCGGAAGCGCCACTCCGAAAACCTGCTCGACCCTGGAGCAATCGAGACGCGAGTTGCGCGGACGGCGCGCCGGGGTTGGATACTCGTCGGTCGTGATCGCCTGAAGCTCTGGCACCGGCAATCCGCGACGCTCGAGTTGCTCGAAGATGGCGGCGGCGAAGCCGTGCCAGCTCGCCTCGCCCTGTGCTGCAAGATGATAGATTCCGCCGACATGACCATCATCAACGGTCCGGGCCTGATGCACGATCGTCAGGATCGCTTCGGCAAGATCGGCTGCCGAGGTCGGCGACCCGCGCTGATCGCTGACCACCCGGACGGTGGATTGCGTCGCGGCCAGCCGCAGCATGGTCCGCACGAAGTTCTGTCCATACGGGCTGTAGACCCACGCGGTCCGCAACACGACCGCGTCCGGGTTTGCGTCGCGCACCGCGATTTCGCCCTCGAGCTTCGAGCGGCCGTAGACGTTGAGCGGGCTCGTTGGATCGTCCTCGCAATACGGCGAAGGCTTGCGGCCATCGAACACGTAATCGGTCGACACGTGGATGAAAGGAACACCCTGCCGCCTCGCCGCGGCGGCCAGTCGCCCGGCGGCGTCGCGGTTCACCCGGTTGGCGCGCTCCGGTTCGCTTTCCGCACGATCGACCGCCGTATATGCCGCGGCATTGATGATGGCGGCCGGAGAGATTCCGGCAATCGCATCGGCGATATTGCAATCCTGCTCGAGATCGATGTCCGGACGTCCGACGCAGACCGCTGCCAGATTCCGTCGCGCGGCCGCATCGTGAAGGCATCGCGCCAGCTGGCCGCTTTTGCCGATCACGAGAACAGGGCCATGCGGCCGCGCTCCGCTATGAGGCATGAACGAGGCCAAGGCGCTCCCCCGTGTACACGTGCGTGCGGGAAGGCGCCCACCATGCGCGATTGTCGAGATACCAGCGGACCGTCTGCTCGATCCCGTGTTCAAATGTGCCCCTCGGAGCCCAGCCAAGCTCGCGGCGCGCTTTCGATGCGTCGATCGCATAGCGCAGGTCGTGCCCGGGCCGGTCTGCCACGAATTTGATCAGCGAGCGCCTTTCCTCCGGCGCGGGCATCACGCGATCGAGGATGTCGCAGATCAGTTCGACCACATCGAGATTGGTCCGCTCGCTGTTGCCGCCGAAATTGTATTTCTCTCCGGGGCGCGCGCTCGTGAGGAGAGTGATGAGCCCTTCGGCATGATCATCGACATAAAGCCAGTCGCGGACATTCGTGCCGCGGCCATAGACCGGCAGCGGCTTGCCCTCGATGCCGTTGAGGATGGTCAGCGGAATGAGTTTTTCCGGAAACTGGTACGGCCCGTAGTTGTTGGAACAGTTGGACACGATCACCGGCAGGCCATACGTCGTGAACCAGGCATGCGCGAGATGATCGGACGCCGCCTTGCTCGCGGAGTAAGGCGAACTGGGCTGATAGGGCGTATCCTCGCGAAACAGCCCCTCCGCGCCCAGCGAGCCATAGACTTCATCGGTCGACACATGCACGACGCGAAACTGCGCGCGGCGTTCCGGCGCAAGCTGATCGAAATAGTGCCGCGCGGCTTCCAGGAGATGGTAGGTGCCGACGAAATTGGTGTCGATGAAAGCCGCCGATCCCGTGATCGAACGATCGACATGGCTTTCGGCGGCAAGGTGGATCACGCCGGACGGTTGATATCGCGCGAACAGCGCATCCAGTGCGGCCCGGTCGCAGACATCCGCCTGCTCGAACGCGTAACGCGGATCGGCTGCGATGGGATCGAGCGAGCGGGGATTGGCCGCATAGGTCAGCTTGTCGACGTTGACCACCGCAGCACCATACTCGCCGACAAGCCGGCGGCACACCGCCGACCCGATAAACCCAGCTCCCCCCGTCACCAGCACGCGCATCGGAACGCTCCACAAGCCCGCTCAGAAAACAGGCGCAAGATCCTCAAGCATCGGCAGTTTGCGGTCCTTGTCCGAGAGGATGACCTGCTCGGCCGCCACCGGCCATCGGATCGCCAGCGTCGGATCGGCCCAGTTGAGGCCTCGGTCATGCGCGGCCGAATAAATCGCATCGACCTTGTAGAAAACGACGGAGTGCGGCTCGAGCGTGCAGAAACCGTGCGCGAAGCCCGCCGGAACCAGAAGCTGGTCGCCGCTCGCGTCGCTCAGTTCGGCCGTCACATGCTGGCCGTAGGTCGGCGACGATGTCCTCAGATCCACCGCGACATCGAGAATGCGGCCGCTCAGCACGCGCACAAGCTTGGTCTGCGCGAAAGGAGGCTGCTGGAAGTGGAGCCCTCGTACGGTTCCCGCAAGGATCGACGTGGACTGGTTGTCCTGCACGAAATCATGCTCGAGGCCATGCTCGGCAAACGCCGACCGCACATAGGTCTCGGAAAAAAATCCGCGGGCATCGGCCGCGCGCGTGGTCTTGATGAGTTTGACGTCGGGGATCGCCAGCGAATGAATATCCATCTGCATCAGACATCTCACGCGTAGCCGCTGGGGCGCCCAAATCGCTTTCCGTCCTCACCGCTGACGGCCTCGCCTCCGGCGATGTGCCGCAGAAATCACCGTCTGCGGCAATTAATCATATAAATCGTCAGATAATAAAATCATTGATTTATATTATTGGATATAATCTGATTTAATGCAATGGCTCGACCAAACGAATATAAATCATGGTTCACACGCTAATGACGAGACCGCGGTGCTGACTATGATATGGTTCGTCCCGTCAGGCCCGTCCGCGCATCGCTGAAATCACGGCCAAATGGAGCCATTTGGATGCTTCATACTCCTCAGGGCGACCGGTCACGCGTGATGGCGGCGAGTGAATTCGCGCTGGATCAGGACAGTCAGGGCGGACTCGGAGATCTGGTTAATTTCACGCTCGGCTTCGCCCGCCGGCAGTATATCGTCATTTTATTCACCACCGCCCTGATGGTGGCCTGCAGCCTGATCCTGCTGCGTGCGACACCGCCGACATATACGAGCTACGCCAAGATCCTGCTCGGAAACCCCAAGGCCCAGTTCGTCCAGCAGCAGTCGATCCTGCCGGACTCCCCGCTCGACGTCGCGCAACTGGAAAGCCAGCTTCAGATTCTCAAATCCAAGGCCATCGCCGCCTCTGTCATCAACCAGCTCAAGCTCGAGCAGGATCCCGATTTCACGACGCCGTCCAAACCCCTGCCGCGGCTGTTCAACCGCCTGATGGAGTTGCTAGGCGGAGAACCCCAGAAGCGCGAGGCGCGGACGGGAGACCAGCCGCCATCCAACGAGATCATCTCGGCGTTCCAGGATCGGCTGACGGCCGGCCGGATCGGCTACAGCAACGTCATCGAGATCGGCTACAGCTCCAGCAATCCCCAGCGCGCGGCCCAGATCGCCAACACCATCGCCAACACCTACATCGCCGACCAGCTCAACGCGAAGTTTGAAGCCAATCGCACCGCGACCGCGTGGCTTCAGCAGCGGCTGCAGGAACTGGGGCAGCAGGCCCTGACCGCCGAGCGGGCGGTCAACGCCTTCAAATCGCAGAACAACATTGTTGCCGCCGGCGGCAAACTCATGGACGAGCAGCGGGTGACGGAGCTCAACAGCCGTCTCGTCGCGGCTCGGGCCCAGACATCCGATGCGCTGGCGCGCCTGAACAGGTTCGAAACCGTGGTTCGCCTGAATGACGCCAGCGCGAATTCGGCCAATCCCAAGCTCGATGCGTCCATTTCGGACACCCTGACCAGCCCGATCATCAACAATCTGCGCCAGCAGTATCTCGAATATGCGCGGCGCGAAGCGGAATTCTCGGCGCGCCTGGGGCGGGATCATCTGGCGGTGGTGAACCTGCGCACCAAGATGCGCGATCTGCGCAACTCCATCCTGGACGAGGTGCGCCGCCTCGCGGAAGCGGCCCGAAGCGACTACGAGGTCGCCAAGCAGCGGCAGGATGAAATCGAGAAACAGCTCGCCCAGGCGGTCTCGCAATCGCGGGCGACGAATTCGGCCGAGTCGACGATGCGCGAACTCGAAACCAGCGCGAAGGGATATCGCAGCCTCTATGAAAGCTTCCTGCAGCGCTACATGGGCGCGATCCAGCAGGAATCCTTCCCCATCACCGACGCGCGGGTGATTTCACCCGCCTCACCGCCCGAAGGCAAAAGCAAGCCGAAGGCGGCGCTGTATCTGGCGCTCGGCCTGTTTGGCGGCCTCGCCTTCGGCGTCGGTCTCGGATTTCTGCGGGACGTGCTGGATCGTGTTTTCCGGACTGCCGCGCAGGTCGAGACGACCCTGCATCTGCCCTGTCTGTCCCTCGTGCCGCTGCTGACGGGCAACACCGAACCCCGCCCCATGCCGCGCGAACGGGACCAGATCGACAAGGGCCTGCCGCCCAGAACCATTGTGCGCCGCTCGGGAGCCTATTGGGCGGCGACCGAGGCGCCGCTGTCCCGGTTCGCCGAGTCGATCCGGTCGATTAAACTGGCGGTCGATTTAAATGTGACGAACACGTCCAATAAGGTCGTCGGCATCACCTCGTCCCTGCCGAACGAAGGTAAATCGACCATCGCCGCCGCCCTCGCCCAGCTCATGGCCCATGCCGGGATGCGCGTCATTCTGGTCGATTGCGACCTGCGGAATCCATCCCTGTCACGGAGCCTGGCGCCCAATGCCCAGGCCGGGATTATCGAAGCGATTTTCGGCAGATGCCCGATCGAGGAGGCCATCTGGCACGACCCCAAGACCAACCTTGCCTTCCTGCCCACCGTGAAAAAGAAGCCTATTTTTCATACCAGCGAGATTTTGTCCGCGCCGCCGACCAAGAAGCTGATCGACAGTCTGCGGGCCAATTATGATTATGTCGTCGTGGATCTTCCGCCGCTGGCCCCCATCGTCGACGTGAGAGCGACGGCGCCGCTGATCGATTGTTTCGTTTTGGCGATCGAATGGGGGCGGACCAAGACCGATGTGGTCCAGCATGCGCTTCATACCGCGCCCAACCTGCACGAAGCGCTGATCGGAGCCGTCCTGAACAAGACCGACATGCAGGCCATCAAGCGCTACGACAATTATCATAACGATTATTACAGCAATAAACATTATGCTCGGTACGGCTATTCAACCTAGCGGGGCTTTTGAGGCCGCGCCGGTACCGGGCGCCATGCCTTGGCAGGGCGATACGGTGTGGCAAACAGGCAACAAAACCCAGTTTCCAGCGTCCTCAGCGCATGGAAACGCTGGCCTGAATCGCACGGGAGTGTCAGCTTAGGGCTGACCAAGGGGACCATGCGGGGATTTAATTCTGTTCGGCACCGGATATAACTGGGCGAAGGCCTCGCTGGTCATCGCCGCATTCTCATGCGGTGGCTGCACCATCATGCCCGCCAGCGGACCCCAGAGCATGGACGTCCGGATGCACACGGCGGAGCCGGACAGCCTTCCCTACGCCTTCGTCAAGCTCGAGCCGAACGTCGTCAAGATCCTGGCTCAGTACACCCCGCGGCTCTCGACCGCGTTCGCCAATCGCAGCCCGCCGAAGGCGTTCCGCTTTGGAATCGGCGACACCGTCAGCGTGACGATCTTCGAGGCGGCGGCAGGCGGTCTCTTTATTCCAGCCGAAGCGGGCGTGCGCCCGGGTAACTACGTCACGATCCCCAATCAGGCGGTCGACAACCACGGCAACATTTCGGTGCCGTATGCCGGGGCGATCACGGCAAAGGGCAAGACCCCCTCCGAGGTCCAGCAGGCAATCGTCGCGGCGCTGAAGAACCGCGCCATCGATCCTCAGGCGGTGGTCTCGCTGGTGGACCAGAAGGCCTCGCTCATCAGCGTGCTCGGCGATGTCCGCGCCGCCGGGCGCTTCCCGGCCAGCGCGTCCGGCGAGCGTATTCTGGATGCGATCACGCGCGCGGGCGGCCCGAACTCGCAGGGCTACGACGTCTGGGTGACGCTCGAGCGCGCCGGGCACCGCGCCAGCGTCCCGTTCGGCGCGCTGGTCTACGAGCCGACGAACAACATCTACGTTCTTCCGAACGACACGATCTATCTCTATAGCCAGCCGCAAACCTTCGTGGCGTTCGGCGCGGCCGGCACGCAGGGACAGTACAAGTTCGATGCATGGCGGCTCACGCTCGCCGAAGCTGTCGGCAAGCACGGCGGCCTCAGCGATTCACTGGCGGATCCGGCTTCGGTCTTCCTCTATCGCGGCGAAACGCGTGAGGTGGCCGAGCGTCTCGGCATCGATTGCTCGAAATTCCTCGGTCCGATCATTCCGGTCATCTACAACGTGAACCTGCGCGATCCGTCGGGATATTTCCTCGCCCAGACATTCGAGATGCGCAACAAGGACGTGATCTACATCTCGAACGCGGCCTCGGTCGAAACCACGAAGTTCCTGAACTTCCTGCGCACGATCATGGCGACGGCCAACGACCCGATCATCTATGCGACCAACGGTTACGCCCTGAAGGCCGCGATCAACGGCGTCGGCTCGACGACCATCATCAACACGCCGCTCAGCCCGTAGGATACTTTCGTCCTCGGGCTTCAGCGTTCCTGACGGCAGGCGCCATAAGCCTGATCGCGGGCTTTTGCATCGCAACCCGCCACCAGCCTTGCTTGTAAGGCCGCCACAAGTTGGGCATGTTACCCAATCATCGATCATGGTGATTGCCGAGTGACTGCTGTCTTCGCGATCCTGGTTTCGCTCATCGTGGCTGCTCCCCTGTTCTCGGCCATGGAGGGGGCATTTTCCACGGGAGTTGTCGGGGCGATCGCCGCGGTGTCCGTCATCCTGATCGCGGTGACGCTGCACGCGGCCGAATTTCGCCGGCTCGCCGTTCTCATCAAGCCCGTTGTCCTGATCGCGCTCGTCCCCGGCGTCTGGATGCTGGGTCAGATCATCCCGGTGTCCAGCCCGTGGCTGGCCCATCCCATCTGGGAAAGCGCGTCAGAGGCGCTCGGCGAGCCCTTCTCGGGAGCGATCAGCGCCGACATCGGCGCCACGCTCCTTGCCTTCTCGCGATACGCCCTGGCCCTCGCCATCGCGGTGATCGCCACCGCCGTCGCGCTTGACCGGCGCCGCGCCCAGGTCGTCCTGATCGCACTCACCGTGATCGCAACGTTGATCGCGGCCGCCGGCGCGGTGAGCGCGCATTTCGGCTACCTGCATGCGGCGGGATTCAATCTCTCCGCACACCGCGCGCAGGCGCTCGACATTGCCGCCATCGGCCTCGTGCTGGCATGCGCAACCGCGATCTGCATGCATGACAACCATCGCATGCGACGCATGCGGGACAACCGTCCGAACTCGCAACTGATCGCTCCGCTTGCGGGCGCGGCTGCCGCCTTCCTCGTCTGCCTGTCGGTGATTGTGCTCGCCGGCGATCCGGCGCTGCTGCTCGCCGCCGCGTGCGGCGTGAGCATCATGATCAGTGCACTGGCCATCCGCCAGTTACGCCTCGGCTCTTGGGGAAAGTCCGGCATCGCCGCTGCCGTCATCATCGGCCTCGCCGGCTTTGTCGCCATCGCGCCGTCCAACCGGAATGTCGACCTGACGCTGGCCCTGTCGGCTCAACCGCCGCCGTCGATCGCGACCGTCGACCGGATGCTGTCCGATGCGAGCTGGAGCGGGACCGGGGCAGGAACCTTCGAGGCGCTTTTCCCGATCTACCGCACCATCGACAACCATTTTCCGTCTCCGTCCGCACCGGCGCTGGCGATCGTCACGATGGAAATGGGGCGCCCCTTTCTGTGGGCGCTGATCGCCGCCGCCATCATCGGGGCAGGGGTTCTTTTCAAACGCGCGCTGATGCGCGGCCGGGACCATTTCTACGCCAGCGCGGGCGCGGGCTGCATCATCGCGGTTCTTATCGCATCGCTCGCCAATCCCGGCACCCTCGGCCTCGGCGTGCTGCTGCTCACCAGCGCGACCATCGGCCTTGCGCTCGCCCAGAGCAGAAGCTGGAGCGCGCCGGACTTCGCCGCCAAGACGTTGCAGATATCTCCGGCATCCGCCGAACGACGCGCGCCCGACACCAGCGAGTTCGCAATGGCGCTGGCTGACACCGTGCCCGTGTGGTTCCGCCTCAGCCTTGTGGCGTTCGGTCTGGTTCTGGCGGCGCAGGCGGGCTGGATCCTGCCGGCCGAATACTTTCACAATCACCGCATCCAGCTTCCGGTCGATCAGCCGACAAGCCTCATCGCCCGGCTGGAGCGCGACAATGCCCAGCGCGCCGCGTCGCTCGCGGTGGTGCGGGGCGATCTGTGGGCCGAAAGCGCCTTCACCTATGCCGGCCTGCTCTGGCGGGATTCCGGGGCGGGGCTGAATCTCGACGACACACTCAACAAGGACGCCCTGACGAGTCTCGGACACGCCGTGCAGTATTCTCCGCACCGCGGCGACGTCTGGCTCGTGTTCGCGGCCATGGCCAATCGCTATGACTGGCGCCGTTACCAGCCCGACGCCCTGCTCAAGATGTCGTACTACACGGCGCCGAACGAACTGGCGCTGCTTCCCTTGCGCATCAAGATCTCGCTGCGCCCGCCCCTGCTGCAGGATGCCGAGATCAGGGACATGTTGAGCCGCGACATCCGCACCATCATGACCCGGGCACCTGCCCTGAGGCCCGCGCTCTCCACGGTGTACAAAACAGCCTCGGCGCAGGGACAGGCCGCCGTTGAGCATGCGGTGGCGGAAAGCGACCCCGCCTACCTCGCGACGCTGCGGACGGGCCTGCAGTAAACGCAGGGTCTTACCCGGCTCCCGTCAGGTTAAGGCGGATCCCGGTCGCCGGGTCGCGCGGCTTCGCGATTCACCGCAAAGGCTCACTTTAATAACGAGGGTTATCGAAGACGGCCGACATCGGCATTCGGCTGGGCGATGCCTGCCTTCTCGAACAGGCTGCGGACGTAAATCCCGCCCAGATAACCGGCCTGGATCGCAACCAGCGCCGCCAGCGACCACAACCCCGCTGCGGCGCCCAGGACGATGGCGACGGCGGTGCATTCCATCAGGACGATCACCGCCAGAAACAGCAGCGTCCGAACCCGGAAAAGGCAGCCCGTCACCAACCCTACGAGAAAGTGAATGGCAATCACGTACAGCACGTCCGCTTCCCGACAGTGGCCACCGGCGCACTATCCTAGAAATCAACCGGTTAACGCGGATTGAACGCGGGCGAGCGCCCGCCGGAATATAAAACTCCGATATTTAATTTCTTGCTAATTTAAATATACCGGCGTATTTAATTATCATTTAATAATAGGGACCTGGTCGGCAGGGACCGTCAATGAATTTTGTCAAGCGTGACCTGGACATAGCCAGAAGCGTCGCGGTCCGCGGCCTCGGAAAACCGCAGGCTCCTGATCGCAAGTGGCCGATCAGTTACGATTCCGTCGAGCCTTTCACGGTTCTGACTGACGTCCTTATCATCCTGTCGGCGAGTCTCCTTGCAGGCGTCACGCATCATCTGCGCATCTACGGCACGTCCGGCGACGTCATGAAATTTCTCGGCGCCGCAGCCGTCGTGGCCACGCTTTTCGTCTCCATGATGAAAAGCCGAGGAATGTACAAGCCATCGCAACTGCTCGACCTGCGCCATCAGATCAGCACTATTCTGATGATCTGGTCGGCGGTCTTCCTGCTCCTCGCCAGCACCGTCTTCGTGCTGAAGATCAATAGCGAGTTCTCCCGCGACGCGAGCATGCTCTTCGCGGTGGGAGGTTTCGTCGCGCTGGCTGGCCACCGGATTTTCTGGAGAAGCGTGCTTGCGGAAGCCGTGATCAAGGGGCGGTTTTCGGGCCGCAAGGTGGTTCTGCTCACCGACTACAGATACTCCACGCAGCCGAATCTGCCTCACATCCTGATGAGCTTCGGCTTTCGCCTCGAACGTCATTTCAAGCTGCCGCCGCCCGAACGCGGCGCGCGCAAGCGCGAAGAGGTCATCTCAAAGACCATTGCCTGCGTGCGCGGATCGGAGATCGAGGAAATTCTTGTCGGCGCCGACCTCAATCACTGGCCGGAGCTGCGCGACCTGATCGCCGAGCTTCGAATCCTGCCCTGCCCGGTCAATCTCATTCCGGTCGGCGCGATGTCGGAGATTTTCAGGCGCCCGTCGCACGAAATCGGAAACTCCGTCTGCATCGAAGTGCAGCGCGGGCCGCTGACGCCGGGCGAGCGTGCCGCAAAGCGCACGATCGATATTGTTCTGGCGACGGTGGGGCTGGTCGCCCTGCTGCCCCTGCTGACCATCGTGGCGATCGCCATCAAGCTCGACTCGCATGGACCCGTGCTGTTCCGGCAGCGGCGCTGCGGATTCAACGGGCGCAGTTTCCAGATCTTCAAGTTCAGGACCATGACAGTCCTCGAGGATGGGCCGGTGATCGCGCAGGCCACTCTTTGCGATCAGCGGATTACCCGCCTTGGCGCGTGGCTGCGACGCACCAGCATCGACGAACTGCCTCAGTTGCTGAACGTGCTGGGCGGCAGCATGTCTCTTGTCGGTCCCCGCCCCCACGCTCTGGCTCATGACAGCCAGTTCGACAAGGTGATCCGGCGCTACGCTTTTCGCCAGCGGGTCAAACCGGGACTAACCGGGTGGGCTCAAGTGAACGGTTTTCGCGGGCCGACACCCTCGCCGCGCGAGATCGAAAGCCGGGTCGAGCACGACCTCTGGTATATCGATAACTGGAGCCTCGGCCTCGACATCATGATCATCCTCCAGACCGCGATTGAGGTTTTTCGCGCACGCAACGCGTATTGACCCCGACGTCATCAAACCTGGCAGTCCCAACCTTCAAATCGCTTAGTCGGCCAGCCACCGAAACGCGCGCGGCGGCGCGTGATCAGGCATCAAAAATCGCACTCGTTGGCCCGGATGCCACGGCATTCACGGACGTGAGCGCTCATGACGCAAGAATCTCGGATTCCGGATGCGGGAGTCGAGATAAAGCGGAAATGACTGGAGAAAAATGACAGGCGCGCCGGAAAAATCGGCGCGCACCTAGCTTCACGCAACTTCGCAGGAACAGGAATCCCCTGCGGCGCAGACTACGCCCTGTTTCGCCGGCCTTTCGCGCCGGCGCCAATTTTGAAATCGTCGATCTTGCGACCAGACTTGATTGCCGCAACCAGCCAGCGCGGCTGCTTGCCGCGCCCGGACCAGGTTTCGGAAGGCATCGCGGGATTGCGGTACTTCGGCAGAACTCTGGGATATTTGCGGCGAGGTTTACCCTCGGTGCTGCGGGACGCCAGTTCTGCTCCCTTTGCAATCGCATCTCTGCCGCCGTTCAGATACGCCAGGCGCTTCTCCAGTTCGCGCTTTTCCGACGCAATCCTCTCCGACAAAATCTGGCTGACTGTCTCATGGAGAGTCCAGAGATCGTCAATCGACATGTTTTCCAGATCGTTTTTCTTCATCGACATAGATCCGCATTCCAAATTCCAAGTCACACATGTAGTCCATAACGTGTTCCCTTTCAATGCGTCGCATTGGCTCGATGGCGCCAACGATTATCGACGCACGACGAACTTTCGTCGGACGACAGTTATTCAATCCAGTTAACTGATTGGGATTGCTGTGTGTTCCGCGTATTATGCGGTTTGATTTCTGACGTTATCCACTGGGACCTTCTTCTGGCTAATTCCACGCTCGGAAACCCGGCCGATAGGCCGGCGATAACGCCCCTCCGCAACGCGACGGCTGTCACGCTCGCCAAAGCGCTGCAGCCGCAGGCGGACGACCTCAAGGTCCTTCAACAGTCTTTCACGCAGTGCAATCTGCGATTCGAGCGCGGAACAGGAGAAATCTACTGAAAAAGGAAGAACTTCTTGTTTGGCCTTCCGAATGCGAGTGAGCGGAGATTCGATCGACGTAGACACCTTACTGGTGGTCGCACCCATTGTACTCTCCAAAGCAACCAGCAATCCAATATTCACCCGGAATACCGGACTAATAATCGCCCCCCTTGGAAACAAATCATCTTATCTTTGAAGTCGGGACACGTGAATTACCCCAAAATTATTAGTTTAGCCCGCTTTGCCTCCCCAAAATGCATATTCCGAAGGCGTTCGGGCCTCGATAATCAGTAATCCTGCAATACCGCCGCCGATGGCCTGCGAGGGCCAACATGAGCGGACCTACTCATTCTGACATGTCTATATTGAAATTCCAGATAGCATCGTCACATTTTTTTCATTTTTTGGATTTCCTTTGGAAAATGACAGGGACTTAAAAATTAAATGATCCGTAACCTAAGAATCGGATTAATATAATCCCGATCTAAAAAACTGCCTTTTGAAATTCTTCAGTCAGCGCCAGGGGAATGAGGTTTCTGGAAATTGTACGTTCATAGCGAAGAACAGCAATTGTGAGAGCCCTATGCGACATCTGGATGAAATGCAGTTCGAAGAGCTTTGGTCGCTCCACGAAAAAATCACAAAAATTTTAACCGGCAGGATCGTCGCCGAGAAGCGCCAGTTGGAGAAGCGCCTCGCCCGGCTCCGTCAACCGCCGGGAACAAGTCATTCATTAAAATCGGTACCCGTCGCAAGCTCCGACAGGCCGCGGCGGAAATATCCCAAGATTCTGCCCAAATATCGCAATCCCTCCGTGCTTTCCGAAACTTGGTCGGGCCGCGGAAAACAACCCCGATGGCTTGTCGCCGCACTCCGCCGTGGTCACAAGATCGAGGACTTCAGGATCGCCCACGCCGGCGCCAGCAGCGACGGATAGTGGCGCATCGATGCCTATGACCGAACGGCAGGCTGTTCAATTCAACTGACAGACGCCGTTCGGCCCGCATCCGGCCTCGCGTTTACCCCGCAGCCCTGAATCCTCGAGTTCTCTCCAGATATTCCAGATAGATATTCGAGATGTCAGATTCGCGCGCGCCGCGCCGTGCGTCCTGAATGGCGTGCAGCAGCCCTTGATCTGCGTTTCCGGCGCTCCCTGCCCGCCGCAGGATACGGAGAGCTTTCCGGATACATGCGCTTCATGCGCCGGAGATTGGCGCTGATCGTCCGGATTTCAGACAGGAAAACATCCCGAAGCCCGATCTGAAAAGTCATGGCCGACGGATTTGAATGATCCATCGATAAAGGGACAAATTGTATTCTGGCTGCGCGAATCCGTGTGAGAGATCGCTGAACTTCAAACAAGACGCCTTTGCGGATTGCCATCCGAGCCTCCCACCAGGTCACGGCTCAAAATCGTGAGCCGCGTGCGAGCTTAGGTGAGTGTGGATTGAATGTCTGTATTCAACCCAAGGCGGAGGGCACGATTGTACCTGTGGCGCCTACACTATTGCTTGAGCAGTCAGATTTTCCCGGGACTTTGCGTTCGGGCGAGATCGAACAGAAAACGCGCGGTGTCCAGCCGGGGCAGCGTTCTTGCGCGTTCGTTCACCACATTTTTTCGCGGAGCGAACTCGGCCCGATAATTCCCGTAATCGAGCAGGGCTGTCGTCAAAAGCGCAGGCCCAAGTGCAGGCCATCTGATCTGCAGCATGCGCCGCCGGTGCTGAAGTCGCGGCACGAGGCGCGAGCGCATCTCGGCCGGCACCGTGACGCCAAGCAGCGCGAACAGCGCCACCGCCTGCGTCTCGATCGCGTTTCGCGCCAGCTTGCCGGACGCGAACGAGGCCAGACGCGTCCAGTCGATGCCTTCCGGCGCATTGACGATTTCGCGAAGGTCGAGAAGATGCCGGAGATCGGTTCTGCCGACCCAGTAATCGGCATCCTGAAACTGATCGTGC
Source organism: Afipia sp. (assembly GCA_051954725.1). Taxonomy (GTDB): domain Bacteria; phylum Pseudomonadota; class Alphaproteobacteria; order Rhizobiales; family Xanthobacteraceae; genus Afipia. The sequence continues at coordinate 226,023 of JBQCHK010000005.1, read as the reverse complement.
AGGATCAGCATGAATGCATGATAGGTCGGCGAAGGAATATAAGCTGTCCGGCCGTTCCACGATTGCAGCATGAAATGCTGCTTTGAATCGCCTACCGCACTGTAGAACAGGCCATGGCCGGGCAGATCCTGCTGGAGATCGATCATGCCGGCATCGCCCGGCCGCTCCAGATCGGCGTACCACCGGGGTGCGCCGGCCGGAGCCTGAAAATACGCACGATAGTCAAGCCTGGTGAGGCGATCGAGCGCCCGTGCGGCGTCCTGCGGCGAGACCAGAATATCGAGATCGGAAACCAGCCGGCGCGCCATTCGCTCGCGCGGCAATGTCGTCAGCATCGCGGCGCCCTTCACCAGAACCGGCGTGATGCCTTCCTCGTTGAGCGCGGCCAAAGCCTCGGACAACTGGGCCGAAAGGCGATCGTTACGCACCAGATTGCGCGCGAACATGTCATTGATGTAACCGGTGACGTCGTCCGGCACCCGCGCAGGTGACTGTTCGACGGCGTCTTTTAACGCGGGCGTCGTCAGCGTCTGGTTGGCGAGACCGATCACGGACATCCAGTCGACGCCGTCCGGAGGCGCGCCCCGGAGACAAGCGCACAGGCCGTGGATCGGCGCGCGCGGCCTAGCCATCGCACAGACGAACGATCGCATCGTTCGCTTCGTTCAGGTCGGAGAACGTCAGTTCGAACACGCTGGCGGAGGCTACGGCGCGAACCAGCGACTTGAAGGTTTTACGGTCAGTCCGCCCCCCGGCGAAATACGATCCTTCCATGATGAGCGACAGGGCTTCCATCGGCGCAAGCGGCTTCAGGTTTGCGGGCCCGCCCGTTCTCCTGATGAAAACAATCCAGCCCACCGGATGCCGCGCGTCGGAGGCCTGCTGCGGAAGGTCGAGATAACGCACGCTCTTGCCGTCGGGCCGCCGATGGACTTCCGCGTGATCGAGATCGGGATAGAACTCCCGGACCATCCCCCAGGCGCCGGATTTCACCGCGGGGGCCAGAGGAACTCCTGCCGCCTGGCCATCGGGCGTGATTAGCACGACGTCATCGCCGCCATAGCCGAAGCCGGAGTGGGTCAGACGCGCCGCGAGCGTCGTCTTGCCGGCGCCCGGAGCGCCGCTGATCAACAGGTTTCGTCCGCCGCGCTCCAGGCAGGCGGCATGAAACGCAATGCCGGGCCGCTCTCCCAGGCCTCCCACCGTCACAACCTGCTCGGTGAGGTAGGCCCTGATCGCCGGAACGAGTTCGTCGGGGTCGCAGCAGATCACGCTGAATTCGTTGTGAAAGACATGGACGAGGCCGTCGTCCTCGATCACCCGAAGAACCTGCGCGACATCCCCGGCGGGTACGGCGTGGCGGCCGAACGCCGTCTGCAAACGGGCGGCATGGGCGTCGGCCGCGCGAAGGGTGGCGCTGAAATGCGCGAGACGGATGTTGAATGCACGGTTCGCCTGAATATCCGCGGCGGCGGGATCGCACTCCGCCCTGAGCACGCCGAGCCTGAGCCAACTGGCAACGGCCTGTCGGACATATTGTCGCGCGGCGTCCGCGTGCGTGCCTGAGCGCGCCAGATCGTCGCAGATCTGGTCGATCGTTTTGCCTTCCTCGACGCAGCACCAGATGTAAGCGGCGGTCTGATTGAGGGCGTAAATCTTCTGGCCGGCCTCGTGAAAAATAGCCGCCTGATCGCCGAGCAGGACGAACGCAGCGCCTTCTGCGGGCCGAAACATCCGCAAAACCCGATACTTCGCGTCAGGTCCAGAAAAAATCCGCGCGTGATGCATCGTTGTTCCTACACGTCGCAGCGTGACTGGTCATGTGCCGTCGCGACAAATTTGTCGCCGCGGAGTCGTCGAACAAGTCACACGCTCCACTGTAAATTAAATATTATATCCATTGCGATTGACAGTTAATATTCGAGGTAATTAAATAAAGAAATCGCGTCGAACTCGGTTTAATCGAAATACAAGCAAGGGTGATGAAAATGTCGCCTCAGGAAGACAAGCCAGCGCCTGCTGACGACGCCAACGAAGACCGGCGAAAATTTCTGGTTTCGTGCGGGAAGTTCGCGGCCGTGACTCCTCCGGTGATCACGATGCTGCTCTCCACGTCGCTCAATTCCAAAGCTATCGCGCAATCCGGCGGGCGCTGGGATGGCGGTGGCCAGCCCAATCCTGGAAATCCGGGAGGAGACTGGAATTTCTGGGACTGGTTCTGGAATCTCTTCCACTAGGATTGCTCCTGCGCTGCGCGTCATCGCAGTGAACCGCAAACAGACCGCCGCCTGCGACCGGTTTCGCAGGCGGGATGATCGGGGCCTCTCTGGCCTGTGCAAAAGGGGTTGGCATTTGGCGGACCCTTGATGTCGCCGCCCCCGCCCTCCCCGGAATAACCGCCCGCAAGCGATATTGCAGGATCACGGAGCGCGCGGTGATTGACAGCAAACGGCCTTCCGGCACCGGGACCTCAACCCCGCCCGGCACGCCCTCCCGTCCGGAAAATCGCTCCACAGCCGCAAGCGAACACACACCGGCGCCGGCCGACGAGCTCGCGTCCTCCATACAGGCCAGTGTCACCGAAATCGCGGTGATGTGGATTCTTCACTGGTCGCAAACCCGACGCGCACCCGCAGAATCTCTCGAACAGCGCATCACGAATTTCAGCTCGCGCGCATTCGATGCGATCACCGCGCGGTTCGCCATTCTCCGGCGGGCCCGGGAGGATCATCTCTGGATGATCTATTTCAAGGGCCTGCTGACCGCAGGCACCCATCCCCGGGACGAAATGATCCAAGCCATCAAAGCGGTCAGCGCGCGAAACTGGATTCGCAAAACCGCTCCGTTGTCAGTCGTGCCTGACGCAAGCTCCGGCAGCGAGTCCGCAACCGCTGCCTCGCAAGACGACGACGCGGACTCGGACGTTCTCGAGCAGATCGGCAAAGCCTTGAAAATGGATCGGGAGTGATGACGGCCTGTGTCGTCTATCGGACATAGCGCAATCGATCCGGCTTCGGCGATGCTCATCCCGCGCGCATTGATCGAACCGCGGTCTGTGATTCAGATAAATAAAACATCATTGCAACGATCGCCCCAGCGCACGCCGGCTCAGAAAATGGCCCTCAGTTTGACCTCGCGCAAATACCGGTTCCAGATTTAACCTGATCGTGGGGTATTAAGCTTGACGCTTCAGTATAATTGACGGCTTTCATTGAAGCCTCATGCAGGCGGTATAAGGTTGCTGCTATCGCCGGTTTAAAACCTCAAAGGATGGCTCGCTATGGGCCTTGGTTCGAACCATAAAAAACGATCGCACGCAGATTATTCGCGTCCGAACGTCGGGACCGAAAGCAACGTGTCGAGCCGGTCAGCCGAGCGGGAAAGACTGCTGATCGAGGCACGACTGCGATTGTTGAATATGCTGCTGCGGACGATCAACGGACAAACCGCCCGCTTCGCCGCGCATCGCCGGGACATGGCGTCGTCCCAGCGCATGATCGACGCGCAGGCAAGCCGCACGCGCCGGACGAAAAACCGTAGCCTGCATTAAATGCAGCGGCGCTCGTTGCGTGAACTCAACGCGGCGTTCTCAGATAATCGATGATCGCGGCCCGTTCCGCGGCATTCACGTCTCCCGCAAATTCCATCGCGGTGCCTGGCGCGACACTGCGCGGCGATGTGAGAAATGCATCCAGCCGTTCCCTTGTCCACACGCCGCCCAGACGGCGCAGGCTCGGCGAATAATCCGGATAACTCTTGAGCGACGCGACGCGTCGCCCGACCACGCCGGACAGATTCGGACCGATCCGATTTCCGCTGACTTCCTTCGACTGATGGCAGCCGCTGCATTTTTCCGCGAACAGTGCCTCGCCGCTGGTGCCGTGCGTCGGACGCAGCGTCACCAGTGTGTCGTCGTCGGTCCACAGAACGATGCGGCCATCATGGCCTTCGATAATGTCCCGGATTCGGCTGCCGATCACGATGGGCTCGAGATACGCGACATGATCGTCGCGTATGCGCGCGCGAAACAGCGTTTTGGCCTTGAGCGAGGCGATCAGCAACTGGCCTTTCCACTGCGGAAACAATTCGCGCTCGACTCCGATCAGATTTGAAACCCCGATCGAGGGCACCCAGGCGAACACCGGCGGACGAAAATCCTTCTGCTCCGATTCCGGCCTGTTCAGGTACCAGGCGAATGAGCCGTAGTCCGTTCCGTAGGTCGCGAACGGCCAGCCGTAGTTTGCGCCTTGCGTCAGCAGGTTGAGTTCATCGCCCCCCTGCGGGCCATGCTCGGTGGACCAGATGACGCCGGATGGCGCGCGATAGAGGCCCTGCGGGTTGCGGTGGCCGGTGGTGAAAATCGTGGCGTGGCCCGTATCGATATCGATCGTCACGGTTTTGCCGTAGGACGTCCTGGGGTCCTGCGAATAGGCATCCTCCGAGGCCAGGCCATCGAAACCGAAGTCACCGACAGTCAGGAGCAGCGTCTTGTCGTCGAGCAGCGCCATTCGCCCGCCGCCGAAATAGCCGACGAACGGAATTCCGTGCCGGCGCTGCGGCCCATGCACCGGCAGGCATGGCGACGTCTCGTAGAGAGTTTTCCAGCCGGAGACCGCCTCGCCACGAAAAATCGCGTCGTGATCGGTTTCCAGCATCGAGACCCGCTCGACCCAGCATTGTCCCGCCGCGTTCCAGTAGTCATGCGAGACGAAGATACGCGTCGCCGGCCCGGCCTCCTTGATCAGAAGGCCGTAGGTCCGGAACCATTCGCTGTTGATCACCTCGCGCTCCGTGCCCGGAGCGGTTTCCGCTATTCCCTCGCCCGGGGGGATCGACCAGGAGCGACCCGCGGCGGCGGCGAATGCCTCGCCATTGATCGGCACATGGATCGGCAGCGGTGTGACCTTCAGTTCGTCTGTGTGGGCTTCCCAGCCGAACAGATAGAGATGGCCGTCACCGGTCATCAGCATGTAGCGGTCGCCGATCCGCGCCAGCGCCCCCCCATGTACCTCGGGTTTGGGGATAGCACCCGCGTAGGTGTCGACATCCAGGTTGTAGTATTCCGTTTTGAGCAATGCCCTGTTGTGCGACGAGACTTCGCGTCCAAGGCTCAGAACGACGGACCCTGCGATCAACGCGAGGAGCAACACGCCCAGCGCCAGTATGCGTGGCCAGGAGGCCGGCAGCAGATACGGCGCGGGTATAAGGATCAGGGCCAGAACAAACACCGCCGTGATGACGGCGCGGGAATAATCCGCCCTGGCGAGGATAAATCCAAAAAAAATCAGCCCGAAGACTGCGATGGTCGAGAGGGGAATCCAGACCAGACGCTTCCAGTAAAACTGGAGCAGGACGGCCAGGCCGATGCAGAACGCAAAGCCGCCCACCAGACAGGCAAACGGCAGCCACTGAAAGCGCGGCAGGCGCCAGACCGGAAAACCGAACTTCCAGACCGGAAGCAGCAACAGCAAGCAGATCGACGCGGCATACCACGCCGTGAGATACCGCCATGACGGCGTTTCGTGGGGTTTGGTTTTCAGTTGTTTCCCCCAAGACTGCGACAGTGCCGCGCCGGCGGATTACGCCAAAAGGCTATCACACCAAAATAGTGTCCGGTACCATAATAGGCATCAACACCTCGGGATGACCCCCACGCCGCAACGCCCCATGCATCGTGCGGGACCGCCGCTGATCAAGCCCCGCTCCCTGACGCACTTGCGAAATTCACCGATCCGGCTTCTATGACGCCGGACAACAGGACGCCTTCATGCTGACACTCTATCATTGCGCCAGCGCGCGCTCGTTTCGTCCCCTCTGGGCGCTGGAAGAACTCGGCGTGCCTTACGACCTGAAGATGCTGCCGTTTCCGCCGCGTTTCCTGCAGCGCGAATATCTGGAGATCAATCCGCTCGGCACCATTCCGCTGCTGATCGATGGCGAAACACGCATGACCGAATCCGCCGCGATCTGTCAGTATCTCGTCAGCCGCTATGGCCCTTCACCGCTCGCCGTCGAGGCCGGCGATCCGGCCTATGGCGCCTACCTCAACTGGCTTCATTTCGGGGAAGCAACGCTGACGTTTCCGCAAACCCTTGTGCTTCGCTATTCCAAACTCGAGCCGGACGAGAAAAAGAATCCGCAGGTCGCGTCCGACTATGCCCGCTGGTTCTTGGCGCGGCTGCGCGGCATCGACGCCGTTGTCTCGAAATCGGACACGCTGTGCGCCGGGCGCTTCACGGCCGCCGATATTTCGGTGGGCTATGCCCTGATGCTGGCGACAGCGCTGAAGCTGAACGGAGAATTTCCACCCGCCGTCAGCGCTTACTGGCAGCGGCTGCAAGAGCGGGACGGCTTCCGGCGCGCCCTCGCCGCGCAGGACCGCGCGGGCAAGGAACAGGGCGTCGCCCGGTCGACTTGGCGCGACGAATAGGCTGGCGCGGGACCATCAGTCGGCGCGCTTGCCGGCGCCCATATAGCCGAACAGGAAGCCGGCGACCTTGCGCTTCTGGATCTCCTCGCTGCCTTCGGTGATCCGATAGCGCCGGTGATGGCGATAGATGTGCTCGAACGGTTTATGGCGCGAATAACCCATGCCGCCGTGCACCTGCATGGCGCGGTCCGCCGCCTCGCAGCACAGGCGGTTCGCCCAGAAATTACACATCGAGACCTTGTCCGACAGCCGATGCTCGATGTCGGCCTGTGTCATCCGGTCCATGTCCCACGCCGTCTTGCGGATCAGCAGCCGCAGCATCTCGGCCTGGGTCGCCAGTTCGACCAGCGGCCACTGGATCGCCTGGTTTTCGGCCAGCGCATGACCGAACGGCTTGCGCTCGCGCGCATAGCGCACGCTCTCGTTGATGCAGTACACCGCCGCGCCGAGCGAACTCGCCGCCTGACGAATCCGGTTTTCGTGGACGAAGCACTGCGCCAACGACAGTCCGCGGCCGACGTCGCCGAACAACGCCGTCTCCGGCACGAACACATCGGTGAAACTGACGCGCGGATGGTCGGTCGGCATGTTGAAGGTCCACAGATATTCCTCGACCTTGACGCCCGGGGTCGCGGCCGGCACCAGAAAGCAGGTGATGCCCCGCGCGTCGCCGTCGTTGCCGGAAGTGCGGGCGAACGTCGCGCAATGGGTCGCGACGTGCATGCCCGTGGTCCACATCTTCTCGCCGTTGATGATCCATCCGGCGACGCCGTCACGCGTGGCCGGCTTCGCGCGGGTTTCCATGTGGGTGGCGTCCGAACCATGGCCGGGTTCGGTGAGTCCAAACGTGATGCGATATTTGCCGGTGATCGAACCGTCGATCATCGCCTTCTGGTCGTCACGTCCATAATGATCGAGCATGGTGACGATCGGAAAATTTCCGACGATGGAATGTTCGTTCTGAAGATCATTGTGCAGGCCAAGGCCTTTGCTCGCGAAGTGTTCGCGGATCACCGCCATCCACAGGTTGGAGCCGTCCTTGCCGCCGTAGCACTTTGGGATCGCGAAGCGCAGGTGCCCCGCCTCATCGGCGAGATTCTTCGCCTCGCGCAGCAGCTCTTCCCACTCGCGGCGCGGCAGGCCGCCCTTGTCGAAATCGGTTCGCGCCCATTCGCGGCGATGATCGAAAAAACGCGCGTTGTCGTCGCGCTGCTCCAGCGGCCTGATCGTGTCGGCGATGAAGCGGTCGAGCGTTGCGAGATACGCCGTCAGGTCGTCAGGCAGTGAGAAATCCAAAGGCGCAACTCCTCGAAGGCGCGATCATGACATCGGCTCGCGAATTAAGGTGGGCTGCGCCATCGCCGTCAAGCGCGCAAATTAAGGATTGTCGAGGCCGGGCATTTGCTGGCTAATGGCGCGACGCACGCATGCCCCGCCGCAATGCGGCGTTTCAAACAAGCAAGAAACGCAAAGGAGCAAAGATGGCTTACGAATTCGCCAAGGTCGAGCGCAAAGGCCCGGTCACCATCGTCACCCTCAATCGTCCCGACGTGATGAACGCCATGCACTCTCCGGCGCATTTCGAACTGCATCGCGTATTCAACGAATTCGCCGCCGATCCCGATCAGTGGATCGCCATCGTCACCGGCGCCGGCGAGCGCGCGTTCTGCGCCGGGAACGATCTGAAGTGGCAGGCGGCGGGGGGCAAGCGCGGCTGGGACACCAGCGGCTTTGCCGGCCTGACCGAGCGCTTCGATTGCGACAAGCCGATCATCGCCGCGGTCAACGGCGTCGCTATGGGCGGCGGGTTCGAGGTGGCGCTGGCGTGCGACCTCATCATCGCGGCGGAGAACGCCGTGTTCGCGCTGCCCGAGCCGCGCGTCGGCCTCGCCGCGCTCGCCGGCGGGCTGCAGCGCCTGCCGCGCCTGATCGGCGCCAAGCGGGCGATGGGCATGATCCTGACCGGACGCCACGTCAAGGCCCGCGAGGGACTTGAGCTTGGCTTCGTCAACGAGGTGGTGCCGCAGGGCGAAGCGCTGGCCGCAGCCGAGCGCTGGGCGCAGGCGATCCTGCAGAACAGCCCGATGTCGATCCGTGCATCCAAGCAGGCCGTCACCAAAGGTCTTGCCGTGTCGCTGCAGCAGGCGATGGCCGAGCAGCGCGGCTATCCGGCGGTGACCGCCATGGCGGCGTCGGAGGACTACATCGAAGGGCCGAAGGCGTTCTCGGAAAAGCGCCCGCCGCAATGGAAGGGCCGCTGACCCGCGCCCTGCCCTACGTCTTGCCTGGATCAAGCTCGCGCCGATAGCTCGCATAGTTGGGCTGATCGACCGCGAGCTTGTCCATGGTCGTTTGCCACAAATGGTCCGCGAGGCCGGGCGTGCCGAGATCCATTGCGCCGCTCGCAATCTGTTCGGACAATTTCCGGTTCAGATCCTCGAGCGGTCCCGACGCATCGAGAAGATCGGCAAGCCGCTCGGCCTCGGCCGCATCGCTCCGCGCTTCCCGCCCAAGCTGACGCACCACGAGATCGAGCGCGTTGACCCCGACCCGCAGCTTGAACGCCGCGTGCCCCGACAGTCGCGGCGCGATATCCGCGCGCAGGAAATCGGCGACCGCGCCGATCAGTTCCGCCGGTGTAGGCTGATCCTGCATCTCATTCCTCCTGCGTCATGTGCCGCGCGGCGCCAGCAGCCGCAGCAGATCGATCTCGGTTTCAGACGCGCGGCGGCCGATCATCGCGCGCTCCATCGAATGATCCGGTCCCGCGCGAAACCGCTGCATCATCCCGCAGCACATCAGGCCCCAGCGCAGCGTGCCGAGAATCTCCCAGAACATGACCCGCGCCGATCGACATTCCGGCCGGAGGCCGCCTCATAGGCTGCGAACATCTCCTCGCGCGTGCCGAAGCCGCCCACAGGCTTGTCGATCTCGCCGAACCGCCACGAGTTGACGCAGATCCAGCCGAGGTCCTCCATCGGATCGCCGAGATGCGCCAGTTCCCAGTCGAGCACCGCGCGAATGCCATCCGACCCGATGATCAGGTTGCCGTTGCGGAAATCGCCGTGGACCAGCGTCACTCTGTCCGGCGCCGCCGGCGCGTGATCGTGAAGCCAGCGCAGCGCGAGATCGAACACCGGGCGCGGCCAATCGAGCGAACGATACTCGTCGGCGAGCGCGGCAAGTTCGGACGCGACGGTCACCAGCCGCAGGTCCGGCAGCCCGGATCGGTCCAGCGCATGAAGTCCGGCGAGGATCGTTCCAGCCTGCCCCGCCAGTCCGGGGCGAGCGGCGGCAAATGCATCGTCGCGCAAAATCTTGCGGGGAATGGTCTCGCCCGCGACGCGGTCCATGACGAAACCCCGGCCAAGGCCATCCTGCTCGCGCAGCACATGGCGCACGCGCGGCGACGGAAGGCCCGCCTCAAAGGCGCGCCGCATCAGCGCGGCCTCGACCTCGAGCCCTGCGGCCCGCGCCGGCGCGGCGCCATAGCCCGGCGGCGCGCGACGAAGAATGGCTCCGATGGCGCCCGACGGATGAAGGACATCAAACGACCAGGTTTCCTGACTGGCGCCGCCGGACAGTTGCTGCAGCCGGTCGACCCCGGCCGCGCCGGGAAACCAGTCGGCGATCCCGGCCTTGAGCAGCGCCTCGGCGGTGATTGCATCGGAAGACACGCGGCTGGCACCTCAAAACAAACTGCGTGCGGAAGCAAAAGCCTCGCGCACGCAGATATGTCAATCAGGATAAGCGCCGCTCCGTCAGAACGACAGATTGTCCTTCACCAGAACCCAGCGCCCGTTCTTGACCTGCTGGACCTGCGTGATCGTGCTGGCCAGATGATTGGTCTTGGAGAATTTGGTAGGTGGCGAGTTGAAAATATCCTGGAACACGTCGCCGGACTCCAGCGCGTCCAGCATCTTGGCGCCGGTGAGATCCTTGCCCGCCTTCTGCGCATAGTGCGCGAAGGTCATCATCGCATTGTAGCCGATGATCGCCTGGGTGTTGGCGGCGCTGCCGAACTCCTTCTTGTAGGTGGCGAGCCAGTCCTTCACCTTGCCCTTGGCCGTGTCCTCGTAGGGGATTTCGAATCCCGCCGCGGCGTACAGTCCCTCGACGGCATCCTTGCCGAGCGCCGGAACCTCCAGCACGTTGGTGGGCGTCGCCCCAAGGAAGTCGACGTTCCAGCCGAGCTTCTTGGCTTCCGCCATCGCGCCGATGGTTTCGCGGATGATGGTGCCGAGCACGACGAGATCGCAGCCGTCCGCCTTCATCTTCGCGACCTGGGCGCTGAAATCGGACACGCCGCGCTTGTAGCTGGTGATCGAGGCCGGCGTCATTTTCAGCGCCGCCAGTTCCTGCTTGAAGCCGTCGAGCACGCTTTTGCCGTACTCGTCGTCCTGATGCATGATGCAGGGCTTCTTCGGCTTCTTCCACTCGACCATGTACTTGAGCGCCGCCCGCGTGCTTTCCACGTAAGGCAGGATGTTGTTGAACTTCAAGCGCTCCTGCGGTTTGGCCGGATCGAACTTGAAGGTGAACTCCGCCGCCGTCAGCGGGAAAAGCTGCAACACGCCGGCATCGAACAGGATGTCCTGCGCGGCGAGCACCGTGGGCGATCCCATCGGGCCGACCATCGCGAAAATCTTGTCCCTCTCGATCAGCTTCTGCGAAGCCAGAACCGCGCGCTTGGGATCATAGCCACTGTCCTCGATGATCAGCTTGATCTTGCGGCCGTTGATGCCGCCGGCGGCGTTGATCTCCTCGGTCGCCATCTTCATGCCGTTGGACACCGGCACACCCCAGCCCTTGATCGGGCCGGACAGATCCTGATGCGAGCCGACCACGATCTCGGTCGGCGTGATGCCTTCGTTGGTCACCTTGGTCTGCGCGTAGGCCGGCAGATGGGTCAGCGCAATGGCGCTTACCGCAAGGCCGAGCGCCTTGAACGATGTCGTCATGTCAGTCTCCTCTCCGTGGCCCATATTGAGCGAAGGCGGGGGCCTCCATCCCTTCGCCGGTGAGCGGCCTTTTTCGGGCCGCCAGAATTTTTCTCCGCGACAGCCGGATCACGCCATCGCCGCCGCGCGGTACATCGCCTCGATCTCCGCCGCGTATTGCTTGTTCACGAAGCCGCGCTTCAGCTTCATGGTCGGTGTCAGTTCCTCGTCTTCCGGCGTGAGCTGGCGCTCGATCAGGTGGAACCGCTTGATGGTTTCGACGCGGGCGACGTTGTGGTTCACCGCCTCGACCTCGCGCCGGATCAGGTCCTGCACCTCGGTCGCGCGGCACAGGCTTGCGTAGTTGGTGAAAGGAATGTCGTTGTCCTGCGCGTACTTCTCGACGTTCTCGTGATCGATCATGATCAGGCAGGTGAGATACGGCCGCTTGTCGCCGATCACCACCGCGTCCGAAATATAGGGCGAGAACTTGAGCTGGTTCTCGATCTCGGACGGCGTGATGTTCTTGCCGCCGGACGTGATGATGATGTCCTTCATCCGGTCGGTGATCTTGACGAAGCCTTCATTGTCCATCGAGCCGACATCGCCGGTGTGCAGCCAGCCATTGGCGTCGAGCGTCTCAGCGGTCTTCTCGGGCTGGTTGAGATAGCCCATGAACAGATAATCGCCCTTGATCAGGATTTCGCCGCGCGGACAGATCATCACCTCGCCCCAGGGCGCGGCCTTGCCCACCGAGCCGAGCTTGATGCGATCGTTCGGCATCATGGTCGCGACGCCGCAATTTTCGGTCTGCCCGTAAACTTCGCGCAGATCGAGACCGAGCGCGAGAAACCAGCGGATCAGTTCGGGCGCGATCGGCGCTGCGCCCGTGAAGGCGAGCCGTACCCGATCCAGCCCCATCATGCGGCGGATGTTGCGAAACACCAGCCAGTAGGCCGCCGTGTTGGCGAGGCGGAGCGACAACGGCGGCACCTGTCCCTCGAGCCTGGCGTCGGTCATCCGGTAGCCGATGGCGATGGCACGGGCATACATCCTGCGCTGGAACGGCGTCGCATCCTTCAGCGCAATCGTGATCGCCGAATAGAATTTCTCCCAGATGCGCGGCACCGCGAGAAAGGCGGTCGGCTGCACCTCGCGCAGATTGTCCGGCACGGTCTCCGGGCTTTCGGCGAAGTTCATCACCGAGCCGCATGCCACAGAGAGATAATAACCGCCGATACGCTCGGCGACGTGGCACAGCGGCAAAAACACCAGCCGCTCCTCATGCTCGGAAGGCACCAGTAGATGATCGACATAGCGCATCTGGTGAGTGACGCCGCGGTTCGAATGCATCGCGCCTTTCGGCGGGCCGGTGGTGCCCGAGGTATAGACGAGGATGGCAAGATCGTCGGCGCCGCGGCTCGCGATCATCTCGTCCCACAGCGTCTCGTGTCCGGCGATAGTATTGCGGCCCAGCGCCATGAATTCGTCGAGTGACATCACCATGGGATCGGAGAAGCCGCCCAGGCCTTCCATGTCGAACACGATGATGCGTTCCAGCGTCGGGCAGCGCGCGCGGCACAGCAGAACCTTGTCGAGTTGTTCTTCGTCTTCGACGAAGATCACGCGGGTGCGCGAGTCATTGACGAGGTATTCGACCTGGCTCGACGAATCGGTGGGATAGATGCCTGAGGACACGCCGCCCGCGCACAGGATGCCCATGTCGGCGAACACCCACTCCGGGGTCGCGTTGGCGACGATCGACGCCACGTCGCCCGCCTTGAAGCCGATGGCATGAAGCGCATAGGCGATGTCTTTGGCGATCTGCAGCCACTCGCGCCAGGTCGTGGACTTCCACACCCCGAGATGCTTTTCGCGGATTGCCGGACGGTCGCCACGGGTCTCGACCGCGAGCAGAAAGCTCCGCGCAATCGTGTCCGCCACGGTTATGACAGCCGATCTGGTCATCGCACCCTCGCTCCTTGCCGCGGGACGCTTCGCCGCGGATCGTCAGTCCCGCCTCATCGCCAGCCCGGTCTTATCGCCACGTCTTCTTTTTCTTCCAGCGCCGTTCACCCCGCGCGCCCTGTTCCTTGGCGCCGAGATAGAACTCCTGAATGTCTTCCGATCTCATCAGCCGTTCGCAGGTGTCGTTCATCACCACGCGGCCAACTTCGAGGACGTAGCCATAGTGCGCCGTCTCCAGCGCCACCTTGGCGTTCTGCTCGACCAGCAGGATCGACACGCCCTGCTCTTCGTTGACGCGGCGGATGATGCTGAAGATTTCCTTCACCAGGATCGGCGACAGGCCGAGCGACGGCTCGTCGAGCAGCAGCAGCGTCGGACGGTTCATCAGCGCGCGGCCGATGGCCAGCATCTGCTGCTCGCCGCCGGAAAGCTGGCCCGCCGGCTGGTCGAGCCGTTCGCGCAGCCGCGGGAAATAGCCGTAGACAAGCTCGAGGTCGGCGGCGATGCCGTCGCGGTCGCGGCGCGGATAGGCGCCCATCATCAGGTTCTCGCGCACGCTGAGGAACGGAAACACCTCCCGGCCCTCGGGCACATGGCTGACGCCGAGGCGGACGATGCGGTCGGCCTCCATGCGCTGGATCGGCCTGCCCTCGAACTCGATGGTCCCTTTCTGCGGATCGAGGATGCCGGAGATGGTCTTGAGCACCGTGGTCTTGCCCGCGCCGTTCGCGCCGAGCAGCGTGACGATCTGGCCGCGCGGCACTTCGAGGCTGATGCCGCGAATGGCCATGATCGGCCCGTAATAGCTTTCGATGTTGCTGAGCTTGAGGATGGTGTCCGGCGTGCTCATGACATCGTCCTCAGGCGCCGAGATAGGCCGCGATGACATCGGGATGCGCCTGAACCTCGGCGGGCGGCCCCATCGCCAGCACCTTGCCGTAGTTCAGCGCGATCACCCGGTCGGAGACCCGGTTGACCAGGGTCATGTCGTGCTCGACCATCAGCACGGTGATGCCGAGTTCGGTTTTCATGTCGCGGATCCAGAACGACATGTCGTCGGTCTCCTCCACATTCAGCCCGGAGGACGGCTCGTCGAGCAGGATGAGCTTGGGCTCGGTACAGAGCGCGCGGGCGAGTTCGATCACCTTGCGCACGCCGTAAGGAAGGCCCGAGATCAGCTTGTCGCGATGCGCCTCCAGATCGAGGAACTCTATCACCTGTTCGACCCGGCGGCGGTGAGCCTTTTCGTCACGCCGGACGTTCGGCAGGAAAAGCAGCTCCTGCCACAGCTGGGTGGTGCAGTGCCGATGGCGTCCGACCAGAAGGTTGTTGAGAACGGTGGCGTTCTCGAACAGTTCGATGTTCTGGAAGGTCCGCGCGATCCCGAGCCTGGCGATATCGTGCGCCGGCTCGCGGGTGATGTCTTCGTCCTCGAAATACAGCGAACCGGAGGTCGGATCGTAGAGCCGCGAGATCAGGTTGAAGATCGAGCTCTTGCCGGCCCCGTTGGGACCGATGATCGACAGGATCTCGCCCTTCTCGACCGCGAAGCTGACGGAATCCACCGCCTTGAGCCCCCCGAAGTGCAACGACAGGTTTTCGGCGCGCAGACAGCTCATCTGTTTCGCTCCGATTTGACGTAGATCTTCTGCCGCTTGAAGGTCGCGCGCTTGTAGAGCGGGAAGAGCTGGAAGAAGAGCTTGATCTTGAGCCAGCGGCCGTAAAGCCCGTACGGCTCGAACAGGATGAACAGCATGATGATCAGCCCGTAGATCGCGCCCTTCAGGCCGTTGGCGGAGGCGAACGCCGCGATGCTGTCCTGGATATGGCCGGCCTGTTCCGCTCCCACGCCGAAGGTCGCCGCAAGGCCCGCGACCATGCCGGGGATATCGTCCTTGAGGAAGGTCAGGAACGGATCGACCATCACGATGAAGATCGCCCCGAGCACCGCGCCATGCAGGCTGAGAATGCCGCCGATGATGATCACCATGATGAACTCGATGGAGAGCTGCAGGGTGAACATCTCGGGACTGATGAACGACAGCTTGTGCGCGAACAGGCAGCCGGCGAGACCGGTGATCGCGGCGCTGAGCGCGAACGCCTTCACCTTGTAGAGCGCGACGTTGACACCCATGCTCTTGGCGGCGGTCTCGCTGTCGCGGATGGCGATGAAGGCGCGGCCGGTGGGCGAGCGCATCAGGTTCAGCGCGCCGACGATGACGACGATCAGAAGTCCGAGGCAAAGAAAGTAGAAGGTTGGACTGTCGCGTGGCACGGTGTCGCCGAACATCTGGATCGGCCGCACCCGCATGCCTTCGTTGCCGTTGGTGACGCTTTCCCAGCGCGCCATGATCTCCTCGACGATCAGCGCGAAGGCGATGGTTGCGATCACGAGGTAGATGCCCTGCAGCCGCAGCGCCGGGAAGCCTACCAGCGCGCCGACCACCCCCGCCAGCAGCCCCGCCGCGACCAGATACACCGGAAACGGCACGCCGAGCTTGTGCAGATAGGCCGTGGTGTAGGCGCCGATGGCGAGGAACGCCGCATGGCCCAGCGACGCCTGCCCGGTGAATCCGGTGAGGATCATCAGCGCGACGCCGACCGTCGCATAGATGCAGACGAACACGAGCTGGCTGACCAGATAGCTGCTCAGCACGAACGGCGCGACGAGGAGGCACGCCAGCAGCACGCCGTACGAGACGACATAACCGCGATGGGGAAACAGCCTGATGTCGTCGTCATAGTCGGTCTTGAACAAAAACCGCATGCGCCCTCACACCTTCTTCCGGGCGTGAAGGCCGAACAGGCCCTCAGGCTTCAGCAGCAGAACCGCGAGCAGCACGATATAGGGCGCGACATCCTTCCATCCCGCGGGCAGGTAGAACCCCGCCATGCTCTCGATCACGCCGATCAGGATGCCGCCGACCACCGCGCCGGGGATCGAGCCGAACCCGCCGAGCACCGCCGCCGGAAACGCCTTGAGCCCGAGCACGAGGCCGACATTGGAATGGATGAAGGTGATCGGCGCGAGCAGCACGCCGGCGCAGGTCGCCACCGCCGCGCTGATCGCCCAGACGATCGAGACCACGCGCTTGACCGGAATGCCCATGTAATACGCGGCGAGCATGTTCTCCGAACTGGCGCGCATCGCGGTGCCGAGCGTCGTCTTGTTGAAGAACAGGTAGAGCACGCCGCACAGGATGATCGTCGCGGCGATCACCGAGAGCTTGTCGTAGGCCAGAACGAGGCTGCCGAGCCGCAGCACGCCGTGGCTGAACGGGGTTTCGATCTTGAGATCGTCGGTGCCCCAGATCATGCCCGCGACCGAGCGCAGGAAGAATCCCAGCCCGATCGTCACCATGATGATGGAGAACTGCGGATAGCCGAGGATCGGACGCACCACGAGGCGTTCGGCCAGCATGCCGAACAGCGCCATCGCGATCACCGCGAGGAGAAAGCCGATCCAGTAATTGAGGCCGAGGATGGCGATGAACGTGAACGCGAAAAAGCCGCCGAGCATCATCAAATCGCCCTGGGCGAAATTGACGACCTCCGTCGCCTTGTAGACAAGGACGAAGCCCAGCGCGATCAGGCCATAGACACAGCCGAGCGCGACACCGCTCACCAACTGCTGAACGAAGTCCAGCATGGCCGAGGTCCCTCCCCCGATGCCGCCCGCGATTCTTGCCGATCGCATTGGTGCATCCGTGCCGGCGCTCCGTCTCCGTTGTCCGGGACAACGCCGCTGGACATAAGACAGCCGAACCGCCGTGTTCTGTCAACACGGGACCAGCTTGATGCATTGCAACCGTATCGTTGCGCAGAACACGACACGATGGCCGTCGATTTCAACGGCGCTCGTGTCGACGATGCGGCGACCTCAGCGGAAGCGCAGGTTCTGCCGCGTGAGCTGGGCGATCGAGGTGCAGCCCATCAGCCGCATGCCGCGCTCGATGTCGATCCGCATCAGTTCCAGCGCACGTTCGACGCCGGGCTGGCCGGCCGCGGCGAGCGGAAACAGATAATAGCGGCCGACGCCCACCGCCTTGGCGCCGAGCGACAGCGCCTTCAGCACGTGGGTGCCGCGATGCACGCCGCCGTCCATCATCACGTCGATCCGGTCGCCGACTGCATCGACCACCTCAGCAAGTTGATCGAACGCGCTGCGCGATCCGTCGAGCTGGCGTCCGCCGTGATTGGACAGGACGATGCCGGTGCAGCCGATCTCGACCGCGCGCTTCGCATCCTCCACCGACATGATGCCCTTGAGGCAAAACTGCCCGCCCCAATGCTGCACCATCTCCGCGACATCATCCCATGTCATCGCCGGATCGAGCATCTCGGTGAAATAGCGGCTGATCGACATGGTGCCGCTGCCCATGTCCACATGGGTATCGAGCTGCGGAAGCTTGAAGCGTTCGTGGGTGAGATAGTTGATCGCCCACGCCGGCTTCATGGCGAACTGGGTGATGCCGGCCAGGTTGAGCTTGAAGGGAATGGCGAAGCCGGTGCGCTTGTCGCGCTCGCGATTGCCGCCGGTGATGCTGTCCACCGTCAGCATCATCACCTCGACGCCGGCCTGCCGGGCGCGCGCCATCATCTCGCGGTTGAGGCCGCGATCCTTGTGGAAATAAAACTGGTAGACCTGCGGCCCGCCGCTGATCCGCCGCGCCTCTTCGAGGCTGACGGTGCCGAGCGACGACACGCCGAACATGGTGCCGTATTTGCCGGCGGCGGCCGCCACCGCGCGCTCGCCCTGATGGTGAAACAGGCGCTGCAGCGCGGTCGGCGAACAATAGACCGGCATGGCCAGCTTCTGGCCCATGACGGTCACCGACATATCGACGTCGGTCACTCCGCGCAGGACATTCGGCAGAAGATCGCAATCGAGGAAGGCCTCGGTGTTGCGCCGGTAGGTGGTTTCGTCCTCGGCGGCGCCGTCGATGTAGTTGAAGATCGGCCCCGGCAAACGCTGCTGCGCCATTCGGCGGAAGTCGTGAAAGTTATGGCAGTTCTGCAGTCGCAATCTCGTCACTCCAGGCGCGCGCCGGGACAATTCAGCTTGCGCCGAACCGTCATGGGCGGGCTTGACCCGCGCATCCATCGAAAAGCTGGGGCGTTTTCAGGAAGATGGATTGCCGGGCCGCAGTTCCATCAAAAGCGGAATCACTCTAGGGGACGCGCCGCAACGCCGCAAATACTTCCAACCGGAGGTAGTTGAAATTACGGCCGATATTTTGATGGGCTGTCAGAGCCGGTCGTCATGGCCGGGCTTGTCCGGCCATCCAGGGCGGCCCGGCGTCGTGAACGCCGGACCGCCGCGGACGCTCGCGTCAGGCGATCGTTTTCAGGTAAAGGCTCGGATCGAAATAGGTCTTGGCGGGCGTGAAGTCCTTGACGCCCGCATTGGTCATGAAGAAGTCGGTGGACTGCTGCAGCCACTTGGCCACCGTGCCGTCGGAATACATCCGCTTCCAGTCCTTGGACGTGAACATCTTCTGCGCCTTGAACTGCTCGTTGATGTCGGTGAGCGGCGTCTGCGGATAGTGGTTCTTCTGCAGCGCTTCCATCGCCGGGCCGCTGTTGGCCACGATATAGTCGTTGGCGTCGGCCCAGCCGCGGATCAGCTTCGCCAGCGTTTCCTGATTGGCGCCATAGTAGTCATTGCGGGCCGCCCAGCCGCCGATAATCGCAGCTTGCGGATAATAGGCCGACGCATCGGCGAGCTTGACCGCGCCAGGCACCTTGTCGCGCACCGTGACGTTGAACGGCACCCACAGCGCCACCGCCGGCACCGAGCCGGAAATGAACGCGGTCACCGCCGCCGACATGTTCTGGTTGACGAGCTGGACGTCCTTCGGATCGACCTTGTTGGCGCGCAGCGCCTTGTCGAGGAAGACATGCGCCGTGGTGCCGGTCGCGGTAGCGATCCGCTTGCCCTTGAGATCGGCGAATGTCTTGATGCCCTGATCCGAGCGCACCCAGAGCTGTGCGGTCGCGACCTCGATGTCGTTGATCAGGAATACCTTGCCCTGTCCGCGCGCCGGGAAGTTGGACACAACCGCGCCGGTGGCCAGCACATCGAGACTGCCGCCGATCAGGGCCTGAAAGATTTCGAGCCCGGTGTTGAACTGGCGCAATTCCAGTTCGAGGCCCTGCTTGTCGAACGATCCGCGGTCCACGCCGGTCCAGATCTGTCCGTCCACCGCGACGGTGTGCAGATAGCCGACCCGGATCTTGGTCTTTGCCTGCGCAATCGCCGGGGCTCCCAGCATGGCGCCGGCCGCGACGCCGGCCGTTGTGGTGAGAAATTGCCTTCTATCCATTGTTCGTCTCCTCCAAAGTTTCATTGATTATTGCGAACGTCGGTTATTCAGAAAACGAGACGGCCCGCGTCTGGGCCTGTTGTGCGCGGTACTCGCTCATCACGAGTTCGCGAATGTGGCTGCGCAATTCGCCGAACTCCGGCTTCTCCTGGATGCTTTCGTCCCGGGGATAGCCGAAAGGTATGTCGATGATTTGTTTGATTCGTGCCGGCCGCGCGGTCACCACTACGATGCGCGAGGCGAGATAGATCGCCTCCTCGACCGAATGCGTGATCAGCATCACGGTCTTGCCCTCGGTCGCCAGCACCTGCAGCAGGAGGTTCTGCATGTTCGAGCGGGTCTGCGCGTCGAGCGCGCCGAACGGCTCGTCCATCAGCAGGAATTGCGGCTTCACCGCATAGGCACGGGCGATCGCCAGCCGCTGCCGCATGCCGCCGGACAGATGCTTGGGGAAAGCATTGGCGAAATCGCTGAGGCCCATCAGCGACAGGTAGTGATCGCAGATATCGCGGCGCTCGGACACCGGCGTATGGTTGGCCTTCAGCTTGAGGCCGAACTCGATGTTCTGCCGCACGGTGAGCCACGGGAACACGCCGTATTCCTGGAAGATCACGCCGCGCTCCGGCCCCGGCCCCTGCACGGGACGGCCGTTATAGAGCACCTGCCCGCCGCTCGGCTTCTGGAAGCCGGCGAGCATGCTCATCATCGTGGTCTTGCCCGAACCGGACGGGCCGATGATGGCGACGAAATCGTTCTCGTGAATGTCGTAGGTGACATCATCGACGACATTGAGCTTGCCCTTCGGCGTGTCGAAGGACAGCGACACATGATCGAAACGCGCCAGCGGCGCCTGAGCGGACGAACCGGTCATGACACAGCCCTGTCTTGCCATTTGAGAAGGCGCGCACTGATTTTGCGCAGGATGAGATCCATCACCAGCGCGATGGTGCCGATGCAGATGATGCCGACATAGATCACGTCGAGCAGGAAATAGGTGGAGGCGTTCTGGATCATCGCGCCGAGCCCGCGTTGCGCGGCGATCAGTTCGGACGCCACCAGCGTCGCCCATGCCACGCCGAGCGCGACACGCAGCGCGGTGAGAATATGCGGCACCGTCAGCGGCACGATGACCCGGGTGAAAATCTCGCGCTGGTTGGCGCCCAACGTCTGGGCAACGCGAATATAGAGCGGCGTGATCTGCGAGACGCCCTCGTACATCACGATGACGCCCGAGAAGAACGAGGCATAGAACAGGATGACCAGCTTGGCGACTTCGTCGATGCCGAAATAGACGATGACCAGCGGGATCAGCGCGATCGGCGGCAGTGCGCGAAAGAAGTTCACCATCGGATCGGCGAAGGTGCGCGCCGGACGATACCAACCCAGCGCGAAACCGACCGGGACCGCGGCCGCGATACCGAGTATGACGCCGAGAAAGACGCGCTGGGTCGACATGTAAATGTCGATCAGCAATCCACCGTGGACGAGCAGTTCATAGAAGCGGATCGCCACCTGATGCGGCGCGGGAATCAATGCGGGATTGACTAGGCCGCTGACGCGAATGACGTACCACAGCGCGATCACGCCGAGCCACGGCGTGCATCCCAGAATGAAACGAGAAGCAGCGTTTTTTGACATGAGGGCGGGCTGTTTCCGGATTCCGCATTGATCTTCTCGGGGCAGTCATACTATAAATAGGATGACCATACAAGAGAAGCAAAACGCTCCGGGCCGCCATGTCAGCAGAACAATTTGCCATCCGCGCCGTGCGGGCTTCGAGCTACCGCTTTCCGCTGTCGACGCCGGTCGTCACCTCGTTCGGGCGCATGCTCAACCGCCCTGCCGTATTTGTCCAGGTCGAGGACAAGGACGGCGTGACCGGCTGGGGCGAAGTGTGGTCGAATTTTCCCGCGGTCGGCGCCGAACATCGCGTCCGCATCGTCAACGAGATTCTGGCGCCGCTGGTCGAGAACGCCTCGATCACTCATCCGGGCGAGATATTCGAACGACTGTCGGCGCGCATGGATGTGCTTGCGCTTCAAAGCGGCGAACCCGGACCGTTCGCGCAATCGATCGCCGGTCTGGATCTTGCGCTGTGGGATCTGTTCGCCAGGCGCCAGCGCCAGCCATTGTGGAAGCTACTCGGCGGCGCCTCGCCGCGCATCGGTGTCTACGCCAGCGGCATCAACCCGACCGGATCGGTTGCGATGGCGGAGGCCGCATTGCGCCGCGGCCATCGCGCGCTGAAGCTCAAGATCGGTTTCGACGCCGCGCAGGACCGAGACAATCTCGCAGCCCTCCGCGCGCTCGGCGGCTACGATTCCCTCGCGGCCGACGCCAATCAGGCATGGGATGTTGACGAGGCGTTGAAACGCGCCGCCGGATACGGCGAGTTCAATCTGGCTTGGCTGGAGGAGCCGATCCGCGCCGATCGTCCGCGCGAGGAATGGATCAGGCTGGCGAAATCGATTCCGATGCAGCTGGCGGCCGGAGAGAACGTCGCCAGCCGCGACGGCTTCGCGCAGCTTCTGTCCGAAGGCGCGGTGAAGGTCGTGCAGCCCGACATGGCGAAATGGGGCGGGTTCAGCGAATGCGTTGCGATCGGCCGCAACATCCGTCAGGCCGGCCGGCGCTTCTGCCCGCATTATCTCGGCGGTGGCATCGGCCTGCTCGCTTCGGCCCATCTGCTCGCGGCGGTCGGCGGCGATGGATTGCTCGAGATCGACTCCAACGACAATCCTTTGCGCGATCGCTTCTGCGGTCCGGTTGCGAAGGTGACGGATGGCACCATCACCCTTGGCGACGAGCCCGGCCTTGGGTTGACGCCCGACATCTCTTCCATCGCCGACCTTCGCACCGCGTAACGGGCCCCGCGATGAGCACCACCGCTGTCAACGAATACGACTACATCATCGTCGGCGCCGGCTCTGCCGGTTGCATCGTCGCCAATCGCCTGTCGAAAGATCCGTCGTGCCGCGTGCTGCTGCTCGAAGCCGGCGGGCCCGACCGCAGCATCTGGATCAGACTGCCGGTCGGATACTATCGCACGATCTACGACGATCGCTTCTCGCGCAGCTTCGTCACCGAGCCGGGAGAACATATCGGCGGACGCTCGATCGTCTGGCCGCGCGGCCGCATCGTCGGCGGATCGTCCTCGATCAACGGATTGATCTTCATTCGCGGCCAGCATGAGGACTTCGACGACTGGGAGCGCATGGGCGCGACCGGTTGGGGCTACAACGGAGTTCTGCCTCATTTCAAACGTTACGAAAAATACCAGGATGGCGACAGCCAGTTCCACGGCGGCTTCGGCGAATTCGAGGTGTCCGAGCTGCGCGTGCAGAACCCGGCCTCCGAAGCCTGGGTCAAGGCCGGCATGGACTACGGCCTGCCCTACAATCCCGATTTCAATGGCACATCGACTTACGGCGTCGGCAGGTATCAGCTCGGCATCGGCTCGCGCTGGCGCTCGAGTTCGGCGCGGGCCTTTCTCCATCCGGTGCTCGACAGGCTAAACCTGACGGTGATCGACCGTGCGCAAGCCAGCCGCATTCTGTTCACGGGCCGGCGCGCCTCCGGTATCGAATGGATTCGCGGGCGCGATACCCACTCTGCGCACGCGACGCGCGAGGTCATCCTGTGCGGCGGCTCGCTGCAATCGCCGCAACTGCTGCAGCTTTCCGGCATCGGCCCCTCCGCGCTTCTGAAGCAGCACGGCATCGTTACCCGCGTCGACGCGCCGGAAGTCGGCCGCAATCTGCAGGACCACTATCAGGCGCGCATGATCGTGCGGCTCAAGGAGCCGATCTCTTTGAACAATCAGGTCCGAAGCCCGATCGGCCTCGCCCGCATGGGACTGGAATGGCTGTTTTCAGGAACCGGTCCATTGACTGTCGGCGCCGGTCAGGTCGGCGGCGCCGCCTGCACGCAGTA
This sequence comes from Afipia sp., assembly GCA_051954725.1. Lineage (GTDB taxonomy): Bacteria > Pseudomonadota > Alphaproteobacteria > Rhizobiales > Xanthobacteraceae > Afipia. The sequence goes on along the minus strand of JBQCHK010000005.1, from coordinate 202,426 downwards.
TTCCGATAGCCGCAGGCCCGACGTGCAATTCAACGTCATGCCGCTTTCGGTCGACAAGCCGGGCACGCCGCTTCACGATTATCCGGGCTTTACTGCTTCGGTCTGGCAATGCCACGCCGAGTCACGCGGGCATCTTGCCATCCGCTCGACCGATCCTTTCGACCAGCCGACGATCGTACCTAACTATTTCGATCGCGAAATCGATCGCAAGACCATTGTCGCAGGCCTGAAAATTCTGCGCGATATCTTCCATCAACCATCGTTCCGCGATCTGTGGGACAAGGAAGTGCTGCCTGGCGCGGACGCGGCATCCGACAGCGACCTGTGGACATTCGCTTCCACAACGGGCGGCACGGTGTTTCATTGCGTCGGAACCTGCAGAATGGGCAGCGATCCCGGGTCCGTCGTCGATCCCCGACTACGTGTCCGGGGCGTTGACGGGCTCCGGGTCGTCGATGCATCGGTGATGCCGCTGATTACATCGGCCAACACCAATGCGACCAGCCTGATGATCGGAGAAAAGGGAGCATCGCTTATCCTTGAGGATGCCTAGAACGGGAGGACGAACGGCCGGACCATGAAGCTGATGCAGGAGAGCCACGTCCCGAAATACGCCCAGATTGCCGACATTTTCCGGCAACGGATCGCGCGCGGTCTCTGGCCGCAGGGACTGCGGCTTCCCGCGAACGAAGAGCTGGCCGAGGAGTTCGAAGTCTCCCGCGTCACGATCCGTCAGGCGGTTGAAATTCTGGCGCGCGAGGGCATGGTCGAAGCCCAGCAGGGCCGCGGCACGTTCGTGACCGGCAACGCCATTGAGAACCACTGGCTCAAGGTCGAAACAACGCTGTCCGATCTTGCGGAAGTCTATCGCGATACGTCCCCCGAAATCCTCAATATCAGCGAGGGCCGCGCGCACGCGCCGCTGAAACCGGACGATGGCACTCCGGCGGAACGCTACGTCTTCATGCGCCGCGTGCATTCGCGTCAGGGCGAGCCCTATTGCGTGATCTCGATCTATCTCGACGAAGCGGTCTTCCGCAAACACCCCAAGCGGTTTCGCACTCAGACCGTCATTCCCATTCTCAGGGAAATGCGCGATCCGCCAGTCTCGTCTGCACATCAGACGCTGACCATCGGCGTCGCCGATCTCGAAGTCGCGCGGCTGCTCAAGGTGCCGCTCAACTCCCCGGTCGCGGATGTGCGGCGGATTTTCCGATCACCGGACAACACCGTGATCTATCTTGGCGAAGTGACCTATCGCGGCGATTTCGTCCGCATCGAAATGGATTTGCGGCCTTAGGGTCCTGCGCGGAAATCTGGAAACTAGCGGAAGAACATTTCCTGATTCCGCCGCTCCAGTTCTTCGCTGTACGTACGCAGAACATAGGATTCGCTGATCGTGCCGATCGCGATGCGCCGATCACTGCGATCAACCACCACGAGGACGTCGGTTTCCGTCTTTTCGAACGCGGTCATGACCTCGCGAATATTCATGTGCGGCAGCAGGAATTCGTCGCGCTGACGCGCCAGCGAGTCCAGCTTCTGGTCCGTGGCATCGGATACGGCGTGCAGGTCCGCAGCCATTACCAGACCGGCGTAGCGGCCTTCCTGATCGCGCAACACGATCTGTTTGGTGGTCAGCGGAAAAGCCGCCTGCGCTTCGGCCACCGGCATGAAGTTCGGCGCAACCTCGAAATCGGTCCGCATCAGCACGCTCGCCGCGAGTTGCCTTGTCCAGCCGACGTCCTGCGGGCCGCGGATCACTTCGCCACGGAGATGGAAACGCCAGGTTGCGAAGCTGTAGCCGAACATTTCGCGCACGATCAGCGCGGTCACCGACGAGGCGATGATGGCGCCGACGGTGACTGAGAAATCACCAGTGATCTCCAGTGCAAGACATACCATGCTGAACGGCGCGCCGATCACGCCGGAGCTTAACGCGGCAAGCGCGGCAATCGCGGCCGTACCCGGCTGCAACGCCGCGTTCGGAATGATCATTGTCGCCACGACGCTGTAGAGTTCGCCGATCAGCGCACCAAGCAATAACGATGCAAAGAACAGGCCTCCACGGAAACCCGATCCCAGCGAAATCGCCGACGCCAGAACCTTGAGCACGATGGCGGTCGACAGCAACAGCCAACTTGGATTGCTGACGAGGAGAATCTGCATCGCGCCGTGGCCCGCGCCAAGAACCACCGGGGTCAGCAGCGCCATGGCGCCAAGGATCGCGCCGCCAAGAACAGGCCGAAACGCGGCGGGAATGAACTTCAGCGCCTGAAACGCCCGCTCGGCATAAGCCACCGCCAGCATCAGAATGATACTGCCGAGCGCACACAAGACCCCGATCAGCACCGACTGACCGATCATCTCCACCGAAACCGGCGTGGGAAATCCCGGCACCATCAGAAAGGCCTGATGGGTCAGGCTGCGGGCGACCAGCCAGCCGCAAACCGCGCTGGCAATGACGGACACCAGGCTCGCCGACGTGTAGGCGCCGAGAATCACCTCGAAGGCATAGAATGCGCCCGCGAGCGGAGCCGAGAACGCAGCGCTGATCGCCGCCGCCGCGCCACACGCGACCAGAAGACGCATGTCGCTGCGGCGCGCAGCGAGCGTGCGCCCGAACCACGATGAGATTGCCGAGCAGATCTGGGTATATCCCGCCTCGAGGCCGACAGAGCCACCGAACCCGTTCGAAACCAGCGTCTGGATCGAAACGAAAATACTGCCGCGCATCGACAGCCGCCCGCCGAGCAAGGCGTTGGCCTCAATGGCGTCAGCGAGCTGGCCTTTCAGGCGGTTATTGAACAGAAGCGAGAGAATAGCGAGCACAACGCCGCCCGCGATCGGCACGAAGACCAGACGCTGCCAGGAGATGACCGGAGTCGAGCTCAGATGCCCGTCGAGCGGAATATCGAACAGCAAAACATGCGCGAGCTGGCTCAGCCGTCCAATGGCGGCAACCAGCACGCCGCTGATGGCCCCGATCAGCATTCCGGTGATGACAAGCCCGGTCTCCCGGTTACGCACGAACGCCCGCAACCCCGCCGGCAACAGGAACGTTCCGGTCGCTTCGGCGTCCTTGGTCTCGCGCGGCGCCACGAGCGTCATTGCGGCCTCATGGCAGGCTCACGGCGAACCACACGAAATCCGACATTGCTCGCTGCGCTGTCCGGCGTGTTGCTGCTGCGCGCAGCGACGCGATAGCGATTGCAATAGGATTCGTGGCAAAGGAACGAGCCGCCGCGAAGCGAACGGGCGTCGCTGCCCGTGCGGCACAGGGGATTATCGGCTGGAGTGCTGGCATGGTAATCGGGCGAGAACACATCCTCGCACCATTCCCACACATTTCCGGAAACATTATGGAGCCCGTAGCCGTTTGCGGCGAAAGCATTCACCGGAGCGGTGCCGGGATAGCCATCATCGGCAGTGTTGTGAAGCGGAAAATCGCCCTGCCAGATATTGCAGCGATGCTCCCCACCCGGCAGCAGTTCATCTCCCCAAGGGTAAAGGCACCCATCGAGGCCGCCGCGCGCGGCGAATTCCCATTCCGCCTCGGTCGGCAAATCGACCCCGGCCCACGCTGCATACGCCTTGGCGTCATGCCAGGACACGTGAACCACCGGATGATCCAGCCTGTCGAGAACGGTGCTCGCCGGTCCCTCCGGTTGCGCCCAGTATGCATGCGGGACAGGCAGCCACCACGGCGTATCCACCGGCACCCGCGTCACGCGCCGGCGGGTCTCCTCATCAGCCAGGCCAGCGAACACGAACGACCAGTTCAGCCGCTCGGCATCGGTCGTGTAGCCGGTCTCGCGGACGAAATCGCCGAACTGCGCATTCGTCACGGCATAGGCGGAGATCGCAAAGCCGCTGACGCGAACCTGCCGTGCCGGCCCCTCGCCGTCGAGCGGATAAGCTCCTCCGGCATTCGTGCCCATTGTGAATGAGCCACCCTCGAGCGAGCACCACCGAAACCGAACCGGTTCGCGGGACGGCACGATCGGGGGCCGATCGACCGGGCGATCGTTCGCCTTGCCGCTCGCCCCGCAACATCCTGGTCGCTCACTCGTCATCGCACCCGAAAAACTTTCCTATGTGCGCCCCGCGATCAGGTTACGGCCCGGCTTTCAGCGATAGCTCAGGAGGCCTTTTCCTCGTCCTCTTCCCAGAACGCGGTCGCGCCTTGCGCCTTCATCAGTTCGAGAATCTTCTCGCGCGGGATGACGCCGCAACGCTTCGCCCACGCCTCATATTGCTGGCGCATGTCCTCCACCCGATCCGGATGCTGAGCCGCAAGGTCCTGCATCTCGGTACGGTCGGTTTCCATGTCATAGAGTTCCCACGGGCCGGGATACTTCCGCACCAGCTTCCACTTGCCGATGCGCACGGCGGCGTTGCCCTCGTGCTCCCAGAACAGCGGCCCGCGCGGCGGATAGGCCGCCGTGAAGGACGGGACCAGACTTTCGCCCTCGCAGGGCAGAATTTCATTGCCGTTATGAGTCGTCGGGTACGACGCGCCCGAAACGTCCAGCACCGTCGCCATGATGTCGGTGAGCTGGCCGGGATTATGACGCAATTCGCCCTTGGCCTCGATCCCTTTCGGCCAATGCACGATCAATGGCGTTGCGATTCCGCCTTCATGAATCCAATGCTTGTAGAGACGGAACGGCGTGTTCGAGAGATTGGCCCACGCAGTGCCATAGCTCTGATAGGTATCCTCCGCACCGGGCATGAGGCTCGGGTCGTTGCCGAACCGGACAGGCTTGCCGTCGCGCGTCTTTTCCCGCGCGATCATCAGATTGTCGACGAGTTCCTTCGCCGTGACGTTGTCGGGAATATCCTCGGCACAGGCGCCGTTGTCCGACAGGAAAACCAGCAACGTGTTGTCGATCTGGCCGGTCTCCTCGAGCGCCTTGACGATGCGGCCGATGCCCTGATCCATCCGGTCGATCTGCGCGGCGTAAACCTCCATGCAACGCAGCAGCCACTCGCGATGCTCGGCTTCGGTCCACGGCGGCTGGGTGGGGTCGCGATCGGTCAGCTTCCAGTTCGGGTGAATGAGACCGTCCCTGACCATCCGCGCGAGGCGGCTTTCCCGCAGCTTGTCCCAGCCCGCGTCGAACTTGCCCTTGTACTTTGCGATATCCTCGGGGTGCGCGTGGAGCGGCCAGTGCGGCGCCGTATAGGCGACATACTGGAAGAACGGCGTATCCGGATGCTTGCTGGCGTGATCCTTGATGTAATCGACCGCCTGATCGCTGATGGCGTCGGTGTAGAAGAACGACGGGTCCTTCTCCGCTTCATGATCGATATTGTCGTTTCCGCGCGTCAGCGTGTTCGGATAGTAAAACGATCCGGCTCCGATAATGGTGCCGAAAAACTCGTCGAAGCCGCGCTGCAAAGGCCAGGCATCCGTCGGCTCGGTCAGGTTACTGGCGATGTGCCATTTTCCGCTGAGATAGGTCCGGTACTTTGCCTGCTTCAGCACCTCGGCGAGCGTGACGCACTTCTTGTTGAGATTGCCGGCATAACCTTCCGGACCGGTGCTGTAGGTGAGGATCCCGATTCCGGTCTGATGCGGATGCAAGCCGGTCAGCAAGGACGCCCGCGACGGGCTGCAGCGGGCGGTGTTGTAGAATTGCGAATAGCGCAGGCCGTTCGCCGCCAGCCGATCCAGATTGGGCGTCTCGATCTCACCGCCATAACAGCCGATATCGGAGAATCCCATGTCGTCGTTCAGGATGATCACGATGTTCGGAGGAGAGGATGTCTTGTTGTTCATTGGATCGATCCTTGGGGAGACGAAAGGCAACACGATGGCAGTCAGGTCCGCCGTCGCGTCAAATTGATGCTGAGACGGAAATATTCCGGAAGATAGACGGCGCGAAGAAATTCGAGCGGCCGGTCGTCGGACGACAGCGTCAGGCGCTCGATCGAAAGCAGCGGACTTCCCGGCTTGACGCCAAGCAGTTTGGCGCTGTCCTTGTCGGCCAGCGTCGCGCCGATGGTCTGATTGGCTTCCTTGATCGTGAAGCCGAGCTCGTTTTCCATGACCCGATACATGATGATCGAAATCAGATCGCGCTGGTCGAGTTCGAGGCCGATATCCGGCGGATAGAACGCATGCTCAATCGCGATCGGGGTGTCGTCGGCAAGACGCAGGCGATGCAGTTCCCACACCGCGCGCTCGCGCACCTTGTCGCGCACGTCATCGTCATGGGTATTGGTCATGCCCTTGCGCAGGATCCGCGCACCGGCGACATAGCCCGCATCCCGGATGGTTTCCGAAAATCCCATGAGCTGACCGACCCAGTTTTCCGGGCGGTTGGAGCGCAGATAAGTACCCTTGCCGCGCTCGCGGTCGAACATCCCCTCCTCGACCAGCGGACGTATCGCGCTGCGAATGGTAATGCGGCTGACACCGAAGAATTTCGTCAGTTCAGCTTCGGTCATCAGCCGGCCGTCGCCGTCGATCAATTCGCCAGCCTGGACCTTGCGCCGTATCTCCTCGCGCACGCGAATGTGCAGCGGAATCCCCGCCGCATCGTCCGCTTTTCGAACTCTGGTTGCCGCACCTGCCTTGAGCGTGGTCATTGCGTTACCTGCTCATAGCCGCTTGCGGGTCGCCGCGTCGAACAGATGAATGTCATCGGCGCGTGCGGATACGAAAACCTGATCGCCCTCGTGCGGAACATTCTCGTCGCCGACGCGAGCGCGCATCCGCTGACCTTGCACATCGAGGTCCAGCACCGCGGCATCGCCAAGGTGCTCTACCAGCTCGACCCTGGCGGCGGCGCCCGTGGACGACAGGCGCACCGCGCTCGGCCGGATTCCGACGATCACATCCTTCTCACCGGGCTCCGAATGCGATGTCGGAAAATCCCGGCCGCCGATCCGCACCACGCCGTTCACATAGCGGGCGGGTACGAGGTTCATGGGCGGACTGCCGATGAACGCCGCGACGTCAACCGAATTGGGCCTGGCGAACACGTCGATCGGCCGACCGATCTGCTGCACCTCACCTTCCATGAACACCGCCATGCGGTCCGCCAGCGTCATTGCCTCTTCCTGATCGTGCGTGACGTAAACGGCGGTGATACCGAGCGAGCGCTGCAGCTTTTTCAACTCGACGCGGGTTTCAAGCCGCAGCTTGGCGTCGAGATTGGACAGCGGCTCGTCCAGCAGGAACAGGCGGGCATTACGGACGATCGCGCGCGCCAACGCGCAGCGCTGCTGCTGACCACCCGAAAGTTGCCCCGGCTTGCGATCCAGAAGATGGTCGATCTTGACCTTGCGCGCCGCATCCAGCACCGCCGGCGCGATTTCGGCTTTTTTCATGCCGGCCATTTCCAGCGGAAACGCGATGTTCTCGCCCACGGTCATATGCGGGTAGAGCGCGTAGCTCTGAAACACCATGGCGATATCACGATCCCGCGCATCGCGGGATGTGACGTCCTCGCCATCGATCACCACGCGGCCCGATGTCGGCGCATCGAGGCCCGCCAGAATGCGCAGCGTAGTGCTCTTGCCCGAGCCGGACGGACCAAGCAATGCGAAGAATTCGCCGGGCTCGATCTGCACGTCGATGCCTTTCAGGGCATGAAAATTGCCGTGCGTCTTGACCACACTGGCGAGATGAACCTGGCCGCGCATGCTCATCGGCGCCCTCCTCCCTTGACGGCTCCGACCGTCAATCCCTTCACGATGTGTTTTTGTCCGACAATGCCGAGCACGATCACCGGCAGCATCGCCAGCACCGAGACCGCGGCGAGCTTGGCCCACAACGTCTGCTCGACGGACACGAAATTGAACATGGCGATGGTCACCGGCCGCACCGTATTGCCGCTCAGCACGACCGCGAACAGGAACTCATTCCATGCGTTGAGAAAGACGAACACGATAGTGACCGCGATTCCGCCGCGCACCTGCGGAATGATGATCCGCCACAAGGTGCGCATCCGGCTGGCGCCGTCGAGGTAGGCCGCCTCTTCCATTTCGTACGGAATATCTTCGAAATAGGACACCAGCAGCCAGATCGCGAACGGCAGCGAGAACGACAGATAGATCAGGATGATACCTTGGTAGGTGTCGATCCAGCCGATATTCCGCAGAATCAGAAAGTACGGAATGATGATGCCGACCGGCGGCAGCATCTGCGTCGCCAGCACATAGAACCCGGCGAGTTTCTTGCCGCGGAAACGAAGACGCGCCAGTGCATAGGCCGCGGGCACGGCCATCGCCATGGTGATGACGGTGGTGCCGATCGAGATGATAAAACTGCTGACGAGGTTCGGCACGATGGACGCCGAACCGAACAGCACATCGCGATAGGCATCGAGGGTGGGCTGGAAGAACAGTTTCGGCGGATAGGCCAGCACGTCGCGCTCGGTCTTGAGCGAGTTCAGCAGGCTCCAGAAGATCGGGAAAATCCACGCCAGCAGGAACATTGCCGAGATCAGCAGGACGGCAATCATACGAATGCGCTTGCCGTTCATTTCGCCCTCCGCATCGCGAAGAGCACACCCGAGATGATGATGGTGACGATCAGCAATGCAACCGCTAGCGCCGAACCGTAGCCGAACGACAGTTCGGTGAAGGATTTACGATAGGCATAGAGGTTGAGAATTTCGGTGGCCGTACCGGGACCACCACCCGTCACCGTGAAGATCGCCGCGAACGCCGTCAGCGCGACCATGGTGCGCATGATGACGACCATGACGATGGCCGGGCGCAGTAGCGGCAGCGTGATCCGACGGAAGCGCTGCCAGGCGCTGGCGCGGTCGATACGCGCGGCTTCGTAAATATCGTCGGGTAACGACGCCAGGCTGGCGAGCAGCACCATGAATGCGAACGGAGTCCACTGCCAGGTGTGGATGATGATCACAGACACCAGCGCCAGCGTCGGATCGCCGAGCCAGTTCTGGCTGCCGAGGCCGGCATTGATCGAGAGAAAGTCAACGATGCCGAATTCCGGCGCCAGCATGAAAGTTCGCCACACCATGCCGACAACGGCTGGCGACAGAACCACCGGAAGGATCGCCACGAACCGGAACAGCGCCTGACCGCGTTTCATGCCGATCACCAGCAGCGCCAGCGCCAGCCCGATGATGACCTGCAGCACCACGGTCGAGATCGTATAGATCAGGCTGACGGCGAGCGAATACCAGAACCGCGGATCGGACAGCAGCAACTGATAGTTCTCGAACCCGGCAAAGCCGTTCATGAACGGCATCGCCAGATTAATCCGGAACGCGCTGTTCCAGACCAGATACAGCAGAGGGAACGTTGTGGTGGCGAGCAGCGCGACAAACGCCGGCGCGAGAAGCGCCGCTGCAAAGCGGCGCTCCCGTGCTGCGAACACCCGGTCGGGCGCCTCGTTGAGCGTTGCTGCCAGTTCAGCCATGAGACGAACCGTCAGCCCTTCATCATCGGCTCGACACGCTTTTGCGCGTCATCAAGTGCCGCCTTCACCGTCGCCTGCCCGGCCAGAGCCGACTGAACCGCGGTGGCCAGCGTGTCTCCGATGGCCGGCCATTGCGGCACGCGCGGACGCCAATCGACATCGGTATCGTTCTGCAGCGACTCGAGAGCTGTTTCGACGAAGTTGTCGCCGAATCCGTTCATCACCTTGACGTAGTCCGGGTTACGCCACAGCGAGACGCGGTTGACGCCCGAACGCTTGGCTGGCCCCGCGAACTTGTAGGATGTCAGCGCCTGCGTTTCGGAACTAGCTGCCCACTGGATAAACAGCCATGTCGCTTTCTTCTGCTTTTCGGTGAGCGCGGCGTTGATCGGGAAACCCCAGTTCCATATCGACGTCACGCGTTTTCCGGTTGGCCCCTTCGGCCAGCGCGCGTAGCCGATCTTGCCGACGACCTTGGATTTCTGGGCGTTGTTGATGACCGACGCCGACGAATGCGCATCGATATAGGTTGCGATCGTCCCCTGAGAGAAGGCGTCCGCGATATCGGGCCAGTTCCAGTTCTGCGCCGCTGCCGGCGCGTACTTTTTCATGACGTCGATGTACCAGGCGAGCGCGGCTTCCGCCTCCGGACCGTTCAGGGTGAGTTTGCCGCCCTTGAACCACTGCCCGCCGAATTCGCGGAAGATCGAGGAATAGATGTAAATGTTCTGGCCGGCACCGGCGAGGCCGCGAAGCGCAGCGCCCCAAACCCGGTTGTCCGGCGCATTCAGCGCCGCCGCATTCGAGACGAATGTCTTGAGATCATCGGCCGGCTTCAGCCCCTTCGCATCGTACAGGTCCTTGCGATAGACCTGCACGGTGACTTCGCCATCGTAGGGCACGCCATAGAGCTTGCCGTCCATGCTGTTGGCGGCGCGCCACGCCGGGATGATGTCGTCCAGTTTGAACCATAACGGGTCGGTGAGCGTGGTATCGCTCGCGTACTTATCGAGCGGCTCGACCCATTTGTTGGCGACGTAAAGCGAATAGTACATCGGGTCGGCGGCATGGGTGGCGTAGGTGCCGGTCTTTGACGTCAGGTCGATCACCGCCTTCTGGCGGATCTGCGCCGGCGGAATCTTCTCGAAGCGCACGTTGATTCCGGTCAGCGCCTGGAATTGAGCCGCCAGCGAAATGAGATTGTCGAAGTAGCTCGCCGGGATCACCGCGACGGTGATGGTCTCGCCCGCACACTGCTTCCAGTCGATCTTCGCCGAGGTATAGGCGCCAAGATCGCCGCCCTGCGCCCGCGCACTGCGGATCAGGCCTGGCCCGGCCACCGCGAGCGCCGATGCCGCAGCCGTTCCAGTCAGAAAACCACGTCGTGTCGATTGCCAACCACTCATTGTCCAATCCTCCCTGAAATCGGCCTTTTGGCCATTAGTCAGGACATTGGCACATTGTTATAACAAGTCAAGCGATCGGCCTAGGGGAACGGTCAGCCCGCGTGCCCGATCTCATCAGCGAGATTTAAGCGATCTCACGGCCACGCGGCGAAGGAGCCGTCCCGCTTATCCGATCGCGCCGTCACATCGAGCCGTTGCCGGTTTGGCGGGCGCCCGGTTTCGCGCTTGTAGAAACGGCTGAAATAGGCCGGATCGTGAAAACCGAGCATCTCGGCGACTTCCGCGATCTTCAGGCTCGAATCGTCCAGCAGCGTATCCGCCTCGGCAACCAGCCGTTCATGCACGATGGACAGCGGCGAACGTCCCGTCGCGCGCCGGACCGTCGCGTTGAGGCGATCGGCCGTGACACCGACCTCGGCGGCGTAGCGCGCGATTGTCCAGTGATCGCGCAGGTGAACTTCGACTGCGTGCAAGAATTTATGCACGATGGTGCGGGGCAGCGGCTGGGACTCGCGGATCACCGGTCCCGACAGCCGCCAGGCCGCGATGAGAAACAGCGCGAGATGATGACGAATCGTTTCCTGAGCGCCGGGGCGATCGCGCAACGCCTCATCGAGCAGCACGTCGAGCGCATCCGCCATACGGCGCGCCTGTGCCGCATCAAGCTTCGCCCGGATCAGCGGCCGTGAGAGGGCCGCCCGCATCTGGTTGGCATTGGAGCTTCCGGACAACACCCGCGCAAAACCGATCTCCGAGACAGCCAGCGTCATGCCGCGCGAACCCGCCTCGAAATAGAGCGTCGCCTTGGCCTGCGCCGGAAACCAGAGCAGACACGGCGCGGATACCGGAAGATCGCTCCCGTCGATCCGCACGCGGCCAACACCTGACTGCAGCACGAAGCCATAGTAGCGCGGATCGCGAAGCGTCCACTCCCCGCCGGTGAGTTCGCTGCGAAGAATCTGCACTTCCGTTTCCGGCAGCGACCGCATCGGTGCTTGAAAGGTTTTCATGCGCGTCTCCTGCGGTGAACCCGCCGTGAAAAGTGCAATTCTTTCCCAAAGCTGTCTATGCGTCCCGATGACCCGAGCTCGTATACTTGCATGAGGCGAGCGATCGTCATTGAGCCAGCCGCAGCATCAGTTCTGCTGCATCCGCGAAGGAGATACTCATGCCTGAACTCCCCAAATCCGAATTCTGGCGTGACCTCAAACCGATCTCGAAAGTGTTCCAGCCCGACGCGCGGCCGGAAGTCTATCTCAGTGACGCGCCGACCGACGACGAGCGATACTACGTACCATTCACCGAGACCGTATCGTCTCGTCCTCTGTGGATTTCGCCGTCGCAGAACAAATGGTGCGACATCCTGATGGCCAAGAAAGCCGGGCTTGTGAACCGGCACTATCATCCGCACGAAGTGTTCGCCTACACCATCTCCGGGAAATGGGGCTATCTGGAGCATGACTGGACCGCAACCGCTGGTGACTTCGTCTATGAAACGCCCGGCGAAGGCCATACCCTGGTGGCTTACGATCACGAGCAACCCATGAAGGTCTTCTTTCAGGTCACTGGCCCCTTGATCTGGCTCGATGAAGCCGGCGAGCCGGACGGCTTCTTCGACGTTCACAACTATATCGCGATGTGCCGCGCGCATTACGACAAGATCGGAATCGGCGCGGCCTACGTCGATACATTGTTCCGCTGACGACGAACGTAGTCAGACGCTCATGCCGCCATCGACCATGAGCGTGGCGCCGGTCGTGAAACTGCTGTCATCGCTTGCCAGATAAAGCACCGAGCGGGCGATCTCGTCCGCTGTCCCATGCCGGCCAAGCGGAATCATCGCGTTGAAGAACGCGGTGCCGTCCAAGCCAAGCGCATCGCCAAGCCCCTGCTCGACCGCGAGCTGGAAATCATTATCGATCGGCCCCGGATGAATGGTGTTGACGCGAATGCGGCGCGACGCCAGCTCCTTGGCAAGGCACCGCATCAGCCCCACCTGGGCATGCTTGGCCGTGATGTAGGCATAGACGCCGGCGTCACCACGCATCCCCGCCACGCTGGACGTCAGAATGATAGACCCGCCATCATTCATCCGCGGCACCGCGTGCTTGGCGGCGAGATAAGCCCCCTTCACATGGACAGCGAGCACACCGTCGAACACATCATCCGGATACGCGGCAATCGGACTAACAACGCCAAAATTGCCCGCGTTCGAGAACAACACATCGATCGCTCCGAAACGGCTTACGGCTCTTTGAACGTAAGCCGCAACCGCCTTCGCATCCGACACGTCGGCTGCCATCACATCGAGACTGTCCGAATTCATTTCAACGGCGATCCGATCAAGCCGCGCCCCGTCGATGTCCACCAGCATCACTCGCGCGCCTTCGGCCAGAAACAGCCGCGCGACAGCGCATCCCAGGCTGCCCGCTCCGCCGGTGACGACGCAGGTCTTTCCCTCGAGCTTTCTCACGGCACGGGCCCTTCAGATAGGATAGTGGATCGGACCATCCTGCATCGTGATCCAGCGCAGTTCGGTGAACTCGGCAATACCCGCCTTGCCGCCAAACCGGCCATAGCCCGATGCCTTGACGCCGCCGAACGGCATTTGCGCCTCATCGTGCACCGTGGGCCCGTTGACGTGGCAGATACCGGACTCGATACGCCGCGCCACGGCCAGCGCACGATTGACGTCGCGACCGAACACCGCAGCGGACAATCCGTATTCCGTGTCGTTCGCGACGCGAACCGCCTCGTCGACGCTGCCGACACGAACGACGGTGACCACCGGCCCGAATGACTCTTCCGCGTAAATCCGCATGGAAGGCGACACACGGTCGAGCACTGTCGCTTCGACGATGGTGCCCTTGATGCCGCCACCGGCCGCCAGCATCGCGCCCTTGTCGACGGCGTCCTTGACGAGTTGAGCGATCCTGCTGGCCGCAGTCGGGTCAACCACCGACCCGAGCGGCGTATGGCCTGCGGTCGGGTCCCCCGCCTTCAGGCTTTTGGCTTTTGCCGTCAGCCCGGCGACGAACTGATCGGCGATGCGATCATCCACCACGATGCGCTCGGTGGACATGCAGATCTGCCCCTGATTCATGTACGCGCCGAATGCTGCGGCCGCCACGGCCGCATCGATATCCGCGTCATCGAGCACGACGAACGGCGCCTTGCCGCCAAGCTCCATCAGCGCGGGCTTGAGGTGACGCCCCGCGAGTTCGGCAATGATCCGGCCGACGCGCGTGGAGCCGGTGAAGTTCACACGCCTGACGGCCGGCTGCGCGATCAACGTTTCGACAATCTCGGATGCCGCGTCCGGCGCGTTGGAGATCGCGTTCAGCACGCCCTTGGGCAATCCGGCCTCGTTGAGCGTTTCAACGATCAGGCGGTGCGTGCGCGGGCAGATCTCCGAAGTCTTCATCACCACGGTGTTGCCGCAGGCCAGCGGAGTCGCAACCGAACGCACGCCGAGGATGACTGGCGCATTCCACGGCGCAATCGAAAGAACCACGCCGGCCGGCTGTCGCACAGCCATGGCAAATGAGCCGGGCCTGTTCGACGGGATCACTTCACCCGAGATCTGTGTGGTCAATGCGGCAGCCTCCCGCAGCATGTCCGAGGCGAGACCGACATTGAACTGGGCCCAGCCCGCCGTCGCGCCAATCTCGGCGCCCATGGCTTCAACGAAAGCCTGTGCCTTGGCCTGAAGGGCATCGGCTGCCCGCGACAGGATCATACGCTTTTCGCGAGGCGACGTGTTCGCCCACCCGGAAAACGCCGCCGCAGCAGCATCCACCGCGGAAATCGCATCATCGACCGTGGCCGCCGCCGCCCGCGTCGCAACCTCTCCCGACAGCGGATTGCGCCGCTCGAACGTGACGCCGCTCGAGGCGCTGCGGTCCTCTCCGGCGATGATCAATCCAAGCGCGTCCACTTTTGCATCCATCGTTGACTCCATGTTTCAGCTATTCGGGACGTTTCCAAGGAAAGCATGCTGAACGGCGGGATCGTCGATCAGGGCCGATGCAGCCCCTTCCCCGACGATAGCGCCAGCCTCGAGCAAGTAGCCGCGATCGGCAATCGACAGGCTGATACGAACATTCTGCTCGACAACAAGCAGGCTGACGCCTGTCTCGCGAATTTTCGTTAGTGCGGCAAACAGTTCGTGGACGAGGATCGGCGCAAGCCCGAGGCTAGGTTCGTCGAGCATCAGCAGACGCGGCGACGACATCAGCGCGCGACCGATGGCCACCATCTGCTGCTCACCGCCCGACATGGTTGCAACGATCTGTCGTTGCCGCTCGGCAAGACGAGGAAACATCGTGAAAACGAGCTGAAGGTTTTGCGTCGCACTCGCGCGGGCGCGTCGTGCATAGGCGCCGAGGCGAAGGTTCTCCAAAACCGTCAGATCGACGAACAGGCCTCGTCCTTCCGGCACCAGTGCGATCCCAGCCTCCAGAATCTCATGGGCCGGGCTGCCCATCAGCGACGTTCCATCGAGCACCACATCGCAACCCGACTCCGGCCGCTTCAATCCCGCGACCGCACGCAGCAGCGAAGACTTTCCCGCGCCGTTCGCCCCCAGCATCACGACGGTCTCGCCACTGGCAACGGACAACGACACATCATGCAGCGCCGCATGCTTGCCATAACGAACCGCCAGATGCCTGATCTCAAGCATGGCCGTCTCCGAGATAAGCGCGGACGACCTCGGGATCACGCAACACGTCGGCCGTTTCGCCATCGGCGATCTTGCTTCCGGCGGTCATGACGATGCAGCGGCCACACAGCGCGCGCACCGCCTCCATCACATGCTCCACCAGCACGATTGTGATGCCGCTTTCGCGAAGCGATGAAATGAGATCGATGCCGACCCGCAGTTCTGTGGGATTGAGCCCCGCCAGCCATTCGTCCAGCAGCAGGAGTTGAGGCTGGGATGCGAGTGCCCGAGCCAGTTCCATCCGTTTCTGATCGATATAGGTGAGATCTTCCGCCTGCTCACGGCCCCTGCCGCCAAGCCCGACCGTGGCGAGCAGTTCGTCCGCAGAGTCGTGAGCTTCAGCGCCCCACAGCGGCGCCCTGCGAAAAGCCAGCGCGGCGATGATGTTCTCCGCAACGCTCAGCGACGGAAGAATACGCACGAGTTGAAAGGTTCTGGCGATACCCTTGCGGGCAACATCATGCGCGGGACGACCCGCCAGCGTTTCGCCGTTCAGCCGGATGTCCCCACCGCTCGGCCGGAGACTGCCGGAAACCATGTTGAGGACAGTGGTCTTTCCGGAGCCATTCGGCCCCAGCAATCCAACGACTTCGCCCTGCCCCACATCGAACGAGACGTCGTTGACGGCGACCAGGCCACCGAAACGTCGCGTCAGACCGGAGACCGCGAGAAACGCGCTCATGGACGCATCTCCCCGTCTGCGGATTTGCGCGCGGCGCGCCACCCGACCCGCCACAGTTCTTCTGCGCGCGAGAGAATGCCCCTGGGCAGCAGAAACACGATGACGATGAACAGCACACCAAGCAGAATCGAATAATGATTGGGAAAATTCGCCGACAGCCATTCGAACAGCAGAAACAACGGCACAGCACCCAGCGGCGGACCCCATAGGCGCGTGGCGCCGCCAAGCAGCGCCATGATCAGCGTGAGGAACGACACCGTCGGATTGAACACAATAGCCGGCTCGATATAGGTCCAGCGCGGCGCCTGGATGGCACCAACCAGCGTCATGATGACCGCGCTCGCCGCGAACAGCGCCAGCTTGGTGCGCGTGATGTTGATCCCCACATGAGAGGCCACGACCTCGTCGTCGCCAATCACCTTCAGAGCCAGCCCAATGCGTGACCGGCCGATCCCCCACGTGAGCAACAGTGTCGCCACCGCCAGCGCCAGCAGTTGCCAGTAAATCTGCTGGGGTGTGACCGGGAGAAAGATATAGCGCCCCAATGTTCCCGTGACGTTGATCTCGTACCAGGTGACAAGCTGACGGATCAATTCGGCCAGACCGAACGTGAAGATCACAAAGTAAACGCCGGAGAGCCGCAACGTCGACAGGCCGACGATCAGCGCGACGGCCAGACCAACCGAAGCGGCGACCAGCAGTATGACCGGGTAAGGCAACGTCTCGCTGAGAACCGCGACGCTGTAGGCGCCGATGCCAACGAATGCGACGGTTGCCAGCGAGACATAGCCGGTCGGACCAGAGAACAACGACCACGCCGTGGCAAGCGTCACATAACCGACCAGGCCGATCAGCAGTCCCAGCCCGTATGCATCGAGATAAAACGGCGCAATCACAAGAATCGCGAGCGCAAGACCAACGCCAATGAGGGTTTTCATCGGCGCACCTTTCCGAACAGGCCGGACGGGCGCCACAGCAGGATGCATAGGAAGATCAGGTAGACGGCGGCGAGCGTGAGCCCCGGGCTGACATAGGTCGCAACGAAGGTCTCAACGAGGCCGAGGATCAGTCCCGCGGAAAGCGCGCCCAGCAGGTTGCCGACCCCGCCCATGATGACGACGATCAGCGCCTTCATGGTGAATACGACGCCCGATGTCGCGGTAAAGGTCTGATACATCGAGATGACGACGCCGCCACATGCAGCCAATGCGCCGCCGAGCGCGAAGGCCAGACGCGCCGCGCGGTTGGCATCGATGCCGACCAGCGGCGCGGATACGGACGACACCGCCACCGCGCGCAGGGCGGTACCCCACAGCGTTCGTGTCAGCAGCAGATAGAGGCCGCCCCCGATCACCACCGCAAGACCGAGCGCCAGAAGCCGGTTGGCCGCGACGCTGGCGCCGAGAATATCGACGCCGAAATTCATGTAGCTGTAGCTCATGTAATTGGCGCCGAAGAGCACCAGCATGACACCCTGAATAACGAACAGCAGGCCGAATGTCGCGAGAATGGAATCAATCTCCAGCGACATCGCGGTCTTCGATCGCGCGACCAGCGGTCGAAGCATGAGGCCATAGATCAGGTAGCTGAAGGCAAATCCGAGCGGTGCGGAGATCACAAGTCCCAGCAGGGGATTGATGCCGAGTGAACCGTTCAGCACATAGGCAAGAAAGGAAGCAGCGATGATCGTCTCGCCATAGGCGAGATTCATGATGCGGGAAATGCCGTATTGCAGGGTGAGCCCCATCGCCACAAGGGCGTAAGTCCCACCCAGCACCAGTCCCGCAATCAGCGTGGTAACGAGCATCGCTGCTTTTCGACCGCGTCGCTTACGTTACTTCGCCTGCCACACCGGCTTTGGCAGGATCGGCTCGGCGACGCCCGGCCGCCCGACCGGTGCGATGGCGACGAACTGGCCCTTCTGCCACTGCCCGCCGAACCACAGCGTGCGGAGCTGATTGTCCTCCAGTCTGGTTTCGCCGAGCACCGTCTTGAAAGTCCCGGTCGACAGTTCCCTGGAGACGGCGTCGCGATCGAGGCCCTTGCGCTTGATCGCTTCCTGCAGCATCTGCAGGCTGGCGTAAGTGATCACGCTTCCCCAAAGGTCTGGCGCCTTGCCGGTCACTTCTTCATGGCGCTTGCGATATGCGGCATTAGCCTCGTTCTTCGGATCGATGCCGCCGAGACTCATGATGCCTTCGGCATTGGCGCCGTTGTTCTTGCCATAAACCGGGAAGCCGGTGCCGACGCCGAGATACATCACCTTGGGATTGAACTTGGCGACCTGCGACTGCTGTGTGATCGCGAAGGTCTCCGGCGGGTAGGAGAACGCCACGAATGTATCGGCGCCGCTCTTGGCGGCTTCGTTGATCATCGGCGTGAAGTCCGTCGTGCCGGCCGGATAGGTAACGTCGTAAGCCACTTCAAAGCCGGCGCTCTTGAATGATGGCCGCGCCGCGGTGACGAGGTCAATGCCAAAACCATCGGCCACGGAAATCATCGCGATCTTGCCGTTGATCGTGCCTGCAGCTTTCGCCTTCTTCAGGACACCGGCCAACGCCTCGGTGTAATCGTGGCCGCCGCCAAGCAGCCAGAAGCTTTTTTTCCAGCGCTTGACGAACTGGGGCGCCTTGTCGGTGACGGCCGACACCGCAAGCTGAGGATAACCGAAGCGGTCGAGCAGTGGCGCGACTGCGAGATTGAAGCCGGTGCCCCACGGCGGAAGGATGAAATCGACCTTGTCTTGTGTGGCAAGTCGCTCGGTCGCGCGAACGACTTCCTCCGCCGACGAGCGATCGTCGTATTCGATCACCTCAAGGGGCACACGCTTGCCGCCGGGCAGTTCGAGTCCGCCCGCATCCCTGACCTCCTTCGCCCACAGCACGTAGTTCGGAATGGTGGTGATGCCGGCGCCACCGGCATTCGCCCCCGTCTTTGAGACGACGTAGCCGATCTTCACCGACCCGCGTTCCTGTGCGTTAGCCGAGAATCCCGCTGTGGCGGCAAGCAGAATGGTGGAAAGACCGAGTGCGCCCAGCGCACGCCTGCGCGACGTTTTCATCATGAAAGTTCTCCCCTTGCCGCCGTCATGCGGCGTGGCGTTCCCTCCGGCGCGCGGCGATTTGTTCTTGAAGGGGTCGCTCGGTCCGGCAGGCTGAAACGCTAGCGAGGGGTCTCTCGGGCAGGAATAGATGTTTTCGGGCGATAATTGTACTTTACACGGCAAACACGGTCATTGCGCTGTCTTGCCGCAGCACGCTTGTTCTTGGCAGCCGGAAACGCGTTTGCCATGCCGGCAGGGAAAGAAAGAGAATGACGATGGATTGGGATCTTTGCCGGGTCTTCATGGCGGTCGCCGACACAGGCAGCCTGACAGGAGCCGCGCGGCAATTGCGCAGCAGTCATCCCACCGTCGGCCGGAAAATCGCCGCGCTGGAAGCCTCGCTCGGCACCAGACTATTCGCGCGCAACGCCGAAGGCCTATCGCTCACCGCGGACGGGCGCAGCTTCCGCGATCATGTCGGCGTGATGGCGGCTGCGGCCTTGCGAGCGGAATCGACGGTGTCGGCCGCTGGCCGCAAAGCGCGCGGGGCGGTGAAACTGTCGATCGGCGCCACGCTTGCCGCGCACTGGCTGATGCCACGCATGGGTCCGTTCCTCGCCGACCACAACCATATCCAGGTCGACATTATCACCCACCCCTATCCAGCCAGCGTGCGACGTGGCGAAGCCGACGTCGTGCTGCGCCCCGTGGACACCGGGGAGGAGAATCTGGTCGGGCGCAAAATCGCGAGTCTCGGGACCGGCTTCTATGCGTCGCGTGACTATGCCGCGCGTCACCCATTGCCGGAGCGGCGCGGTGAATGGAAAGGCCACCGCCTGATCGGATTCGCGGACCAGGCATCGAACGCCAAGCTGGCGCGATGGAGCGACATGGTCACCCGCCAGAGCACGGTCGTGATGCGGTGCTCCTCGCAAGGCGACATGCTGGCCGCCGCGCGGGCCGGCATCGGAATTACCGTGCTGTCCTGCTTCGTCGGCAGCCAGTTTCCCGATCTCATCCGGGTAGCCCCGCAAAAACTCGCCTCGGTTTCCGATCTGTGGCTTCTCGCTCACCCCGATCTGGCCGCTCTTCCTGCCGTGCGCGCTGTCATCAATTTCGTCTCGTCCTGCGCAAAAGCCGACCGCCATCTCCTGCGCGGCTGATGACGCGTGCATTTTGCGTCTGAGCCGTCGTACATATCTGGCGAATTATATGTTCAATCTTGAACATCGTCGCCATTTGATCAGGGCCTATAGTGGGACATCCCACAGACCTGGATGACGGCCATGACATTGCCTGCTTCGCTCGCGAATTCCCTTGAACTGCCGGTTGTCGGCTCACCTCTTTTTATTGTGTCGGGTCCTGAACTCGTCATCGCCCAGTGCAAGGCCGGGATCATCGGCTCGTTTCCCGCGCTCAACGCACGTCCGGTCGACGTGCTCGACCAATGGCTGACCCGGATCGAGAATGAGCTCGGCGAGTATCAGGCGCTGCATCCTGAAAAGAAGGTCGCGCCCTACGCGGTCAACCAGATCTGCCACGCCTCGAACGACCGGCTCATGCGGGACATGGAAACCTGCGTCAAACACAAGGTGCCCGTGATCATCACGTCGTTGCGGCCGCCAGCCGAAATCGTCGAGGCAGCGCACTCTTACGGCGGCCTGGTGTTTCACGACGTCATCAACGTGAAGCACGCGCGCAAGGCCGCCGAACAGGGCGTCGATGGCCTGATCCTCGTTTGCGCCGGCGCCGGCGGCCACGCGGGAACGCTCTCGCCGTTTGCGCTGGTGCGCGAGGTCAAGCAATGGTTCAAAGGCACCATCCTGCTGTCGGGCGCGATCTCCGACGGCTGGGGCATCGCCTCCGCCCTCGCGCTTGGCGCCGACATGGCCTACATGGGCACGCGTTTCATCGCCACGGCGGAAGCCAATGCCGATCCCGCCTACAAGAAAGCGCTGACCGAATACGCCGCGCACGACACCGTTTATACAAACCTGTTCACCGGCGTGCACGGCAACTATCTCGGCCCCTCGATCGCCGCTGCCGGTCTTGATCCAAACAATCTTCCAGTCGCCGATAAATCGAAAATGAACTTCGGCTCAGGCGGCAACATGAAAGCCAAGGCCTGGCGCGACATCTGGAGTTCGGGCCAGGGCATCGGCCAGATCACCGATACTCCGCCGGTTGCCGAACTGGTTGAGCGGCTGAAATCTGAATTCGCGCTGGCAAGCGACGATTTCATGATGCGGGCGCGCGCCTGAGCGCTCGCCGACAACAAGAAACAATGCAAGGAGGGAAACGACCATGAAAGCTTTGGCTTTACGTCTGGCGACCGCCAGCATCCTCGTGATGGGCGGCGTCGCGACCGCCAGCGCGGCAAAGGACGAAATCCGCATCGGCCAGACCTTGCCCTATAGCGGGCCACTGTCGGGATTTGGCACCATAGGCCGCGTACAGGAAGCCTATTTCCAGATGATCAACGATCGGGGCGGCATCAACGGCCGCAAGATCAAGTTCATCAGCATGGATGACGCCTACTCGCCACCCAAAACAGTGGAGCAGACGCGCAAGCTGGTCGAAAGCGAGGAAGTCGATGTGATGTTCGCGTCGCTGGGAACGGCGACCAACAACGCCGTCCATCGCTATCTCAACGCCAAGAAGGTGCCTCAGCTGTTCGTGCTCAGCGGCGCCGCCAAATGGGCCGATCCGAAGAAATACCATTGGACCATGCCCGGCATGGCAGCCTACGAGTCCGAAGGCGTGATCTACGCCAAGTACATCCTGCAGAAGAAGCCGGATGCGAAAATCGCCATTCTCGCGCAGAACGACGATTTCGGGCGTGACTATGTCGCTGGATTCCGCCGCGGTCTCGGGGCCAAGGCCGACGCCCTGATCGTCGCCGAACAAAGCTATGAGACCACCGCGCCCACCATCAACTCTCAGCTTGCCGCCCTGAAAGCGTCCGGCGCCAATGTTTTGTTCGGTGTGACTCTCGGCAAATTCACGTCTCAGCTGATTAAAGGCATGAAAGAACTCGACTGGAAACCGGAACTGGCTTTCGTGCCGACCTCATCGTCGTCGATCACCTTTCTTGCGCCGGCCGGGCTTGAAAATGCCGAGGGTCTGATTTCGTCCAGCAACCAGAAGGACGTCAACGACACCCAATGGGCCAACGATCCCGGCGTGCAGGAATTCTTCGCCTTCATGAAAAAATACTTGCCCAACGCCGACCTCAAGAACTCCAACTACGCTGCCGGCTATCACTACGCCGGACTGATGGTGAAGGTTCTGGAAGCCTGCAAGGATGATCTCAGTCATGAGAACATCATGCGTCAGGCAGCATCGTTGAAAAACGTCGAGCTTCCGCTGCTGTTGCCGGGCATCACCGTCACCACCGCCGCCGACGATTACCTGCCGTTCCAGCAATTGCTCCTGCGGCGCTTCGACGGCAAAAGCTGGATCGGTTTCGGCGAACTGCTCGACGACCAATAGGCACAAGCCTGTGCGTGAAAGACCGCTTTGGCGATATCGCCGAAGCGGTCTTTGTCTTTCAAGATATCGAGCCGGAGCGTCTCATGATTATCAGCGGCCAACGCGAAATCACCTATTCCGAGATCCATAATCGTATCGCCCGCGCGGCAACCGGATTGGCTGCGCTCGGCCTGCGTGGCGGCACGCCGGTTGGCATGATGCTGCGCAACGACTTCGCCCTGTTCGAAACCTCCGCCGCGGCCGCGATGCTCGGTTCGCCGGTTGTGCCAATCAACTGGCACCTGAAGGGCGAGGAAGTCGGCTATATCCTTGCCGATAGCGGCGCCGAGATTCTGGTGTGCCACGCCGATCTCCTGCCGCAGATCCGCGACGGTCTGCCCAAGCGCCTTCAACTTCTGGTCGTCACCACGCCGCCGGAAATCGCAGCGGCTTACGGCATCGCTCCGGCGCTGACGCGGGTACCCGAAGGACTGACCGACTGGGATCAATGGCGCGACAGTCATGCGCCTTTATCTGCCGAACCCGGCCGTGTCTCGCCGATGTTCTACACCTCCGGCACCACCGGCCGGCCGAAGGGCGTTCGACGCCAGCCGATGCGCCCGGAGCAGGCGACGGCCGCCGAACGGGTCAGCGCCATCACCTATGGCGTCAAGCCCAACGAAGATCAGGTGATCCTGATGAATGGGCCGATGTATCATTCGGCGCCCAATTCATACGGGATGCTGGCGTTCCGACATCGCTGCAAGATCGTTCTCGAACCCCGCTTCGATCCCGAGGATCTCCTGCAACTGATCGAGCAGCATCGCGTCACCCACATGCACATGGTACCGACGATGTTCGTACGCCTGCTGCGCCTGCCGGACGACATCAAGAGAAAGTACGATCTGTCGTCGCTGCGCTTCATCATCCATGGCGCCGCGCCCTGCCCGGTTCACGTCAAGCAGGCGATGATCGAATGGTGGGGTCCGGTCATCAACGAGTATCTCGGCTCGACCGAAACCGGCATCCCGATCTGGCATTCTTCCGCGGAAGCGCTCGCCAAGCCCGGCACCGTCGGCCGCGCGATCGAGGGCGGCATCGTGAAAATCTTCGGGCCGAACGGCGAGCCGTGCGGCGTCAACGAGCCTGGCGAAATCTTCATGCGGCAAACGGCAATTTCCGATTTCGACTACCACGGCAAACCGGAAGCACGTGCCGAAGCCGGACGCGAAGGACTGATCAGCGTCGGCGACGTCGGTTATCTCGACGAAGACGGCTATCTGTTCCTGTGCGACCGCAAGCGCGACATGGTGATTTCCGGTGGGGTAAACATCTATCCGGCCGAGATCGAGAACACGTTGATCGGCATGGATGGCGTGCGCGATTGCGCCGTGTTCGGCATTCCGGACGACGAATTCGGCGAGCGTCTTTGCGCCTGCATCGAACCGGAAGCCGGAGCCGCGCTCACGGCCGATGATGTGCAGATCTACCTGCGCAAGCGGCTGGCAAACTACAAGGTGCCGCGCGACATTCAGTTTCTGGATGCTCTGCCCCGCGAGGCCAGCGGCAAGATTTTCAAACGCAAGCTGCGCGATCCTTACTGGGAAGGCGTCCGGCGCTAACCGGTACGGATGGCGCTGGCTCTGGCGCACACAGCGTCGACATTAATCAGGAACATTTAGGGAACAAGAGTCCGCCATCGCCGGCCGCGCGACCTGACCGTCGCACAACCGCAGATCGATCTCCGCGGCTATCTCACGAACGCTTTGAAATGGCGGGTATTTTGGATGGTGGGCGATGTAGGGCTCGAACCTACGACCCGCTGATTAAGAGTCAGCTGCTCTACCAACTGAGCTAATCGCCCGTATCCAATGGGAAAATCCCTCACGGGACGGCGTCGTTTAGCAAAGCCCACCGGCCGTGTCCAGCAAACCCGGCGCGCTTTTTTGACGAAAAATGCTTCGCACAACATGTGTTGTGGATGACCTCCGGTCCTTTCTGGCAGGATCGCCGGGCAGGCCTTTCGACACCCAAAAGCCGCCGGAAACCGGCGGCTTTTGTTGCTTCGACCTCGAGGCGACGGGATGTCAGAGCCGTTCGGTCCGACTATCCGGGCCGCGGCGATGCTCGTGACGCCATCCGTGGTCGCGGTCGAAACTCCGGCCCATTGCGCGCATCGCCCCGCCGCCATCCAGGCGACCGCCCATCCGCACCAGCGCCGCCAGACGGCGCTTCTGGCCATCATCGAGGCTCTTGTAGAGCGGGTCCGCCGCGTCGGCGATCTTCTTCATGCCGGCCGCACGCTCCGCCATGGCGTCAGCGCGTTGGCGCAGGCGATCGACCAGATCGGGTGCGGGACGGGAGGCCTGCTGTTTGGTCGCCTCTCCGCTTTTGTCTGCCTTGGCCTGCTGACGCTCGGCACGACGCGCGTCACGTTCGCTGGCCCGGGCCTCGGCGCGCGCGATCCGCTGTTTGGCATAGTCGCGAATGGCGGTCTCGACCGCCGGCCAGTTCTTCTCCTGCTCGGGGGTAAGCCGGAGGCCGGCCTTCATCGCCGCAATCCGCGCATCGACGAACGCGGCCTTGTCGTCCGCGCTGAAGCGCTGATGATGATGGTGCTGATGGTGACGATGCTGGGCATACACCGCGCCCGAACCGAGCAACGTAACTGCTGCAACGCCGGCAAGAATGACCTTGTTCATGGGACTCTCCTTTGTGTCCCATGAACATGTCATCGATTTCGGCAGCTTCAACTTAAGCTTCCGACAGCTAGGTGAATGCGTATTCATCGCCCGAGCCACGAACCTTCGGCATGGACAACGTGGCGGCAAAGAAAAAGCGCCGCGAACAACGGTTCGCGGCGCTTGGTCATCTCGCGGAATTATCCGCCCGGGCCGAACAACCAGTTCGGTAGTGCGAGCGAAATTTCCGGCACGTAGGTCACGATGATCAGGAACACCAGCAACAGCATCAGCCAGCGCCACGATGCCGCGACCACCTTCATCAACGGCATGCCGGTGATGCCTGAGGCAACGAACAGATTGAGGCCGACTGGCGGAGTCACCATGCCGATTTCCATGTTCACCACGAAGATGATGCCGAGATGAATCGGATCGATCCCGAGATGCACCGCCGTGGGGAAGATGATCGGCGCAACAATCAGGATGATCGCCGACGGCTCCATGAAGTTGCCGGCGATCAGGAGGATGATGTTGACTACGATCAGGAACTGCCACGGCTTCAGGTCAGCAGCGAGAATCGCGCGGGCGATGTCCTGCGGAATCTGCGCTGTGGTGAGGACATGACCGAACAGGAATGCGTTGGCGATGATGAACATCAGCATCACCGTGACACGCGACGAGTCGGTCAGAACCTTCGGCACGTCGGTCAGCTTCAGATCACGATAGATGAAGACGGCCGCGAAGAACGCGTAAACCGCCGCCACCGCAGCCGCTTCCGTCGGCGTGAAGATGCCGCCGTAGATGCCGCCCATCACGATAACGATCAGCAGCAGCCCCCAGATCGCATCACGGAAGGAGCGGAAGCGCTCGCTCCACGACGCCTTGGGCTGGCGCGGCAGGTTCTTGATCCGCGCCACCACATAGATCGCCACCATGAGCAACGCACCGAGCAGAATGCCCGGAACGACACCAGCCATGAACAGGCGGCCGACCGACGTTTCGGTGGTGGCCGCATAGACCACCATCACGATCGACGGAGGAACCAGAATGCCGAGCGTGCCGGCATTGACGATCACGCCGGTCGCGAAATCCTGCTTGTAGCCAACCCGGACCATGCCCGCGATGACGATCGACCCGATCGCAACCACCGTGGCTGGCGACGAGCCCGACACGGCGGCAAAAAACATGCACGCCATGACCGACGCGATTGCCAGGCCGCCAGGCAGATGACCGACGGTGGATACCGCGAAGTTGATCATGCGCTTGGCGACACCGCCGGTGGTGAGGAAGTTGCCCGCCAGGATGAAGAACGGAATGGCGAGCAGCGTGGTCTGTTCCATGGTCTGAAAGAATTTCAGAACCAGCGAAGCGATGCTGTCCGGCTGGAAGAGCAGGATCACCGCGAGCGATGACAGGCCAAGCGCAATTGCGATCGGCATGCCGAGGAACAGGAAGACGAAGAGAAGGGCGAAGAGGACCGTTGTTGTCATCGGGACACCACGGTCGCGTCAGGGTTTTCATCGCCGGCAATGTCGCGAATGGCATCGCGCGCCTCGTCCGCCAGCTCATAACCGGGAGAGCGGCCCGTGACGATTCGCCACGCCATTTCGAGGAGCCGGTAAAACAACAGGGCAAACCCGATCGGCAGACACAGGCTGAGAATCCAGCGCTCGACCGGAATGTCCTCCGCCTCGACGCCCATGATGTGCAGACGGCTGATGTACTCGTACGAGCCGTAGAGCATCAATCCTGTGTACAGGAGAGCCAGACCGACCACGAGGATGCCGATGGCGCGTTGCACAGGTGCCGGAAACAGCCGCACGACCGCATCCACGCCGATATGCGCCTTGACGCGCACACCATAGGAAATGCCGATCAGCACGAGCCAGCCGAACAGGTAGAAATTGGCCTCAAGCGCCCAGAGCCAACCAGAATTGAAACCGTAACGCATCACCACCTGAGTGAAGGTGAGCACGGTCATCGCGCACAGGAGGACAGCGAGAATGCCCTCCTCAAGTCGATGCAAAATCGAACGAACTGTCACGACGCCCCTCCCCCGGGAACATTCAGACCAGAACGGAAAATAGAAAAAGCGACCGCGGGATTTCCGCGGTCGCTTGCTCTTGGGTGATTAGCTCTTGCCGCTAGTGTTGGACTTTTTGGCGGCTTCGATCAGATCCTTGCCGATGCCGCCTTCAAACTTGGCCCACACCGGCTCCATGGCTTTCTTCCACTCCTGACGCTGTGCCGCGGTCAGTTCGTGCACCTTTGCCTGCGAAGCCTCGATCTTCTTGCGCGCATCGCTGTTGAGCTTGCCGGCAACGTCGTTGTTGACCTTGGTCGCAGCATCCATCGCCTTCTTCAGGCCGGCCTGAATGTCCTTCGGCAGCTTCTTCCACCAGCCAGCGTTGGTCACGACCATGTAGTCGATCACGCCATGGTCGGTCGCCGTGAAGTCAGACTGCACTTCCTGGTACTTCTGCGAGTAGCAGTTGGACCAGGTGTTCTCCTGACCATCGACGGTGCCAAGCTGCAGCGCCTGATAAACTTCCGAGAAGGCAAGCTTCTGCGGGTTGGCGCCGAGCTGCTGGAACTGGGCGGCCAGCACGTCCGAAGCCTGCACGCGGAACTTGAGGCCCTTGGCGTCGGCCGGCACGAGCAGCGGCTTCTTGGCCGACAGCTCCTTCATGCCGTTGTGCCAATAGGCGAGACCAAGGTAGCCCTTCGACTCCATGGCATGCAGCAGCTTCTGGCCATCGGGGCCCTGCTGGAAGCGATCAACAGCTTCGATGTTGTCGAACAGGAACGGCAGATCGAAAACCTGCAGCTTCTTGGTGAACTTGTCGAACTTCGAGAGCGAAGGCGCGATGAACTGCACGTCGCCGAGCGCGAGAGCTTCCATTTCCTTGCCGTCGCCGTAGAGCTGCGAGTTCGGATAAACTTCGACCTTTACCTTGCCGGGCAGAAGCTTCTCGGCCTCTTCCTTGAACTTCAGCGCGGCCTGCCCCTTCGGGGTGTGCTCGGCGACCACGTGGCTGAACTTGATGACAATCGGGTCCGCGGACGCCGGCGCGGCGAACGCGAGAGCCGCGACCGATGCCGCAGCGAGAATGAGCTTCTTCATATATCCTCCTCAGGCGTTATTGGGGCAGCCGGTACGCCACCCTCCTCAAAAATCCTGCCGAACCCGATCATTGCAAACGGCGCAGGTCAAGGCCATTGCCCGTTAGCAGGGGTCGCGCCGCTTCTTGCTGCGATGCAAAACGCGGCGTGCCGAAGCACGCCGCGCTGTTCCTAGACCGCGATGAATTGAACCGTCAATGCCCTGCGGCAGCGACCGGCACGTCGCGCTGGCGCTTCATGACGATCTTGTTGAGGGCGCCGAGATATGCCTTGGCCGAAGCGACCAGCGTATCCGGGTCGGCGGCGCGCGAGGTCATCGAGCGGCCTTCGTGACCGAGACGCACCGAGACCTCGGCCTGCGCATCCGTGCCCTCGGTGACGGCGTGGACCTGGTAAAGTTCCAGCTTGGCCTCATGCGGCACCAGCGACTTGATGCAGTTGAACACCGCGTCCACCGGGCCATTGCCTTCGGCCTCTTCGATCCGGGTCTGGCCGTCGATATCGAGCTTCATGGTCGCCCGCTGCGGGCCGTGGGTGCCGGCGATCACTGTCAGCGACATCAGCTTGATGCGATCGTGCGCGGCCGCCATTTCCTGATCGACCAGCGCCTCGATGTCCTCGTCGTAGATGTCCTTCTTGCGGTCGGCGAGCGCCTTCATGCGAACGAAAGCGTCCTCGAGCTGATTGCCCGCCAGCTTGTAGCCCATCTCCTCCAGCTTGTGGACAAAGGCATGACGGCCGGAATGTTTGCCGAGCACCAGCGACGACTGCTTCAGGCCGACCGACGCCGGGGTCATGATTTCGTAAGTCTGCGCGTTCTTGAGCACGCCATCCTGATGGATGCCGCTTTCATGCGCGAACGCATTCCGGCCGACGATCGCCTTATTGTATTGGACCGGGAAAGACGTTGCCGCCGATACCAGCTTCGAGGCGCGGGTCAGCATCGTGGTATCGATCTTGTTCCAGTACGGGAACTTGTCGTTACGCACATTGATCGCCATGACGACTTCTTCGAGCGCGGCGTTACCCGCACGCTCGCCGATGCCGTTGATGGTGCATTCGATCTGGCGGGCACCACCGGCGAGACCGGCCAGCGAATTGGCGACCGCCATGCCGAGATCGTTGTGGCAGTGAACCGAGAACACCGCCTTGTCCGAGTTCGGTACGCGCTCCATCAGGGTGCGCATGAAGTTGGTGTATTCTTCCGGCACGGTATAGCCGACGGTATCGGGAATGTTCACCGTGGTGGCGCCCGCCTTGATGACGGCTTCGACAATCCGGCACAGGAAATCCATTTCGCTGCGGGTGCCGTCTTCGGCCGACCATTCGACATCGTCGATGTGATTGCGAGCGCGGCTGACGTTGGCGATCGAGGTTTCGATCACCTGCTCCGGGGTCATGTTGAGCTTCACCTTCATATGCAAAGGCGAAGTCGCGATGACGGTGTGAACACGGCCACGCTTGGCCACCTTCACCGCCTCGGCGCAACGGTCGATGTCCTTCGGATGGACGCGGGACAGGCCGGCGATGATCGCATTCTTGGAACGCCTGGCGATCTCCTGCACCGCCTGGAAGTCACCTTCCGAGGTGATCGGGAAACCGGCCTCGATGACGTCGACGCCCATATCGTCGAGCATCTCGGCAACCTCGAGCTTTTCCTCGAAGGTCATGGTGGCGCCGGGGCACTGTTCGCCGTCGCGCAGGGTGGTGTCGAAAATGATGACGCGGTCCTTCTCGGACTTGGTCGCGGTGGTCATGGGAAAATTCCTTCGGTCAGTCGCGCCGCTGCGGGCGCTGTCAGGTTTCGGTGCTTCGTCGAACCCCTGAGTGCCCAGGCGGACATGCCCAGACGGCCCTCAGGGGCAAGTAAGAAGCAGGAGCCCGCCAAGAAGGGAGGCGCGCGCAGCCGGAATCGCGGCGCTAATCGCCGTGATCTGCAGGTCCGGTTGAGTGCCGCGAATCGCCATTCAAATACCCTCGGGAGCACGATCATCGGCATAAACCGTTGAAAGTTGGTTGCCGACGCGCCCGTAGGCCCTTTTTAGACGAGAAATGACAGGCGCGGCAACGTCAAAAACAGCCGGTAGCCCGTCGTTTTCGCCGGTCTCGGGGCTTGTGGGGCGCCCTCAGGCCTTAGCAGCCCGCTTCCGGGGCACCGCCGAAAGCCCCTGCCCCTCCTTTTCCAGAGCGGCGCGGACCTTCTGGAGTTCGTCGCGGGCATCCTTGGCCACTTCAGGAAAGTGCAGATTCAGCCGTTCCAGCGCATCGACAATGGCCGAACTGATCACCACCCGGCCGAACCATTTATGGTCCGCCGGCACCACGATCCAGGGCGCATGTTTGGCCGAAGTGTGTCGTACGAGATCCTGATAGGCCGCGTGATATTTGTCCCACAGCTTGCGTTCCGCGATATCGGCCAGCGAGAATTTCCAGTTCTTGCCCGGCTGTTCGAGCCGGTCGAGAAAGCGCTTACGCTGCTCTTCCTTCGAGACATTGAGGAAGAATTTCAGGACCACCGTTCCGTTTCGCGCGAGATAGCGCTCGAACGCCGAGATATCCTCGAACCGCTCGCGCCAGATGTTCTTCGTCACCAGCGAGGACGGAATTTTCTGCTTGGCGAGAACTTCCGGATGGACCCGAACCACGAGCAACTCCTCGTAGTAGGACCGGTTGAAAATGCCGATACGGCCACGCTCGGGCAGCGCGATTGACGTACGCCACATGAAATCGTGATCGAGTTCGGTCTGCGATGGCTGCTTGAAGGAATAGACCTCGCACCCCTGCGGATTAACGCCCGACATAACGTGCTCGATAGCGCTGTCCTTGCCGGCCGCATCCATGCCCTGAAAGATCAGCAGGACCGACCAGCGATCCTGTGCGTAGAGCTTCTCCTGCAAGTCACGCAAGCGCTTGTTGTTGGCCTCGACAATGTCCTTCGAGGTTCTCTTGTCGAGACCGCCATTCTCCGCGGGATTGTGCGAACGAAGATGGAATTCGCGCGACCCATCGATCACGAATGGCTCAACATAGGATTTGGTGAGCTTCGCCTGCGAAAGCACGTCTTTCTTGCCGCCAC
Organism: Afipia sp.; assembly: GCA_051954725.1. GTDB lineage: Bacteria > Pseudomonadota > Alphaproteobacteria > Rhizobiales > Xanthobacteraceae > Afipia. The sequence goes on along the minus strand of JBQCHK010000005.1, from coordinate 170,815 downwards.
TCATGACCACTGCGCTCCGGTTGCAGGCGCAGGCTATACGTGGCGCGGGCGAAACGCCAGTTCACTCACCGCCGGCACGAAATTCGTACGGTGAGTGACTGGCGCGTCGGAAACGGACTTACTGCCCTGCCGCCTTCTTGGCGAAACGATCGTCGAAAGTCTTCGTCAGATCGATCTTGGCGCTCTTTAGCTCGGGATCGAACTGCAACAGCATGTCGAGGGCATTCTTCATGCCCGAAGCGGGGATGATACCGGTCTTCGAATACATCGGAGCAGAGGCCTTCACCGCCGCGATATAAAGCGACTTGTCGCCAAGGTAATACTCCTCCGGGACGGTTTTCGCGATGTCGTCCGGCGTCGCCTTCTCCAGCCACTTGAGGGTCTTGTAGAACGCGTTGACGATATGCTGCGTGGTCACGGGATACTTGTTGATGAAATCGCGCTTCAGATAAACCACCGCAGCCGGGTTGTTGCCGCCGAACAGCTTCATGTTGCCTTCTTCGGTACGCGTATCCGCGATCACCTTGATATCGCCATCCTGCTCAAGCTTGGTCATCACCGGATCGAGGTTCGAGATCGCATCGATCTCGCCCTTCTTCATGGCCGCGACCGCACTCATCCCGGCGCCGACGCCGATCACGGCAATATCCTCCGGTTTCAGGCCTTCACGCGCAATCAGCGCATTGACGAAGAAATTGGTGGAAGACCCCGGCGCGGTGACGCCGACCTTCATGCCTTTCAGATCCTTAAACGACTTCACCGAGGCCGCCTTGTCCTTGCGGACACCCAGCACGATGCCCGGGAAGCGACCGAGTTCGAGCACCGCCGCAATGTCCTGCCCCTTCGCCTGCATGCGGATGGTGTGCTCGTACGCACCCGTCACCACGTCGGCCGAGCCGCCGATCAGCGATTGCAATGCCTTCGCGCCGCCGCCGAAATCGGTGATGGTGACGTTGAGCCCTTCGTCCTTGAAGTAGCCGAGGCGCTCGGTCAGGGTCAGCGGCAGATAGTACAGCAGGCTCTTGCCGCCCACGCCGAGCGTCAGATCCTTCTTCTCGGGCGCTTGCGCCTGCGCGGAGGCCACGCCCAGTGCAAGCACCGCTGCCGCGGCTATGGAAGACAGAACTGTTTTGATGGTCATGGCGTTTTCCCAAGTGTTTCTGAATTGATTGATTGCAGCCTAGCTTGCGAACGTGGAACCGCAAAGAGCCTTAACGCTGCTCGCGCCCCGCCGGCGGACGCCAGATCAGCAAGCGCCGCTCGACCCACGTCACCAGCATGTCGATCAGCACGACGAATACGGCAAGCACGATCATGCCAGCAAACACGCCTGCCACATCGAACACGCCTTCGGCCTGCTGGATCAGATAGCCAAGCCCTGCGGCCGAACCGAGATACTCTCCGACGACCGCGCCGACCACCGCGAAGCCGACCGAGGTGTGCAGAGAGGAAAACATCCACGACAGCGCCGACGGCCAATAGACATGGCGCAGCAACTGCCGCTCGCTCATGCCGAGCATCCTCGCATTGTCAATGAGCGTGACGTTAGTTTCTTTGACGCCCTGATAGACGTTGAAGAACACGACGAAGAAGACCAGCGTGATGCCGAGCGCGACCTTCGACCAGATGCCCAGCCCAAGCCACAATGCGAAGATCGGCGCCAGCACCACCCGCGGCAACGCGTTCATCATCTTGACGTAAGGCTCAAAGACTTCCGCCACCATCTGCTGGCGCGCGAACCAGAAACCGATCAGCGCGCCGGCGAGCGACCCGATCACGAACGCCAGCACGGATTCGATCAGCGTCACCCAGAGGTGGCGCCAGATCGTCCCTTCCACCAGCCATTTTCCGATACGCGCAGCGACCGCGCCGGGCGTGGAGAAAAAGAACGGCGGCAGCACGATGACGCCGAAGATCGGCACCGTGGTGAGAACATGCCATGCCGCGACTGCGACAACAGCCACGAGCACTTGCAACATCAGCAGGTTGAGGCGCGACATCACGCGGCCCCCGTCTGTGCGTAGCCCTTTACCACCTCGGCCTTCAGCATGGCCCAGATGTCGCGATGCAGATCGTGGAAATCCTTCTCGAGCCGGATGTCGAAAATATCGCGCGGACGCGGCAGCGGCACCCGCCAGTCACCGATGATGCGCGACCCCGGCCCGGCCGACATGATGACAACGCGATCAGCGAGCGCGATCGCCTCCTCAAGATCATGGGTGACGAACAGCACGGCCTTGCGGTCCGCCGTCCAGAGCTTGAGCAGGAGATCGCCCATGATCTGGCGCGTCTGCGCATCGAGCGGCCCGAACGGCTCGTCCATCAGCAAAATTTTCGGATCGCGGATCAGCACCTGGGCAAGCCCAACGCGCTTGCGCTGCCCTCCGGACAGCATATGCGGATAGCGGTTCGCGAAACTGCCGAGCCCGACCGACGTCAGCCATGCCTGCGCCGCGTCATGCGCCTGTGCACGAGGCGTGCCAGTGATTTCCAGTCCGATCGCGACATTCTCGATCGCGGTCTTCCAGGGAAACAGCGCGTCGCCTTGAAACAGGTACCCGGCCTGACGGTTGAGACCCGATAGCGGCGCGCCGAAAATGCTCACGGTGCCGGCCGCCGGCTTCAACAGCCCGGCCGCGACGTTCAGAAGTGTCGACTTTCCGCAACCGGTGGGACCGACAATGGCAACGAATTCGCCGGAAGCGACGGCAAGGTCGGCATGTTCCACTGCCGTATAAACCCGCTGGCCGGGAAGGCGAAAAGCGACACTGGCGCGCTCCAGGGCAACCGCCGTTGCGCCTGCGGCTTCCTTGTCCTGCACAATCCCCCCGACCTGGCCGTTAAACCGGCCATCATGATCTACTGCGATGGGCGCAAAATCCGACGAACGGCGCCAAGATGCAAGCGTCATTCGACTGACGACGCCGGTTTGGTCCGAGAGGGCCTTTGTGATAGGCCGGATCGCATGACAGATCGCAGCCCAGCCATCGCGTTTGCGCGGGTCAGCAAGACGTTCGCTGACGGTCGCGTCACGGCTCTCGATGAGGTTTCGCTGGACGTGCCGGAAAGTGAGTTCGTCGCCGTCGTGGGCGACTCTGGCTCGGGCAAGACGACACTTCTACGTCTCGCCAATCGGCTGATCGAGCCCGACAGTGGGGTTGTCAAAATTCAGGGCGACGACATCCGAAACAGCGACCCGATCGCGTTGCGGCGAAGCATCGGCTGCGTGTTCCAGAGCGGCGCCCTGTTTCCGCATATGACCGTCGCCGCCAATATCGGCATCACGCCGCGCTTGCTCGGCATGCCACACGATCAGATCAGCAAGCGCGTGGACGAATTGCTCGAACTGGTCCGGCTGAGCCGCGATCATCGCGACCGCTTTCCACATGAACTCTCCGGTGGGCAGCGCCAACGGGTTGGCGTCGCGCGCGCGCTGGCGGCCGCGCCGAAGATCATGCTGATGGACGAGCCGTTCGGCGCGCTCGATCCGCTGACCCGCGACGCGCTCGGCGACGACTATCTCGACCTGCATCGAAAGCTTGGCCTGACCACCGTCATGATCACACACGATATGGCGGAGGCGCTGCTGCTCGCCGACAGGATCGTGGTGATGCGCGCTGGACGCCTTGTTGCGCAGGGCACGGCAAAGGAACTGACCGGCCTTGACGACAGCTACGTCAGCGACCTGCTGCGCACGCCACGCCGCCAGGCCCAACGCCTGCAAGCGGCATTCGCAACGGGCGCACCATGACAATCGTCTCCGATCCACGTTGGGGCGAGGCGCTGGCGCGGCTGCCCGACTATCTCGGCAGCCATGTACGCGTCAGCCTCACGGCGCTGGCGCTGGGACTCGCCATCAGCCTGCCGCTGGCCCTGTTCGCGCGGCATCGGCCCGTGATGCGCAATGCGCTGCTCGGCTTTGCCAGCATTATTCAGACCATTCCCGGGCTGGCGCTCCTCGCCCTGTTCTACCCTCTCTTGCTGGCGCTGGCCGAACTGACGCAGACGTGGTTCGGACTCGATTTCTCTGCTTTCGGCTTTTTACCCTCGGTGCTGGCGCTCACGCTCTACAGCATGCTGCCGGTGCTGCGGAACACCATCACCGGCCTGCAGGGCATCGATCCAGCGCTGACGGAAGCAGCCAAGGGCGTCGGCATGACGCCTCGCCAATCGCTCACCATGGTCGAATTGCCTCTGGCGCTGCCGGTGATGATGGCCGGAATCCGGACAGCATCGGTGTGGGTGATCGGCACCGCGACGCTCTCCACGCCGATCGGACAGACCAGCCTTGGCAACTACATCTTTGCCGGGCTGCAGACCCAGAACTGGGTTTTCGTTCTGTTTGGATGTATCGCGGCGGCCCTGCTCGCCCTCATCGTCGATCAATTGCTGGCGCTGATCGAGATTGGCATCGGCCGCCGCAGCCGGCCGCGAACCGCCATTGGAATTCTCGGACTGGTTGCGCTCGTTCTGGCAACCCTCATGCCATCGCAGGCACGCACCAGAACGACCTATGTGGTCGGAGCGAAGACCTTCACGGAACAGTACGTTCTGTCCTCACTGATCGCCCAGCGACTGCAAGCTGCGGGTCTGAGCACCGAGCGGCGCGAAGGGCTGGGCTCGAACGTCATCTTTGAAGCGCTCGCATCTGGCGACATCGATGTCTATGTCGACTACTCCGGCACGCTGTGGGTCAATCAGTTCAGGCGAACCACCAATCCGCCACGTCAACAGATGCTGACCGACCTGAGCCGAATTCTCGCCGACAAGTACAAGATCACCCTGCTCGGCAACCTGGGATTCGAAAATGCCTACGCGCTGGCGATGCCGCGCAAACGGGCCGACGAGCTTGGCATCCACTCGATCTCCGATCTTGTCAGCCGGGCAGGATCGCTGTCGATCGCCGGCGATTACGAGTTCTTCTCGCGGCCGGAATGGGCGTCGGTGAAAAGAGTGTACGGCCTGTCTTTCAAGGAGCAGCGGCAGATGCAGTCGAACTTCATGTACGCAGCGGTCGCGTCCGGCGAGGTCGATGTCATCGCCGCCTACACCAGCGATGGCCTCATCGCCAAATACGATCTGGTCACGCTTGACGATCGGAAGCAGGCCATTCCGCCCTATGACGCGGTTGTCCTGCTGGGTCCGGGCCGTGCCAACGATCAGGCCTTGCGCGCGGCATTGACGCCGCTGATTGGCAATATCGACATCAAGACCATGCGCGAGGCCAACCTGCGCGCCAGCGGCAATGGACAATCCCCATCGGATGTCGCGCGCTGGCTGTGGGAGAAGATCAACAAGCGCTGAAAACAAAACCGGCCGCTGAGACAGCGGCCGGTTTCATCAGTCGGAACGACCGAAGGATCAGTTCTTGGTCTTGTCGACCAGCGCGCCCTTCTTGATCCACGGCATCATGTCGCGGAGCTTTTCGCCCACCGCTTCGATGTCGTGCGCATTGGCGCGGGCACGGGTAGCCTTGAACGACGCCTGGTTGACCTTGTTCTCGAGCATCCAGTCACGGGTGAACTTGCCCGACTGGATGTCGCTGAGAACGCGCTTCATCTCGGCCTTGGTCTCGGCGGTGATGATGCGCGGGCCGGTGACGTACTCGCCATATTCCGCCGTGTTCGAGATCGAGTAGTTCATGTTGGCGATGCCGCCTTCATAGATCAGGTCGACGATCAGTTTCAGTTCGTGCAGACACTCGAAGTAGGCCATCTCCGGGGCGTAGCCGGCTTCGACCAGCGTCTCGTAGCCGGCGCGGATCAGTTCGACGGTGCCGCCGCAGAGCACGGCCTGTTCGCCGAACAGATCGGTCTCGCACTCTTCCTTGAAGGTGGTTTCGATGATGCCGGCACGGCCGCCGCCGATCGCCGACGCATAGGACAGACCGAGATCGTGGGCGTTGCCGGACGAATCCTTGTGGATCGCGATCAGGCACGGCACGCCGCCGCCACGCTGATATTCCGAACGCACGGTGTGACCGGGCCCCTTCGGCGCGACCATCAGCACGTCGATGTCGGCGCGCGGCTCGATCAGGTTGAAGTGCACGTTGAGCCCGTGCGCGAACAGCAGCGCCGCGCCCTGCTTCATGTTGTCGTGCAGATGGTCGCGATAGATGTCCGCCTGCAGTTCATCCGGCGTCAGCATCATCATGACGTCGGCCCACTTGGCGGCCTCGGCAACTTCCATCACCTTGAAGCCGGCGGCTTCAGCCTGCTTGGCCGAGGCCGAGCCCTTGCGCAGGGCGATGGCGACGTCCTTCACGCCCGAGTCCTTGAGGTTCAGCGCGTGGGCATGACCCTGGCTGCCATAACCAATGATGCAGACCTTTTTGCCCTTGATCAGGTTCAGGTCAGCGTCGCGATCGTAATAAACACGCATCGTCTTTTCCTTTTTTGGCGGCCACGATTGGCCATTTATCGCAAGCGTTCGGGTGGGGTCGGGTCCTGGGACCCGGAGAATTGCCGCCGTTGTGTAGGGCGGCTGGTGCCGCGAGACAAGCCCGCGACGCCTATTTCTGGGGTGCCATGCGCTCAGGGCTCCATCAAAACCGGATACAGCGACGCCAGCAGCAGCAGCGCCATGGTGACATTGAAGATCCGGACCGCCCGGGGCGAGCGGACCAGCGACTGCAACGAACTGCCGAACAGCACCCAGGTCGCCGACGAGGTCAGACCGACGGCCAGCAGCAGCGCCGACAGGATCAGGATATTCCAAGGATAGCTGGCAACCGCCGCATAGGCGGTAATGGTGCCGACCGCGATGACCCAGCCCTTGACGTTGATCCACTGGAACGCGGCCGCGCCCAAAAACGTCATCGGCTTGCCGCGCTCGCCCCCTGATGGATCGGCCGAGCCGGACATCGCGATCACCACCGCGAGGTAGATCAGGTACGCCGTTCCGGCATATTTCAGGATGGTGTGCAGGACTGGATACGCCGCGAACACCGCTCCCAGTCCGAGGCCGATCACACAGACCAGAAATGAAAACCCGATGGTCACCCCTGCCACATGCGGCAGCGAGCGGCGGAAACCATAGTTCAGGCCGGAGGCCATCAGCATCACATTGTTCGGCCCCGGCGTGTAGAGCATCGCCGCAGCGAACACGATGAAAGCGATCAGCAGTTCATGCGACATCGTGGCGCGTCTCCTCAGACCACCTTAGGCAGACTGCCGCGACGGCCCGCCAGCACCATGATGGCGATTCCGAACACCACGGTCAGCATTCCGCCGAGACGCAGCCGGCCAAACGACTCTCCGAACACGAGCGCCGAGGCGCCCGCGCCGATGAACGGCACCAGCAGCGCGAACGGCACGACCTGCGCGGCCGAATAATCGCGCAGCAATCGCCCCCACAGCCGATAGGCAAAACTCGTGGTGATGGCGCCGATCACAAACATGCTGACTATGCCGACCGGCGACAGGTTCGCGACCGCATGCCATGTCGCATTCGGTCCTTCCGTGATCAGCGCAAGAATGACGAGCGGCAACGCCGAGATCAGGCATAACCACGAGAACAGATCGAACATCGCGACGCCCTTCGCATGCCGCAGCATGAGATTACCGATAGCGAAACAGACCGGCGAGATCATCAGGATCGCGAAAGTGCCCACCGTGAAATCGAAACCCACCGTGCCGCAGATCATCAGCAGCCCGACGGTCGCGATCCCGATCCCGATGGCCTGCGCCCGGGTCGGAATTTCGTGAAAGGCGACCGCGGCGAACGCGACCGTGAACAGCGCCTGACTCTGCACAATGACGCTGGTCAATCCGACAGGAACGCCATGCGCGATCCCATAGGCCTGCGCCAGAAACTGGATCAGGAAAAGCGTCAGGCTGGTGAGGATGAGCGTCATCCACGGCACATCGGGCCGCCGCAGGAACAGGCACGGCACAGCGGCGATGACGAAGCGCAGCGCCGTCATTAGCGTGGGCGAGAGTTCATCCAGCGCCAGCCTGCTGGCGACGAACCCAAGTCCCCAGATGACGGCAACGATGATCGCCAGGGCAATATCGACCGGCTTCATTTCTGCGATGCGGTCACCACGGACTCACATTCCCTCCGGCCCGCGGCCGATCGCAGCAACGCCGGTTCGCGAAATTTCCACGAGGCCGAGCGGCACCATCAATGCGATGAACTGATCGATCTTGGCGGTGCCGCCGGTGATCTCGAACACGAAGCTTTCGGTGGTCGCGTCGATCACACGCGCGCGGAACGCCTCGGAAAGGCGAAGCGCCTCGAGCCGCGAGTCATTCGTCCCCCTGACCTTGACCATCGCAAGCTCGCGTTCGATCGCGCGGCCCGAGATCGTCATGTCGACGACGCGATAGACTGGGATCATGCGGTCAAGCTGATGCTTGATCTGCTGGATCACCATCGGCGTTCCGGTTGTCACGATGGTAATGCGCGACATGTGCTTGGCGTGTTCGGTCTCCGACACGGTGAGACTGTCGATGTTGTAACCGCGGCCGGAGAACAGGCCGATCACGCGCGCAAGCACGCCCGGCTCGTTCTGCACAAGGATGGAAAGGGTATGCGTCTCGTTCGGATCGTGACGCTCTTCCATGAAGTAAGCGGATGCGGGCTGGTCTGTCGTCATCGTGCTAAACCTTTCTCACACCAGCGCCTTGCCGCCAGCGAAGGCGGCTGCGGTCGTTTCGTCATTGGCTTCCGCGGGCAGAAGCATTTCATTGTGGGCCTTGCCCGACGGAATCATCGGGAAGCAGTTCTCGAGGGCCGCGACGCGGCAATCGAACAGCACCGGCTTCTTGACCGAGATCATCTCGTGGATCGCGCCATCCAGATCGTTCGGCTTGGTCACCTGAAGACCGACACAGCCGAACGCGTCCGCCAGTTTGACGAAATCAGGCAATGCCTCGGTATATGAGTGCGACAGGCGGTTGCCATGCAGCAACTGCTGCCACTGACGCACCATGCCCATGTACTGGTTGTTGAGGATGAAGATCTTGATCGGCAGTTCGTACTGAACTGCCGACGACATTTCCTGCATCGTCATCTGTACCGAGGCGTCGCCGGCAATATCGATGACGAGACTGTCACGATGCGCCACCTGCACACCGAGCGCGGCAGGCAAGCCGTAGCCCATGGTGCCGAGACCACCCGACGTCATCCAACGATGCGGCTCTTCAAAGCCGAAGAACTGCGCAGCCCACATCTGATGCTGACCGACCTCGGTGGTGATGTAGGTATCGTGGCCCTTGGTCAGTTCGTACAGACGCTGGATCGCATATTGCGGCAGGATCACATCGTTGTTCTTCTTGTAGGCCAGCGAGTTGCGCGCGCGCCAGCGGCCGATTTCGAACCACCACGGATCGATTTGAGGCTTTTTGGCTTCGGCCTTGAACATCTGCAGCAGATCGCCAAGCACGTTGGCGACGTCGCCGATGATCGGCACATCGACGCGGATGTTCTTGTTGATCGACGACGGATCGATATCGATGTGAATTTTCTTGGAATTCGGCGAGAACGCGTCGGTGCGGCCGGTGATGCGGTCATCGAAGCGCGCGCCGACGCAAAGCATGACGTCGCAATCATGCATCGCCATGTTGGCTTCGTAGGTGCCGTGCATGCCCAGCATGCCGAGCCAGTTCTTGCCGGATGCCGGATAGGCGCCGAGCCCCATCAGCGTCGAGGTGATGGGAAAGCCGGTGACCTCGACCAGTTCGCGCAGCAGCTTCGAGGCGTCGGGGCCGGAGTTGATCACGCCGCCACCGGAATAGATCACCGGACGCTTGGCGGATGCGAGCAACGCCACCGCCTTGCGGATCTGGCCCTCATCGCCCTTGAGGCGCGGCGCGTAAGAAACATGAACGTCGGACTTGCGCGGCGGATGATAGGTGCCGGTGGCAAACTGCACGTCCTTCGGCACGTCCACCACCACCGGGCCGGGGCGGCCCGTGGTCGCGACATAGAACGCCTCGTGCAGAACCTTCGGCAGGTCCTCGATCCGGCGCACCAGCCAGTTGTGCTTGGTGCACGGCCGGGTGATGCCGACAGTATCGCACTCCTGGAAGGCGTCATTACCGATCAGATGGGTCGGCACCTGGCCGGTGATGCAGACCAGCGGGATCGAATCCATCAACGCGTCGGTGAGCGGCGTCACCATGTTGGTCGCGCCCGGACCGGAGGTCACCAGCACCACGCCGGGCAAACCGGTCGAGCGCGCATAGCCTTCCGCGGCATGGCCGGCACCCTGCTCGTGGCGAACCAGAATGTGCTCGACGTCGCTCTGCTGGAAAATCTCGTCGTAGATGGGAAGTACCGCACCACCCGGATAGCCGAAGATGTGTTTGACCCCGTGATCCTTGAGCGCGCGGACAATCATCGCTGCGCCGGTCATCTGGTTGGGATCGTGGCTTTTGTTCTCGCTCATGGTTCGCTCCGGTGGCGCTCCTCACGCCGATTGGTCGGGACTTCCTTCGCGCGTGACCTGATCCAGATCCTGTTTCAGAGACACGCCCGAAAATAAAAAAGGGCCCGAAAGGACCCTCTGCGCACCGCCTTGTCGCGGGTGGCCGTCAGCCACCCCCAGCGGTGCGCCAGGGTACGACAATAATAAGAACATTGGTAATTTTGTTACGCATCTTAAGGCTCGGACTTTCCGAAGGTTGCGCGGTTATAACTTTCGCAGAGCGGAAGTCAAGGGCGCAGCGACGCGGGGACCTTAGCGGGTTCCAGGGCTCCGGGCGAGAGTGAAAGTGTGCGGGAGAGCCATGCGGGAGCCTGATCAGGCGCCACCCAGGTGAATTCCGGGAGCTGGTGCCGGAACCAGGTGAATTGCCGTTTGGCATAGTGACGGGTGTCCGCCTGCCCGATCTCGGTTGCTGCTTCGAGGGACATCTCTCCGGCGAGATGGCGGATCAGGGCGGGCACGCCATGGGCTTTCATGGCCGGGAGCAGTGGATCGAGCCGACGCGCGGCAAGCGCGGCAACCTCTTCGAGAGCGCCTGCCTGCAGCATGGTCACGAACCGGCGATCGATACGGGCGTAGAGCTCCTGCCGTTCGGGCGCCAGGAACAGCGCGACATTGCCACCCTCGGGCAAAAGAGGTGGCTGACCGTCCCGATGCCAGTCCTTCAGCGGACGACCGGTCGCCTCGACCACTTCGAGGGCGCGGGCGATACGAACCTGGTCGCGCGGCTTGAGCCGATGACCCGCTTCGGGGTCCAGCCGAGCAAGTTCAGCGTGCAAAGCCTCGACGCCGTTGCGCTCGAGACGGGCGCGGACGTCGTCCCGGACCGCTGCTGGCACGGGTGGTACGGCTGACAGGCCCTGCGTGAGAGCCTTGAAGTAAAGCCCGGTTCCGCCGGTAAAGATCGGCAACCGGTTCCGAGCCCGTGCCCTGGCCAGAGCCTCCGCCGCATCGATGACCCACGAACCGGCCGAGCAGTTCACTGCAGCATCACAATAGCCATACAGGTAATGCGGAGCACGGGCCTCCTCCTCTTGCGTGGGACGCGCGGTAATGATCCGCAGATCGCGATAGACCTGCATGGAATCGGTATTGATGATCACGCCGCCGGTTGCCTCAGCCAGCGCCAGCGCCAGCGCCGACTTGCCGCTTGCGGTCGGCCCTGCGATAAGCACGGCATTGATGGTCTTCCCGTTTCCGCTCACGTCACCCGCCCGATCACGCCCATGTCCCTTGTCGCCACGCTGATCTGCAATCCTGCCGAACCCGAGCTCGACAGCACGGTGGTCGAAGCCGCGCGCGCCGCCCTGCCCTCTTCCGAAGGCGCCGACTGGCTGTTCGAAGGCACCGCCGCCGACATCCGGTTTAGCAGCACCGAGGACCCCCGCACAATTTCCACGCGACTGCGTGAGGCGATCAACGGACTGCGGATCGACATCGTCGTGCAGCCGCAGATCGATCGCCGCAAGCGGCTTCTGCTCGCCGACATGGATTCGACCATGATCGGACAGGAGTGCATCGACGAACTGGCGGCCTATGCCGGATTAAAGGAGCATGTCGCGGCCATCACCGAGCGCGCGATGCGCGGCGAGATCGCGTTCGAGCCCGCCCTGCGCGAACGCGTGGCATTGCTGAAGAACCTTCCCGTCACCGTCATCGACGATGTTCTCGCGAAACACATCACGCTGACCCCGGGCGCGGTGGCGCTGGTGCGCACCATGCGCGCACACGGCGCCTACACTTGCCTGGTCTCCGGCGGCTTCACGGCTTTCACCAATCGCATCGCCGAAATGATCGGGTTTCAGGAGAACCGCGCCAACACCCTGCTCGTCGAGGACGGCAAGCTGACCGGCGAAGTTGCCGAGCCGATTGTCGGCCGTGAAGCCAAGCTCGCAACGCTGGTCGACCTGCGCGAGTCGTTCGATTTCGACAATCTCGACACTATGGTGGTCGGTGACGGCGCCAACGATCTCGCCATGATCGAGCAGGCGGGGCTTGGCATCGCCTACCATGCCAAGCCGGCGGTGGCCGCCGCCGCGAGTGCGCGGATCGATCACGGCGACCTCACCGCACTGCTTTATGCACAGGGCTACAAGCGCAGCGAATTCGTCGACGCCTGACAGGGAGGCGCGTCATGACCGACGCCGTCATCCACCACAATCCTCGCTGCAGCACGTCTCGCACCACGCTCGGGCTGATCCGGGACGCCGGCGTTGAGCCGCGCATCGTCGAATACCTGAAAACGCCGCCAGCGCGCGACGAACTGCGCGATCTCATCAAACGTGCCGGGCTGACGCCACGGCAGGTCATCCGCACCAAGGAAAACCTCTATCGCGAACTAAAGCTCGACGATCCTGCTGTGACCGAAGGCCAGCTTCTCGATGCCATGGTCGCACATCCTATCCTCATCGAACGGCCGCTTGTCGCGACCGCGAAAGGCGTACGCCTGTGTCGCCCACCGGAATCCGTGATTGACCTGCTGCCGCCGTAACACGGCACCCTCGCAAAGGAAGATGGCATGACCTGATCGACAGGAATGTCGTCACCGAAACAAAAAGGGGCAGCCAGAGCTGCCCCTTTTCGCGTCGGCGAATAACGCGCGCTCAGTTCACACCAAGCGCTACGAACCGCAATTCTCCGCTTCCGTTCGCGACCAGCAGCAGGATCGACTTCTTGCCGTCCTTCTTGAGCTGGTCGATGCGCTTCTTGACGTCGGCCGCGCTGTTGACCGACTCCTGCGCGACCTCGACGATCACGTCACCTGCGCTGAGCCGTTTCTCGGCAGCATCCGCTCCGCTCTCGACATTGATCACGACCCCGCCCTTGACGCTGTCCTTGATCCGGAAGCGCGTGCGCAGTTCCTTGCTGAGAGTTGCGAGATCGAGGCCGAGAGCCTTCTGCGTCGCGGGTTTCGCACGATCCTCCGGCGTGGTGGTCTTGATCGAAGCTTCGACCGGCTTGTCGCCGTCATCCAGACGGCCGAGCTTGACCTGCTTGGTCTGCTCCTTGCCCTTGCGGATGATCACGACATCAACCGTCTTGCCGACAGTTGTATCGGCGACAGCGCGCGGCAGATCCTTCATCTCCTTGATGTCCTTGCCATCGAACTTGATCACCACGTCGCCGGCCTCGATGCCGGCAGGCTTGGCAGGACCCTTGTCGTCGACGCCCGCCACCAGCGCGCCGCGCGGCGGCTTGATGCTGAGACTATCGGCGATTTCGTCGGTCACCTGCTGGATGCGCACGCCGAGCCAGCCACGCCGCACTTCCTTGAACTCGCGCAGCTGCTGGACCACGCCCATCACGGTTTTGGAGGGCACCGCGAAGCCGATGCCAATCGAACCGCCGGACGGCGAAATGATCGCGGTGTTGACGCCGATCACCTCGCCATCAAGGTTGAACAGCGGGCCACCCGAGTTGCCGCGATTGATCGCCGCGTCGGTCTGAATGTAGTTGTCGTAGGGGCCCGAGTTGATATCGCGGTTACGCGCCGACACGATGCCCGCCGTGACCGTTCCGCCAAGGCTGAAGGGATTGCCGATCGCGATCACCCACTCACCCAGCCGCAGCTTGTCGGAATCGCCGAACTTCACTGCTGTCAGTTTCTTCTCGGGCGGCGTGAACTTGAGCACCGCGAGATCGCTTTTCTTGTCGCGGCCAACCAGTTCGGCACGGATTTTGGTGCCATCGTTGAGAATGACGTTGATCTCGTCGGCATCGGCGATGACGTGGTTGTTGGTGACGACGGTGCCGTCGGTGTCGATGATAAAGCCCGACCCCAGCGAATTCACCTTGCGAGGCGCGTTCCCGCGATCGCCCATGCCGCCACGGCGATTCTTGAAGAACTCTTCAAAGAACTCATTGAACGGCGAGTCTGGCGGCAATTGCGGCGTCGCGCCGCCCTTGTCGTCGTTCTTGGCATTGACGGTTTGCGAAGTCGAAATGTTCACCACGGCGTCGATCACCTTTTCGGCGACGTCGGCAATGCCGTCGGGACCGCGGGCCTGCGCAGGCGCCGGCATTGAAAGACTCGCAACGCCGAGACTGACAGCCGCGGCGAAAGGCAGAACGCGGCGGCTCAAGGCCTGGATGGCATCGGACATGAGAGAAACGTCTCCTGGAAGAGGAACTTCGGTCGACCTGAGAGTGCGCCTGAATACCGCGCGAACGCAAGCGCCGCCCGAGAGTCAGAAGGCTCGGATTGCGGCGAAAAACCGGCGCTGCCTGTCACGACGGCGTTAGCGGACGTGCCGCATGAACCAGATCACGAGGAGGCCGACCACCGCCGTCGCGAGCCCGACGATCCGGAACATGTTGTCCGGCATGTCGAGCGCGCTTTTCATCGCCTTGCGCACCCAGTCGGGCGCCGCTGCAAACAGCAGCCCTTCGATCACGAACACCATTCCGATGCCAACGAGAAAATCGACGAACGCCATGGACCCCACTCTACCCCGGCGCGCAACCGAATCGCACGCAACATCTCTATCTTAGCGTTGCGGCGTCGTCGCGGGAGCCGGAGCAACCTGTGATTGTCCCGTCGGATTGGCGAAGAAACGGAAGAACTCCGAATCCGGCCGCAGCAGGAAGCGCGTATCATTGTGCTTCAGGCTGTTCTCGTAGGCCGACATCGCCCGGTAGAAGGCGAAGAATTTGGGGTCCTGCGAATAGGCATCGGCATAAATCCGGTTGCGCTCGCCGTCGCCCTCACCCCGGATGCGATCGGCCTGCGAATTCGCCTCGGCAACGATCACGGTGGCTTCGCGATCCGCCTTGGAGCGGATTTCCTGGGCCTTCTGGCCGCCTTGTGCGCGGAACTCCGCAGCTTCGCGCTGACGCTCGGTCTGCATCCGCTGATAAACGGCCTGACTGTTCTGGTCCGGAAGATCAGCGCGACGGATTCGCACGTCGATCACCTCGATGCCATAGGCAGCGGCCTGCTTGTCGAGTTGCTCGCGGATGCGGCCCATCAGCACTTCGCGCTCGTCACGGACGACCTGAATGAAGGTCACTTCGCCGAGCACGCGGCGCAGCGCCGCGTTGAGCAGCGTGGTCAACTGAATGTTGGCGGCCTGAATGGTACCGATGCTCTGATAGAACCGCAGCGCATCCTTGATCCGGTAGCGCGCGAAGGCGTCCACCACCAGACGCTTCTGGTCGGCAGCGATCACTTCCTGCGACGGGTTCTCGAGATCGAGAATGCGCTTGTCGATGCTGATCACCGTGTCGATGAAAGGCACCTTGAAATTCAGGCCCGGTTCGGTGACGACGCGGATCGGTTCACCGAGGCGGACCAACAACGCCTGCTCGGTCTGACGAACGGTAAACAGCGAGCTGTAACCGATCACGACGAGAACGAGGATAGCAAGGAGGGCAATGACGCCCGCGTATCCGGATTTCATCGCCGACCTCCACCCTGCTGCTGCGACGACGGAGCAGGCGGCGTCGTCCGATGACCCAGTTCATTCAAGGGCAGATAGGGCACGACGCCCGGCGACGAAGACGACCCCTGGTCCAGCACCAGCTTGTCGGCGCCGCCCAGAATCCGTTCCATCGTTTCGAGATAGATTCGCTCGCGGGTCACGTCGGGCGCCTTCTTGTATTGATCGTAGACGCTCAGAAAGCGCGCGCTCTGGCCCTTCGCTTCCGCCACCGCTTGCTCCTTGTAGCCTTCGGCCTGCTGCAGAATTTGCGCTGCACGGCCCTTGGCCTCCGGGATCACGCGATTGGCGTAGGTCTGCGCTTCGTTCTGCATACGCTCCTGGTCGGCGCGCGCCGCCTGAACGTCGCGGAACGAGTCGATGACCTGCTGCGGCGGATCGACCTTCTGCAACTGCACCTGCTGAATGAGGATGCCGGAGCCATAGCTGTCGAGCGTCTTCTGCATTAACTCATGCACGGCGACTTCGGTGGTGGAGCGCGCGCCCGTGAGGATCGGCTGGATGTCGGAGCGGCCGATGACTTCGCGCATGGCGCTCTCGGCGACCGCCTTCACGGTGCCTTCCGGATTTTGGATGTTGAACAGGAAATCGCCGACGCCGTCTGGCTTGATCCGCCACAGCACGGTGAAATCGACATCGACGATGTTTTCGTCGCCGGTCAGCATCAGGCTCTCTTCCGGCACGTTGCGCATGGTGCTGCCGCGGCGCGCGGGATCGCTGCTCAAGGTCATGCCGATGCTGAGCGTGGACACGCGCAGCGCCTTCGGCAGCAACACGGTCTCGATCGGATACGGCAGATGATAGTTCAGGCCCGGCTGAACGGTGCGCACATGCTTACCGAAACGCAGCACGACGCCGAGCTCTTCGGACTGGACGCGGAAGAAACCGGACAGGCCCCAGATCGCCAGCGCCGCAACCACGACGAGCGCAATGCCCATGCTGCTGAAGTGACCGCCGGGCAGCAATTGCTGCAGACGATCCTGGCTACGCCGCAGGATATCCTCGAGATCAGGCGGATTGGGTCCAGACGATTGAGGACCGGAACCCCAAGGGCCCTTCGGTCCTGGACCCCAAGGGCCTCCGCCCTGATTCTTCCACGGCATCAGCAGTCTCCTCCTCGCGAACACCGGTCCGCGAACTCTGCACGGCTTTATATGGGACTGTCCCGGTCGTTACAACGCGGGCGGTCGGGTGGAATTGAGCTATGCCGCTGTTCGAATTTGTCAATCCGAACAGCAGGAAAGCGGTTAATGGCGCACCCGGCGCCGATATGTCACATAGGAGAAATCGGCACTGTCGTCGGGCCCGCGCGTGTGGCGGCTGCGCGCCACTTCTTCCCATATCCTGATGTCGATTGGCGACATAACAGTGTCGCCCTCGGGCGAAGCGTGGACTTCGGTAACTTCAAGACGGGTTGCGCGCGACATCCATTGCGCGAAAATTTCCGCCCCGCCGATCACCACGATCTCAGTGGCGAAACGCCGCAGCGCATCGCCGACCGCAACGTCGCGTGCGGCCGTCAGTGACGGCACGACGACAGCGCCCTTCGCGCAAAACGCCGCATCGCGGGTGACAACGATATTGGTGCGCCCCGGCAGGGGACGCCCGATCGACAGGAAAGTCTTTCGTCCCATCACGATCGGCTTGTTCAGCGTCAGCTTCTTGAAACGCTGAAGGTCGGACCTGAGATGCCATGGCATCGCATTGTCGCGACCGATCACACCGTTCTCCGCGACGGCGACGATGAAGACAACATCGAGTCCGGCATCGACCGTAGGGGTCACACCGCGACCTCAGCCTTGATGTGCGGATGGGGATCGTAGCCCGTAAGCGTGAAGTCCTCGTAGCGGAACGAAAAGATATCCTTCACATCGGGATTGATCGTCATGACCGGCAACGCGCGCGGCGCACGGGTGAGTTGCAGCCGCGCCTGCTCGAGGTGATTGGAATACAGATGGGCGTCGCCGAGCGTATGAATGAACTCACCGGGTTTGAGACCGGTGACCTGCGCCACCATCATGGTCAACAACGCATAGGATGCGATGTTGAACGGCACGCCGAGGAACACGTCTGCCGAACGCTGGTAGAGCTGGCACGATAGCCTGCCCCTGGCGACATAGAACTGGAACAGGCAGTGACACGGCGGCAGCGCCATCCTGTCGACGTCCGCCGGATTCCACGCACTCACGATCAGACGCCGTGAATCCGGGTTGGTGCGGATCATCCCGACCACGTTGGAGATCTGATCGATGCTGCGCCCGTCCGGCGCGGGCCAGGAGCGCCACTGCGAGCCGTAGACCGGCCCGAGGTCCCCATTGGCATCGGCCCACTCGTCCCAGATGGTGACCTTGTGCTGCTGAAGATAACGAATGTTGGTATCGCCCATCAGGAACCATAGCAGTTCATGGACGATCGACTTGAGCGGCAGCTTCTTGGTGGTCAGCATCGGGAAGCCGGCGGCCAGATTGAAGCGCATCTGATGGCCGAACACCGACAGGGTTCCGGTTCCGGTGCGGTCGTGCTTTTCCGCGCCGTCGCTCAGAATTCGCTCAAGCAGGTCGTGATACTGGTGCATTGCATGTCTCGGGGCGGCCAGGTTGATCCCTATCTAGCCGCTTGGGCCACGGCGGGTTAACGCCGACTCGCGTATTAGCCCGGATTATACCCTGAAAAATGGTCCCTGCCGTCACAGGCGCAAGGCGGTCTCCGGGGTGGTTGGTCGCCCATATCGGTCTATTTGGAGGCCGTCATGAGGATCGGCGTCCATCGGGCAATCTCCTTTTTGACCAGCGCCGCCAACACTTTGGGCCCACGCTCCGCGGAAGACGGAACCATGCCGCCCCGCTCCTGTAACAGGCTGCGGACTTTTGTGTCGTCCAGCGCGGCCGCGATCGCCTGGTTGATCCTGGCAACGACCCGCGCCGGCGTTCCTTTGGGGGCAAAAATCGCATTCCACGCCTGAATCTGGAACACCGGCAAGCCGGCCTCCGCGGTGGTCGGCACCTCCGGCAGCGCCGCGCTGCGTTCCGGCGATGCAACGGCGTAGACCTTCACGTGGCCCGCCCTCACTTGCGGGACAACGTTGACCATCTGGTCGCACATGTAATCGATTTGCCCGTCAGCCAGCGCCGCGATCGCCGGCGCGGCACCGCCAAAAGGCACGCCCGTGGGCCGGATATCCAGAATCCGGTTCAGCAATTCGCACGATGCATACGATGCCGATCCAACACCAGCGTGGGCCATATTGATGCGATCGGTATTCGTCTTCGCATAATCGATGAACTCGCGCAGCGTACGGGGCGGCAGTTCCTTTCGGGCGACGATGACAATCGGCATCGCCGCAACCAGTGACACCGGTTCGAAATCCCGCTCCGGGTGATAGGGAAGGCTTGGATAAAGCGGCACGGCTGCTGCGTGAGTGCCCATGTGGCCGGCAATCAGCGTGTAGCCGTCCTTTGGCGCATGCGCGGCGCGCGTCGTCCCGAGAGTGCCCCCCGCTCCGACGACATTCTCGATCCGGACCGGCTGACCCAGTTCCTGCGACATCCTGCCGGCGATCGTGCGGGCGATCAGATCCGTGGGCCCGCCAGCCGCAAACGGCACGATCATCGTGATCTCGCGTGCCGGATAATCGGGAGCACGCGCGGTCACCATCGATGGCGCCGACAACATCGCGTAACCCGCCGCCAAGGCCGCGAGCGCGCGCGAAAGGAAAACCATACAATTCTCCAATAAATTTATGAAAATCCGGCGAGCACCTAAAGCTGGCGCAGCCGCAACCAATCACGATCCCACGCGCCGAGATAGAGTTCAGTTCTCTGATTCCACAAAAACCACATCCCGCTGGCGGCTGATCGACGGCAGAACAGCCACCACGATCAGGATCAGCGACAAAAGAAGAAGCCCAGGCGAAATGCAGCCTTTGGCATAGTCTGAAAAATCGAGAATTTTCTGCGTGCTGTTGGGCAATGAATGCCCGGCTGGCGCGACGCAACGCCAGAAATAAATGCTGGCATCGCCCCGCGCGATCAGCATGGCGCGCCGCAAATTTTCTTCCATCAGCGGGCCGAGCACCATGCCGAGCAACAGCGGCGCGACCTCGAAATCGTGCTTTACCAGCCAGTAGCCGACCAGACCGAACACCGCGGCGAGGATCACATCGGTCGGCGCGTTGCCGATCGAATAGATGCCGATCGCGCAGAACACCACGATGGAGGGAAACAGCAGGCGATAGGGCACGCGCAACAGCGACACCCAGACGCCCACCAGCGGCAGATTGATGATCAGCAGCATCAGATTGCCGATCCACATTGACGCGATCATGCCCCACACGAGGTTGGGCTGGTTGGTCATCACCTGCGGGCCGGGAACGATGCCATGAATGGTCATGGCGCCGACCATCAATGCCATCACAGCATTGGGCGGAATGCCAAGCGTAAGCAGCGGAATGAACGACGTCTGCGCAGCGGCGTTGTTGGCGCTCTCCGGGCCCGCGACACCCTCGATGGCGCCGCGCCCGAACCGCGACGGGTCCTTCGCGATCTTTTTTTCCAGAGTGTAGGAGGCGAATGACGAAATCACAGCTCCGCCTCCAGGCAGAATGCCGAGCAGCGACCCGAGCACCGTTCCGCGCGCAATGGCCGGCGCGGATTCGGCGAGGTCCTTCTTCGTCGGCATCAGGCCGGTGACTTTCTCCTGCACCAGATTGCGATCATCCTCCGCCCCGTGATCGAGATTGCGGATGATCTCGGCAAATCCGAACAGGCCCATCGCTACGGTGGCGAAACCGAGACCGTCCGCCAGTTCGGGAATGCTGAACGCCATCCGCGACGCGCCGGTCTCCACGTCGGAACCGACCATCGACAGCAACAGGCCAAGCACGATCATCGCAATGGCCTTGAGCAGCGATCCCTTGGCCAGCACCACTGCGAACACCAGGCCAAGCACCATCAGCGAAAAATACTCCGCAGGCCCGAACGCGAGCGCGAGCTTGGTCAGCGGCGCGCCCAGCAGCGCGATCAGCACGGTGGCGACGCAACCTGCCGCGAACGATCCGATGGCGGCGATCGCCAGCGCCGGCCCTGCCCGGCCCTGCTTCGCCATCTGAAAGCCATCGAGCGTGGTGATCACCGACGTCGCCTCGCCGGGAATGTTGACGAGGATCGACGTGGTCGAGCCGCCATACTGCGCGCCGTAGTAAATGCCTGCCAGCATGATCAGCGCGCCGACCGGCTGCAGGCCGAAGGTGATCGGCAACAGCATCGCCACGGTTGCGACCGTGCCTATGCCGGGCAGCACACCGACCAGGGTGCCGACCAGCGCACCGATCAGGCAGTAGATGATGTTGACCGGAATCGGAATCGTGAGCGTGTGGCCGAAGACGGTCACGCCCCAGTTCGCCGTCTGAAAGACGACTTCGAATCCGAGCGCGAGATTGGCAAACAGATCGCTCATCGGTGCTACCGCATGAACCAGGGCCACAGCTCAAACGACAGCCCGAGACCGTACTGGAACAGGCCAACGCAAAACGCGGTCAGCAGAATCCCGACGATGGCGGTTTCGCCCCAGCGCGTCTCGTGCGAGCCAAGCGCCGACACCATGAAACACACGAACGATGTCACAACGAGCCCCACCGGCTTGATCGCGCCGGCGAAGATCAGCAACGCCGCGGTGACGAAAAAGGGGCCGCGCAGCGCCACCCCCCGCAGCCGTGCGCCATCAGACACGACACCCGTCGCAGCGATGGCGACCCCGAGCGCGCCGAGCACGCTCGCGAACAATCGCGGAGCGGTGCCCGGTCCAAAGGAAAATCCGCGCATGCCCGGCAGATCGCTCGCCGCCCACAGCGCAAACAATGCGAGACCGGCGAGCGCGACGCCGCCATAGTAATCCTGCGCCGCGCGGATCGGGATCAGCAACGTCACGACGCCGATCGCCAGCATGGGAAACGTGAAATAGATCCAGAAGGATTCGAACAGGAGCGGGCTGGCAGCATTCGCCAGCGAAACGGTTCCTCCTGCAATGGCGGGCTTCATCGCAAGATAGAAAGCGAACGTAAGTTGTGGTGCGAGAGCCGCCACGATCACTGCTATTCCGCCGGACGGATTGCGAACCGAAAGCCAATGCGCCGCGGGTTGCCCCGTCGCGCTTCCGGACCCTTCGTTCATCGGCGCTTCCCCTGCTGCGGCAACCCGCCGCATCGTTTTGTCTCGTTGTAGCCGATCAGACGACGCCGGCAAATCCGATACAGCCGCCAATCACCAGCATCCAAAGCGGATTGATGCTGGTCGTGAACGTGGCCACCGCCGCGGCTAGGGTCAGGGCGGCCGCCGCCCATGAGCGGTCGGCGGTCAGCGTCAGCACGAAGCCGCTCGCGCACATCAGTCCGATTGAGACCGGAACCAGCGCGGCCTGCAGCAGGGCGGGCCACGTTGCATGACTGGAGCGCTTCAGCACGTGGCTGATGAAATACGCGAACATCGCCGATGGGCCGCACATCGCCAGCGTCGCAACCGCGGCGCCACCGAGGCCCGCGACGTGGTAGCCGATCAGGGTCACAATCAGCACGTTCGGTCCCGGCGACAACTGAGCGATACCGAACATGTCGGCGAACTGGGAATCGGTCATCCACTGATGAACATCGACCGCCAGCCGGTGCATCTCGGGAATGACCGAATTGGCCCCGCCGATGGCGAGCAACGACATCAGTCCGAAAGTCCACGCCATGGTCAGGTAGGTGCCAAGACCCGTATTCATGAAGAGGCCCGCCTGTGCATCCACCATGTGAGGACAATGCTGGCCGGCACCGCCGCCAATAGCACGATCGGCAAGGGTATCCGCACAATTCCTGTGGCGACGAACACCGCAGCCAGAACGGTCAGCACCACCGGATCGCGCCGTTTCAGAAGCGGCAGCGTCATCCGGGCGATCACCGCCAGGAACAGGCCGACGGCGGCGCACGACACACCTGTCAATATCCGCTGCAGCGCGTCGATCTGGCCGTAGCGCGCATAGATTGCGGCCAGCACCGTGACGATCACAACCGGCGGGCCGAGTAGTCCGAAGAGCGCGGCAACGGCACCGGGCACACCACGAAAGCGGGCCCCGAACACCACCGACAGATTGACGATATTGGGCCCCGGGAGAAAGTGGCACAGCGCAAAAGCTTCGTTGAACTCCTCTGCCGTCATCCAGCGGTGCTGATCGACGATGGCTCGCCGCGCCCACACCAGCACGCCGCCAAAGCCCGCCAGCGACATTTTCGCAAAAGCGACGAACAACTCCATCAGGCCCGGCGGCGGCATGGCCGCGGCTGTGGAAACCGAAGAATCGGTCGGGATGGAATCGGTCGACATGCTCCCGAGATTTAAAATGCGGTCCAAACCCGGCCAACTCATTTTTGCGATGGTGGCGCATGTCTCCCGCGCATCCCACCGCAACCCGCCGGATAGGCCCGCGAAAGGGGCTTTTTTCATCACCCCGCGCACCCTATATTGAGGCTGCCGGTTCGCCGGCTATGGAAATAAATGACCGTCGCAATAAACCATTCGGACCCGGGGGCAGCACCCGGCGCCTCCACCAAAGCCCGAAAAGCCCGGATTGTCGGGTTTCGGCGGGGGCGAAACAGGATCGACGAGGGCGTAAAGGGCGAGTTTTTTCCCGGTATTGTTCCGCCGTTATCGGGCTATGCAATAGTTGCAAACGACAACTATGCTCCGGTTGCTCAGGCTGCGTAACGCAGTTTGAAAGACCATCTTAAAGTCCTGACGGGTTAAGCTCCGTCAGGCGGGGTTCGGAGGCACCTGGCAACAGAAGCCTCCACTTCACCCCGCAATGCTCAAATCCGCGCCAGTCCGTCTCGGGCGTCGTGCTGTATTTGACGCTGACGGTGAGAATCTCTCCGGACCGGCCCGGATGATGCTGACCGCGCCAGCGTGGCGCGCTAGCATGGCAGCGGCCGAGTCGGATCGTCTGCTTCGACACCGTATATGGTCGCGATTTCAATTCGACGGGACTGACCGAT
The DNA here is from genome assembly GCA_051954725.1 of Afipia sp. GTDB lineage: Bacteria > Pseudomonadota > Alphaproteobacteria > Rhizobiales > Xanthobacteraceae > Afipia. Next base: position 146,922 of record JBQCHK010000005.1, on the reverse strand, counting down.
GGCAACCGATCAAATCCGCTATGATGTTCTGGCGCGCGATGCGCTGCGCGGCGTGCTGCGCCGTGTTCTGACCGATGCAGCCGAACATGGTTTGCCCGGGGAACATCATTTCTACATCACCTTCCTGTCGAATGCCGAGGGCGTCAGGATTTCGCCCCGCCTGCTCTCCCAGTATCCGCAGGAAATGACCATTATCCTGCAGCATCAGTTCTGGGATCTCGTGGTCACGGACGACCGGTTCGAGGTCGGCCTGTCCTTCGGGGGGATTCCTGAGCGTCTCGTGGTGCCGTTCAGCGCCATCAAGAGTTTTTTCGACCCGTCGGTGCAGTTCGGTCTGCAGTTCGAGACCGCCGACGCGGCTGCCCCGGAAGCAATATCCGACGAGGCCATGCCCGCCATTGCCGCCGAGGTGCCTGCTGCGGCCTCAACGGACGCTCCCGACGACGAGGCAGACAAGCCGCGCGAGGGCGCCGAGGTCGTCAGGCTGGATCGCTTCCGGAAAAAATAGCCGACCGGACATCGCCGTCGGTACATAGGTCGGAGCACACCAAACCGACGGGTGCAGTCGAGGCGTACTGCGCGCTGATCACTTTGCTGAATCGATGGCTGCGCGCGTGCGCGGGGCGGTCCTGGCATTGCGACGCTTCGGTGCCGCCCACTTCGACGTCTCGCCGGGCACCTTCTGCCCTGCCGCAACAAGCAGGCTTTCCCGCAGCCACTTATGGCCGGGGTCCTCGTTGTTCTTCTCGTGCCACATCATGTGATACTCCTGCTCGGAGATCGGCACCGGCGCCTCGTGGATCGCCAGATCGTAGATCGGCGCGACATATTCGGCGAAGCGCCGTGGCAGCACGGTAATCAGCTCTGTGCTCCCGATGATCGCCGGGATCGACCACACCTTGTTCACCAGATAAGGCACGCGCCTCGGGTTGACGCGCGTGGTGATGTCGCGATCGATACTGATTTGAGTACGCAACTCGGGGATCAGCGCGACATGGCCAAGCGCCATGAAGGTGTTCTTGTCGAGGACCTTGCCGATACGTGGATGGTCGCGACGCGAAATGACGACGTAGTCGCACGGCATCAACGGCACGACGACAAGGCCCGGAGCACTCAGGAGGAATGTATAGCAGGCAAGATCGAGCGTGCCGGCCATCAGCTCATCGACGACTTTGGTGTGCGACGGAGGCCGCGTCTCAATACTGATATGAGGTGCGCGCTCATCGATTTCCTGCAACAGCAACGGCATCAAAAGCGGCTCGAGCGGATCGACGATTACCATCCGGAACTGACGCTTGTAGGTCGGCAGATCGATGTCGCGGCGTCCATCCAGCTGCGTCGCAATCAACCGGAGTGCGTCGCGCACGGGCTCGATCATCTGCTGAGAGCGGATCGTCGGTTTGACGCCGCGTCCGCCGCGCACGAACAACTGATCGTTGAAATGTTCACGCAGGCGGGAAATCGCGTTGGAAACAGCCGGCTGCGTCAACGACAATTGCCGCGCAGCATGGCTGATGTTGCCCGTGGCATACACCGTGTCGAAAACGACAAGGAGATTGAGATCGATATTGCGAATATTCTTGATGGCCATTTGCAAAGGTGCCCGCCAGCCCAATCACTTGCATTATCATTCGATCAAATGAGTCGTGTATACGGAGTTCTTGTTTCAGGCCCAAGCGCAAAGTCGCACCACAACGATATCCGTGAAACTCCCGATAAGAGATCTGTCTGCCTACTCTGCGCTGAGAACAGCCCGGAGCCTGATGCCGGAAGCGGTCGCGCTTTCCACGATAAATACTGAGGCTCCAGGTTAGACCGTTTCCGACAAAGGGAAGCGATGCCGGGCTTGTCTCCGCGCGATTTCCGTCTTTAGTTGATTGCTGACTGACAGGCCCGCCCCGGCGGAGCGGCTTCGACATGCCCGATCGCTCAGATCGGCGGACAGCAGGTGACATCCATGGCTCCATCCCGAAAAGCAACACGCACTGAAACCGATACGTTCGGGCCGATCGAGGTCCCGTCCGATCGCTACTGGGGCGCACAGACCGAGCGTTCGCGCCAGAACTTCCGTATCGGGGAAGAGCGGATGCCGACGCCGCTGCTCCGCGCGCTGGGCATCGTCAAACTCGCGGCTGCACAGACCAATCGCGAACTCGGGCTGCTCGACCAGCGCCGCGCGCGTGCCATCGTCAGTGCCGCACGCGAGGTGATCGACGGCGCACTGGATGACCACTTTCCGCTCGTGGTCTGGCAGACCGGCTCTGGCACTCAGAGCAACATGAACCTGAACGAAGTGATCGCCAACCGCGCCAACGAATTGCTTGGCGGCGAACTCGGCAGCAAGAAACCGGTTCACCCGAACGATCACGTGAACATGAGTCAGTCGTCGAACGACTCGTTTCCGACCGCCATGCACATCGCTGCGGCCGATCGTATCGTCAACGACCTGATCCCGTCGCTGACCATGCTGCGCGACGCGTTGCGCAAAAAGGAAAAAGCATTCGCGAACATCGTGAAGATCGGCCGTACCCACACGCAGGATGCAACGCCGCTGACGCTTGGGCAGGAGTTTTCGGGCTACGTCGCGCAAGTCGAGAACGGGATCGCGCGATTGCGCACCACAGTGAAGGACCTCTATCCGCTCGCCCAGGGCGGCACCGCCGTCGGAACGGGCCTGAACGCCAAACCGCGCTTTGCCAAGATGTTCGCCCGGCACGCCGCGTCCATCAGCAAGCTGCCGTTCACCAGCGCGCCGAACAAGTTCGAGGCGCTGGCATCGAACGACGCCTACGTCTTTGTTCACGGCGCGATCAACGCAACGGCCGCAGGCCTGTTCAAGATCGCCAACGATATTCGCCTGCTGGGCTCGGGCCCGCGCTCGGGGCTCGGCGAGTTGATTCTGCCGGAGAATGAGCCTGGCTCCTCGATCATGCCGGGCAAGGTCAATCCGACCCAGTGCGAGGCCATGACGATGGTCTGCAGCCAGATCTTCGGCAACCACACCACAATCACGGTAGCGGGCAGCCAGGGACACTTCGAGCTGAATGTTTACAAGCCGGTATTAGCGTACTGCATGCTGCAATCGATCCGACTAATGGCCGATGCAGCACGCTCGTTCACCGAACATTGCGTTGTCGGTATTCGCGCCGACGAGAAGCGCATTGACGAGCTGATGCAGCGATCGCTGATGCTCGTCACCGCATTGGCACCGAAGATTGGCTACGATAATGCCGCGAAAGTCGCCAAAACCGCGCATGCGCGGGGAACGACGCTAAAGGAGGAAGCCGTGCGCTTTGGCTTCGTCACCGAGGCCGAGTTCGAAAAACTGGTGCGTCCCGAGAAAATGACACGTCCTGGATGAATCTTGCTTCCAAGTTTTTCGCAATGCATCGCAATTGCATTAGCAAAAAGCCCACGGCGCTATCGCCTAAAGGCGTAGAACCGCAGGCTACCTTTGGCGCGGGGCATCATGTTAGACCTTCGACTGACCCGAGTTTTGGGCGCGGAGATCCAACAAGTTCATCTGCGCGGCCTTGACGAAGGATCAAGCTGATGGAATGCAGATTGTGTGGCGCAAGTTTGACGTGTTCACGTGGGGCTGAACACGACATACTCTCGCAATCTGTCGAATGAAGGAGGCCAAGGTGGGGGACCTGGTCAATCTCAAGCGATTCCGTAAGCGCATCGCGCGTGAAGCCGATGCGCAGCAGGCCGAGGCCAATCGAGCCCGATTCGGCCGAACCAAAGCGGAGAAAAATCTCGCCGCCCAGCGCACCAGCCGTGCTGAGGAAATCCTGAACCAACACCGACTCGATGATGAGGAGGCGTCATGAAATCTCCCGTCGTCAAACGTTCTATTGTCGTTGCGGGCCACAAAACGAGCGTCAGTCTCGAAGAAGATTTCTGGAATGGCATGAAGGAAATCTCGTCGGCTCGAAACAAGACCTTGTCCGAGCTCGTCGGCGAAATCGACAGCAAGCGCCAGCAGGGAAATCTGTCGTCCGCGATCAGGCTGTTCGTTCTCGATTACTTCCGCTCGCGCACGACGGAATCCGTTCCGTCACCTGAGCTGGCCGATAGCTGACTTACCCCGCTCACCAGCGGTGACCGGGCGATCCGTAAAACTGCGGATCGTCGCCTCACCATTGTGACTCATGCTTACGTCATCTGCCGAATTCCGGCGGTGGCGCAATTCCGTTACTATGTACCTTGTCGCGGTTGCCCGCGGCCCGGTGAGCGGTTCGCTCGTGCCGGACTGAAATCCAGAAAACAACTGACCTTGAACACGGTTCGGTGAGACATCACCGCGCGCCCCGTGCGGCTGTCCATCACCCGAGCCGAGTTGAGCGGAGGACGACATGCTGGGCGATCAATCTGAGATACACGACCGGACATCTGCCATGCGCGACAAGGAATTCGCCGTGGTCAAGCGCTCGGTGGTGATTGGTGGGCGCAAGACCAGCGTCAGCCTCGAGGATGCATTCTGGACCAGCCTCAAGGACATCGCCGGGCGCCGTGGTGTCACCTTGTCCCGGCAGATCGCCTCAATCGATCAGCATCGTCAGACCAGCAACCTGTCATCTGCGATCCGGCTGTTCGTGCTCGATCATTTCCGATCCCGTGCGATGAGCGCCGTATTCATCGGTGAAAGGCAAAAATCGCCCAGCATCGCGCCGGTACTTCCCGAGCGGCTCTAGAACGACGCCCGCGGCGCGGGCGCCCGAGGCTTCTGCTGCAACACCCCCGGGGCCGGCCGGATGTCGATCGGCGGCGGCAAGGGCGGAGCCCGCCCGGCGGGCGGAGCGTCATGGTGACGCAGCGGTGCGGTCGTTGCCGCAGCAGGTGGCCTTGATGCCGGTGCGCGCTTGCGCGGATCACCGCTGGGAATCCTCACATCCGATGGCGCCAGAGCCTCGCTCTGTGGCGGCGACTGCAGCGGCTCTGCCGGCGGCGGGACGGCGACCGCCGAGGGATGCGGCGCACTCCCCTGCAGCCGGTCGAGCCGCTTGGTCTCTCGGTCGATGGCGCGGAGCATCAACCATGACGACAACGACGTGATATCGAGATCGCGATCGAGTTTGTCAGGCGTGCCGCGGAGAAAAATCTGGATTTCGGGGCGCACGCCTTCGTTGCCGCCGATGTTTGACGACAGCGCCGCGCGAATATCGACCTGATCGGCCGTGATATCGTAGCCCCCCGAGACCACCGCGCGAGCATCGCTTGCCTCAAGCGTTGTCGGCCCCACACGCAGCCGGCCATCCCGGATATCGAAGGGAATATCCGCAGCCGCGACCTGCAACACGCCTTGCCCCAGCGCCGGATCGACCAGCGCCCGCACCTTCCGCTCGTCTGTCACCTGATCGAGATCACCTGCGCGCACCGCAGCATCGAAGGCGCCGGGATTGAGTCCCGCGATCCTGGCGTTTTCCAGCGACACAACGCCGTTGCCGGACAATCCGCCAGACAGAGCCGCAAGGCTGCGGCCACGGCTCATCAGCGTCGCCTTAAGGCCGACGCGCCCCTCGGGCATGGCAAGATGACGATATCTGAGCGCCGCGCCGCTTACGCCCGCAAGCTGGGCACGCGCGCTGACCGCCAGTCCGTCCGGTGTCTGACGTCCCTCCATCGTGGCCGTCAATTGTCCACCACCAATCCCCGCCTTCAGATCGTCAAGAACGATCGACTGGCCGTCGCCCCGCAATACGCCGCTTACTGGCTGCAATTCGCCGACGCCCGGCAACTTGCCGCGTTGGGACCGGAATGCGATCTGGCCTCGCCAGCCTTGTACCCAGCCGCGAGAAAGCGGTTCGGTCGCCGGGTGTCCCCGCGTGCCGAGCGCAACTCCCGTGAGCGCGGCAAGATCGATGCTGTCCGCATCAATCTTGCCGTCGAGACCGGCAACCTCGCCACGGGTCACCACGAGTGTACCGCGTACCCGCGAACCGGCCAGAGACGTGTCGAGATTGTCGAAGTTCAGGCGCTCCCCGGAGACCGTGACTTTTGCGGTCGTGCTGATCGGGAGCGGCGCAGTCACCCCAAGCAACGGAGCGATGTCAGCCTTGCGGACAGCAAGGCCGACAGTCGCCTTTGGCTCCGCCGTCCAGATCGTACCGCTGCCCTGTGCATCGGCATCCAGCCCGTTGCCACTCAGTACGGCCTTGAACCTCGCGCTTCCGCTCCATGGGCCGGTCATCGACGCTTCAAAGCGACCGGGACCGTTACCTACCGCGACAATCCCGTCGAGGCCTGCGAGCGTCAGCAACGCCTGCCCTTGCTGGGACGACAGTTTCGATTCAACCGCCACATCGGTTTTCGCCAGGGCGTCGAGGTCGAGACCCCTGCTTGCGTTGATCGCTGGAGATGCGGTCAGGGTAACCCGGCCCGCGATGCCGGACCCCTCGATATCGAGGACCGCACGAGCCACGGCCCGCGCGGCGTTGTCTTTCGCCTTGCTCAAATCCGCCGTCAGCCGGACATGCGCATTGCCTTTCGCCGGGCTTATGGCCTGAAGTCGTGCCGCAACGGCGGGCGCGAACGGAGCGATGACCTCGCCAAACCGGGCAAGCGATGGCGCATTGGCATCAAGATTGAATTTTCCGGTGGCGGCGGTGCGATCGAACGCCCCCTGACCATCAAGCATCACGCCACCCGCGCCGCCAATCTTGAGCCGATCAACCGATACGTTGGATGGTCCATAAGCGAAGGCGAGAGCTATCGGGCGCACATCCTGCCCGGCGAGAACTCCGCGCGTCGCATCGATCGCGATGTGAGCCTCCGCCGGCCAGTTGTCGCGCGATCCGCCCAGTGCGCGAATCAAATCCGCCGTCGCATCGAGATCAAGCGACGCGGATGTCAGCGCAGCATCGACCCGCGCCGAGGAGACGGAAAGCCGCCCTTGGATCGCACCGCCATCGAAGTCTGCGGTCAATTGTTCAAGCGTAGCACCATCAGCGCCGATATTCGCCTGACCCGCCATATGAACAGGTTTACGGGTCCGGAATGCGACATCGCTGCGCCCCGTCAGCCAGGACACCAGCGCGGCAGGATCGTCGGATTCCAGTTTCACCGGCCCGGCGAAATGCGCTTTCTCTTGTTGTCCGGTCAAAGTTCCGCTGAGCGCGAGGTGGGTCGCACCGGGCGCACGCAACGACAATCCGTCGATGGTCCATGCATCCGGATTGCCGTGGAAGGCAGCGGTCAGCTCCTTTATCGGCCGCCCGCCGAGCGCGACCTGATCGGCGCTGACATCGACCTGCATCGGAACGGGCGGTAACGCCAGCGAACCCAGCAGCGCCCGCAGTTCGGAGCCCGCCTGCACGGTGGCGCCATCAGGCTTGCCCTTGAGCAGCAGACGGTCTGCATCGAGCTGGCGGGCCTCCAGCGACAACTGAAGCATCGCCTGCGTGCCGAAGCGAATGCCGCCACTGCCGGACAGTTTCAGCGCCACGTCGTCAGGTCCGTAAACCACCTCGACCTGATCAAGCGAAGCAGCCGCGGGCGTCGCGGCAGCTCTGGCAGTGACGCGCCACGGCATCTGCGAGGTGCGCGTCAGGACAATGGCACCATCGAAACGCGGAGCACGGGCTTCCACATTCAGATGTCCCTCGACTTCGGCGGAAATCGGCCAGTCGCCACCGTCGAGGACGAGCCGAACGCGCGTCCCTTTTTCGTCGGCTGCCTCGCTCGAGGAGATACGGAACGGCACGTGCGCACCCGCGATCCGCGCACTTCCCTCTCCGCGCAGCGTTCCCGCCAGCGCACGAACGTCGCCGCTGAATTTGAGATCGTCGAGCGTCAGGCGGCCGCCGCTGGTCTGGTCATGAAGCACGACCCGCCCGGCCAGGTTGAGCCGGTCGATCGCGAGCGAGCCGAAATCGAAAGACGATCGCGACGCCGGCCAGTCGATCCTACCCTGACGGTTGAGACCGAAATCGAGATCCAGCCCCTGCAGGGACAGTTCACTGGCGCGCCATTCTCCGCGCATCAGCGACGCCAGACTGAACTCGACATCGAGTTTTTCGGCCCGCACCTTGCTGGGATCATTTGGTGCGCCGACCGCCACCGATTTCAAACGCAGGATCGGCGTCGGCAGCAGCCGGGCATCCAGCGCGCCGGTCACATGCACGGGCGACCCGACCACGCGCGAGGCCTCGGCCTCGAACTGAGGACGGAACTGGTTCCAATCGACAAAATGCGGACCGACCAGCGCCGCAAGCAGCGCGATGATGAAAGCTATGGCCAGTCCGAGCAGCGTCGTCTGCAAGGCGGTTCCTCGAAAGCGAGCGGCACCAGTCGCAGTCCCGCGATTCCGTCAATCCAAAACAAGTGGAGCGAGGTCACAGCCGCGTCGCGCGACCGCCAAAAACCTCCGCGTTCGCATGATTTTAACGCAATCGCGGACTCAACCAAAGCGGATATCGGCGCCATCAAGAGGAACGTCCGCCAGGCGCGTCGCCCAGCGCTCGCCTGCCCTGATCGGCATCGCCCGCGTCAGGGTCCCTGTGGTAACGATTTCGCCGGCGATAATCCGAGGGTTGAAGCTGTCGCGCTCCAGCACCCCCACAACATGCCGCAGCGCCGACAGCGGCCCGTCCAGCACATGACTGGCATTGCCGCGGTCGACCACATCGCCGTCGCAATGGAGCGCAATGCCAAAGCTCGACAACGTGCGCAACCAATTCTCGCGCGCCTCGTGGACCGGGTGTCGCTTTCCGATCAGAAGCGCACCATGCATGCCAAAAGCAGCCGCCGTATCGGGCGCGGCAAACTTCCAGCCAGGGAAGATCGAGTGCACGATCTCGAAGCCGTGAGCGACCCATGCGATACAGGATAACAGCTCGCCTTCGTCCATCCGTGCATCCGGCGCGGAGGCCATGCCGAACACTACCTCTGGCTCGATCAGCGGCTCGGCGAGGCCCGCCAGCGAAAATGTGCCGTTGAGAGCAGCGAGATCGTAAACGGTGGTATTATAGATATAACCCCAGATTGGCGCATAGACTCCGTACTGCTCCCAAATCGTGCGGTTGGTAAAGCCGATCTTGCGGCCGCGAACGGACTCGCCTCGTGCTTCGCGCATTTTCCGGATGTTTGCAGTGACTTGGTAAGCGGCATCGAGATCAAGCGTATGCCGGGCAGAAAACGGCGCGATCTGGCGGCCCGTACCCAGCACCGCCATCGCCTCGCGCGCGATGGCGTCGATATCGGTCTGCCCGCCCGCGTCGGTCATGCCGGCAGGATCTTGCCGGGATTGAGGATGTTCTGCGGATCGATAGCCCGCTTCAGGGTGCGCATCATCTCGACAGCTTCCGGCCCAAGTTCGTTGACCAGATACTTCTGCTTGCCCTGCCCAATGCCGTGTTCGCCGGTACAGGTGCCGTCCATCGCCTGAGCACGCTCGACCAGCCGATGCAGGAAGCCCTCCGCCTTTTCGATCTCGTCGGGATCGTTGACGTCGCACAGCAGCGAGCAGTGAAAGTTGCCGTCGCCCACATGGCCGACGATCGGAGAGATCAGACCGAGGGTCTCGAGATCTTTTTCGGTTTCCACCACGCAATCGGCTAGCCGTGAGATCGGCACGCACACGTCTGTCGCGACCGCCTGCGCGCCGGGCCGAAGGCCGCGCACCGCCCAGTAGGCGTCATGCCGGGCCTGCCACAGCCGGGTGCGATCCTCCGGCCGCGTCGTCCATTCGAACGAGCCGCCGCCGCATTCCCCTGCGATTTCCCCAAACGCCTTGGACTGCTCGGCGACTTCGGTTTCGCTGCCGTGGAATTCGAGCAACAGCAACGGCGTTTCCGGCAGCGACAGCTTGGAATAGGCGTTGCAGGCCTTGACCTGCGCGGCGTTGAGCAACTCGATCCGCGCCACCGGAATGCCGGTCTGGATCGCCATGATGGTGGCGTTGCAGGCGCCCTGCACCGTCTCGAATGAACAGGCCGCTGCGGCAATGGTCTGCGGGATGCCGCGCAGCTTGATGGTCAGTTCGGAGATGATGCCGAGCGTGCCCTCCGCACCCACGAACAGATGCGTCAGATCGTAACCTGCGGACGACTTCTTGGCGCGCGTGCCGGTGGTGATGATCTCGCCATCGGCGCGGACCACTTTCAGCGCGAGAATGTTGTCGCGCATGGTGCCGTACCGCACCGCGTTGGTGCCCGATGCGCGTGTCGAAGCCATGCCGCCGATCGACGCATCAGCGCCGGGATCGATCGGGAAGAACAGACCCTGATCGCGCAGGTACTCGTTGAGCGCCTTGCGGGTGACGCCGGGCTCGATCACGCAGTCGAGGTCGTCGGAATGCACCGCAATGATCCGATTCATCTCGCGCAGATCGATGGAAATGCCACCAATTGGCGCGTTGACCTGCCCTTCGAGCGACGTTCCCGTGCCGAACGGAATCACCGGCACGCCGTTCCTGGCGCAAATCCGCACCACATCCTGAATATCCTCGGTGGAGCGCGCCATCACCACGCCGTCCGGCGGCTGCGGTGCAACCCAGGTGGTGGTGTGGGCGTGCTGTTCGCGCACCGCCTGCGAGGTGATCAGATTGTTTCCGAACCGGGCGGCGAGTGCCTCAAGGGCGGCAGTGAGCGCCTGCGGCGCGGGGCGTGTGAGGGTGCTGGAGGAAGCCACGGCGGTCAACTTTTCCCGGGATTGGCAATGATCGGCTGACCGTGGCAAAGGAAGGATAACGGGTCAAGTGAGACCCCATCCGTTACCCCGAACGAGGCAGGCTTGAGGATGACCACCAGCTCTTCGCAACTGGCAGCGGCGCCGCATCATGCAGCCCCTTTTCTCACCTCGGTAATGCAGATCGAGCCGCAATGGATCGACTACAACGGCCATCTTAATATGGCGTATTACAATGTACTGTTCGACCGCGGTATCGACCAGATGTGGCTCGAACTCGGTATCGGCCCGAATTATCTGAAGGAACGCAACGGCTCGACCTTCACGGCCGAATGCCACGTACGCTATTTGCGCGAAGTGCATCTCGGCGACCCGGTTCAGGTCTCTGTGTACCTGATCGCAGCCGACGACAAACGGATCCATACGTTCGAAGAACTTCGCCACGCGACCGAAGGCTGGCTCTCCGCAACCTCGGAGAATATGACACTGCATGTCGACATGGGCGCACGAAAAACGGCACCGTTTCCGCCTGACATCGCATCGCGCATTCGCGCCATTGTCGAGGCCCACAGCGCCGTTCCGAGACCCGACGGGATCGGCCGCCGGATCGCGATGCCGGTCAAATGACGTAGCTAGACATTCCCACGGCCACGCATGAGACCGACCAGCGCCGAAATCACGAACAGCGCGATGGCGATGAAGAAGACGATCTTCGCGATCTCGATCGACGCGCCGGCGATGCCACCGAAGCCCAGAAGGCCGGCGACAAGCGCGATGATCAGAAAGGTCACGACCCAGCTCAACATGATATTCTCCTCACATTCGTTGCTGGAGAAATAATCCGGGCCGGAAACGATGGTTCCGGCCCGCGACGGCCTAGAAGTCCTCAAAAAGCGGGCTGCGGTGAGGGAACAAATCCCGAGACAGGCGGCACGCAGAGCGGGCACGGGACGATGGCCGGAAAAGCCTGTCCAGCGGGCCCAGTGATGCCTATATCTGCCGCGATCCTGCTGTGAAGGCTCCCCTTTCCGGCCTCGCGGTGCCATCGTGGGGCAAAGACGAATCGCATGACTGAACCGAACAAGTTGCCGCCTCACCATGTGCCGAGCCACCAGCCCGCAGCTGGCGGCATTGCCGCGCGTGCGCGCGCCGCTGCCGCGCCGCCCTATCTGACGGCGCTGAACCCAGAACAGCGCGATGCGGTCGAAACGCTCGAGGGGCCGGTTCTGGTCTTGGCGGGCGCGGGCACCGGCAAGACCCGGGTGCTGACCTCGCGTATCGCGCACATTCTCAGCATGGGCCGGGCGCGCCCTGGCGAAATCCTGTCGGTGACCTTCACCAACAAGGCCGCGCGCGAGATGAAGCACCGCCTTGGCGAAATGCTGGGACAGGCCATCGAGGGAATGCCGTGGCTCGGGACCTTCCATTCGATCGGTGGGCGCATTCTGCGCACCCATGCCGAACTGGTGCAGCTCAAATCGAACTTCACAGTGCTCGACGTCGACGACCAGATTCGCCTGCTTAAGCAATTGCTGCAGGCCGAAGGCGTCGATGACAAACGCTGGCCGGCGCGCATGCTGGCGGGACTGATCGACGGCTGGAAAAATCGCGGCCTGACGCCGGCACAGGTGCCATCCGGAGAAGCCGCCATATTCGCCAACGGCAAAGGCGGCAAGCTCTATACGCAGTATCAGGAGCGGCTGAAGATTCTCAACGCCGCCGACTTCGGCGACCTGCTGCTGGAAAATATTCGCCTGTTCCGCGAACACCCTGATGTGCTGCGGCAGTATCAGCATCGCTTCAAATACATCCTGGTGGACGAGTATCAGGACACGAACGTCGCGCAGTATCTGTGGCTACGGCTGCTCGCGCAGGCGCCCTCCGGCGTGCCATTACCCAGTACAACCCGGCAATCCGTCATTTCTTCGGAAAATAGAGCCCCGGCTCTCGATGCGTCGCGTCGGACCGATGATGACGAAGCAAACAAGGTCGCTCCGCTCCCCGCCCTTAAAAACATCTGCTGCGTCGGCGATGACGACCAGTCGATCTATGGCTGGCGCGGCGCGGAGGTCGATAACATCCTGCGCTTCGAACACGATTTTCCCGGCGCGAAGGTCATCCGGCTCGAGCGCAACTATCGCTCCACCGGCCATATCCTCGCCGCGGCATCTTATCTGATCGCGCACAATGAAGGCCGTCTCGGCAAAACTCTGCGCACCGAAGACGTCGATGGGGAAAAGGTCACCGTCACCGGCGCATGGGATTCCGAGGAGGAAGCCCGCGCCATCGGCGAAGAGATCGAACAGTTCCAGCGCGCCGGCGAGAAGCTCAACGAGATCGCCATTCTGGTGCGCGCCTCGTTCCAGATGCGCGAGTTTGAAGATCGCTTCGTCACCCTCGGCCTGCCCTATCGCGTCATCGGCGGTCCGCGCTTCTACGAGCGCGCGGAAATCCGGGATGCCCTGGCCTATCTGCGCGTGATCAACTCGCCGGCCGACGATCTTGCTTTCGAGCGCATCGTCAACGTGCCCAAGCGCGGCCTTGGTGACGCCACCGTGCAGCTTTTGCACGATCACGCCCGCAAACGCCGCATTCCCCTGACCGAAGCGGCACGTGCGATCATCGAGACCGATGAGATCAAGCCCAAGGCGCGCGGCAGCCTGCGCGATCTGATCGCAAGTTTCGACCGCTGGCGCGCCCAGCGCGACGCGGTGCCTCATACCGAGCTGGCGGAAATCGTACTCGACGAGAGCGGGTACACCGAGATGTGGCAGAAAGATCGTTCAGCCGACGCTGCGGGCCGGCTCGAAAACCTGAAAGAGCTTGTGCGCTCGATGGAGGAATTCGAGAATCTGCACGGCTTCCTCGAACACATCTCGCTGGTGATGGATCGCGACGGCGGCAGCGACGAAGACGCCGTGTCGGTGATGACCCTGCATTCGGCCAAGGGGCTTGAATTCGACAACGTGTTCCTGCCGGGCTGGGAAGAAGGACTTTTCCCCCACCAGCGCGCACTGGACGAACAGGGCCGCGCCGGCCTCGAAGAAGAGCGCCGCCTCGCCCATGTGGGCATCACCCGCGCCCGTCGGCGCGCGATGATCTATTTCGCCACCAACCGCCGCATCCACGGGTCGTGGACGACGACAGTGCCGTCGCGTTTTCTCGATGAACTTCCGGCGGCGAACGTCGAGATCACCGAGTCCAAGGGCGGTTCAGGCTGGGGCGGCGCCGGCGGCTTCGGCGGGTCACGCTTCGACAATATCGAATCGTTCGGCTCGACCTACACGACGCCCGGCTGGCAGCGCGCGCAGGCCAACCGTTCGCGCACCGGCGGCAGCGGCTTTAACGAAACCGGCGCTCGCTATGGCGCGGGCGCCGGCAACGCGCGGCGCAAGCCGATGGTCATCGAGGGCGAATTGATCGCCAAATCGACCGGAGCGGACTCCGAGTTCTCGCCTGGCGACCGCGTGTTTCACCAGAAATTCGGCTACGGCCGTGTCGCACGGGTCGACGGCAATAAGCTGACCATCGCCTTCGACAAAGCCGGCGAAAAGAAGGTGGTCGACAGCTTCGTAACCAGGGCATAAGCGGTTGCGCTGGCGCGCAGGGCTCCCTATCTGTCGCCAACCTGCCTTTTCAGCCCCCCGTAAAGTCCAATGCAGCCAATCATTTCCGTCGCCAACGTCTCGAAGACCTATGCCTCCGGGCTGAAAGCGCTGTCGAACATCAATCTCGACATCCAGCGCGGCGAGATTTTCGCGCTGCTGGGCCCGAATGGCGCCGGCAAGACCACCCTGATCGGGACGATCTGCGGACTGGTGATGCCGACCGAGGGCACCATCACGATCGACGGACACGACAGCATCAGGGATTATCGGGCGGCGCGCGAGATGATCGGCCTCGTGCCGCAGGAGCTTCATACCGACGCGTTTGAAAAGGTCGTGAACACCGTCGCGTTCAGCCGCGGCCTGTTCGGCAAGCCAAAGAACATGGCGCTGGTCGAGAAGGTCCTGAAGGATCTATCATTGTGGGACAAGCGCAACAGCCCGATCATCACGCTGTCCGGCGGCATGAAGCGCCGCGTGATGATCGCCAAGGCGCTGGCCCACGAACCGAAAATCCTGTTTCTCGATGAGCCGACGGCGGGCGTCGATGTCGAGCTGCGCCAGTCGATGTGGCAGGTGGTCCGCGCCCTGCGCGATTCCGGCGTCACGATTATCCTGACCACGCATTACATCGAGGAAGCCGAGGAGATGGCCGACCGCGTCGGCGTCATCAACAAGGGCGAGATCGTTCTGGTCGAGGACAAGAGCCGCCTGATGCAGAAACTCGGCAAGAAGCAGTTGAAACTGCATCTTCAGCAGCCACTGGCGTCCGTTCCCGACAAGCTCGCCCCCTACAACCTCGAACTGGTCGATGGCGGCCGCGAACTCGTCTACACTTACGACACCAAGGGCGAGCGCACCGGCATCACGACACTGATGAACGATCTGGCGCAGGCCGGCATCCGCTTTAACGATCTCAACACCACGCAAAGTTCGCTGGAAGAGATTTTCGTCAGCCTCGTCAAACGATAACGAATGATCGAGTGAATTCGCAATGAACTTCCGGGCCGTCCGCGCAATCTATGTTTTCGAAATGGCGCGCACCTTCCGCACGCTGCTGCAAAGTGTCGTGTCGCCGGTGATCTCCACATCGTTGTATTTCGTGGTGTTCGGCGCGGCGATCGGCTCGCGCATCACCGAGATCGGGGGCGTCAGCTACGGCACGTTCATCGTGCCGGGCCTGATCATGCTGTCGCTGCTCACCCAGAGCATCGCCAACGCATCGTTCGGCATTTACTTTCCGAAATTCACCGGAACGATCTACGAATTGCTCTCCGCACCGGTATCCTCGTTCGAAGCCGTGCTCGGCTATGTCGGCGCGGCGGCGACCAAATCGATCATTCTCGGACTTATTATCCTGGCGACCGCCGGCCTGTTCGTACCGCTCAAGATCGCCCATCCCTTCGTGATGATCACATTCCTGGTGCTGACAGCCGTCACTTTCAGCATGTTCGGCTTCATCATCGGCATCTGGGCGGATGGTTTCGAGAAGCTGCAGGTGATCCCGCTCCTTGTGGTCACACCGTTGACCTTCCTGGGCGGCAGTTTCTACTCGATCCATATGCTGCCGCCGTTCTGGCAGAACGTCACTCTGTTCAATCCCGTGGTCTACCTGGTCAGCGGCTTCCGCTGGAGTTTCTTCGAAATCGCGGATGTCAGCGTCGGCATCAGTCTCGCCATGACGCTGGCCTTCCTGCTGCTCTGCACCGGAATCATCTGGTGGATTTTCCGCACCGGCTATCGGCTCAAGACCTGATCGGCTCCGCATCAGGCCTAAACAAAAGGATCGGCCTTCGCCGATCCTTTTTCATTTCCGAACCGTCCTCGCTCAGTGGTGGCGATGACGATAATGGCGATGCCGGTGATGATAATACCGGTGCGCTCGCCGATCGGGAATACCGAGCACGCCCTTCACGCCACCGACCGCACCGCCGACACCTGCGCCGATGGCGCCACCGACCACGCCGCCGACCGGACCGGCGGCCCGCTCGCCGCGATACGCACCTTCACGCGCGCCGCCGACGATGCCTTGCGCGTGGGCGGCAAACGGAATCGCCAGCATCGCGAGAAACGCGACGACCCAGATCAGGTGTCGCTGCCGTGTCGCGTTCGTGCTCAAAACTGCTGCTCTCATCATCCTGTCCTTGCCATCTCAATGTGATCATTCGTGACAACATGTCAGGGACCTGATGGTTCCCTCGGGGGTTCAACGAAGGCCCGAACACGACAACTGGCTGCAAGAAGGTTAACGGCCTGTCGTCCTGTTCATCCAGCATACGGACAAGCTGCTGTTGAAAAAGTCGTTTTTCGCTCTTACCTTCCTGAAAGGGCGGCGGGAGGCCATTGGAGGCCAGTCAATGCGTGCGTTCTTGGGTCCGGTTACGGCTCTTGTGCTTCTCTCAAGCATTCCGGCGGCGAACGCCGCAGTCGCCATCACCGTCAACAAAGATTTGCAGGAAATGACCGTCTCGGTGGACGGCGTGCCGCGCTATCATTGGCCTGTGTCGAGCGGCAATCCCTCGCATGAAACACCGAACGGAAAATTCCAGACCTTCCGTATGGAAGAAGATCACTATTCGAAGGAGTTCGATGACGCGCCGATGCCGCACTCGATCTTCTTCACCAGGCAGGGACACGCGATACACGGCACGGACTCGGTGAAGAGCCTCGGCATGCCGGTCTCTCATGGTTGTGTGCGACTGTCGCGCGCCAACGCCACGACATTGTGGGATCTGGTCAAGAAGGAAGGGCTGCTCAACACCACCGTCACACTGACCGGTTCATCCCGAGTGGCGTTGGCTCGCAATCCACGCAACGTCGCCTCGCGTAACGTCGGCCAGCCCGTCGAGATTACACCTGACCGTTCCTACGCCGCGCCGGGCAATGGCAGTGTGTATCAGGATAGCTGGGGCCAGACCCGCGCCTACGGTGCACGATCCTATCAGGACAGCCGCCCCTCACAGGATCAGGCGGATTATGGTGGCCGGCGCCAGCTCTACCCCGACCCGCGCATGCCCGGCCGCTACATCGAGGAAGGCGACCAGCCGGCGGCCGCCTATCGCCGCCCGGCGTATCCGCAGAACCGCTTTTACGTTTACGACTGATGGTCTGACGCGCTGATGGAAAAATCTCCCTCCATCAGTTGTCGCCGTTGCGCAGACGGCGCCACACCGCGCCCAGCACGTTCGAATAATCGTCGGTCCAGACGCGCTGACCCGTAGTCGCTGGCGTTTTGGTCCATTTAACGTCGGACACCAGCGCTCCGACATCTGGGTCATTCCGCGCCGACAGCACCACCTCGGTCGTGAAAATGTATTCGGCGTCCCGTCCCGTATCCTCGTTATAGACCCAGCTTTTCAAACCATTCGCATCGGCGATACCGACAACGACACTGGCAAGCTCGAGATGCCGGTTGGATACATGCATCAGCACGGCACCGTGTCCGGCAAGCTTCGCCTTATAGATCGCCATTGCTTCTTTCGTCGCAAGATGGATCGGAATGGCATCCGACGAATATGCATCCACGATGATCAGGTCATAGATGCCATCCGCCTCCTTGGCGAAGGTCAGGCGCGCGTCGCCCAGCACGGGCTGGAGATTCGGCTGGCAGGCGCTGACGAAGGTGAAATACCTGGGATCGCGCGCCGTATCGATCATCGACTGGTCGATCTCGAAAAACTTCCAATTTTCACCGGGCTCCGCCTGACAGGCAAGCGTGCCGGCGCCAAGACCTATGACCGCAACACGCAACGGCCCGCCCTTGCGTTCGCGTATCGCTACGATCGCCCGGCCGATCCCGCCATCCTTGTGATAGTAGCTGATCGCCTCGGGCCGCCCGGCGACCGGCGTGCCGTCGTCATTCTGGAATTTCTCGGCTCCGTGGATGGTCGTGCCGTGCATCAGCACATGGTACTGCCCACCCGGCGTAACCACGATCTTGTGGACACCGAAGAAACTGCGCACGGTCTCGACGCGTCCTTCGTCGGCCGGATAGACGCGGATCAGGACCAGCCCCAGCGCGACCAGCACCGCAAATTTCCAGCCGCCGATCCTGAACACCAGCGCCAGCAACGCCGCGACCACCGCCACACCGGCCACCAGCCAGACCCGGTAGCTTTCCAGCGTCTCGACCACCGGACCTGTCCGGTAAGCCATGGCAATCAGGCCAATCGCCCCCGCGACGCCCACCAGCCATAAACCGACACTTCCGCGCAGTTCGCGCATCGCAGCCGGGCGGCACAAAGCCGCAAGCGCGATAAGGATGGGATATTCAGCAATCCATGAGAATGCGAACGGGGCAACCAGCCCGGCGAACAATCCGCCGATCATGCCTCCGAACGACAACGCGACATAAAAGCCGGTGAGATAGCGCGCTGCGGGGCGCGTTCGCGCCAGTTCGCCATGGCAGGCCATCGCGATGATGAAGAAGCACAGCTGGTGCCCGCCGAGCGTCAGCAGCAAGTTCTGCTCGCCGCCGACCGCCAGCAGAACCATCACCCCCGCGATCGCGAACGGCTGCAGACCGAGCATCCATGCATGGGGCAGCAGGGGCCGCGACTGGAACACCAGAACCCAGGTCAGCAGATAAAGCGACAACGGCAACACCCACAGAAGCGGCGCTGCGGCGACATCGGTCGAGATATGGGCCGTCACTGCGATGAGCAAACCTGACGGCACCGCTGCGAGAAAAATCCAGCGCGCGCGCATCGTCCATGCCGGAGCGGGCGTAGCATCCTGGCGGAATTCGTCGGCCTGCGCGATCCGAGGTGATCTGATCATTATCACACCACACCCGGCGATCAGCGCAATCAGGATGCCGTAACCTGCCGTCCACATGAGGTTCTGGGTGTGGAGTGTAAATATCGGCTCGAGCAAAATGGGATATGACAAGAGCGCCAGGAAGCTGCCTATATTCGACGATGCATAGAGAAAGTAAGGGTCGGGTCCGTCCGGATGGCCGGTGCGGACGAACCACGCCTGCAGCATCGGATTGTTGGCAGCGAGCGCGAAGAACGGCAGCCCAATCGAAACCGCGAACAGGCCAAGCAGCCAGATCGCGTAGCCGCTCGCCGGTGACGTTCCCCAGCTTTCCGCGATCGATAATGGCAAGGTCAGGAAGGCCACGATCAGAATGACAAGGTGAATCGCGACCGGAGCAGTCCGGCTTTTAAGCGTCATCAGATAGTGGGCGTAGGCGTAGCCGCCGAGCAGCAGCGACTGAAAGAACACCATCGCCACCGACCACACCGCCGGTGAGCCACCGAGCCGCGGCAGGACCATCCTTGTGAACAACGGCTGCACCGAGAACAACAGCAGCGCACTTGTGAAGATCGCCGCCGTATAGACGGCGAGCACGCGCGCGTTTCGCTTGCCGGAGGTCTGGCTCGCGGACACGGATGACATCGACGTCATGAAAGCTCCGGCGAAAACCCGGCGCGTTGCCGGAGGCGCCGCGATTGGATCACAGCCCCGCCGACCCGGCAATAACATGCCCGTGAACGTTGACGCCTGAGTCGTTCGGTCGCATGCGACGCTGGCAACGGATGCAGTTCTTAATGTATGGGCGAGCATCGCCGCCGAAAGCCGGTTTCCAGTCCCGGGGAACACACCTAGTATCGCTGCATGTCCGACTATGACGCACTCATTATTGGCGCTGGGCACAACGGATTGACCTGCGCCGCCTATCTGGCGATGAATGGCCTGCGCGTGAAGGTCGTGGAGCGGCGTCAGGTGGTCGGCGGCGCCGCTGTCACCGAGGAATTTCATCCCGGATTTCGCAATTCGGTCGCGGCCTACACGGTGAGCCTGCTCAATCCGCGCGTGATCGCCGATCTCGAATTGCATCGTCATGGCTTGCGCATCGTGGAGCGCCGCGCGCAAAATTTCCTTCCGGCCCCGGACGGCAGCCACTTGCTGACCGGCGAAGGCCGAACTCATGACTCGCTCGCCCGGATCAGCCCGCGCGATGCCGCCCGGCTCGACGGGTTCAACCGTGAGCTCGAGATCGTTGCCGACGTCCTGCGCGCCTTCGTCCTGCGCGCGCCGCCCAATGTCGTGGAGGGCTTCGGTCTCAATACTCTGCGCGAAATCAGCAACGCAGTGGAGACCGGCAACATCCTGCGCCGCCTGTCGATCGAGCACCAGCGGCTGCTGCTCGATCTGTTCACGCTGTCGGCGGGCGAGATGCTGGATGACCAGTTTGAAAGCGACCTGATCAAGGCCTTGTTCGGCTTCGACGCCATCGTCGGCAACTATGCCAGCCCCTACACCGCGGGCTCAGCCTACGTCATGCTGCATCATGCCTTTGGCGAAGTGAACGGCAAGAAGGGGCTGTGGGGTCATGCCATCGGCGGCATGGGCGCGATCACCCAGGCGATGGCGGCGGCGGCGCGCGTGCAAGGAGTGGAGATCGAGACCGGCGCCGGCGTCCGCGAAGTGATCGTGGAAGGCCACCGTGCCGTCGGCGTGATCCTCGACAACGGCGCGACCATCCGGGCGCGCTATGTCGTGTCCAACCTCAATCCGAAACTGCTCTACACCCGGCTGATCGCGGCTGACGCTCTGCCGAAGCCATTCCGCGAACGCATCGAAAAGTATCGCAACGGCTCCGGCACGTTTCGTATGAATGTGGCGCTGTCGGCGTTGCCCTCCTTCACTGCCCTGCCCGGCGCGGGCGACCATCTCACCAGCGGCATAATCATGGCGCCGAGCCTTAGCTACATGGATCGGGCCTGGCAGGATGCCCGCCAATATGGCTGGAGCCGCGAGCCCGTGGTGGAGATGCTGATTCCCTCCACGCTCGACGACTCGCTCAGCCCGCCGGGCCAGCATGTTGCCAGCCTGTTCTGCCAGCATGTCGCGCCGCAGCTGCCCGATGGCGTGTCATGGGACGACAAACGCGACGAAGTTGCCGATCTGATGATTGCGACCGTGGATCGCTATGCTCCCGGTTTCGCCGCCACCGTCATCGGACGCCAGATCCTCTCGCCGCTCGACCTTGAGCGCGAGTTTGGCCTCGTCGGCGGTGATATTTTTCACGGCGCGCTGACCCTCAACCAGCTGTTCTCGGCCCGGCCAATGCTTGGCCATGCCGACTATCGCGGCCCGCTGAAGGGTCTCTATCACTGCGGTTCAGGCACTCACCCCGGCGGCGGCGTCACCGGTGCGCCGGGCTACAACGCCGCCCAGACCATCCTGCGCGACCATCAGGCCATGTTCCAATAGCGCATGCTCTTGTTGATAACCCTGTGGATAAAATGGGGATAAATTCTCCAGAACCCTGTGGGCAACCGGTTGATTACTTCGGTACGGATCTGAGGATGACTTGCCCGAATCCCTGTCGAGAAATCATGCAAAGACTGTGAATACCGGGTGGACAGGCTGTGAAAAACCAAGCAAGGGAACCTGGATTTTCCGCCATTTGACAGGTGTTCGATGAACGCGCCCGATCCTACCGGCTCTTCGATGACAGCCGCCGCGAGCCGCGCCACCTGCGCCGTCGGCAACGAGCAGGTTGCCAGCCAGCTTGTGGATAACCTGTCCGAGATCCTCGATGGCGACGAGGTTGCGGTGGCAGCGTTCGAGCAACCTGGCGGCCGCTGGGATGTCACCCTGTACTTCTCACAGGAGCCGGATCACGACGCGGTCCGGGATCTGATTGCGCAGACCGCGGGCAACGAGGTGGCCAGCACGCTGTCGTTTGACGCGATTGCCGCCAAGGATTGGGTGAAGTCCAGCCTCGAGGGGCTGGTGCCGGTGCCTGCCGGCCGGTTCGTGGTTCATGGCAGCCATGACCGCGCCCGCGTGCCACCGAACAAGCTCGGGATCGAAATCGAGGCAGCGCTTGCGTTCGGTACAGGTCACCATGGCACCACGCGCGGCTGTCTTATTCTGCTCGACCGGGTGCTGTGCGAATGCACGCCGAAACGCATTCTCGATCTCGGCTCGGGGACCGGCGTTCTGGCAATTGCCGCCGCCAAGGTGCTGCGCCGCCCGATTCTCGCTTCCGATATCGATCCCCGCTCCACGATGGTTGCCCGCGACAATGCCAGACTGAACGGCGTCGGCAACTGGGTGGAAGCAATTTGCGCGACCGGTTTTGCCTCGCCGCGCTTTGCCGAACGCGGACCTTTCGGGCTGGTGCTGGCCAACATTCTCGCCAACCCGCTCCGACGACTGGCGACGCCGATGACCAGGCACCTTGCGCCGAAGGCATATATCATCCTGTCAGGCCTGCTGCCCCATCAGGCCGACAGCGTCATCGCCGCCTATCGCGCGAATGGCGTCCGCCTCGTCCGCCGGCTGCAGCTTGACGGCTGGACCAGCCTGCTGATGCGCCGGATGTCGTAAATCCGGATTTCCGTCAACGATGTTGCTGACCAGGCGGAGGATGGACGTCCTGCTTCTTGCCGCGTGTCATCCGACAAAACGACCTGACATCCCTCTGCATGCGCGCTTCGGCAATCTGGTCGAGCAACCGGATGATCATCCCGCGCGACTCCTTCTCAGCAGAATCCACCGGCACTGGTGAGTCACGGCGGACAGCCTTTTCGAAATTGAAGACTGGCATGTTCAACCCCCTTCCTGCCGGGCGGCAAACATTCCCGCTATTTGTAAGAACACCGGCGAACGACAAATCGTTCCTCTATCCGCGCGCCAGCGACGGCTCTAAATATCGGCACAAACCCCACCGATGATGGCAATATCCGCCGGTAAGATCCGAGGTCAGTTCATGTTCGAAGCGCAATTCCAGACATTCGAGGATCCCGAGGGCGGCGTCGCCCTGGCTGCCCGCCTGGCCGCCTTTCGCGAGGAAATCGTGCGCCGGGGACTGACCGGGTTCATCATCCCCCGCGCGGACAGCCAGCAGAACGAGTATGTGCCGCCCTCAGACGAACGACTGGCATGGTTATCCGGCTTCACCGGGTCTGCCGGCCTCGCGATCGTGCTCACGCAGCGGGCCGCCCTCTTTGTCGATGGCCGCTATACGTTGCAGGCCGCCCAGCAGATCGACACCGCAGCATGGCAGGTCGAGTCACTGATAGATCCTCCGCCGGATGCCTGGCTGACATCCCAGATCACAGAGGATGACCGGATCGGATTCGATCCTTGGCTTCACACCACGGCCGCCGCCGAACGATTCGCCAAGGCCTGCGAGAAGGCGGGTGCGGTGCTCGTCGCCGTGGACAGCAACCCAGTCGACGCCGTCTGGCACGAGCGTCCCTCGCCTCCGCTGGGCGCGGTGACCGTGCACGGTCTGCAGTTTTCAGGCGAGAGCGAGGCGGACAAGCTCGAGCGGATTCAAACAGAGATCGGCAAGGCTGGCGTCGGCGCGCTGGTGCTGTCGGATTCCCATGCCGTCGCCTGGACCTTCAATATTCGCGGCGCCGACGTCGCGCATACGCCGTTGCCGCTGTCCTATGCGCTGGTGCCGAAAAACGGCCGTCCCACCATCTTCATCGATCATCGCAAACTGTCGAACAGCGTTCGCGATCATCTCGAGCAGCACGCGACGGTCGAAGAGCCCGACGCACTCACGGCACGGCTGGCCGAACTCGGCCAGCGCGGCGTGGCAGTGGGCCTCGACAGCGCGACAGCGGCAGACGCCCTGAGCCGACTGGTCACAAGCTCCGGCGGCAAGCCGGTGCGCCTCGCCGATCCCGTGGCGCTGCTCAAGGCAGTCAAGAATCAGACGGAAATTGCCGGCACCCGGACCGCCCATCGTCGCGACGGCGCGGCGCTGGCACGTTTTCTCGCCTGGATCGACCGTGAAGCACCGGCAGGCGCACTGACCGAGATCGATGCCGTCGAAGCGCTCGAGTCCTTCCGCCGTGAAACCGGCGTGCTGAAGGACGTGTCGTTCCCGACCATCGCAGGAACCGGGCCGAACGGCGCCATCGTGCATTATCGCGTCACCCGTAAAAGCAACCGCCGCATCGCTTCCGGTGACCTGCTGCTGATCGATTCCGGCGCGCAATATGAGGACGGCACCACCGACGTTACCCGAACCATCGCCATCGGCGAGCCGACCGACGAGATGCGCGATCGCTTCACGCGCGTCCTGCGCGGCCATATCGCCATCAGCCGCGCCTTCTTTCCCGACGGCACGACCGGCGCGCAGATCGACGTGCTGGCACGGCAATTCCTGTGGCAGGCGGGTATCGACTTCGAGCATGGCACGGGGCATGGCGTCGGCAGCTACCTCTCGGTGCACGAAGGTCCCGCCCGGATATCCAAGCTCGGTACCACGCCGCTCAAACGCGGCATGATCCTGTCCAACGAACCCGGCTACTACAAGACTGGCGCATTCGGCATCCGCATCGAAAACCTCGAATTGGTGGTGGAAGCCAGCATCGAGGGCGCGGAAAAATCCATGAACGGGTTTGAGACCCTGACGCTGGCGCCGATCGACCGGCGCCTGATCAACGCATCCCGGATCAGCAAGCAGGAACTGCGCTGGCTGAATGCCTACCATGCACGGGTGCGCAAGGAGATTCGCCCGCTGGTAGACGAAGCCACCAAAGTGTGGCTCGATGCGGCGACGGAACCATTGGAGCCTTCGAGATAGACGGTGAACCCAATCAATAACAGAGTCCGGACAACGTGACCGACCCGAAGGCCAAAGCAGCCGCCGCGGACCTTGCATCCACTCCCTGGAAAATCCTGCCCCTGCTGGTAGCGATGAACGGCATCGCGCCGGTCTCGCTGTACATGCTGGTGCCGATGCTGCCGCTGCTGGCGACAACGTTCCAGCAGGATATCTCGGTCGCCCAGATGACCGTGTCGCTTTACATGGTCGGCCTTGCCTGCTCGCAACTGGTGATGGGGCTGCTGTCCGATCTCTACGGACGGCGACCGGTGCTGATGTGGTGCCTCGGGCTCGTCGTGATCGCGAATATCGGCTGTATTTTCGCGCAGACCCTCCCGCAACTGATCGCCGGGCGATTTCTTCAGGCGGTCGGCGGCGCCGCCGGCATGGTCCTCGCCCGCGCCATCGTGCGCGACATTTACGATCGCAACCGCGTCGGCAGCATGATCAGCCTGGTGATCGCGGTGATGATGATCGCGCAAATGTTGAGTCCACTGGCTGGCGGCCTGCTCGATCACTGGTTCGGCTGGCGCTCGATCTTCTACGTGCTTGCTATCGTGACCACGCTGACCATGGTCGCAATCATGCTGGCGCTTCCGGAAACCCGCCGCGTGGAGACAAGAACAAGCGACAACAACTTCGTCAGCGACGTCCGCGCGCTCTCCGCCAGCAAGACGTTCATCGGCTACGTGCTGTGCCAGATGCTCGCGTCGTCGCTTATCTTCGTGTTCGCAGGCGGTGGCCCCTATATCGTGGTCGATCATCTGCATCGATCGACGACCGAATATGGCCTGTGGTTCGCCACCGCCGGGGTGGCCTACATGATGGGCAATCTCGCTTCGGTCCGCCTGTCGCCCCGTTATGGGCTGGATCGCATGATTGCGATCGGCCTTATCCTGCAGATCGCGGGATCGGTCCTCAACGTCGTCTGGGGCATCACCGGCCTCAACCAGATGCCGTCATGGCTGTTCGGCACCCACATGATCGTGATGTTCGGCAACGCGTTCGCAATGTCGAACGCGTCCGCGGGCGCGATCAGCGTGCGGCCGCAAGCGGCAGGCACCGCATCCGGCACCATGGGGTTCCTGCAAATGGGCTTCGGGGCGCTCTGTTCGCAGCTCGGCGCGGCCCTCGGCGGACATTTCGCCACGCCGTTGCCGATGAATATCGCGATGCTGATACTGTCGCTGGCCTGCGCAGCGGCGATTGTCTTCCTCGTGCCGCGCAATTCGCTGCACGTGACCGAGGAGAAAATGATCGAGGCCGAGGAGCGCGAGAGCGGACTCATGTAGCTGCCGCGTTTCAGGGTTAGGCCCGCTCGCACAAGGCCGGTCTATCGCTCGCCAACCAGTGCCAGCCATTCATCCTCGGTCAGAACCTGGATGCCGAGCTTCTGGGCCTCGGCGAGTTTCGAGCCCGCGCCCGGCCCTGCGACCACATAATCCGTTTTTTTCGACACCGATCCCGATGTCTTGGCGCCCAGCCGGGCGGCCTGCGCTTTGGCCTCATCGCGCGTGAACTTTTCCAGCGAACCGGTAAAGACGACCGTCTTGCCTGCGACGGCAGTATCTTTCTTGGGTTTCTCGGCGTCACGGATCGTCACATGCCTGGTCAGCCGTTCGACGATGCCGCGGTTATGGCTCTCGCCGAAATAGGCCGCGACGGCCTGAATGACCGTTTCTCCGATCTGGTCGATATCATCCATCTCGGCAATGGCGGCTTCATCACCCTTGGCGACCTGAAGACATGCGTCATGAAACGCCTGCCATGAGCCATAGCCTCGAGCGAGCGCCAGCGCAGTGGTCTCGCCGACGTGGCGGATACCCAGCGCATAGATAAAACGATCAAGTCCAATGCTCCGCCGCTCGTTGATGGCGTCGAACAGATTTCGGACTGACGTCTCCCCGTATCCCTCGATTGTCTCGAGCTTCAGAGTTTTGTTGCGGGCCTGCAGCGTGAAGATATCACCGGGCTCCTTAACCCAGCCCTGCTCGAAGAAATACTCAATCTGCTTCTCGCCAAATCCTTCAATGTCGAAAGCGCGACGCGAGACGAACAGCATCAAATGCTGAATTCGCTGGAATGGACAGGCGAATTCTCCGGTGCATCGTGCCCGTGCGCCCTCGTCCCCGGTGGCCGTCTCCTCGCGCACCACCGGCGTGTGCAGCGGACAGGGGCACTTCTTGGGAAAATGATACTCCTTCGCTCCCTTCGGCCGCTTGTCGATCACGACGTCCACAACTTGCGGGATCACGTCGCCCGCGCGCTGAATGATGACCGTATCTCCGATACGAATATCGCGCCCTTCGCGCAGCACCTCTCCCTTGCCGCCGATGCCTTTGATGTAGTCCTCGTTGTGCAACGTAACGTTCTGAACAATAACGCCACCGACGCCGACGGGTTCGAGCTTTCCAACCGGGGTGAACGCTCCGGTGCGGCCAACCTGAATCTCGATGTCATTGAGCACCGTCGTGGCGCGCTCGGCCGGAAACTTGTGCGCGATCGCCCAGCGCGGCGTTCGTGAAACAAAGCCGAGACGCTCCTGCCAGTCGAGACGATCTACCTTGTAGACGACGCCATCGATATCATAATCGAGATGGGAACGTTGCGTTTCGATCTTGCGGTGAAACGCCAGCAACTCCTCGACGGACTTGCAGACCTTCGTCAAGGGATTGGTCCTGAAGCCGCAGCGTTCGAACCAGCCGATCATGCCCGCCTGCGTGTCGGCGGGCATCTCGCTCATCTCGCCCCACGCGTACGCGAAGAATCCGAGCGGCCGCGACGCCGTAATCGCGGGGTCCTTCTGGCGCAGTGAGCCGGCGGCGGAGTTGCGCGGGTTGGCGAATATAGTCTCTCCCGCCGCCTTCTGGCGTTCGTTCAACGCAAGGAAAGCGGCTTTGGTCATATAGACCTCGCCTCGCACCTCACACACCGGCGGGAGGTTCCTTCCCTTCAGCTTTTGCGGCACGTCTTCGAGGGTCCGGATATTGGCGGTGACATCCTCGCCCTCGGCTCCATCGCCGCGTGTCGCCGCAGTCACGAGGACGCCTTCCTCATAACGGAGTGACATCGACAGGCCGTCGATCTTCGGCTCAGCGCTGAACGTGATCGCCTCGTCCTCGGCAAGTCGCAGGAAGCGCCGAATGCGGCCGACGAAATCAACGACATCCTGTTCGGCGAAAGCGTTGTCGAGCGAAAGCATCGGTACGGCGTGACGCACCTTGCGGAATTTTCCGGATGGAGCTGCACCAACCTTTTGCGACAGCGAATCGGGGGAGATCAATTCAGGAAAGCGCGCTTCGATGGCATTGTAGCGCCTGCGCAGCTCGTCATACTCCGCATCGGAAATGCTCGGCCGGTCGTGCTGATAGTAGCGCTTGTCGTGCGCGGCAATTTCCTTGGAAAGCCGGTCGTGCTCCGCCTTTGCCTGCTTCGGCGTCAGGAGCTCCACGAGAGTTTTGTCAGTCTTGACCTTTGCCATTCGTCATTCCAAGAATCGAAGTATTCCGACGCACCGAGCGATCGGGATTCGATTCTAGGCGTGAAACCCGTCGAAACAAGCCGATGAAGCCGATTATCCCGCAGCCTTGATCAGGCGATCTGCGGCCGCGCGGGCTTCGGCGGTGATCTCGGCGCCCGCCAGCATCCGCGCGATCTCCTCGCGGCGATGGTCGGCCGCCAGCGCATTAACCCGGGTCGCGACGCGCTTGCCTTTGTCGAGCGCGTCCTTGGAAATCAGCAGATGCTGATCGGCCCGCGCCGCCACCTGCGGCGCATGGGTCACGGCCATCACCTGAACCTTTTCGGCCAGTCGCGCCAGTCGCGCGCCGATGGCATCGGCCACAGCACCGCCAACGCCGGTGTCGATTTCGTCGAACACCAGCGTGGGCGCCGAACCGCGATCGGACAGCACCACTTTCAGCGCCAGCAGGAAGCGCGACAGTTCGCCGCCCGACGCCACTTTCATCAGGGGTCCGGGTTTGGTGCCGGGGTTGGTCTGAACCCAGAACTCGACGCGATCGAACCCCTGGGGTCCGGGCGAAGCCGCATCGCTTTCGATCTGGGTAGAGAATTTCGCACGCTCGAGCTTGAGCGGCGCCAGTTCGGCGTTCACGGCCTTGTTGAGTTTTTCGGCAGCCTTGGCGCGCCCGGCGGAAAGCTTCTTCGCAGCCGCTGCAAACGCAGCATCGGCATCTCGCGCAGTCTTCTCGAGATCCTTCAACCTGCCTTCGCCGGCATCGATCAGCGCGACGTCATCCCTGAACTTCTGCGCCAGCGCGGCGAGAGCATCCACCGGCGTTGAATATTTGCGAGCCGCCGCGCGCAACGCGAACAGGCGCTCCTCGATACGCTCCAGCTCCGCTGGATCGAAATCGGCGGCAACTATCGCCGTCTGCAGATGCTGTTCGGCTTCGGCCAGCGAACTCAGCGCGGCATCCATCGCCCCGACGGCGTCTTCAACGAGCCTCGGCGCGCTGGCGGCGCGACGTTCCAGCCGCCGCACAGCTGCCGCAAGCGAGGCAACAGGAGACTGCGGTCCCCCAACTGCGGCCAGCGCCTCGCGCAGATCCTCGGAAACCTTCTCGCCCTGCATCATCGTGGTGCGGCGTTCGGCGAGTTGTGTTTCTTCGCCATCCTGCGGGGCAAGCTTCACAAGTTCGTCGGCAGCATGGCGCAGATAATCCGCGTCACGGGCGGCGCGCTCCATCCCCGCGCGATGATCGTCGAGGGCGGCCTGCGCGGAGCGGCGCGATTCCCACAATTCTTCGACAGCGGCGACGTCCTTCTCGAGCCCCGCAAAGGCATCAAGCAAACGGCGATGCGTGGCGGTGTCGACCAGCGCGCGCTCGTCGTGCTGGCCGTGAATCTCGACGAGGGTCGAGCCGATTGCCTTGAGGGTCTGGATGCTGATCGCCTGATCGTTAAGGAAGGCGCGCGTCCGGCCATCGGACAGTTGAACCCGCCGCAGGATCATCTCTTCGGTGTCGTCAAATCCGTTCTCACGGAGAATGGCCGATGCGGGATGCTTCTTCGGCACATCGAACACGGCAGTGACCTGCCCCTGCTCCACGCCATGACGGACCAGACCGGCATCGCCGCGCCCGCCGAGCGCCAGAGCGAATGCGTCAAGAAGAATGGATTTGCCGGCGCCGGTTTCGCCGGTCAGCACAGCAAGGCCTTTGGCGAAGTCGATGTCGAGCCGCTCGATCAGGACGATGTCACGGATCGAAAGCCGGGCCAGCATTTGAAATGGATCCTAACCGAGACCTAACTTCCGGAACGCCTTGCTGATGTAAGAACCCTGGTTCTCACTCGGCTCGACGCCGCCCGACTTTACAAGATTGTAGGCGTCTTTGTACCAGCGGCTGTCAGGAAAGTTGTGGCCAAGCACGGCGGCCGCGGTCTGGGCCTCGCCGACAATACCGATCGCCATGTAGGCCTCGGTGAGGCGCGCCAGCGCTTCCTCGACGTGACGCGTCGTCTGGTAGCGGGTGACGACCACCTTGAAGCGGTTGATGGCGGCCGTGTAATCGCGCCGCTCCATGTAATAGCGACCGACATTCATTTCGCGGCCCGCCAGCTGATCGCGCGCGACCTCGATCTTTTTCTTGGCGGAGGCTGTGTATTCCGAGTTCGGATATTTCCGGATCACTTCCTCGAGCGCGGCAATCGCCTTTTCGGTGCGACCCTGATCGCGGGTGATGTCAGGGATCTGGTCAAAGTTCGAAACAGCGATCAGATACTGGGCATAGGCCGCGTCCGAGCTGCCGGGATGAAGGCTGATATAGCGGTTCGCGGCGGAAATGCATTCGTCGTAATTGCCGGCTTCGTACGACGCATAGGCCGACATCAGCAGGGATTTGCGCGCCCAGTCGGAATACGGATGCTGACGGTCGACTTCCTCGAATTTCTTCATGGCGGCGCGGGTGTCGCGCTTCTCATTCAACATGTACAAGCCCTCGTTGTAGAGCTTGTCGGCCGGCTCATCGACGAAGGTCTCGTCCTTGGCCATGAACTTGTCCCACAGCGCACCGGTGCCGCAGCCTGCCAGCGGCGCAGCCAAGATAATCAGGCCGACGGCAAGCCGGACCTGACGGCCGATACGGTTCGCGAAAGAGTGTTCAGGCGAATTGAGCGATTCAATCGTCATTCGTGATGCAGACCTAACTGAAGGGGCTGGCGACCGTCATGCCATTCGGTGCGCGCCCGCTGACAACCGAACCTGCCCGGCGAACCCGCCAAGGACGTCTATC
Organism: Afipia sp.; assembly: GCA_051954725.1. GTDB lineage: Bacteria > Pseudomonadota > Alphaproteobacteria > Rhizobiales > Xanthobacteraceae > Afipia. The sequence goes on along the minus strand of JBQCHK010000005.1, from coordinate 115,846 downwards.
TAGCTGAAAAAGGTACCGTAACCAACCGGATAGGTAGACAATTCGCCCGGATTAAGGCGGCAAAACGCCGTCCCGGACAGTTTTGATGGCTGCGCGGCTTGGACGCCACATGGCCTTGGGAACGGCAAATAAACCGGTATCAGGAAACGTCGGGGGCAAAAGCCGGAGCGACAATGCCGCCACCCAGCATTCCGCCGACAACCTCGGCAGCAGTCCGCGAACGGCGAACCGGTTCCATCTCGGCTTCGACCACGCGCCAGGCATGGCGATCGGCCAGCAGGGCGGTGAGCACAGCGTGGTTGAGCTTGTGGCCGCCGCGAACCGAACGATAAAGACCAATCAGCGGAAGTCCGGCCAGTGCAAGGTCACCAATCACGTCCAGCACCTTGTGGCGTGCGCACTCGTCGGCATAGCGCAGGCCTTCGGTGCTGAGCAGGCGATCGTCGTCGAACACCACCGAATTGTCGAAGGAAGCACCGCGGGCGTACCCCCCGCTCCAGAGCTTGGAAACATCGCTGAGGCAACCGAACGTACGAGCCCGGGCGATGTCGCGGCGGAAACAATCGGGTTCGAGATCGAGATTGAAGGCCTGACGGCCAATCATCGGGTGGGCGAAATCGATTTCGACTTCGGCGCGGAAACCGGCGGCATACGGGCGAAGTTCGCCGAAGGAATCACCCTGCTCGATCTGCACCGATTTAAGGACTTCGATGTAACGGCGCGGCGCGGCCTGCTGAACGACTCCCGCACGATCGATGGCGGCGACGAACGGGCCGGCACTGCCGTCCATGATAGGAATTTCAGGCCCATCGACTTCGATGGTCGCGTTGTCGACATTCATGCCGCGAAGCGCGGCCAGCACATGTTCAGCAGTGGACACCAGCGGGCCGTCCTGATCGCCCAACACGGTCGCAAATGCCGTCGCTGTCACAGCGGAAGCGGAAGCGCGAATCTCACGGTCGGGACCGTCAAGGCCGGTGCGGACGAAAACGAAACCGGAATTCACATCGGCAGGGCCAAGAACGAGATTGACCGGCTCTCCGGAATGGACCCCGACGCCCGTCAATGTGACGCGCGACCGAAGCGTTGTCTGCCGGCTGAATTTCATCCAACTTCGCCCAATCACTAACCGATTTCAGAACAGCTTCAGCCTCTTAAAGGCCGTACCACGTTCCGAGTCGTCCCCAATACGCATCGACATTAGCCATTGTCGTCGATAGCGCCACTCACGGTTGTTTACCGATTGTTACCCCAAACCCGCCGCAATCACGCCCGGTTCGGCCACAATCCGCATCCCCTCCGCAGCTCGGGTAGAGCACTTTCACCGATAAATATCAATAACTTGTAACAACCGGCTTAACAGCCTACCGGTCAAGAAAATGCCCCGGCGCAAGGGCCGGGGCACAATCTTCGTCATGATTTGTTACACAACTTACTGGACCTGTCGGCGCAGGAAGGCCGGAATATCCAGTTGGTCGTCCGAGGGAGCCGACGGGGCAACCGGAGCCGGGCGACCGTGCGAATCGAGGCCTTGGGGCGCCGGACGACGCGCGTATTCCGATACCGGCTCACCACCATATTGCGGAGGAATCGGGCGCTGCGCCTTGCGCTCGGGGAGCGGAGGCATCTGCGGCATCGCAGGACTGGCCGCATGGGTCGAAATCGGCGGCTCCGCCGCTTCGTCACGACGACCCAGGCCGACGTTGGCGAGACGCTGCAACAACGAGGTCCGTGCCTTCTGCGGCGGCTCGGCGCTGATTTCACCCCGGGCGCGGCGGATTTCATTCTGCGCGGGCACCGGCAGTTCGTCGAAATTCGGCATGCGCGGAGTCCGAACCGGCACACGCTCGGCTGACGGCGGGATAAAGTTCTGCGGAGGCGCCGGCTCGTGCAGATCCATCGGTTCTTCCCGCTCGGGGAACAACGCAGGCTTCGCAGGAATCGGACGGATGTTCACGTCACCATACGACGCGGCCTGCACCGGAGCAGCCGGAGCGCTTGCCATGGGGGCCGGCGACACGGCCTCCGCAATCGCGGCGAGCGCAGCGCGATCGATCTGGTCGGCGGTCGGGCGAACTGCGGCCGGCGGCGCGGCAAGAGCAGCCTGCGCGTCCTGAGTCTTGTGAGCCGCGCGCTCCGCCATCCGCTGATTATCGGCACGCAGGCGCGCGGTGAGTTCAGCAAGGCGGCTGTCGGAAGACGGCGCCGGCGTCGCGGCCGGAGCCGCCGCCGGAGTGGCGGCGCGGCCGACCGTCGCCTGGTCGATACCGGTTGCGACAACCGAAACGCGGATCAGGCCATCGAGGCTCTCGTCGAACGTCGCGCCGACGATGATGTTGGCGTCCTGATCGACTTCCTCGCGAATACGGGTCGCGGCTTCGTCCACCTCGAACAGTGTCAGATCCTTGCCGCCGGTGATCGAGATCAGCAGGCCCTTGGCGCCCTTCATCGACGAATCGTCGATCAGCGGATTGGCGATCGCGGCCTCGGCAGCGGTCAGCGCACGCTTCTCGCCCGTGGACTCGCCGGTCCCCATCATCGCCTTGCCCATCTCCTTCATCACCGCACGCACGTCGGCGAAGTCGAGGTTGATAAGGCCTTCCTTGACCATCAGGTCGGTGATGCAGGCAACGCCGGAATAAAGTACCTGGTCGGCCATCGCGAATGCGTCGGCGAAGGTGGTCTTCTCGTTGGCGACCCGGAACAGATTCTGGTTCGGGATGATGAGCAGCGTGTCCACCACCTTGTGAAGCTCGGCAATGCCGGCCTCGGCGGTGCGCATACGGCGCATGCCTTCGAAGTGGAACGGCTTGGTGACAACGCCGACGGTGAGGATGCCCATTTCGCGCGCGGTCGCAGCGATCACTGGCGCCGCCCCGGTGCCGGTTCCGCCACCCATGCCGGCGGTCACGAACACCATGTTCGATCCCGACAGATGATCCTTGATCTCGTCAATGACCTCCTGCGCAGCGGCCGCGCCGACATCCGGCTGCGAACCCGCTCCGAGGCCCTGAGTGACCTGAGTGCCCATCTGCACGATGCGCTCGGCCTTTGACATGGTCAGGGCCTGGGCGTCGGTGTTGGCGACCACAAAATCGACGCCAAGCAACCCGGCGGTGATCATGTTGTTGACAGCATTGCCGCCCGCGCCGCCGACGCCGAACACGGTGATCCGCGGCCGCAGCTCGCGAACATCAGGGGGTGTAAGATTGATGGTCATGGTTGCCTCTCGGTTACGCGCGCGCGTGGGGGCTCGGGCTGCACGCCAAAGCGGTTGATGGAATGGTCCGATCCGGGATTGAGATCATCAGAAGCCTTCTCGAAGCCATCGTCCGACCTTTCCGAAATAACCTGTGGTCCCTGTCATGAGCTGCCGCGTATGCCGCGGTTCAACGTGTTCTAGGTGAGCGAATTGCGGGTAGACCAGAAGCCCGGCAGGCACCGCGAACGATGCGGTCTTGGCCATGTTGGGCAACCGGCCAAAGCCGAGAGGACGGCCGACGCGCACCGGTCGGCCGAGAATCTGGCTGGCGAGTTCGGGAATGCCGGTGAGTTGCGAAGCCCCGCCGCTGAGCACGATGCGTCCCTGCGCCTCTGCTGCGAACGGAGATTCCGCAAGGCGGTCCCGGACCATCTCAAACGTCTCCTCGACTCGCTGTCGCACAATATTCGCGATCGTGGCGCGGGAGACGATCTGCGGCGTATCGCAATCCTGATCTCCCGCGGCGGGTACGCTCATGACTTCGCGCGCGTCAGACCCGCCCGTTAGCACCGTGCCATATAACGTCTTGATTCGCTCGGCATCCGCAATGGAAGTACCGAGTCCGCGTGCAAGATCGAGCGTGACGTGTTGCCCGCCGAGCGCAAATCCGCTGGCGTGAACGAACTGTCCGCCGGAATAGGTCGCGATCGTCGTCGTCCCCGCACCCATCTCGATCACCGCGGCGCCGAGATCGGCTTCGTCATCGGTCAAAACCGAAAGGCCTGCGACATAAGGACTCGCCGCCATGGCCTCGACGTTGAGGTGGCAGCGTTCGACCACCAGCATCAGGTTCTTCGCTGCCGACGCGTCGGCCGTTACCACGTTCATGTCGACGCCGAACTGCCGGGCGACCATGCCATTGGGATCGCGAATGCCCTTCACGCCGTCGAGCGAATAGTTGACGGGCAACGCATGGAGCACCGTGCGCCCCGGCGCGGTGGCGTGGTGCATGCCCGCGCTGATCACCCGGCTGATGTCGTGAGGCCCGACCGAACCGTTGCGGATCTCCGAGCTGGCCTCGATCAACTGGCCGGTCAGGCGTCCGGCCGAGACCGACAGCAGAACCGATTCGACGCGAACCTTCGCCATGCGCTCGGCGATCGCCACCGCCTGCCTCACCGCGTGCTCGCACTCATTGAGGTCACTGACCGCGCCGGCTTTCACCCCACGCGACTGAATGTGGCTGATCCCGATGAGTTCGACCGCATGGGTCCGGCCACGCAGAGAATCGCTCGGCAGGCATGGTTTGAGGCGGGCGATCAGGCACGCGATCTTGCTGGTGCCGATGTCGAGCGCCGCCACGAGCGCCGTCTTGTTCGGCGGCATCTGGCGGGTCTTAGGTGTCTGGCGGCCATCGAGCCCGCTCATGCGTCACCCAATTTGCGTTTGGCTTTCTTGTCCTTGTTCAGCATGTCTTCGCGAGCCTTCGCCGCCTCGGCGGACAGGCGAACCGTCAGGCGGTCCGGCAGGCGCAAGTCGATCGCGGTGATGTCGCGTGAAAAAAGATGATCCTCGGCCTCGGCCTTGGTCAGAACGGCGAGTGCGTCTTCGAGTCCATGCTCGGGCAGCCGCACATCGAGCTTGTTGGCAAGCCGCAGATTCCAGCGGCGTTCGCCAACGAACACCACGGCCTTCACAGCCGATTTGACCTGCGGATAGTTCGACAGCAGCTTGAGAAAATCGCTGGCGCGACTGGCTGCGCCCTTGCCCACCACCAGCGGCAGCGACACGAAGCGGCGCGCCACGTAAGGCTCGAGCACGGTGCCGTCCTCATCGATTACCGAAACGCGGCCGTCCTCCTGCCACAGGGCGAAAGGCTTGCGCTCCGTGACGTCGATCTGCAGACGGCCGGGGTAAAGCTTCTGGACAGTCGCCTCGCGAATCCATGGATCGGCCTCGAGCTTGTCCCGCACGGTTGCGGCATCCAGGAACAGCAACGACGAGCGGCCGTTGATGCCGCCGATCGCCAGGATTTCGTCCTGCGTGAGCTGCTTGCGGCCGGAAATGGCAACCGAGGTGATTCGGAACCCAATGGCGTTGGCGGCCGCGTTGCGAGCATCGCTCAGCCCCGTCACCACGTCCTCGCCGTGACCGCCCTTGACCACGCCGAGCGTGATTGCGCCGATCAACACGGCTACGGTCGCGGTCATGCCGGTTCCGCGCGGCAGGCGTTCGATCAGGGCAATCAGGCGGTTGGAATGAGACTGGCGAAGGGGAGCGTTCGGCGCACGACGGCCCGTTCTGCCAGGGGCGCGAGCGCGCAGCCCCTTGGACACAACAATCCCGACCGAATCAGACCGCCGTCCCGGCTGATCTACCGACCGAGAGAGGCGTCCTCCACCATCCATTGCACAAGCTCGTCAAATGTTATGCCCGCTTCCGCTGCGAGCTCCGGAACAAGTGACGTCTCGGTCATGCCGGGCTGGGTGTTCACCTCAAGGCAGATGAGTCCCCCCACCCCCTCGATGCGATCGTCGTAACGGAAGTCCGCACGGCTCACACCCCGGCAGCCAAGCGCCATATGCGCCGCCAGCGTTAACCTTCGGACTTCCTGGTAAACAAAAGGTAAAATCGGAGCGGGCAGGATGTGTTTTGACGCGCCTTTTGAATACTTTGCCTCGTAATCATAAAATTTAAGCATTGGAACAATTTCGATGACACCGGTGGCCTCGCCCCGGATCACCGCGCAGGTCAGTTCCTTGCCGGCAACGTAGCGTTCGACCAGCAACTGGTCGCCGTGAGGCCAGTCGTCGCGGAACAATTCCTGCGGCGGGTGGGCGTGCTCCGCTGTGACAATAAAGACCCCGACGCTCGATCCATCGGCCACCGGTTTGATCACGTAGGGGGGCGCCATGACATGCCCCTTGGCGACCTCGGCGCGCGACAACGTCCGGCCCTCGGCCACCGGAACGCCCGCGGTCGCCATGACGGTCTTGGCGAGATCTTTTTGCATCGCCAGCGACGATGACAACACGCCGGAGTGCGAATAAGGAATCCCGATCGTTTCGAGCACACCCTGAATGGTGCCGTCTTCGCCAGGGCGGCCATGCAGCATCACCAGCGCGACATCCGGCTTCAATGCATCCAAAACAGTCGCAATGTCGCGTTTCACGTCGATCCGCGTCACGCGATAGCCTCGCCGCTCGAGCGCCGCGGCACAAGCGGCCCCCGACCGCAGCGAGACTTCCCGCTCCGACGACCATCCACCCATCAGTACGGCAACGTGATTGAATCGACCCATGACGCCTCCAGATGCGCCTTAACTACGCTGATTTGCACCGATGACCAAGACACCGCGATTCGGCTATTGTGATGGACACAACTCGAACTGAAACGCGATATTCCACATGATCAGGGCCTGGCTCGACCTCTCCGCCACCGGCATCTTTGTCTCACTCTTTGTACTGTATTTCGGCATGACGGCGCTGCTGACCGTGGTCACGTTCTGCCGCCCGCTGGCACGGAAAACTCAAACGCTAAGCGGTGTGGTGGCGCCGTTCTTCAACTCCGTCGCCATTCTGTTCGCCCTGCTCACCGGCTTCCTTGCCAGCGATGTCGGCGATCGCAATCGTCAGGCCTATCGGACCGTGCAGGCCGAAGCAGGAGAGATTCACAATATCTATACCCTCAGCATCGCGGCCGTTTCCGACATGAGAACTATCCGGGACGCGCTCAAGGCCTATGTCAACTCGGTGGTGTCGGAGGAATGGCCGGCCATGGCCGATGGCCACCTCTCTCCGCACACCGGCGCTGTTTATGACGACTTGCTGAAAGAGGTCAGCGCGCCATCGATTGCCAAGGCATCCGGCAACGCCGTCCATGCTGCTTTGCTGAATGCCACCATCCGGCTTGGGACTGCGCGCAACGATCGATTGGCTCTGTCGGCCGATCACACCAACGATCTCAAATGGATGACGGTGATCCTGCTCGGGCTTTTCACGCAAGCCGCTATTGCTCTTGTGCATATGGAACGGCCGCGGGCATTCATTGCTTCCCTAGTGCTGTTCTCGGTCGCCGTGATCGCGGCCCTCGGCATCATTGCCTTGCAGGAATATCCGTTCTATGGCGCGTTCCAGATTTCGCCCGCTCCGCTTCAATCACTCCAGATGAACCATGAGTGAGCAAAAACGGGGAACGATCAGGATGCGTTTCCGATCCGCTTGATCTCCCACTGCAGTTCGACGCCCGAATTTTCCTTTACCCGGGCACGCACGGTTTCTCCGAGCGTTTCGATGTCGTGACCGGTGGCATCGCCGGTGTTGATCAGAAAATTGCAGTGCATTTCCGACACCTGCGCGCCACCAACGCGCAGGCCCCGGCAGCCGGCAGCATCGATCAGTTTCCATGCGCTGTGCCCCGGCGGGTTCTTGAAGGTCGAACCGCCGGTCTTTTCGCGGATCGGCTGCGCGGTCTCGCGATGATTTTGGACTTCATTCATCCGGGTTCGAATCGTGCCGGCATCCGTGATAGCGCCGCGGAACAGGGCCGACGTAAATACAACCGACGGATCGACGCCATTGCCCCGATAGACGAATTTCATGGCCGCGTTGTTGAACGTGACCTTTTCGCCTGACCGCGTCACTCCCCGCGCCTCGACCAGCACATCCTTGGTCTCACCGCCATTGGCACCGGCGTTCATACGCAGGGCACCGCCGATCGAGCCCGGGATTCCGAAATAGAATTCAAGACCGCCGATATTCGCCGCCGCCGCTGTCTCGGCTACCCGCTTGTCGAGCGCCGCCGTGCCGGCGCGCACCGTATCCCCTTCCGCCCTGGCCTCACCAAATCCCCGTGGGGACAGGCGGATCACCACGCCCGGCATGCCACCGTCACGCACGATCAGGTTGGAGCCGACGCCGACGACATACACCGGAATCTCACCCGGCAAATTCGAAAGGAAGTATGCGAGATCATCTTCGTCGGCAGGCGTAAACAGCACCTGCGCCGGTCCCCCGACACGAAACCAGGTCAGCGGCGCGAGAGATTCGTTGCCAAGCAGACGCCCGCGCAACTCAGGCATAGCGGACTTCAGCAAAGGAAGAAGATCGGCAAAACTCATGAGAACGCTCCATCGAGCCACGCTTCAAGCACGCGGCTTCCTGCGCTGGCTGTCAGCGCGCCGTGCTTTTCCGCCTGCGCACGCAATGATCCCGGATCGATCGCGGCGGACGCTAGTTCGCACGCATGACCGATCAGCCAGCGCTCGAGCGCCTGGGGTGGGGTTTCGATATGAAACTGAAGGCCGAGTACATGCCTGTCGATCGTGAAAGCCTGATTGGGACATGATGCAGTCGACGCAAGACGTTCAGCACCCGGCGGCAGATCGAGATTGTCGCCGTGCCAGTGCAGCACCGCAACGTCCTCCAGCGGCGCAATGACGGAGCGCCGACCTTCGTCCGTCAGCGCCAGCGGCGCGTAGCCGATCTCCTTTGCCGGCCCCGCGGCGACCCGCGCGCCGAGCGCGGTGGCAATCAGTTGTGCGCCGAGACAGATACCGAGGGTCGGCCGCCCGGCATCGAGGCGCGCGCGCAAACTGGCGATCTCCTCTACCAGAAAAGGATAGGCCTCCGTTTCGTACACGCCGATCGGTCCGCCCAGCACCACAAGCAGATCGGGCTGGAGCAGCGTTTCCTTATCGAGCGGATCGATGCCCGCTTCGGCGTAAGACAGGCCAATGCCTCGCCTGGCGAGAATCGGCGCAAGGAGCCCGGCGTCCTCAAACGCGATATGACGAATAGCGAGGCAACTTGTCATGCCTAGTCGAGCGCCTTCAACTCATTCGGCAGGGCATATGCCCATTGCGTGATGCTGCCGGCGCCGAGACAGACAACGAAATCACCGGGCTTGGCAATATCGCGCACCAGTTCCGCGAGCTGCGCCGGCCCTTCGAGCGGAATCGCCTCGCGATGACCATGGGCACGCAGCCCGAGCACGAACGAGTCGCGGTCGATCCCGGGGATCGGTGCCTCGCCTGCCGGATAGACGTCCGCCACGATCACCGTGTCGGCATCGTTGAAGCAGGTGCAAAACTCCTCAAACAGCGATTGCAGGCGCGTGAAGCGATGCGGCTGCACGACGGCAATCACACGCCCCTTCGTCGAATCGCGGGCAGCCTTCAAGACCGCGGCGATCTCCACCGGATGATGACCGTAGTCGTCGATAATGGCGACGCCATTCCACTCTCCGGTCCGTGTGAAGCGCCGCTTCACGCCGCCGAACCCCGCGAGCGCCTTGCGGATGATGTCGTCGGGAATTCCGATTTCGTGTGCAACGGCGATCGCCGCCGTGGCGTTGAGCGCATTGTGACGCCCGGGCATCGGCAGCACGAGATCGGTGATTTCGTGCGCCACGCCAGCCTTGCGCTCGCGAAACTGGACCGCGAACTTCGAGCCGCCGCTGAACGGCGACAGATTGACCAGCCGGGCGTCGGCCTGCGGGTTTTCGCCATAAGTGATGATGCGGCGATCCTCGATCTTGCCGACCAGCGCCTGCACCACCGGATGATCGATGCACATGACCGCGAAGCCATAGAACGGCACGCCCTCGATGAAGTTCTTGAACGCGTCCTGCACCGCCTCGAATGTCTTGAAATGATCGAGGTGTTCGGGGTCGACATTGGTGACAATGGCGACGTCCACCGGCAGCTTCAGGAACGTCCCGTCGCTTTCGTCGGCTTCGACCACCATCCACTCGCCCGCCCCAAGCCGCGCATTGGTGCCATAGGCGTTGATGATGCCGCCGTTGATGACCGTGGGATCGAAATTACCCGCGTCGAGCAAAGTCGCGACCATCGAGGTCGTGGTAGTCTTGCCGTGGGTCCCGGCAATGGCGATGCAGCTTTTCAGCCGCATCAGTTCCGCGAGCATCTCTGCGCGCCGGACCACGGGGATGCGCTGGCCGCGCGCTGCGACCAGTTCCGGATTATCGCGCTTGATCGCGGTCGACACCACGAGCACGTCGGCGCCGTTCACATTATCCGCTTTGTGGCCGACAGTGATCTTCACGCCCTTCTCGCGCAAACGCAGAACGTTGGCGTTTTCGGAGGCATCCGAGCCCTGCACTGTATAGCCAAGATTGCACAGCACCTCGGCGATGCCGCTCATGCCGATGCCGCCAATACCGACGAAGTGAATGGGTCCGATCTCGCGCGGCAGTCTCATGGGGAACAATCCTTAGCTAAGGCGTACTGGATGCCTTGCTTCGGGCCGGTGTGACAAGACCAAAATCTTTCAAATTGGCCTAGATTCCGGCCACTTTCCCGACCAGATCGGCCAGCCGCTCGGCAGCGTCGAGTCGGCCGACGGAACGCGCGGCCTGCGCCATCGTTGCGAGGCGTTGCGGTTCGGCGGCCAGTGCGGAGATTTCGGCGGCGAGACGGTCCGAGGTGAACTCCGCCTGGGGAATCCGGATCGCTCCATCGACGGCGGCCAGCACGCCGGCATTGGCGAACTGATCCTGATCGATCGCGCCGGGCAGCGGCACCAGGACCGATGGCCGGCCGATGGCGGCCAATTCGGCCACGGTTCCCGCACCCGACCGCGACACCACAAGATGGCTTGAAGCAAGACGCGCCGGAAGATCGCTGAAGAACGGCGCCAGTTCGGCGCTGATCTTCAGCCGGTCATAGACCGCCCGGACCCGCGCCATGTCCTCGTCGCGGACCTGCTGCACCAGTATCAACCGGCTCCACAGAGCAGGCTCGAGACGTTCGATCGCGCCGGGCACGATATCCGCCATGATGCGCGCGCCCTGGCTGCCGCCGACGACAATCAGACGGAAAGGGTCAGTCAAACCCGGCGCCGCATAGGCAACCGTCGCGGCGGCGAGAACCGCCGGCCGCATCGGCGTGCCGGTGACCGTGGTCTTGCCGGCAAGCGCGGCATCGCGGTCGAGCACGCCCGGCAAGGACGTCGCGATCGCGCTGACGCGGGTCGAGAGAAAGCGGTTGGCGCGGCCGAGCACGGCGTTGGAATCATGAATGATCGTCGGAACGCCGGCAAGTTTTGCAGCAAACACCGGCGGCAATGTCGGATAGCCGCCGAAGCCGACCACGGCGGCAGGCTTCATTCGCCGGATCAACGCCAAGGCCTTCAGCGTCCCGGCGCCGAGCATCGCTCCGGTTCGCGCCAGCGCCCATGGCGAGCGTCCACGCACGGTTTCGCTCGGCACCACATCGATCATGTCTTTCGAGAACAGGCCGCTGTAGCGAAGGGCGCGCGCATCGGTCATCAGCCGCACGCGCAGGCCGCGCGTCATCAGCGCCGTTCCCAGCGCTTCCGCCGGAAACAGATGGCCGCCTGTTCCTCCAGCAGCCAACAGGATGAGCGGCGTATCAGCCATCGTCAGGCGTAGGCTGCGTTGGCCGCGCCGATCGATTCCATCTCGACGCGCGGACGCTGTCGCGTGAGTGCCAGCAGCATGCCGACGCCGTATGCCAACGAGACCATCGACGATCCGCCGTAGGAAATGAACGGAAGCGTCATGCCCTTGGCCGGGATCAAATGAAGATTCACCGCCATGTTGATCGATGCCTGCGTCCCGAACATCACTGAAAGACCGGCAATCGCAAAGCGCGAGAACAGATCCTCGGTTGCATACGCGCGCGACAGCGAGCGCAGCACGATAAATGCATAGAGCGCCAGCAGTGCAAGGCAGAGCACGATGCCGAATTCCTCGGCGGCGACCGACAGAACGAAATCCGTGTGGCTGTCAGGCAGAAGCCGCTTCACCGTCCCCTCGCCAGGTCCCTGCCCGAACCAGCCGCCGTGCATGAAGGATTCCAGCGCCATGTCGAGCTGATAGGTGTCGCCTGAGGCCGGATCCATGAAGCGCTTGATACGGCCGGCGACATGTGGAACGAAAAGATAGGCCGTGAACAAGCCTGCCGCCGATGCGCCCGCAAGGCCAAAAACCCATATCATCCGCATGCCGGCGAGGAAAAACAGCGTGCCCCAGGTAGCAAGTACCAGCATGGTCTGACCGAAATCCGGTTCAGCCACCAGCAGCGCGACCAGCATCAACAGCAGCGCCAGCGCCATCGAGGTTGCCGGCATTTCCGGACGCCGGGCAGATTCCGAGAACAGCCACGCTACGACGACGACGAAGGCGGGCTTGGCTGCTTCTGACGCCTGAACGCTGATGCCGAGCACCGTAATCCAGCGCCGCGAACCCTTGACCTCGGCGCCGAACAGCAGCGTCGCCACGATGAGAACGAGCGAGAAAGCAAGCACAATCAGGGCGCTGCGCCGGATATGCTTGGGCGACAGGAATGACGTCGCGATCATCACGATGATCGATGGGATCAGAAACAGCACGTGACGGTTGAAGAAATGGAACGGATCGAGGCCGATGCGTACCGCGACCGGCGGACTGGCCGCCAGCGACAGGATGACGCCCGCGATCACCAGCGCCAGGATCGCCGCCAGCAGCAGCCGGTCTACCGTCCACCACCATTCACTGAAAGGCGTGCGTTGTTCGCGGGAGATCATCACGAGGCCTCCTTCACCGGCTCGACCGAACCGAGCGCCAGAACAAGATCGCGGAAGCGATCTCCGCGCTTTTCAAAATTGGGAAACTGATCGAACGACGCGCAGGCCGGCGACAGCAGCACCACCGGCGCAGAAAGACCGGACGCGACAGCATCGCGCGTGGCGGCAGGAACAGCCATCTCGAGAGTCTTGCTGATCTCATGCGGTACATCGCCGAGCGTCTTTGCGAAATCGTCGGCCGCCTCGCCGATCAGATAGGCCTTGCGAATGCGGGGAAAGAATTCACGCAGCGATTCAATGCCGCCGGTCTTCGGCTTGCCACCGACGATCCAGAAAATATCGCCGAACGACGACAGCGCGCGCGCTGCCGCGTCCGCGTTGGTGCCTTTGGAATCGTTGATGAAGAGGACGCCATCCTTGCGGCCGATCTGCTCCATGCGATGGGCAAGACCGGGAAAGCTACGCAATCCCGCTTGCAGAGCATCCTGACCAACCCCGAGCGCCAAGGCGCAAGCCGAAGCGCAGGCGGCGTTCTGGGCGTTGTGCAATCCGCGCAGCGATCCAATTCCGCCGATCGTCGCCACGTCCGTGCGCGCGCCACCCGCCGACTGAACGATCGTATCGTGATCGAAATAGATGCCATCCGCCAGCGGGCGCTTCACGGATACCCGTACAACCCTCTTGCCGCCACGCTCGATACGATCCGCGACAGCCGCGCAATAGGAATCATCGACACCGACAATCGCCGTTCCGCCTGCTTGCACTCCGGCGACCAGCCGCTCTTTCACCGCGGCGTAATTTTCAATCGTGCCGTGGCGATCGAGATGATCCTCGGTGACGTTGAGCAGGATGCCGACGCTCGGATCGAGCGACGGCGTGAGGTCGATCTGGTAAGACGACATCTCGATGACGTGGACGCGGCCGGCGCGCGGCGGCTCAAGCGACAGGATCGCGGTGCCGATATTTCCGCCCATCTGTGCATCAAATCCCGCCTCGCGCATAAGGTGGGCAATCAGCGCTGTGGTCGTCGATTTTCCGTTGGTGCCGGTGATGGCGACGAACGGCGCATTCGGTGCATGACGACGACGTTCGCGACAAAACAGTTCGACGTCGCCGATCACTTCAACGCCGGCCTGCCGCGCAGCCAGCACACTCCAGTGCGGCACCGGATGGGTCAGGGGCACGCCCGGCGTCAGGATCAGCGCTGCGAAATTGCTCCATGACACCGTGCGAAGGTCTGCCGTCATGAATCCTGCGCGCGCGGCTTCCGCCAGCTTATCCGCGCTGTCGTCACCAGCGATCACCTGAGCACCGCCGGCTTTCAGCGCGTGACAGCAGGCGAGGCCCGACCCGCCGAGTCCGAACACCGCAACCGTCTTGCCCGCGAAGCTGGTGACAGGAATCACGTTCTCACCTCAGCTTCAGGGTGGCGAGACCGGCGAGCGCGAGCATCACCGACACGATCCAGAACCGGATCACGATCTGCGGCTCGGTCCAGCCCTTCTGCTCGTAGTGATGATGGATCGGAGCCATCCGGAAAATGCGCTTGCCGGTGAGCTTGAACGAGGCGACCTGCACGATGACCGACAGCGCCTCAATCACGAACAGGCCGCCGATCACCGCCAGCACGATCTCGTGCTTGGTCGCAACCGCGATCGCGCCGAGCATGCCGCCCAGCGCGAGGGAACCGGTGTCGCCCATGAAGATCGAGGCCGGTGGCGCATTGAACCAGAGAAAACCGAGACCCGCGCCGAGCACCGCGCCGCTCAGCACCGCGAGTTCGCCGGTGCCCGCGACATAGCGAATCTGCAGATATTCCGAAAACACCGCGTTGCCGACGAGATAGGCGATCATGCCGAAACTCGCGGCCGCGATCATCACCGGCACAATGGCCAGACCATCGAGGCCGTCGGTCAGGTTCACGGCGTTGCCCGCGCCGACGATGATGAACATGCCGAACGCGAGATAGAACCAACTCAGCTTGATCGTAAATTCCTTGACGAACGGAATCGAAACCGACGTGACCGACGGATCACGACCAACCCAGACGATCCAGGCGCAGGCCGCAAGCGCGATCGCCGCTTCCGCGCCGAGCCGCAGCCGGCCCGAGAAGCCTTTGTGAGTCTGTTTGGTTACCTTGAGATAATCGTCATAGAAGCCGACGAAGCCGAAGCCGAGCGTGACCAGCAGCACGATCCAGACATACGGATTGCGCAGGTTCGCCCAGAGCAAGGTCGACACCACCAGACCTGACAGAATCATCAGGCCGCCCATGGTCGGCGTACCTTTTTTGCTCACGAGATGAGTCGGCGGTCCGTCGGCGCGGATCGGCTGCCCCTTGCCTTGCGCGAGACGCAGATGGTCGATGATCCAGGGCCCGAACATGAAGACGAACAACGCGCCGGTGACGATCGCGCCGCCGGTGCGAAACGTGATGTAGCGAAAGACGTTGATACCCGGGATCGTGCCTACGAGGTCGGTGAGCCAATAAAACATGTGAAATCGCCTATTCCGCCGGGTCGTCGACCGTGGCGTTTGAGGGAAAACGCTTTTCCAGCGCCGCGACAATGAGCTTCATGCGTGAACCGAGCGAGCCCTTCACGGTAATGACGTCGCCAGTGCCGACGGCGGAAACCACCTGGGGTTCAAGAGCGGCCGAATTCTCGGCGTAGCCGCCTTTCTTCGCGGCCGGAAGCGCATCCCACAGATGCCGCATCAACGGGCCGCAACAGAATACGGCATCGATCTTGTTTTCCGTAACCGACGTGGCGAGCCCGCGGTGCAAATCCGGACCTGCTGGGCCAAGTTCGAGCATATCTCCAAGTACGGCGATACGCCGTCCACGTGATCCAACTTCGGCGCGGCCCAGCACATTGAGCGCTGCCGCCATCGACGCCGGATTGGCGTTATAGCTTTCATCGATCAGCAGCGCCGACCCCGAGGCGAGGCCGAGTTGGTGCCGCACGCCACGACCGGCAGCCGGTTGAATCTGCGACAGCGCCAGGGCGGCAAGCGCGAGATCGGCACCAACCAGCGATGACGCCGCCAGCACCGCCAGCGAATTCATGGCGATATGACGGCCAGGCACGGCGACCTTGTAGGCGACCTCGTATCCGAGGATATCCGCACGGACCGCCGAACAGGTTGCATGCAGCGACACATCGATCATGCGTGCATCGGCCTTCTTCCCTGAACCGAACGACACAATCCGGCTGACGCCAGCCTGTTTCGCGCGCTTCTGAAGCCGGCCGAACTGATCGTTGTCGCTGTTGAGCACCGCCGCTCCACCCGGTTCGATTCCGGTGAAAATCTCCGCCTTGGCGTCCGCGATCGCTTCCACCCCTGAGAAGAATTCCAGATGCACCGGCTCGACAGTCGTAATGATGGCGACGTGCGGTCGCACCATTTTCACCAGCGGCTCGATCTCTCCGGCATGATTCATGCCGATCTCGAAAATCGCGTAAGCCGCCGAAGCGGGACACCGCGCCAGAGACAGCGGCACGCCCCAATGATTGTTGAACGACGCCGCCGAGGCGTGGGTTACGCCTTGCGCGCTGAGTACGCTGCGCAGGGCTTCCTTGGTGGATGTCTTGCCGACCGATCCGGTCACCGCGACGATTTTCGCCTGCGAGCGCGCACGCGCCGCGCGCGCAAGATCGATCAGCCCGGCAAGAACATCCGGCACCACCAGCAAAGGAAGGGTGGCATCGAAATTCGCGCGATGGGACTCCGCGACAACCGCAAGCCCGGCTCCGTTCTTGATCGCGGCCTCGACAAAGTCGTGACCGTCATGTACGTCGCCCTTGATGGCGAAATAGGCCTCTCCCGGTGTCACGGTCCGGCTGTCGATCGAAAGACCGGCGATCGAATTCGGCAACGTCCCGCTGCGCGCCGCGCGCATCGCATCGGCCATCGCCGGAACGGTCCAGAGCGGCTCCATGCTCATGCAGCCTCCGCCAGCGCCGCCGCAGCGGCGTCATGATCGCTGAACGGCAGCACGCGATCTCCAACAATCTGCCCGGTCTCGTGCCCCTTGCCCGCAATCAGCAGGGCGTCGCCCGGCTGCAACTCGCCGATCGCAGCGCGGATCGCCTCGGCGCGGTCGCCGATCTCCATCGCACCTTTAGCCGCGGCAAGTATCGCGGCGCGAATTGTCGCCGGGTCCTCGCTGCGCGGATTGTCGTCGGTCACGATGACCTTATCGGCTCCCTCGGCTGCAATCGCGCCCATCAACGGGCGCTTGCCGGCATCGCGATCGCCTCCCGCGCCGAACACCACCACCAGTCTCCGCCTCGCATATGGCCGCAACGCCTCGAGCGCCTTGGCGAGCGCATCGGGCTTGTGGGCGTAGTCAACGAACACCGGCGCGCCATTGCGCTCGCCGACGAGTTCGAGTCGCCCCTTGGCGCCTTCCAGTTTTTCAAGCGCGGCAAAAACCCGGTCGGCTTGCTCGCCGGTCCCGATCGCGAGCCCCGCCGACACCAGCGCATTCTCAACCTGGAATTCACCCACCAGTGGCAGTCGAAGATCGTAAGTGCGGCCCTCGCAGGAGACGGAGAGAACCTGCGCGAAGCCTTCGATCCGCGCGGACCGCAGGCGAATGGCGTCGCCACCGCGCCCCACGGTCATCACCCTGAGCTTGCGCGCTTCCGCCGCTTCAATGACGGCCGCCGAGTGAGCGTGATCCGCCGCTATCACCGCTGGACCACCCTCGGCAACAAGATCGGTGAACAGACGAAGTTTCGCCGCGAGATAGTGCTCAACTGTCGGGTGGTAATCCATATGGTCGCGCGACAGGTTGGTGAATGCTGCTGCGGTAACGCGTACACCGTCGAGCCGATACTGATCGAGGCCATGCGACGATGCCTCCAGCGCAAGATGAGTCACGCCCTCGCGGGCGAGTTCGTCCAGCGAACGGTGAAGCGCGATCGGATCGGGCGTGGTGAGCGAGCCATAGACCTCGCGATGGGGCGCTACGATTCCGATAGTACCGATGCTTGCCGCCGCGTGACCGAGATGCTGCCAGATCTGTCGTGTGAAGGCGGCAACCGAAGTCTTGCCGCTGGTGCCGGTGACAGCCGCAATGATTGCAGGCTGGCCGGGGTAAAACCGCGCGGCGGCCAGCGCCAGCGCGCGGCGTGGATTGGAACTCGCGATGAACGGCACCCGGCGATCGCCGTCCGGCATGCGGTCACTGACCACGGCAACGGCGCCCGACGCGATCGCCTGATCGATGAAGCGCGCGCCATCTGTCCTTGCGCCCGCCAGCGCAAAGAACACGTCGCCCGGCTTCACGGCACGACTGTCTACGGCCAGCCCGGTGACGGCAACCTCACCGGCCTGCGCATCGACCACGGCATTGCCGCTGAAAAGATCGCCAAGTTTCATAGGTCTCCAGTCCGGCCAGCGCAGTCCTCGGCCCTCGCGTTGCGCTTACCGGCTCTCCTTCGATGTCGCAAGAATAAGGCGCTCGGACGGCGGCAGATCGAACCGGGGTTCGATGCCCAGCAGCGGCGCGATGCGCGCGATGACCTTGCCGCCGGTCGGAACCGCGTTCCAGCCTGAAGTAATGAAGCCATGGGTTTCAGGCAATGGCTGCGGCTCGTCCAACATGACCAGAAGCTGATACTGCGGCTTGTCCGCCGGCATAATCGCAGTGAACGCGTTGAGCACACGCTTCTTGGCATAACGGCCATTGATGACCTTTTCCGCCGTGCCAGTCTTGCCGCCGATATAGTAGCCTTTGACGTCCGCCTTCCGCGCGGTGCCGACTTCGGCATTCAGGCGCATCAGGAAGCGCATCTTGTCGCTGGTTTCCTGCTTGATCACCCGTTTGGCGAGTGCCTTTGCTTCGCTCTCGGAACGTTTCAGGAAGGTCGGCGGAATGAGATAACCGCCGTTCACCAGCGCGTCGATGCCCATCACCGCCTGAAGCGGCGCCACCGACAGACCGTGGCCGAACGAAATGGTCACGGTGTTCAGTTCACCCCATTTGCGCGGGAGGATCGGCGAAGCGCTTTCCGGCAGTTCGGTGCGCAGCCGGGTCAATTGCCCCATCTTGGCGAGGAACGCCTTGTGAGCCTCCACGCCCTGCGCCAGCGCGATCCGAGCTGCACCGATGTTCGACGAGTAGGTGAAGACCTCCTTCATGTTGATGAAGCGGCCTAGCGGGTGGTCGTCGTGAATCTTGAACCGGCCGTAGCGCAGCGGCGCACGCACATCATACATTGAATTGAGCGTCGCCTTGCCCGAGTCGAGCGCCATCGCCAGCGTGAACGCCTTGAAGGTCGACCCCATTTCGTAGACGCCGGTGGTCAGGCGATTAATCCGGTCGGGGTCATTGGCTTCGCGCGGATTATTGGGATCGAAATCCGGCAGCGACACCATTGCGATGATTTCACCGGTGTTGACGTTGCTGACGATTCCAGACGCAGCCTTGGCCTTGAACTTGATCTTGGCCTTCATCAACTCGTCGCGCAGCGCGTGCTCGACACGCAGGTCCACAGCAAGCTCGACCGGCATCTGCTGGCGATCGGTGGCGAAGCCGGCGCGATGCAGATCGGCAAGACCGTTGGTATCGAGCCATTTCTCGATACCGGCGATGCCCTGGTTGTCGACATTGACGAGGCCGATCAGGTGCGAAACGTCCACGCCACTCGGATAGACACGCTTGTTCTCCCGCAGGAAGCCGATCCCCGGAATGCCGAGGCGGAACACGTCTTTCTGCTGCTGCGGCGTCAGTTCGCGCTTGAGCCAGACAAATCCCTTGCGCGACGACAGCCGTTCGCGGGCCTCGCGCTCATCGAGATCAGGCAAGGTTGCGGTCAGAAGTTCGACGGCCTCATCGACATCGATAATGCGGCGCGGCTCGCCGAATAATGACGAGGCCTTGACGTCGGTCGCGAGAATTTCGCCGTTGCGGTCAACGATGTCGGGGCGCGCGGTCGCGATGGCATCCTGCGAGGCCGTGCGGCGAGTACCATGACTGTCGCCGACGATCGCATACATCAGCAACCGCGCCGCGATGATCGCGAACACGGCCGAAAACGCGAGGATGGCAAGGCCGACACGAGCGCGAGCCTTCGCGGCGCGATCGACGTTCTGCCCGTAGAGCAGCGAACGCACCAGTCGCTGGCGCCATGGCTCGGGAGGCCGGGTGACCTGAAACGTCTGATCACTCATCGCCGCGCTCCTTGCGGGATCGACCCCGTGCTTTCATCCTTCTCCACCATGTCGATCATGGCGGCGATCGGATCGGGCTCATCCGGCGAAACCAGGCTCGGCGGACGCTGCGGCAAATTCTTCAGGGAATCGTACTGGGTCGCATCGATTGGCCTGAGCGGAAGATGTCGTTCGACCAGTCCTTGCAGCCGGCTCGGAGCCTGGAGTTTCGCCCACTCTGCATGCAGGCGCGCGATCTTGTTGCGTTCCTCGCGAACGTCATGGCGCAACCGCAGAACGCGCTCGGTACGAACGGTCGATTCCATCTTTATGCGATAGACATAGGCCGCGGCAAAGATCAGGGCGCAGATGACGAAGAAGTGGATGATCCGCATGTCACCCTCCTCTCATCACGGCCGCGAGCGACGGCCAGCCGAAGGTTTCATGATCGGTCTGCGCGGGCGCATCGGTTCGCTGGGCGGCGCGCAGTTTCGCCGAACGCGCGCGTGGATTGGCGGCAATCTCATCGTGCCCCGGTGTCACGGGACGCCTGGTGAGAATTTCGAAACTCGGTTCATCCTGCTCGACATCCGGCAGATGCCGCGAGCCCCCGGCCCGTTTGCCGCGTGCGCTCAGGAAATTCTTGACGATGCGATCCTCGAGAGAATGGAACGACACCACCACCAGCCGGCCACCGGGCTTGAGCACCTGCTCAGAAGCCACGAGCGCTGCATACAGTTCGTCCAGTTCTTCGTTGATGAAGATACGCAGCCCCTGAAAGGTTCGGGTTGCCGGATGAATTTCGTTCGGCTTCGAACGCACCACCCGCGCCACAATGTCAGCGAGCGCCCGCGTCGTCACGATGGGCGCCTCGCGCCGCGCGGCCACGATCGCCCGCGCCACCGCACGCGACCGGCGCTCTTCGCCGAAGATATAGATGATGTTGGCGAGATCGGTTTCGGACGCCCGCGCAATCACGTCGGCCGCCGTGGGTCCATCGTGGCCCATACGCATGTCGAGCGGACCATCGTAGCGGAAGGAAAATCCGCGCTCGGCGCGGTCGAGCTGCATGGACGAGACGCCCACGTCCATCACGACGCCATCGACCTGCGCAGCGCCTTCTGCGGCGCAGATCGCCGCGAGATTGGAGAAGCGATCTTCCGTCAACGTCAGACGGCCGCCGGAGCTGTCGACAAGATCGAAGCCGGCGGCGATGGCGGTTCGATCGCGATCGACGCCGATAACGCGCGTGCCGGGAATAGCGAGAATGGCGCGGCTGTATCCGCCAGCCCCGAAAGTGGCATCGACATAGATACCGCCCGCGCGCGGCGCGAGAAACTCTACGGCCTCTTGGCCAAGCACGGATATATGCGGAACGCTGCCAGTCATGCGATGCACCCGCGAATGCGCCGCCCGCCGTGCGCCAGCCGACCGCCGCCTGCGATCGAGCATCGCAAGCCATTGAAAATTTCCAATATTTTCAATGTGCCGAGCACTGACGGTTCCTTGTCGCAGGATCGGGTCTCCACATGGAATCGGATGGCCTGCCATGGATTTTGGGCACCAACGGAACCACGATCGCTCCAATTTCGGCGCGACTCTTCACCCTTCAGTAGTGGTAATTATCGTTAAGGAATCGTTGATGAAGCGATCCCGAACCGGTGAACCTGGCGAAGATGGTTGTGCGATACGCGCAGTGCGTGTGGATAACGCGGCCGAGAAATTGCGCTGACCCGCCCGGTCTGGTTAGTGCGTCCAGAGTATCATGGTGCCGCCGCCGTCTTGCCCGGTTTGGGTTGTCATCTCACAGAATCGCATCCGATCGTGGCAATCGCGACGTGACATGCGATTGTCGGAGCGACGGCGGTGCTGCGTTTCAGGGTTTAAAGGGTGACATGTTGAGCTTCATGCCGGATTCGTCCGTTGTGTCGGACGTAAAGCCGTCCGCCAATTTCGATGAGCGACGGGGCGGCCGGGAGCCGGACATGATTCTCCTCCACTACACCGGCATGGCGACCGCGGCGGCAGCGATCGAACGGCTGTGCACCACCGGCACCGAGGTTTCGTCGCACTACATCGTGCTGGAGGACGGCGCGGTAATCCAGTCGGTGAAGGAATCCGCCCGCGCCTGGCACGCCGGCGTCTCTTTCTGGGCGGGCGAAACCGACATCAACTCGCGCTCGATCGGCATCGAGATCGTCAACCCGGGCCACGATCTTGGCTACCCGGATTTTCCTCTGCGGCAGATCGCGGCGGTGATCGCGCTATGCAAGGGCATCATGCTCCGCCGCAACATCGTCAAGCAACGCGTCCTCGGCCATTCAGATGTCGCGCCCGCCCGCAAGAAGGACCCCGGCGAGAAATTCCCATGGCGGTTGCTGGCTGAATCCGGCGTCGGCCACTGGGTCGAGCCGGTCCCCCTCGACCGCAGCGAGCAGAAAGTGCTGAACGCCACCGGTGAGGACGTGCTGCAGTTTCAGCGCGCGCTGTCGCGCTATGGCTACAACGTCGCCCTGACCAGCCAGTACGACACGACGACACTGGATGTCGTCTGCGCCTTCCAGCGCCATTTCCGGCCCGAGCGGGTCGACGGCGTCGCCGACCGCTCGACGGTGGCGACCCTGGAGCATCTGCTCGCGGCCCTGCCGCCGGAAACCGCACCGGCCTCTTGACCTTGCCGGCTGCCGCGCCCATCACTGAGGGCGTCAGTCGGCCGGACGGCCGCTCCGGCAGGGGCCGAAAGGTCGCCGGGGAGGAAAGTCCGGGCTCCATCGACATACGGTGCCGGATAACGTCCGGCGGGGGCGACCCCAGGGAAAGTGCCACAGAGAATGAACCGCCACCCCACCCTACCCGGGAAGGGCGGTAAGGGTGAAAAGGTGCGGTAAGAGCGCACCGCGTTTCCGGCAACGGGGACGGCATGGCAAACCCCACCGGGAGCAAAACCGAATAGGGACGGCAGCGCGGATAGTTCGCTCATCGAGCGATAACTCCGCAGGGCGATGTCAGGCCCGCTGTCCGGGTAGGTTGCTTGAGGCGCCGGGCAACCGGCGCCCCAGAAGAATGGCCGTCACGTCTGTGTGGTGCAAACCATTCAGGCCCTACAGAACCCGGCTTACAGGCTGGCTGACGACTTGAACGAGGGGTCCGGCGCAACACGCCGGGCCCCTCGCCAGTTCAGGCCTTGTTATTCGGCCGCAAGCATGCGGTCGAGATCCAGCACCTGCCGCTCGAACAGCGCGCGATAAATGCCGTCGGGATGCTGCGTCAGCGCCGCATGCGTCCCCTCCTCGACGACCCGGCCGCGATCGAACACCAGAATCCGGTCGAGACTGCGCACCGTCGAAAGCCGATGCGCGATCACGATCGCCGTGCGGCCCTGGATCAGGCGATCCATCGCCTCCTGAATCAGCGCTTCCGATTCCGAATCGAGACTCGACGTCGCCTCGTCAAGAATCAGAATCGGTGCGTCCGCGAGGAAGGCCCGCGCCAGCGCGACGCGCTGACGCTCGCCGCCCGACAATTTCACGCCGCGCTCACCGACCAGCGTCTCGTAGCGCTTCGGCAACCGCATGACGAAGTCGTGCGCATTGGCGAGCCGCGCCGCTTCCTCGATCTGCGCGAGACTTGCACCGGGCCGGCCATAGGCGATGTTTTCCGCCAGCGAACGGTGAAACAGGATCGGCTCCTGCTGCACGATCGCGATCTGGCTGCGCAGCGACTGCTGCGTCGCATCGGCGACGTCCTGCCCGTCGATCAGGATACGGCCACCGGTCGCATCGTAGAGACGCTGCACCAGCTTGACGAACGTCGTCTTGCCCGACCCCGAACGGCCGACCAGACCCACTCGCTCGCCCGGCTTGATATTCACCGAGAGGCGATCATAGAGCGGCGTATCGTGACCGCGATAGTGGAAGGTCACATCGTCGAACACGATGCCACCGCCGCGCACCTCGATCGGCCTGGCGTCGGGCGCATCGGCGATGCCGATCGGCTCGTCGTGGAACGCAACCAGTTCCTCCATGTCGTTCACCGAGCGCTGCAGATGGTTGATGTGCTGCCCGATGTCCGCCAGGTAGCCGTGAACCACGAAGTAGCTGCTCAGTACGTAGGCGATATCGCCTGCCGACGCGCGGCCAGCCATCCACAGCAGCAACGCACCGCCAATCACCGACGCACGCATGCCGAGCAGCACCGCAAGCTGCGCCGTGCCGACATAGTTGTAGCGGAACCAGGTTCGGTTGGCGCGACGCCGCCACCGGCGCAACACATCCGCGAGCCGGGAATCCTCGCGCTGTTCGGCGCCAAACGATTTGACAACCGCATTGCAGGTGAGCGCATCCGCGAGCGTTGCGCCGACCTTGGTGTCCCATGCATTCGACAACCGGCCAGCAGGCGCGATGTACTGCGTGGTGAGCAGCGCCGTCATGGCAATGTAGACAATCGCGCCAAACGCGATGACGCCGCCAAGAACCGGCCAGTGCCAGCCCAACAGGACGGTCGATCCCAACAGCACGACCAGTGACGGCAGCAGCGCCATCAGCAGCGTGTCATTGAGAAGATCGAGCGCCCACATGCCGCGAGTGATCTTGCGGACTGTCGAACCCGCGAAACTGTTGGCGTGCCAATCGGTGGAGAAACGCTGCACGCGCAGAAAGGCATCGCGAGCGACATCGGACATGATCCGCAGGGTGAACGGGACGATCGCCTGCAATCCGGCCAAGCGCAGCACAATCGCCACGAGGCCAAGCGCTACGATGGCGCCGAACGCAATCAGTGCGCTGTGCTGTGCGGCAGACGGATCGGTGGCGCCAAGCGCCACCGCGTCCACCAGCCGTCCGGCGAACAGCGGCATGAAAACATCCGCAACGGTCGCGCCGGTCAAACCGGCACAGACGGCGGCACCGCGCATGGGTTGATTGCGCCAGTGGCTGAAGACAAACCGCAGCACCGCGGAGATCGCGGGCATTTTGGTACGAGATTGAGTCATCACATTTCCCGGCTGCGCCTCGGCAAGCCGGCTCCATGGATTGAAGCGACGACGACGCAACGCGCGCGTGCCATCGCGAGAACAAATCAGTGGTGAAAGAAAGCGGGCGCGGGCTTCAGGACCCGATGCGTCGCGACCGGAACCGGCCCGGACAGACCCGAGCCGGTCGGCAACTCGTCGTGGAGGACCTCGGGGTTAACCGAGCGGGAAACCGGAGTTGGCGGCGCGGGCGCCGATGACGCGCGGGGTCGCGATCAACGCAAATTTCAATACCATGCGATCCTCCCGCGCTAGAGTGACGGCGCAGCAATTATGCGCCAAGGCTGCTTTTTTGCGCATCAATTGCGGCAAATTTTTAGCCGCACTTGCATCGGCGCGAAAGACCCGTTCGGCGCGCACAGCCAAAATGTCGCAGAGGTCCTTAGTGTGCGTCAGCGACCGGGCCAGCCATGGTCGGTTTGCGTACCATCACCACACAACAGCTCAGTCCGATGTAGAACAGCGTCAGAATAAAGAAGGCGTCGGCATAGCTCATGACCACGGCCTGGCGATGAACGATCAGCGACAACTGCTTCAGCGCCATCAGCGAAGCATCGCCCATGCCCTGAAATTTCTGCGTGAACATGTTGAGCGTTTCGACCGCCTTGGCGTTGCCCCAGTTCACATGGTCATGCAGGCGCGAGATATGCAGGTCCGTGCGGTGATCGAGCACCGTATTGATAAGCGCAAGGCCGACCGCACCGCCGAGATTTCGCGTCAGGTTGAACAGGCCCGATGCGTTCTTGATGCGCTCCGGCGGCAACGTGCCCAGCGCGATATTGTTCACCGGGATCATCGCCATCATGATGCCGCAGCCACGCAGAACCTGCGGCCACAACAATTCGTGGAAGTCGAAATCCTTGGTGACCCATGTCATCAGCCACGAACCGGCGGCGAACATCGTCAACCCGAACGCGATCATTACGCGAGGATCGACCTTGCCCATCATCCGGCCAACCAGCGGCGCCGTCAGGAACATCGCAGCACCCGACACGAACATCGTCTCGCCGATCATCAACGCGCTGTAACCGCGCACTTCCGCGAGATAGCGCGGATACAGATAGGTCAGACCGTACAGGCCGATGCCGACGCAGAACGAGAACATCGAGCCGAGTGCGAAATTTCGATCCGTGAAGGCGCGAATATCGACGATCGGCTCCTTCGCCGTCAGCACGCGATAGAAGAACACGACGGCTGAAATGACGCAGACCACCGCGAAAAAGAAGATCGTGTCGTCCTGCAGCCAGTCGTTACGCGGTCCTTCCTCGAGCACATATTCGAGCGAGCCGAGGAAGCCGCCCATCGCGAGCAGGCCCCACCAGTCGAAATGGTCGAGCAGTTCGAGATGGGGTTCATCGAAATCCACGAGCGCCAGAACGCCGATGGTGATGCCGATACCCGGGATGACATTGATGAAGAAAAGCCAGTGCCACGACATCAATTCGGTGATGTAGCCGCCGATGGTCGGCCCGATGGTCGGCGCCAGTGTCGCCACCAATCCGATGATCGGCGTGACGATGGAAAATTTCGAGCGTGGAAAGACTGTATAGGCCGAAGCGAACACCGTCGGGATCATGCCGGCGCCGACGAAGCCCTGGATCGCGCGCCACAAAATCATCTGCTCGATTGATGATGTGAAACCGCACATCAGGCTGGCGGCGGTAAAACCAGAAGCCGAGATCGCAAACAGCAATCGCGTGCCGAGCGCGCGCGACAGGAAGCCGGACAGCGGGATCGCGATCACTTCCGCGATCAGATAGGAGGTCTGAACCCACGCCACTTCGCTGGAGCTGGCCGACAGACCGGCCTGAATTTCGGACAGCGATGCCGAGACGATCTGGATATCCAGAATCGACATGAACATCCCGAATACCATGATCAGGAAGGCAAACAGCCGCCGCGGCGCGATAGTCTCCGACACCGCAGCCGGAGGTGCAGGGCCGCGAGGACCCGCGCCATCCATGGTCGGGGATGCGGTGGATGCCATGTGCTGTACCTCAGGCCATCATCCGGCCCACGCGGTGCCTATCGGGCCGCAATCGGATCGGATCCGTCCGGTGACGGTTTGGTGTTCACGCTGACCACGACCGACATGCCCGGACGCAGCAGGTTTTCCTTCGCCACCGATTCAGGAATCCGGATTCGCACCGGCAAGCGTTGCACGATCTTGGTGAAATTGCCGGTGGCGTTGTCTGGCGGCAACAGCGTGAATACCGAGCCCGACGCCGGTGCGACGCTATCCACGACGCCGGTAATCGTACGGCCGCTGATCGCGTCGACTGAAATCTTGACGCGCTGACCAGGTTTCAGGCGAGCGACCTGGGTTTCCTTGAAATTCGCGTCAATAAACACGCCGTTGAGCGGCACGACATTGGCGAGGCGCTGGCCCGACTGAATGAAATCACCCTCATTGACCAGCCGGTTCGAGAATACGCCATCGACCGGCGCGCGAATGGTCGTGAACGACAGATCGCGCTCGGCTTTTTCCAGAGCGGTCTTGAGTTCGTTGAGCTGCCCTCTGGCCTCGGCCTGCTGTGCCTTGATGATGCCGACCTGCGCTTCGGCCGCATCAAGGTTTGCCCGCGTACCTTGCACCGACGCGGCCGCCTGATCGCGTGCGGCTTGCGAGACGTCGAACGTCGCCTTCGATGCAAAACCCTTGTCGCTCAGGGTCTGCTGGCGCGCGAAATCAGCTTCCGTACGCCTGGCAGCGGCTTCCGCCGAAACGAGCTGCGCCTTGGCCTGCGCGACCGCGCTGTCCTGCGCCACGGCCTGACGGCCGATCCGCTCGATGGTTGCTTCCTGGGTAGCGATCTTGGCTCGAGCGTTCTCAACCGCGATCCGATAGTCGCCATCATCGATCTGAAACAGCAGATCTCCCGCCTTCACCCGCATGTTGTCGCCGACCGCGATCTTTTCGATATGGCCGGACACGCGCGCGCCGAGCGTCGTGTTGTTGGAGCGGACATAGGCGTCATCCGTCGACACCATGTAGCGCCCGGTGACGAAGTAATAATAGCCGCCATAAATGGCGGCGAGGGCGGCAATGGCGCCAAGGCCGACAAAGACCTTGCGGCGCAGTCCGGATTTGGCCGGCGCGGCCGGCTGAGCCGTTGGCGGAGTTTCAGCCGCCGGTGCTTCCTCCGAGCGGCGCACGCGCCCCTCCTCCAGCTTCGCGATCGGCTGCACACGCGAATCCTTCGGCGCTTCGTCGTCGTCCGAGCGGATGACTCGGGCGGCCTGATCTCGTCCAGACGCGGCCATACAGTGTCCCTTCGATCCGGCAAAAGAAACCCGGACAGCATTGAGCGGGGCGGCCGGACCGCCCCTTGGATTGACAGGTTAATATCATTGACCGAACCGTTCGGTCAATGATATTTTAATGGCAGGACCATACAGTTTGCCCATCGCGAGGGCATGGGTCTGATACCCACACGCACAGGATTCTTCGAAAGCAGGCTGAACGAATGATTGCACCGGCCCCTGTCACCCGCCCTCTCAATGAGGATGACAACGCCAAACGCCGCCAAATTCTGGATGGCGCGCGCCGGGTTTTCATGGAACTTGGCTTCGATGGCGCGAGCATGGGCGAAATCGCCCGGGCGGCCGGCGTGTCCAAAGGGACGCTGTACGTCTATTTCGCCGACAAGAACGCTCTCTTTGAAGCGATCGTGGAACAGGAATGCCTCGATCAGGGCAAGTTCGCGTTCGACTTCGATCTTACGAAGGACGTGGAGACGACGCTCAAGAACTTCGGCCGAGCATATATCGAAGTTCTGTGCCGGCCGGACGGTGGATCCGCCGTGCGAACCGTGATGGCGATCGCCGAGCGCAAGCCGGAGTTGGGCCGTCGCTTTTACGAGCGCGTGCTGGCCCACACCATCAATCGCCTCGCGGGTTATCTCGATGCGAAGGTCAAGGACAACCGCCTGGCCATCGACAATACCCAACTGGCAGCGGCGCAATTCATGATGATGTGCCAGGCGACGCTGTTCCAACCCTATATTTTTCAGGCCAAGCCTGCACCTAACACCGCACAGATCGAGGCGGTGGTGAAAAGCGCGATACATCTGTTCATGGCCGGCTACCGGCCGCGATAGAAATCCCGGCGCTGGATTGCGCGCACTAGCGAATGTGCGACTCGTCCTCGATCCCGTCGTCGTCGGCTTCAGCACGCGCCTTGGCGCTCAGCTTGCGTGAACCAAGCGAGCCGGTGATGCCGGGGTCGCGTCCGGCATAGCGGCCCCCGGATGCCCGCGCCGCGATTTCTTCACCCGATACAGCCGCCGGCTTGCAGATGGCGCGCCCCGAAGCACGACGCATCAAATCCACATGGATATGATTGTAGTGATAGATATTGGCGCCCGGCGCCAGCACCGTGGTGAACTCGCGGCAGGCAGCGCCTTCGACGTCGCGCAGGAAGCCCTGCTCCTCCGGCAGCCCCTTCCAGCCATGCTGCACCGAAATGTAGCGCCCGTCCGCCAGCGTGAAACCCGCAATGTCGAGCGCGTTGCCGAATGCATGCTCGGAAATGTGCGCACGCGGATTTCCGTTCATGCCGCGACAGGAGTAAGCCGAGATCTGCTTGATCTCGACGACGCGCGCACCGAACCAGCGTATCGCCGCCGGCTGTACGGCTTCCGCGAGCCAGCGATCGAGCACGGACACGATCGGGCATGCCAGCGTCGCCGCAGGTTTCAATGCCACAGGCCCGAATGAGGAAACGGTGTTGCCCTGCGCCGGACCAAGGCGGGGCTGCGAGTAAGGCGCGGGGCCACGATCTTGCGGATAGGGCTGCGACGCGTAAGGCGCGCGTGAATAGGGTGTGCCGTCTGCGGGCGGCAATGGGGCGACCTCGACGCCATCATTATTGGACGGCGCAACGCCGGGCGCACTCAGCGACACCGGCCCACCGGGCTCTCCTGCCCGATAGGCAGGCTGCGACGACGCGTAGGGTTCGGCTGAAGACGGATAAACCTGCGGCGCGGGGGCCTGACGCGCATATGACGGCTGCCTGACCGGCCAGCGCGGCTGGTTGCCGATGGGGGCAGGTGGCCGAAGGTCGTCGGCATAGCCAAGCGAGCTATTGCTGTCGCCCAGCGCCGAGACCTTAAGAGGAAATTCCGCGCCGCAAATGCCCGGGCCAGATATCGGTTTGATGCGCACGAGATCGGCGCTTTCTTTGACCGCACCGGATTTCAGGCACGCGGCTTCCGCTTCGGCGCGCCACGGCTCGCGCTCCGCGGTGAAGAAACCACGGCCGCAGCCCACCAGCGAGACGAGGGCAAGGGAACCTGCAACATACAAGCTTATTCGACGTACCATGCGGGCACGTTCGATCAATAAACTTAAGGACTCTTCAACGCATTGATTTTGAAAGTTTTTTAACCATAACGCGCTCGCGGCGCGCTACCGGATCGGAGATGGAGCAGCTTCGCTGACTTTTTCGGCGCGGAACGCTTTGTTAGATTCCCCGTTACAACGAACAAAACGAGTGAACCAGGGAGCGTTCCATGACCTTCGGCAGCAGTCTGAGCGTTGTGGCAGCGTATGTGACGATCGCTTTTGTTGGCGCGATCATCTTCGGCATCTTCTAAGCCTAGCTTTGGCCTAGCCATTTATCCCGGAATTGAAATCAAAAACTGACATTGTGAAATGCATCCGGCGTGCGATCATGCCGCGTCAGCGCTTGCCCAACGGATACCCTTATCGGACGATCCAATAACTCGTTCACGCAGCATTGCGCTAGGATACAATCTGCCGAACCGAGTCATTTTCAGACCGCGAATACGATTGCCTCAGGCCGAACACCATGATCTTTCGTCAATTGTTCGATCACACATCGAGCACCTATACCTATCTTCTTGCCAGCCGTAAGGGCGGCGAGGCCCTTATCATTGACCCCGTGCTGGAGCGAGTCGATCGCTACATCCAGCTCCTGCGCGACCTTGACCTCAGGCTCGTAAAGGCGGTCGACACGCACTTGCATGCCGACCACATCACCGGCCTCGGCGCGTTGCGCGACCTGACCCAGTGCATCACCGTGATGGGAGAACAGAGCGGCGTCGATGTGGTTTCGATGCGCGTGGCGGACGGAGATCAGATCGACATTGAGGGCGTGTCGCTCGATGTCCTGTACACGCCCGGACACACCGACGATTCCTACAGCTTCGTCATGGATGATCGCGTGTTCACCGGCGACACGCTCCTGATCCGCGGCACCGGCCGCACGGATTTTCAGAACGGCGATCCGCGTGCACAGTATGAATCGATCTTCAACCGGCTTCTCAAATTGCCGGACCACACGCTGATCTATCCCGCACACGACTACAAGGGCGACACCGTCTCGACAATCGGCGAGGAAAGAGCCTGCAATCCGCGGCTCCAGGTCAAATCGATCGATCAGTACGTCGATCTGATGATGAACCTGAATTTGCCCAATCCGAAGATGATGGATGTGGCGGTCCCGGCGAACAGACATGTCGGCCTGTTGCAGGACGACATCGCGCGACGTGGCTGGGCCCTCACTGCCTCGCAGGCCATGACGGTCGCCGGCCAGCCCGGCATGGTGTTCGTCGACCTCCGCGAACCACGCGAACGCGAACGGCACGGCACCATCGCAGGATCGGTTCATGTGCCCTACGCCGATCTCGACGACCAGGTGAAACCTGGTGGCCTCCTCCATCAACTAAGCATCGTTTCCGGTGCGCAGCTTCTCTTCTATTGTGCATTCGGCGAACGCTCGGCGATGGCGGTACAGGTCGCGCAGCAGGCCGGCCTCACCACCGCCCGTCATATCCAGGGCGGGCTGGCCATGTGGGCGCAGGCCAATGGGCCGATCGCACACGTCTAATCTCATGCATTGATCGCAGCAGTGGCGGCTTGCAGTTGCAACACGGCAGGGTGGTGTTCGCGTCATCCTGGCTATAGCATCGCCCCCGCAAACGGCCGGGGGTGAAATGCGGTTAAGACTGATCCTTGTCGGAGCGGCGGTACTCGCCGTTTCGTTCTACGCCAGCCTAAAGGCGATGGACTGGCTGTGGCCGCGTGGCGCAGAGAAGCCGGTGCTGGCAAAACTGCCCCCGCTTCCACCCGTCGCACGCAACTCCGAGATTATCGCACCGGTCATCGTCCCGATCATCACCATTCGCGACACGCTGGACCGGGCAGCTCCGCGAAATCTCGCCGGCAAGGCCGAGAATCCCGTGAGCCAGATTCTCTCCAACGCCGACATTAGCTGGACGATCACGCGCGGCGCACTCGCAGCCAATGGCGCGCAGAACGCGCTGACTCTTTCCACCCCGCTCGAAGGCAAACTGACCGTGCTTGGGGCGCTCTCGGCCGGCGCGAACGACGCGCTCGGCAATGCCCTCGGAAGCCTTCTCGGCAGCAACGCCGCCAGGCAGATCGGCGGAGTTTCGATCAAGTCATTGAATGCCAGCGCGGCGATCCATGGCAATGCGGCGGTGACGGCACGTCCGCAAATCATGACGAACTGGCACATCGACCCGCGGCTGAGCGCGCAGGTCAATCTCGGCGACACCACGCTCACCGTGGCCGGCGCACGCGTCGCCGTGCCCGCTCAGGTGAAGCCGGTGATCGACCGGACCGTCAACGAGCAGATCGATATGTTGCAACAGCGCCTTCGCAACGATCGCGCACTCGAGCAGGGCGCGCGTCGCGAGTGGACGAAACTGTGCCGCTCGATTCCGCTGCCACCGGTCAGCGCCGGCGCACCACCTCTGTTTCTTGAAATGAAACCGGCCAAGGCGGTCGCAGCCCAGCCCCAGGTGGACGCGCGCAATGTGACATTGATGATTGGCCTGCAGGCCGAAACCCGGATCACCGCACGGGAGACCAAACCGGACTGCCCCTTCCCCACGACGCTTCAGGTGGTCGCGCCACGCGACAACGGACACGTCAATGTCGGAGTGCCGATTGACCTGACCTTCACCGAGGTCAGCAGGATCGTCGAAGCGCAATTGAAGGGTCGAACGTTTCCCGATGATGGAAGTGGCGCGGTTGCGGTTACGGTCAATGCGGCGAGCGTCAATGCCGCCGGCGACCGGCTGCTGATCTCATTGCTGGTCAGCGCCAAGGAGAAAAAGTCATGGTTCGGCTTCGGCGGCGATGCGACAATCCACATCTGGGGTCGCCCTGTCCTTGACCAGAAAAATCAGGTGCTTCGTCTCACCAATCTGGAACTCGCCGTCGAATCCAATGCAGCCTTCGGCTTGCTCGGCGCCGCGGCCCGCGCAGCCGTCCCCTATCTCCAGCGTGCGCTGGAAGAACGCGCGACGATCGACCTCAAGGCGCTCGCGGCGAGCGCGCAGCAGAAGCTGGCCGCAGTCATCACCGATCTGCGCAAGAACGACGACGGCCTGCGGATCGACGCAACCGTGACCGGGGTCCGCCTCGGCGATATCGCGTTCGATTCCACCACCTTGCGGGTGGTCGCCGAAGCCACGGGCCAGGTCAGCGTGGCCATCACCGCGCTTCCCAACCTCTAACGGGGCCAGATGTCTTTCACCTTGCCGCCGCGAAGGCGGTGAGGCAATGTGTCGCACCCGTAAGGGAATAAGAAACGGAGACGACACGAATGAAACTCAAGACTCTCGCGGCCGGCCTTGGTCTCGCCCTGGCGACATCATCAATGGCCCATGCGCAGATTTCCGACGACGTGGTCAAGCTCGGCGTGCTGACCGATATGTCGAGCCTGTATTCCGACGCGACAGGCAAAGGCTCGCTCGCAGCGGTCGAGATGGCCGTCGCCGACTTCGGCGGCAAGGTCAAAGGCAAGCCGATCGTCGTGGTGTCCGGCGATCACCAGAACAAGCCGGATGTCGGCTCCAACATTGCCCGCAATTGGTATGACAACGAAAAGGTCGATGCCATTCTCGATGTGCCGACATCCTCGGTAGCGCTCGCGGTGCAAAACATCACCCGGGAGAAGAACAAGGTTCTGATCATCTCCGGAGGCGGGTCTTCGGATCTCACCGGCAAGGCCTGCTCGCCCAATGGCATCCACTGGACCTACGATACCTATGCATTGTCGAACGTTGCCGGCCTTGCGATGGTCAAGCGCGGCGACGACAGCTGGTTCTTCCTGACCGCCGACTATGCGTTTGGCCTCGCCCTTGAACGCGACGCTGCCAGTGTGGTCACCAGCCATGGCGGCAAGGTGCTCGGCAACGTTCGCCATCCGCTTAACAACTCCGACTTTTCCTCGTTCCTACTGCAGGCCCAGGCTTCAAAAGCCAAGGTTATCGGGCTCGCGGACGCGGGCGGCGATACCACCAATGCCATCAAGCAGGCGGCGGAGTTCGGCATTACCAAAGGTGGTCAGAAGGTCATGCCACTTCTGTTCGAAATCACCGATGCGCACGCCATCGGCCTCAAGGATGGTCAGGGCACCTTCGTCACCGATGCGTTCTACTGGGACCTCAATGACGAAAGCCGCGCTTTCTCGAAGCGCTTCATGGACAAGGTCGGACACATGCCGACCATGATTCAGGCCGGCCTCTACTCAGCCACGATGCACTATCTCAAGGCAATTGATGCGATCGGCACCGACGACGCGTTGAAGACGATCGCGCAAATGAAGAAGACTCACATCCATGACTTCTTCACCAAGGATGGCTACATCCGCGACGACGGCCGCATGGTGCACGAGATGCATCTGTTCCAGATGAAGAAGCCGAGCGAGTCCAAAAGCAGCTGGGACATCTACAATCTGATCGCCACGATTCCCGGCGACGAGGCATTTCGCCCGCTCGATAAAGGCGGCTGTCCCTTGATCAAGAAGAACTGACAACGCGGCATCCTTGTAAACAGAAGCGACGCTGGTGATAGCCAGCGTCGCTTTTCTCTTGATCAAGTCGGTTTTGGCGGCGCGCCCTTCCGGGCCGGCAACGAGCGCATGGCGAAGACCCGCCGTAAATCGCTCGATTTACAGGCAAATTTTTCCGCCACGATCTCTCCACATTGTCCCCTCAAATGAGATCATCTGTTTTGCGTGCGACCGTGCCGCCTACGTTCTCGCTGACAACCGTCCGCCGGAACCTTTGATCGGGAACCGACATCATGAAGCGCCTGTTGCTCGCGACTATCGCGACGCTGTCGATGATTTCATTCGCTCATGCGCAGCCTGCGGATTATCAGGCGATGGTTGCGAGCCATGCTGCAGCCAACAACGTTCCTCCCGAACTGGTCCACCGGGTGATCATGCGGGAGAGCCGCTACAATCCGCGCGCCGTTCATGCCGGCAACTACGGCATGATGCAGATCAAGCTGCAGACCGCGCGCGGCCTCGGCTATACCGGAACGGCGCAAGGCTTGCTCGATCCCGAAACCAATCTGACCTACGCCGTGAAATATCTCGCCGGCGCCTATCGCGTCGCCAACGGCAATGCGGACCGGGCGGTGTCCTACTATGCCCGCGGTTATTACTATGCCGCCAAACGCAAAGGCCTGATGCAGGCAAGGGCCGAACAGATGCCGCTGAATCTTCTTCCTGTGAGCGACGAAGTGCCCGCACAACGGCACCGTCGTCGTCATCGTCACTGAACGAGAACCAGTTAGGGGCAGGTGCGTTGACTAGTGATCCCGGCTGCAGGCGCAGCCGGGATTCTTTTATGAAATCATCGATGAGCCATCCCGCCGGATCGGCTGCGGATGACCGCTATCGTCGATGGAGACATAAGTGAAATTGCCGTCGGTCACCAGAATGCTGTTGGTTTCATCGCGCCGCTGCACCCAGGCTTCCACGTAAACCGTGATCGACGTCCGGCCAACGCGGACCACTGTACCATAAACCGATACAACGTCGCCGACATAGACCGGCTTGCGGAATGTCATCGCTTCGATGGCGACCGTGACGCTACGCGACTTCGCATACTTGGCGACAAAGATGCCACCTGCCAGGTCCATCTGACCGAGCAGCCAGCCGCCGAAAATATCGCCGTTCTGGTTCGTATCCGCCGGCATCGCCAGCGTTCGGATCGACAACTCGCCCTTCGGTTCGGCACCGGCAGCAGGTCTTGGGTGAACAGACGTATCTGTCATGAGAAAAATCCGTGCGCCTCTAACATCTCAGGTGAAAGTAGCCCATCCGGCATCGGGCTTGAAGCGGTCACCGAATTTCGCCGCGAGCAACTCCAGCGTCGCCACCATATCCTGCGCGCCTCGGGTTCTCGCATAGTTCAGCGGGCCGCCACGGAAAGGCGCATATCCCGTGCCGAAGATCATTGCGCCATCGACAACGTCAGGGTTATCCACGATGCCCTCACGAAGACAAGCAACGCAGACATTCGACATCGGCAGAATAAGTCGATCAGTCATTTCCGGGGTCGGCTGCACCGCGCTCGTCCCCTTGACCGCCTTGCCGTCCTTCCACTCGTAAAAGCCTTTTCCGGTCTTGCGACCGAGTTCGCCCTTGCTGACCTTCTCGCGCAACCAGTCCGGCGCCGGAGGCAGTGTGTTGTCGAGCTTGGCTCTGAGCATGTCGCCAACCGCGAGACAAATATCGAGACCGACCTGATCGGCCAATTCGATCGGCCCCATCGGCATACCAAACCGTTCGGCGGCGGCATCGATCACTGTCTTGTCGACCTTCTCGTCGAGCATGACCATCGCCTCGAGCATGTACGGCGTCAGCGCGCGATTGACTAGGAAGCCCGGAGAACTCTTGACCGGAAGAGGCAGACGATCGATCGCCCCGACAAATGCCCGCGCGCGGGCCAGCATCTCGTCATCCGCCTGATCGTGACTGACGACCTCGACCAGTTGAAGACGCGATACCGGGTTGAAGAAATGCAGGCCGAGCAACCGCTGCGGCGACTGTAACGTGGTGCGCAAATCTTCCAGCGGAATGCTGGACGTATTGGTTGCGAGAATCGCTCCGGTCTTCATGTGCGGCTCGATCTGCGCATAGACCTTCTGCTTCAACTCCAGCTTTTCGGGAACAGCCTCGATGATGAGGTCCGCATTGCGCACACCCTCGCCGTCCGTATCGGGGATGAGGCGATCCAGCGCGTCCCTCACTTCAATTCTATTGCGAATGATCTTGGCGAAAAGCTCAGCCGCACGCTTGATCGCGCCCGCTATCGGATCCGGCTTCATGTCGGCGAGCGTTACCCGCACGCCCTGACGGGCACACCACGCGGCAATATCACCACCCATCGCACCAGCGCCGATGACGTGAAGATGCTGCACAGTGTTCTTCCCGTCCGCGAGTTTCTTCATCTGCTCGCGCAGGAAGAACACGCGGATAAGATTCTGCGCCGTCGGCGTGACCATCAGGCGGGCAAAGGACTTCTTCTCCGCCTGCAGCATGGCCGCGCGGTCGCCGCCATGACGCTCCCACAGATCGACCAGCGCGTAAGGCGCTGGATAGTGATCCTTGCGCGCTGACTTATGGACTTCGGTGCGCATCCGCGACGCGAGAAACCCGCGCGCAAATCCGGCATTCATCAGCCGCGCGAGCGCGCCCTGCCGGTGCGGCCTGAGCCGGCCAAAGACCGCATCCTTGATGGCGTTGCGGACATGGCGTTCCTGCGTCACGGCATCCACCAGCCCAAGCGACTTCGCCTTGCGCGCATCGATGGTCTTGCCGGTCAGCATCATCGTCATCGCCTCAACCGGGCTGATCAGATGCGTAAACCGCGCAGTGCCGCCAAGCCCCGGATGAAGGCCAAGCATCACTTCCGGAAATCCGAAGCGCGCCCCGTCAATCGCAATCCGTGTGTCACAGGCCAGCGCCACTTCAAGGCCGCCGCCGAGGCAAAAGCCATGGACCACCGCAACGCGCGGCACCTTCAGGGCTTCGAGCCGATCGATGATCGCGTGAGCGCGCCCGATTTCGGCCTCGACAACCGGCGCTTCCGATGCGCCACGAAATTCGTTGACGTCCGCGCCGGCGATGAACCCGGAAGGTTTGGCTGAGCGGATGACCAGACCCGCGGGGCGCTCGTTCTCCAGCGAGGCGACAATCCGATCCAGTTCTTCCATCACCTCCGACGAAAGGGTGTTGGCACTCGCACCGGCACGATCGAACAG
Organism: Afipia sp.; assembly: GCA_051954725.1. GTDB lineage: Bacteria > Pseudomonadota > Alphaproteobacteria > Rhizobiales > Xanthobacteraceae > Afipia. The sequence goes on along the minus strand of JBQCHK010000005.1, from coordinate 77,850 downwards.
CAGCCACGCGATGCCATCGCTGTCTCGCGTCAACCTGAAGTTACGAAACGGATTGTCGGCGGAGGGCACTGGCCCGAGTTCGAGCACGCGATCCCCGAGAACGTCCATGATGCGGCTATCCATGAGCGTTCCCCTATACTGTCTCGATCAACATGGCGCCGCCGAGGCCGCCGCCGATACATTCGGTGGCAATGCCGCGCCTTGTGCCGAGCCGGTGCATGGCATTCACCAGGTGCAGCACGATACGGTTGCCGCTGGTCCCGACCGGATGACCGAGGCTGATCGCCCCGCCATCGACATTGAGTCTCGCGCGGTCGATGTTTCCCGCCGCGCTATCGAGGCCAAGTATTTCACGACAGAACTTTTCGTCATTCCACGCGGCAAGGCATGCCAGTACCTGCGCGGCGAAGGCCTCGTTCAATTCCCAGGTCTCGATGTCTTGCAGACGCAGGTTGTGCCGCTTGAGCAGTTCGGTCGAGGACAGAACCGGACCAAACCCCATGATACCCGGATCAAGCCCCGCCCACGCGCTGTCCTTGATCACCGCTTTGGGCTTCAGGCCATATTTTGTCACCGCATCCTCGGACGCCAGAATGGTCCAGCACGCGCCATCGGTGATCTGCGAGGAGTTTCCGGGTGTCACCTGCCCCCATGGCCGCTCGAATGCCGGCTTGAGTCTGGCGAGTTTGTCGATCGACGAATCCGGACGAACACCATTGTCGTGATCGTAGAATTTGCCATCGCGGGCAAACGCCACCTCGATCTCGTTCTTGAAGAAGCCCTGCTCCTGCGCACGCGCCAAACGCAAGTGGCTTTCAACCGCGTAAGCATCGGCCTGCTCGCGGGTTACGCCCATCAGATGCGCGACGACTTCGGCCGTCTGGCCCATGTTGAGATCGGTGACCGGATCGGTCAGACCGCGCTCCAGCCCGATAATCGGCTTGAAATAGCTCGGCCGCGTCTTCAGGAACGCCGCAAGCTTTGCCATCGTGCCTTTGGCCGTCGCAAGCCCGGCGAACCAGCGCACACCGGATTGCGGAAAAACCAGCGGCGCATGGCTCAGCGCTTCAGCGCCCCCTGCAAGAATGAGATCAGCCTTACCAGCCTCGATATAACGATACGCGGTGTCAGTCGACTGCATGCCCGAGCCGCAGTTGATCTGCACGGTAAACGCGACCATGCGCTCGCCCATGCCAAGACGAAGCGCAGCGACACGCGCCGGATTCATTTCGTCGGCGATGACATTGACACAGCCCAGAATGACCTGATCGAAGGCTGTCGGCGCGAAGGGCTGTCGCGCAAGCAATGGCCGGCCGGCCTGCACGGCCAGATCGACCGGCGTGAACGGGCCGGGTCCGCCCTGCGCCTTGAGAAACGGCGTGCGGCTGCCGTCAATAATATAAACCGAACGCGTCATCAGCCTGCCACCCTTTCGCCGGACGAGCGTTGAGCTGCCGGACGCTGATGGTAGATCGGCGACAGTGCTTCCGGCGCGAAATCATCGACCTCGATCACCTTGGCGACAGCGTCGTCCGCCGCCTCGATCGCTTGCCCTTCTTCAGCCGTGATGACGCCCCTGCTCACCGCCTCTCTCCAATCGCGAATTCTGGCCGTATGCATTTTCTTTTCGATCGGTGCGTTGGCCGTCACCAGCATGAAGGCCCGCTCCAGCCTGGTCAACGGTCCGTCATCATTGGCGCCGGCATGATAGAGACCCGCCGTCAGTCGATCCCGCGCCGGTCCAGGTGCAAGAACCAGTTGCGCGCAGCGATGCACGACATCGTCGGAGGGCCCCAGCGTTTTTGCTCCGAGCGGCTGCACGACGACTTTCAGCACTGCCGCGACAAAGCGGTTCGGCAGGTTGGCGAAGATTTCCGCAAAGCGATTCTCGATCGTGCGGAAGCCGTTGGCCATCACCCATTGCAAGGCAGCGAAGTCCTCCTTCTGCCGTCCTTCCTCCTCCCAGCGCTTGAGCGCCGCCGACAGAAGATAGAGTTCTGACAGGATGTCACCAAACCTTGCCGAGAGCATTTCACGGCGCTTGAGCGCACCACCCAGCGTCAGCAGCGCCATGTCGGCGGACAATGCAAAGGCGGATGAATAGCGCGAAAGCTGGCGATAATAGCCTGTCGCCTCCGCAGCATCAGGAGCGGGCGCGAACGCACCACCGCTCCAGCTTCGCCCCCATGCCCGGAACAGGTTGCCGATGGCATGACCGACATGTTTCCAGAACGAACGATCGAAATCCTCAAGACCTTTCTTCTGGTCGGGATTGGCGATCGCATTCATTTCCTCGAGCAGATAAGGATGCGCTCGGGTTGCGCCCTGTCCGAATACGATGAGGTTGCGGGTCAGGATGTTGGCGCCTTCCACCGTGATCGCCACCGGCACCGAGCGATAGAGGGCTCCCATGTAATTCTGCGGCCCATCAATCACTGCCTTGCCGCCGTGGATATCCATGGCGTCATCGACCGCGATGCGCAGACGCTCGGTCGCATGCAGCTTCATGATGCCCGAGATCACCGCCGGGTGCTTGCCCTGATTCAGCGCAGCGCATGTAAGCCGCCGCGCTGCATCGAGCTGATAGGCCGTGCCGGCGATGCGCGCCAGCGGCTCCTCGATACCTTCGAACTTGCCGATCGGCACATGAAATTGCTCGCGGATGCGTGCGTAGGCGCCGGTTGCGCGCGCGCAGTAAGCCGCGCCAGCCGCCGATTGCGACGGCAGTGAAATGCCGCGACCAGCGGCGAGCGCCATCATGAGCATCTTCCAGCCCTGACCGATGCGCTCCTGCCCACCGATGACGTAGTCCATCGGGATGAACACGGCCTTGCCCCAGTTCGGCCCATTCTGAAAGACCTGCATCGCAGGCAAATGACGGTGCCCAATGGTGACGCCAGGCAGATTGGTCGGGATCAACGCGACAGTGATGCCGAGATCTTCGTCGTTGCCGATCAGGTGATCGGGATCTCGCGCCTTGAACGCGAGGCCGAGCAGCGTCGCGACCGGCCCGAGCGTGATATAGCGCTTGTGCCAGTTCAGCCGCAGGCCAAGAACTTCCTTGCCCTCGAAGGTGCCGTGGCAGATCACTCCCGTGTCGACCATCGAGGCCGCGTCCGATCCCGCCTCCGGGCTGGTTAATCCGAAGCAGGGAATTTCACGCCCTTCGGCAAGACCAGGCAGCCACTTGTTCTGCTGCTCCTTGGTGCCGAAACGCATCAGCAATTCGCCGGGGCCGAGTGAGTTCGGCACCATGACCGTCACGGCTGCCGTGACCGAGCGCGACGAAATTTTCCGAACCACTTCGGAATGAGCGTAAGGCGAGAAGCCGAGCCCGCCGAATTCCTTCGGAATGATCATGCCGAGAAACTTGTTGCGCTTGATGAAGTCCCAGACGTCGGGCGGCAGGTCGCGCCACTCCCAGTTGACCTTCCAGTCATCCACCATGGCGCAGAGTTCTTCGACCGGGCCGGCGAGGAATGCACTTTCCTCCTCAGTCAGCCTGGCCGGCTCGTTAGCCAGAAGTTTCGACCAGTCTGGATTACCGGTAAACAGGTCTGCGTCCCACCACACATCGCCGGCCTCCAGCGCCTCGCGCTCGGTTTCGGACATCGGCGGCAGCGCCTTGTGAGCCCATGCAAAGATGGGCCGGGTCAGAAGATCGCGGCGAAGGGAGAAGCTCATGAGAAAAATCCCCTTGAAAGCGGCGGGAGGGCGGGGCCAGAGCCGGAAGGAAAATCAGAACATCCGCGATAAACAACAGCCCCGGTTGAGCCCGAATTGACACGTCATGTTGAACTTGATGCGAAATCCGGCAAAACCCTTGATGACTCTTCAATAATTTCAGATCGCGGACATCGTTCCCGGCCGCGACCTGAACAAATTGACACAGTGTGTCGGGTCAATGACCGGCATTCATTGCGTCAGGCCGGTCGCACCATTTCGAACATGGCGTCCGGACGAATTTCTGCGTAATCGCCAAGCCGGCCGGCGCGCAGGATCGGATGCGCCAGCGCGGTCTGGTAGACGCCATCCTTGATCAGGCTTTTGTCGATATAAACCGCGACCACCTCGCCCAGCACGAGCCACGAGTTGGCTTTCTTGCCGTCCGCCCCCTCAAGCTGGATGAGCTGGGTCAGCTTGCACTCGAACGACGCCAGGCTTTCGGCGACCCGCGGCACATTGACAATGCGGCTCGCCGCCTTGGTCAGGCCGGAGATGTCGAATTCATCGACCTCATGGGGCACGGTGGCGGAGGTCTTGTTCATCGCCTCACCGATGTGCTTCGTCGCAAGATTCCAGCAAAATTCCCTGGTCTCTGCGATATTGGCGACGCTGTCCTTCCAGCCGACGCTGGAAAAACCGATGATCGGAGGGACGTAGTTAAAGGCGTTGAAAAAACTGTAGGGCGCCAGATTGATGCGGCCCTGAGCATCATGGGAGGAGATCCAGCCGATGGGACGCGGCCCGACAATGGCGTTGAACGGATCGTGCTTGAGGCCGTGGCCCTTGGATGGCTCGTAATAGTGAAAATCGGTCATGAAGGATTGCTGCCCGCTGTGGTCTTACCCGACGACATATCGGGCGTCCCCAGCGTAAGGCCAGCGATAATAAAGTCTATCATTTGATCGAGGGTCGGCCCCGGTTTTCGCGAACTCTGCTCGATCATCTGCGGATGGAAAAACCGCAGCATTGCTGCGCAAACGATCTTGGATGCAAGCTCGACATCCGTGACCTTGAACTGACCCGCCTTCGCGCCATCCGCGATAACGCTGGCGATCGTCACCACGATATGCTGGATATGCGTCTCACACACATTCCAGCTTTGCTCCATGGCGATTGCGACCATCTCGTGAATCTTGGCGTCGCCCACGAAGCGCTCGGCATTCATCCGGCTGACCGTCGCCAGAAGTTCGCGCAAACGTTCGACCGCCGGGGCATCTGTGGCCGCGATCTGCTCGGCCGCAAGCTCAACCTCACCCATGAGCCGCCGAGCGACGCCCTCATGAATCGCCTTCTTGGAATCAAAGAAGCGATAGACGTTCGCCGGCGACATTTTCAGCGTCTTGGCGATATCGGCGACGGTTGTTTTCAAATAGCCAATGTCGCGAAACAGCCTCTCGGCGGTAGCGAGAATGCAAGCTTTCTTCTCAGCTTCGGTATCGTCGTGCAGCAGCGCCATCTCGGTAGAAATACTCTCGCGGTTCGTTTTACTCCGCTGCGGCTGCCAACGGCGGCGCGAGCGGGATATGGTCGGGTTTCGCCTGGTCCTGCCCCGCCTCGCCAGGCCCACGCTCGTCCAGACTCCTTCTGAACCATAGCGCATAAAGACCCGGCAGGAACAGCAGCGTCAGGAATGTTGCAACGAACAATCCGCCCATGATGGTAATGGCCATCGGCCCCCAGAAGGCGGATCGGGACAGCGGAATCATCGCCAGAATGGCCGCCAGCGCGGTCAGGATCACCGGCCGGGCGCGACGGACGGTCGCCTCAACGATCGCCTCGCCTCGCGTCATGCCATGGGCAACGTCGGTCTCGATCTGATCGACCAGGATCACCGCGTTGCGCATGATCATGCCCGCCAGCGCGATAAGGCCGAGCAGTGCCACGAAGCCGAACGGGCTGCTCGCGACATTGAGCCCCAGCGACGCGCCGACGATACCCAGCGGCGCCGTCAGGAACACCAGGATCAGACGCGAGAAGCTCTGGAGCTGGATCATCAACAGGGTCAGCATCCCGATCACCATGACCGGGAAAAGGATGAAGATCGAGGCGTTACCCTTCTGCGATTCCTCGATCGCGCCGCCAATCTCGATGCGATAGGCCGGCTGCAGGCTGTCACGGATACCCTGAAGCTTCGGCCAGATCGCATTCGTCACGTCCGGCGCCTGAACGCCATCGACGATATCGGAACGCACCGTAATCGCCATATCGCGATTACGACGCCACAGGATTGGCTCTTCGTGCGCATATTCGATCTTGGCGATCTGTGACAGCGGCACGGCGACACCGTTGCGCGAATAGATCGTCAGATCGCCGACGTGTCCCAGTTCCAGACGCTCCGATGGCACCGCGCGGGCGACCACGCCGACTTTCTCGACGCCGTCACGCAAGGTCGTCACCTGAACGCCCGAGATCAGCATGCTGAGCGATTGCGACACGTCCTGCGGCGTCAGGCCGAGCGCACGCGCCCGCTCCTGATCGATCGCCAGCCTGAGCGATGGCGTCTGCTCGTTCCAGTCAAGATGCGGATCGACCACCTTGTCGTTGGCACGCATGACGTCGCGGACCTTGTAGGAAATCTCGCGCACGGTCTTGGCATCGGGGCCGATGACGCGGAACTGAACTGGAAAACCGACCGGCGGGCCGAAATTGAAACGATCGACGCGCACCCGCGCCTCGGACAGCGCACCGTTCGCCACCGCCTTCTCGATCTTCGCCTTGATGCGCTCACGCGCCTCCACGTTTTTCGAGACGATCACGATTTCGGCGAATGATTCATTCGGCAACTGCGGATTGAGCCCGAGCCAGAAGCGCGGCGATCCCTTTCCGATATAAGTCGTGTAGGTGGCGATATCGTTGTCGCCCTTGAGCAACTTCTCAGCCTTCTTCGCCGTCTCCGTGGTGACGCCGATCGCGGTGCCCTCGGGCAAGCGCATCTGGAAGAACAGTTCGGGGCGCTCCGACAATGGAAAGAACTGCTGCTGGACATGGCCAAACCCGACAATCGAGGCAACAAAGACACCGACTGTCGCCAGCACCACCGTGCCGCGTCGGCGCACGCACCACTGAATCACGCTGCGCAGGCCACGATAGAGTCGCGTCTCATAGATCGCGTGCGGATCGTGCCCATGCCCGACCTTCGCCATGTTCGGCAACAGCTTGACGCCAATATAAGGCGTGAAGATCACCGCCACGAACCACGACGCAACCAGCGCGATCGCCACCACCCAGAAAATGCCGCCGGCATATTCGCCCACCGACGAGTTGGCGAAACCGATCGGCAGAAAGCCGATCGCCGTCACGAGCGTCCCGGTCAGCATCGGAAACGCGGTCGATTCCCAGGCAAAGGACGCAGCTTTCATGCGATCCCAGCCTTGCTCCATTTTCACGACCATCATTTCGACCGCGATAATGGCGTCATCGACCAGCAAGCCGAGCGCGATGATCAACGCACCGAGAGTGATGCGGTGCAAATCCATACCCATCGCATTCATCACGATGAACACGATGGCGAGCACCAGCGGCACGGACAGCGCTACCACGATGCCGGTGCGCCAGCCGAGTGCGAGGAAGCTGACGAACAGCACGATCGCCAGCGCCTCGACGAAGGAATGAACGAACTCGCTGACAGCGTGTTCGACCACCACCGGCTGATCAGCAACCTGTTCAAGCTGAATGCCTTGCGGAACGGCGCTCATGAACTGGGCGGTCGATTTCTTGACGGCTTCGCCAAGCTCAAGAATGTTGGCGCCCTTTGCCATCACCACACCGATACCGATGGCAGGCTTACCTTCCTGGCGCACCACATAGTCCGGCGGATCGACAAAACCGCGGGTGACGGTGGCAATGTCGCCGAGACGGAAAACGCGGCCGTTGCCCTCGACAGGCGTGTCGGCAACCGCCTTCACGCCATCGAACGCGCCCGTAACACGCAGCGGCACACGCTGCGAGGCGGTCTCGACCGTGCCGGCGGGAACGACAGCATTCTGCTTGGCAAGAGAATCGAACAGTTGCTGCGCGGTGACGCCAAGGGTGGCGAGTTTTGCGTGAGAAAACTCGACGTAGATGCGCTCGTCCTGCGTGCCGTAGAGATTGACCTTGGTAACGTTCTCGGTCTTCAGCAAATGCTGACGCAAACCTTCAGCGACCTTCTTGAGCTGGGCATAGTCGGCGCCGTCGCCCGTCATCATATAGAGGATCGAGTCAACGTCGCCATATTCGTCATTGATGTTCGGGCCGATCAGATTCGCCGGCAGTTCGGAGCGAATATCGCTCAGCTTCTTGCGGAGCTGGTAAAAAAGCTGCGGAACCTCTTTTGCCGGGGTCGAATCCTTGAAGCTCATCTGCATCGCGGTGAACGACGGCTTGGTATAGGTCGTCACCTTATCGAAATACGGCAGTTCCTGGAGCTTCTTCTCGATACGATCGGCAACCTGATCCTGCATGTCCTGCGCAGTCGCGCCGGGCCAGATCGCGTTGATGACCACGACCTTGATGGTGAACGACGGGTCTTCCGCGCGACCGAGACGCTCGTAGGAGAAGAACCCGGCAACGCCGAGCATGATTATGAAAAACAGAATGAGCGTCGGATGCGCAACTGCCCATGAAGACAGATTAAACCGCTTCATCGCGTCCTCCCGCGAGTTCGATCAGAACGACAGCGACGAGACGATCCGTACCTTCTGGTCCGGATCGAGCTTCTGGACGCCGAGCACGACTACCTTGGCTCCTTCATCGACGCCGCCGCTGATCACGACGTCGCGCGATTCATAGGATTTGACCGCGACCGGCTTGAGCGACAGCTTTCCGGTGTCCGCATCTGCGACGTAAAGCGACGGCCCTTTGCCCTGATTGAACAGCGCCGACAGTGGCAGCCGCGCGACCCGTTCGCTTTGCGGATCGGACAGCGTCAACGTCGCCGTCATGCCCAGCGAAACCTGATTGCCCGCATCCGGCAGAGAGAACTTGGCGAGATAGGTTCGCGTTGCCGGATCGGCCGTCGGCGCAAGTTCGCGCAACCTGGCCACATACTGCTTGCCGGGCTCGGACCACAGCGTGACATAGGCCGCGCCGCTGCGCGCGAAGTTCACCAGCGTTTCGGGAATCGCGACCACAGCTTCCTTTTCGGCCGAACGCGCAACGCGAATGGCGGTCTGGCCAGCCGCGACCACCTGCCCCGGCTCCACTAGCGTCGCCGTGACGACGCCCCGAGAATCCGCAAGCAGCCTGGCGTAGGACAGGCTGTTCTTTGTTAGTTCGACCGAGCGCTGCGCGCGATTGAGGCGCGCCCGCGCTTCATCGGCGGCGGCCTTGACCTGATCAAGCTGGGCCTGCGTGGACCAGCCGCGGCTGCGCAAATCCTTGGTGCGTGTTTCGGCGGCGCTCGCCTGCTCGAGCACGCCCGTCGCCGCGCCAAGTTCGGCGGCAGCTTGTTCGGCCTGCAATTTCAGATCAACTTCATCGAGCACTGCCAGAGGCTGGCCGACGTCGACAGTCTGGCCCACTTCAACGAGACGCTTCAGGACCTTGCCCGGGACGCGGAAACCCATATCGGCCTCAATGCGAGGCCGGATGGTGCCGACGAAAGATCGCTGGGGCGACAGGGTTTCATAGTGGACGGGCGCCACCAGCACGGGGCGAGCCTCCTCGCTCTTTTCGGCAGGAGCCTTGCTGCAGGCGCCCAGCGCCAGCGCGACCCCAGCTAGCGTAATCGAGAATAAGATTTTGATATTTCTCGTGAATTCGACAGACAGGCCCATATGAGGTCCCTCCACTCGCTCTGGAGAAACCTGACCTATCGATTGACGATTGTCAATAATCGTCAGTAATCACATTATGTCGCAATGCAACCGATTGGGAAAGCTGAGCATTCGCCGTGCCGCTTCGCTTCCCGACGGTCGGGACTCGAGCGGGTTACCCGTGTTTTCGGCCAGGTCGACTCGATGTCGAGGTCAATGGCTTCCCATCCGCACCGCCACAACCGCACTGATGCAGGCTCGAACAGATGCTCTGGGCAAAGGCCGAATTGCCGACGCCAACATGAGAGGAAATCGCCATACAGGACAAAAGCGCCCGAGCGGGCCAGACGCCCGGCGCGGCGGCCATTCATGGCAGGGCTGACAGCGAAACATCGATCGGCGCTGCGCCACGCTGAAACACCTTGAAAACTTCACTATGCACCCTACGCTTGCTCGCGGCGGTGGCCTGCCGCGTCCAGATTTCGTGCGCGGTTCAATCGTCAAACATTCAAACCGTTGCGGAGCGCGAACCATGGCATCTGATCACGACATTCTCGTCGGCCTCAATCGCGATTACATCGATTCGGTGCAGCAGAGTGACGTCCGGCGCTTCGATGAAATTCTTGCTCCCGAGTTCTATTGCTCCAACCCCGATCGTTCACTGGTCGACCGCGCCGGCTTCCTGAAGCAAACCGCAAATCCGGTGACCATTTCAAATCTCGAAGCGAAGGACGTGCTGATCCGGATCATGGGGGACTTTGCAATCATCCATGCTCGAACCAGCTACCGCACGGCGGATGGCAGCGACGGCAGCGGCCGTTACACCGACGTGTGGGCGAAACGCGGCGGTCAATGGCTGGCCGTATCGGCGCATGTGACGCGCTGATTGCTGCGACACGAATCGCTCGGATAAGGAAGGCACGAGCGTCTATCTCGCGCGCTCCATTGGTGTACGGGTGCATGCGCCGACACACCGAGTTATGGGATGTCATACGCACAAACCCCCAGGTCGTCCCATCAAAGGCAGAGCGTTAAGACCTGATTAACCATGGCGGCCAACCCTCGCGCCATGACCAGCACGGATATCTCATCCTCAGAACTCGAATCGCTGCTGAGGCGGCTGGCCCGCCAATGCGTTCGAGTAGAGACCCACCGCACTCAGGCGTTACTCGGCATTATGGCGGCAGCGGAATGGGGCATGCGGCTGATGCCGCTCTCCGCCGCCGCTTTGATGGGTGTTGTCGTGACGCTTTTTCTTGCACCGGGAGGTGAGACCACGGCGCGTGCACATCCTGCGGAGATCAGCGCACCCAATCGTCCCGCAAAGGCCAATCGGCTCTTCGATGAATTTACGACACTGTTTCCTGATTCCATCCAGGTGACAAAGCCACCCGCGCCACTCGATGCCGCGACAAATTCTCGTTTCGCTTTCATTCGCGGCGGCGTTGACGGCACCAAGTTGACGTGGACGTCGCCCCAATCCAGCGGAAAAGAAACACTTTCAAGACCGCCATCGCGCAAATTTCGCCGCCATAAACACATCCCGGCACAACAGGTTCGCGCGGCGGCATCCCAGCCTCAGCATCATCCGTGGCTTCTCGATCTTCTGATCCGCCACATGGCGCGAGGCTCCTGAACCGCAAGGCATTGATATGGAGAACATCATGCGCAGCACGGCCCAAAATCCCGAGATGCTCCTCAACGCCGAGATCAAGGCGCTCCTGATTCTGTTGCTTTTGAAGGGTGGGACGCCCTCCAGTGAAATTCACACTGCCCTGCGGCTGGCAGCCGGTGAGGTCCGGGGACCCGACGGACAGGACCGCCCGAGCCAACAGATGCCCGAACCAGCCGGGACGATGCCGCGCCAGCGAATCTACAACAACCACCTCCCGCCGCTGAAAAGTTACGCCGCCTGACCCTATGTCATTTTAGCCGGACAGCCCCGAACCGGCTCACCGTCATCGATCCGCAGTTGTCAGACTCTCTCCGAATGGTAATTTTCCGGGGGCAGAGGAATGACAATTGAGCACAGACGATATCACCAATCCGGCGAGCCGGATCGCGCCTTACGCCACCGCGTCACAGCCGGCCGTGCGCCACGTTGCGTTGGCGTGGCGCAAGCTTCGCCTGATCGCGATATTCTTCCTGGCGCTCTCTGGACTGATTACCGCGGCTCCTGCTGTTGCCCGGGATCTTCCGCCGGTTGCATCGCGCGAACTGGTGGTGGGGATCAAGGAGGTCCCGCCATTCGCGATGAAGCAAGCCAGTGGTGAGTGGGAAGGGATAAGCGTCGATCTTTGGCGCGAAGTGGCCAATAACCTTCACCTCCGCTATCGCTTTGTCGAAGAACCCACGGTAGGCGCCCTGATCGATGGCGCGGCAACCGGCAAGTACGACGTCTCGATCGGAGCGATCACCGTCACCGCAGCTCGCGTCCGCACGCTGGACTTTACATCGCCGTTCTATTCGACCGGACTTGGCATCGCAGTCCCCGCGAGCGGCTCGCTCAGCTGGATGCCGGTGCTGCAGGCATTCATGAACCGCGGCTTCCTGCAGGCCGTGCTGGCCCTGCTGTTTCTCGCGCTTGGAGTGGGCGTTGTCATCTGGTTCTTCGAACGCAAGAACGACGAGTTCGGCGGAAGCATCCGCAAGGGACTGAGTTCGGGGATGTGGTGGGCAACCGCTGCGATGACACGGCGAGGCATGGTCGAATACAGCCCGCGAACCGTCGCCGGCCGTATCATTGCCAGCATATGGACGGTCACATCCATCGTCGCCATCGCGGTGTTCACGGCTGCGGTAACGTCGGCACTCACGGTGCGGCATCTGCAGGGAACAGTCCATGGCGTGCAGGACCTGAGAACCGTTCGGGTGGGCATGGTGAGAGGAACATCGACACACGATGCCCTGTCAGAGATGCGAATATCGGCGCACGAATACGACACTGCGCGCGATGGCCTGATCGCCCTGCGCTCGCACAAGATCGACGCCTTCGTTTACGACAAGCCGCTTCTAAGCTGGATCGTCCAGCAGCAGTTCCCGTCCACGATCGAAATGCTCGATGCGATATTCCAGCCGCAGCACTACGCTTTCGCGATTCCCAACGACAGCCCTTTACGCGGGGCGCTCAATATCGCAATTCTCGACGCGATCCAGAGCGTGTGGTGGCGGCAGACCACGACGCGCTATCTCGGAAACTTCAATTACTAGTAGCGTCTTGGCAGGTAGGTGCGATCCAAAGGTATTCACCCCTGCCAGTTACTTCGGCTGCGATGAGGCGACATCGCGCCTTCAGGAATGTCGCCGTCGGCTTTGCTCCGCGCGGAGGGCATTCAGCGAGAGGGCATTAGGACAATATTGATCGTAATTCCGCTGAGCCGACCCGGAGTCCAATTCACGCCGACAACGGCTGACCAGCGCGCATCCCGAGCATACGATGCTCATGTCGCGCATGACGGCACCACGATTAGCAGGCGCGATTCCTCGCGTATCAATCGCGAGCGCATACATCAAACGCTCAAGCTCATCATTCCGCTCGGTCCTGAATAGCCGCTCGAAGAGTCCTCTGGGTACTCCCACATCACGCGCCAGCTCTTCGCGTTGGGCTGCGTCAAGCGAATCCAGCTCGCGTTCGCTCGCCATGCGGGATTGCAGTTTCTGCCAGATTTCCGCGACACTCATGGGACACCTCCAATTGCAATTGGAGCACATGTCCCGATTTCCGGCATTGATCCAGCGCAAATCGCGACGATCAAAACGCCACGCCCACGGCAACGTGGCAGTCTGCGCTGCCACTAAAGGCGAACGCTCGATGTCGAAAAGGCAACGCTCACCGGTTCTTGCACCGCATTAAGGCCTCCGACCGCGACCAGTGCAATGACAGCGGCGCAAATGCATGCCAACAAAAAAGCCTTCATAAACGCTCTCCAAAACAACAACCGTCGGCAAATCTATACCGGAACAGCTACTCTGCAGGCGTGGAGGACGGCTGATGGTGCCTGCCACCCAAATCCGTTCGCGCATTCTGCTCCTCGAGCCACAGGCTGTGATGCTCTCTGGCCCAGTTCAGGTCGACCGTACCCTCTCCCATCGCTTCGAACGCGCCCTCCATTCCGATGGTGCCGATGTAAATGTGGGCCAGCATGACGGCGACAAACAATACGCCCACGACAGCGTGGACGATCTGCGCGAGCTGCATCCCTTCGATATTGGTGACGTAGAACGGGAACATCAACTGATACCCGGTGATCGCGACCGCGCCGCCGCCAATCACTACGATCCAGTAGATCGCTTTCTGGCCGGCGTTAAAGCGATAGGCTGGCGGATGTTGATGACCAACAATGCCACCACCCTCCTTGAGCCACTTGATATCGACCTTGTTAGGAATATTGCCGCCAATCCACATCAGGAAAATCAGGACAACACCGATCGTGAAGGGGAAGCTCAGGTAATTGTGCGCGTACTTCGCCCATTGCGACCACGCCGAAAATGCCTCAAACCCGATCAGCGGCAGCAACAGAGGACGGCCGAAGGTAATGTTCAAGCCCGAAATCGCCAGAATGACAAAGCAGGTCGCAGTCATCCAGTGAACGAACCGCTCGAACCCGGAAAACCGGACGATGGTGCGCCCGGAGCGCCCGCCCTCGATGCGGATCATGCCGCGCGACAGATAGAAAATGACGAGAACGGCAAGCATCCCGAGGATCGCTATTGCCCCGATCCAGCGCAAGGTAACGCTATGGAAGTATCGCCACTCACGGCCTGCGGGCTGCTCGAGAACGCTGGACCGCTTGTCCGGAATGCTCACGCGTCCCTGGATACGATTCAGCTCCTGCAGCAATTGCTGCTCCTTGACGGCGCGAGCGGACGGATCGACTTGAGATGACTGCTGGGCAGTCGCCGGAACCGACAGCGCGATCACGAGGAAGAAAGCCACCGCGCCCGTTACGAAGCGGAGATACCTTGCAAAAGACGCCATGAGCGTTCTCCTCAGTGTCTGTCAGCCGCGCCCCGTGCGGTCATTCCGGCCTTGTGAACTATGAAGCGATGGTCTCCCGGTAGGCCGTCTGCCAGCCCCATGCTCCCGAGCCATAGCCTCGCTTCGTCACTCGCTCCTTGTAGATCTGGGCAATGATTTCGCCGTCGCCCGCCAGAAGCGATTTCGTCGAACACATCTCGGCGCACAGCGGCAGCTTGCCTTCGGCGAGACGATTGGCGCCGTACTTCTCGTACTCCGCCTTGCTGCCATCGGCTTCCGGGCCGCCGGCGCAGAACGTGCATTTGTCCATCTTGCCGCGCGAGCCGAAGTTTCCGACCTTCGGATATTGTGGCGCTCCGAACGGGCATGCGTAGAAACAATAGCCGCAGCCGATGCACAGATCCTTGGAATGCAGCACGACGCCGTCGGCCGTGGTGTAGAAACAATTGACCGGACAGACGGCCGCGCAGGGCGCGTCGGTGCAATGCATGCACGCCATCGAGATTGACCGCTCGCCGGGCTTGCCGTCGTTGATGGTGACCACACGGCGCCGGTTGATGCCCCACGGCACTTCGTGTTCGTTTTTGCAGGCGGTGACGCAGGCATTGCATTCGATGCAACGATCCGCGTCGCAAAGAAACTTCATCCGGGCCATGACTGCTGCTCCTTATGCCGCGACGATCTGACAGAGCGTCACTTTCGGTTCCTGCATGCCTGTCGCGGGGTCATATCCGTAGCTGGTAATCGTGTTGGCGCTTTCGCCAAGCACAATCGGGTCTGTGCCCTTCGGATAGTTGCCGCGCAGATCGGCCCCTTCGAACCAGCCGCCGAAATGGAACGGCATCCAGGCGACGCCCTTGCCGACACGCTCCGTCACCATCGCCTTCATCTTTGCTTTGGAATTATTCTCCGCGCCCGTTACCCAGACCCAGCCGCCGTCCTTGATGCCGCGGTCCGCGGCATCGGACGTGTTGATCTCGATGAACATGTCCTGCTGCAGTTCAGCGAGCCACGGATTGGTTCGTGTTTCTTCGCCGCCGCCTTCGTATTCGACGAGACGGCCAGACGATAGAATGAGCGGGAATTGCTTGGCGATCCCCTTTTCCACCGCCGCTTTCTGAACGGAAAAGCCGATATTGGGCAGACGGAACTGCTTTGCATCGGGCAATGTCGGATATTTCGACACCAGTTCAACACGAGGCGTGTAGATCGGCTCGCGGTGCACCGGGATCGGATCCGGCAAACTCCACGCGTTCATGCGTGCTTTCCCATTGCCGTAAGGCACGCAGTTATGTTTCAGCGCAACGCGCTGGATGCCCCCGGACAGATCGGTAGACCACGACACTGCATCGGGATTGGCTGGATTGACCCTGTTGATCACAGCCATTTCCGTCTCGGTCAAATCGGCGTCCCAGCCGAGCTTCTTCAGACTCGCCAGCGTGAACTCCGGATAGCCGTCCTGGATTTCGGAATCCTTGGAGAAAGAACCATCGGCCAGCAGACTGACTTTGCGCGTCGTGCCATCCGGCAATTTCTCTTCGCGTTCGAGACCGAAACGCGGGCGGAAACAACCGCCGCCGTCCATCACCGCAAGATTAGTGTTGTACAGCAGAGGCGTGCCGGGATGCCGCACCTCCGGCGAGCCCCAGCACGGCCACGGCAACCCGTAATAGTCGCCGCCGATATCCGGCAGATCCTTCGGTGCGCGCATGGTCACCAGGTCGAACTTGTCCTGGTTTTTCATATGCGCCTTGATGCGCTCCGGCGACTGGCCGCAATAACCGGTCGACCAGCTGCCGCGATTGATTTCGCGAAGCAGGTCCTCCGCCTCCGGCAGATTGTTCTCCACCTTGATGTTCTTGAACATCTTGTCGGCGAAGCCGAGCTTCTTTGCCATGAGGTACATGATCTCCAGATCATCCTTCGATTCGAAGATCGGCTTGACGATCTGCTCACCCCACTGCATGGCACGGTTGGTTGCGATACGAGATCCTTTGCACTCGAACTGCGTGGCGACCGGCAGCATGTACACGCCGTCCTTGCGGCCGGCCTGCACCGCGAGAGAAGCCCAGGTGGTCGGATGCGGGTCGGCTATCACCAGAATTTCGAGAGCCTTCAGTCCCTTCATCGACTCAGGAATACGGGTAATGCTGTTGCTGGCATGACCCTGAACGAACATCGCCCGGATGTTGTCCTTTTGGGCCACCTCGCTCTTCGGCAGGATCACGCCATCGAACCAGCGCGTCAGCGGGATGCCGGGGGTATTCATCATTTTCGGATCGTCGAACCGGCTCTTCAGCCATTCGAAGTCCGTTTCCCAGACGCGAGACCAATGCTTCCAGGCCCCCTCCGCAAGACCGTAATAGAAAGGCAGTGTCACGATATCGAGACCGACGTCGGTCGCCCCCTGAACATTGTCATGGCCGCGCAGGATGTTGGCGCCGGTGCCCGACTTGCCGACATTGCCCGTCATCAGCAATGCGATGCAGCTCGCCCGCACGTTGGCGGTGCCGACGGTGTGCTGGGTCTGACCCATGCACCAGATCAGCGTCGCCGGTTTCTCGGTCGCGAACATCTTGGCGACGCGCTCCAGCTGTGCGCCCGGCACGCCGCTGACGCGCTCGACCTCCTCGGGATTCCACTTCTCAACTTCTTTGCGCAGATCATCGAAGCCATAAACGCGCTGCCTGATGAACTCCTTGTCCTCCCAGCCATTCTTCAGAATGTGCCACATCATGCCGTACAGCACCGGGATATCGGTGCCGGGGCGAAGACGCACATAGTCGGTCGCGTGCGCCGCGGTACGCGTCATGCGCGGATCGATGACGATGAAGTTGCCCTTGTTAAGCTCTTTCGATTCCAGCATGTGCTGCATGCCGACCGGATGCGCTTCGGCGGCGTTGCTTCCCATGTAGAGCAGCGTCTTCGCGTTACGCATGTCGTTTATGCTGTTGGTCATCGCGCCGTAGCCCCAGGTATTGGCTACGCCGGTAACGGTCGTCGAATGACAGATGCGCGCTTGATGATCAGTATTGTTGGTGCCCCAGTAGGCGCCGAGCTTGCGGAACAGATACGACCCCTCATTCGTCATCTTGGCTGAACCGAGCCAGTAGACCGACTCCGCGCCGGACTTCTCGCGAATCTGCATCAGCTTGTCGCCGATCTCATCGATCGCGGTATCCCACGAAACGCGTGTCCACTGTCCATTGACGAGTTTCATCGGATAGCGCAGACGGCGTTCGCTATGGACAAGTTCGCGCACCGACGCGCCCTTGGCGCAATGCGACCCGCGATTGATGGGAGAATCCCAGCTCGGTTCCTGACCGATCCAGACGCCGTTCAGCACTTCCGCCGTGACAGTGCAACCGACGGCGCAATGCGTGCAGATGCTTTTACGAACCGTCGCACCCGAGGTCAGCGGGCCCGCGGCGGCCGCTTCCGCCTTACGGACGCTTCCGGGCGACAATGTGCTCAGAGCGGCAAGGCCACCCGCTGCCAGACCGGACTGGCGCAGGAACGTCCGGCGATCGAAACCTTGTCCGCGGTCGGCAAGCTTACCTGCCGCGGAGCCTTGACGCGCCGCCTGAGAATTCTGTCGTTGAGTTCTTTTGATCAGCACGGTCGCCTCCCGCTATTTGGGGTAACGATTCACGCGATAATAGGCTTTGATGTCGGGTGAATTGGGGTTGTAGCGGGACTTGCGTTTTTCGTCGTTTGTCTCGCTGTCGGCCTTCGCTTCGGATATCAGCGGCGATACGGCAGCCGCACCGGCCCCGATTGCGCCGATACCGACCCCGCGAAGAAAATCGCGCCGGCCCACGGCAGCTTTGTTGTTCTCTTTCATCGCACGTCCCTCCCTGTGGCCGTTCGATTGTCGCTCAATTGGCGAGCGAGAAGGCCTCCGTCTCAATCTCCAGAAAGAGTCGGCCGAGCGACCCGACCGATCGATAGAAATTCGCAGCCGCCGCTTTCTCCAGGTCAGCGAACAAGCGGCCCATCCACGGCGCCACATGCTTTTCGAATATCTCGCGCTGAGCCTCATCAGAGGCGGGAAAACGACCGCCGGCCAGCCCGGCCATGATCTCGCAGAGCGTTGCCGCGTGATCTTCAGGCTCAAGATTCTTTTCAACACGCTCGATGCCGAGCACGACGAGATCCTGCCGCAGACGCGACAACGGCCGTTCGTTGAGGAAGCCGGTCAGGTAGAACGACGCGTAAGGCAACAATTCGCCGCGCCCGAGACCGATGAAAAGATCGAAATACTCGCGCTCGACCGCCGAAGGAACGGCCTTCGATGCAGCCTCGCCGAGACGCGCATGAGCCTGTCCGAGAGGGGTGGCATCGCCCCGCAGTTTTGCGATCTGCGCGATCAACTTCGCCGAAGGAGCACAGGACAGCAACGTGGCAAGCAGCGCATATTCCTGGGCCCGGCCGACATCGATCTCGTCAATCTCATCCGCTACGGGCAATTCGCTGTATAAATCCGGACGAAGTTGAACGCGCGAAACGCCAGTGGCTGCTTCAACAGCAGCCACGCGCTCGGCTGGAACCCTGGTCCAGTTCGAAACTGAAGGCTGGCGAATGCCTATTCGGCGGGCGAGTTCAGCCACACCTCCCGCCACCTGAATTGCCCGATCTAGTCCTGAATCGCGCATATTCGCTTTCCCGAGTGAGCGCGGATGCGCCTCCTCTCTTTGGAATGATTCAAAGCTAGGCCTGCGCGACGGTGGTCGTCAATGGGTCGCTATAGCCGGTGGCTATGCCGTTTGCCGCACCCCTCTGGGTAGCGCTACCGTGGCAACGCGCTTCCATGCGTGCGATGCACAACGGAAAAGCCGTCCGACTGACCGGAGCGAATTGTAGCGGGAGAGTTTTGCGGCCGGTTACTGCCCGCTTCTGCCTTTTCGACACGGCTTTCCAATCCAGCAGCGTCGAATTCGACCGCGTCGGTTACCGCTTCTCGATCAAACGGCTCGCCTCGT
The DNA here is from genome assembly GCA_051954725.1 of Afipia sp. Classification (GTDB taxonomy): domain Bacteria; phylum Pseudomonadota; class Alphaproteobacteria; order Rhizobiales; family Xanthobacteraceae; genus Afipia. The sequence goes on along the minus strand of JBQCHK010000005.1, from coordinate 58,429 downwards.
GTCCCAGCTGACATCACGTGATCTTGTTGTGACGGCGACGCAGCAATATCCTCAACGTCACCTTCAGCCCGAGGCCTGGTATCGCCGACGATCCTTGCGACCAAATCACGCACCTGCTCCGGCGTGTGATCGAGCGGCCCAAATCCCGGCATTACTCCCGGGTCGTTGAAATCCCATCCGTTCTCGGCGAGCCCGACGAAATCACGAATCGCTGGATCAGCAAGCCAGGCGCGACGGAGCGCCTCGCGCGTCAGCGTCAGCGGAACGCCTTTGCGCAAGAACGCGGTGATATCCGTCGCCGCCGTAATGGAATCGAGCGAGGGCAATGTCGAGAGGTCAAGGTCCTCGGCAGGTTCGGCTTCGGCCTTCACGGCAGAAGCATCTTTCTCCTTCTGCACATCGGGAAGCGATGGCGGCGCTGCCGCCTCGGAAGGCTCCTCGGCAGCACGCTTGCGGCGCGACCATCGCGCAAGGAAATCCTCGTCGTTCATTGGTCCCACTCTCCCTGCACACGTCGCGCAAGTGCTTCCGGATCCGCGGGGCGACGCGTGCGCTTGACGAACTCCTCTTTCTCGACACGGTGCCCGGCAATGAACCGATCAATGACCTCGCGAATGATGTCCGGCATTGGCACCGGCTCTACGAGGTTGGTCGCTGCTTCGGTAAAACTTTCGCCTTCGGACGGGTCGGCCGTGGCGGTGGTCACCGTGTAGGGCCACTGGCCTTCGGACGGACTCATCACCACCCAGATGCTCGCCGCACCGGAGGCGAGATTGTCTCGATAACGAGGAATTTCCGAACGATAGAGATCGATCGAAGCCGACCCGACATAAAAGAGCGTGATCTCTTCCTGCTCACGCAATATCGTCCACGCTGTCATTTCCGGCTCGCCTGGCAATATTCCAACCGCACGCCAGACAAAATCGATCCACTCAGATTCAGCCTTTCGGCGCTCGACCACCACGCCGACGGGAATACGCAGCACTGGATCGGCAGCAGAACTCAACTGGCCACCTCGAGATGCTTGATAGGCAAACCGGTAATCAGGTTTTGCGGCTTCATTCGCAGTATCCCTTCCTGCGTCCGTGCCATGATGAGATAAACCGGCTCGTCCTCCAGACCATGGCTGGCGGCAGTTTCATCCGAAAAAGTCAGCCGGAAAAGCCCTGTCACGCGGCCCGCGGTGTGGTCGTCGAGTTCCTCGCCGTTCCAGAGCCGGTCACCGATGGCAGTCGCCTCGGAATCAAGCCCTACATACCAGGTCATGCTGACGTTACGTAACTCGGTGAGCGGCTCGATCCTCACATCGACCCCGAGCAGATGAGCGATCCATCGTCGCATCGCTTCGGCTATCGCAGCTATCCCCCGCCCCCCTGCGGCGAGATCGAGGCCCATATCGAACATGTCGCTACGAGACCAATAGCTATCGGCATTCGTTACATCGAGGACGTCGATGCGGGCTTCCTCGGGAACTGCGAGCAACGCCAACAGCGGGGTCGTCGGCACCGGATTCTCGCTTCCGATCCATTCCTCGTCGACTGCCAACACGGAATCTTGATTGACCGTCATGCGCTGCGGGCGGAAGAACAGTTCGCTGGCTCGCAGAATGAATGGATCGTCGCAGCCGTCGAGCGCATTGCGCAGGATGACATGCGCCAGTTGATTGACGAATAACGGCGGCAACGTCACCACACCGTCTCGCATCAGCGCCAGATAAGCAGCCTCAAGAGTGGGATGGCGCAGCAGCAGTTCGCGAAATGCCAGCACAAATTGCCAGTTCTCCCGCGCGTCAGGGTCTGCGATTTCGGCAATCTCGTCCGCAGTAACGGGACGGCGAGGCTGTGCCAACAAGGCCGCATGCAGTTTCCGCTCGGCCTCACAGGCATCCGCCGGCGGCGTCAGTTCAGGCCGGACGAAGTACGCTTTAAAGAACTCGTCAGTCGCGAGGAGTCCGCCGCCCTGCTCGCGGTCGAGAAGATGATGACCACAGGAAATCCAGAAATCCTTCATTGCCCTCTGTGCTCCGACGCAATGCCGGAAAGGTCGACGTCATCTGCAGGTTGCTCATCCTCCTCGACCTGCAGAAACGCAAATGCGCGCTGATGACGGGATTCCCCGCGCGATCTCAACGCGCGGAAACTTTCGTGAATCTCGCCATCCTTTACGGTGCGATGAACCGCGATCAGAGCGCCGGTTGCATCGGCGCAAAGCGATTCCGCAAAGCCAACCTCCTCCGCTGCCGCCTGTCGCGCGGTAGCGATATCAGGCGCCCCGAGCCGGTCGACCAATTGTCGCGCGAGCAACTCGACAGCCGCAGCGCGATCGCTGTCTGTCACCTCGACGATCTCCACCAGCGTCGACCACCCCCAGGATGTCAGCCCGAGAAAACCGCTGCGGAAGGCCGATCGCGCCTTGCCTCGCAACGCCTCGGGATCATCATCCCAGAACCGGAAGACGCCCGATACCGCCCACTCACCCGGTTCGGCAGCCGGGTCAAACACGAACGTGTCGGATGGGTCGAGGGCGACTGTCCGAAGCAGTTTCACAGCCGGGGCCCTCCGGTTTGCGGGTCGAGCCAGGACGGCCTGCGCAGTGCAGGCTGCAATGCCACAGATTCGACCTTGGCCGTACCCGCTCGGTGGACCAACAGATCACCATTGTCGGCAATCTCGTAGCGGGTGTCGCTGAGACGAGGCAGCCGCGCAATGAATTCCCGGGCAACACTGTCAAAGCCATCCGACTGCCACCCGTGAATGGCAGACATCAGGTGACGCGCGAACGTTTCCGTCACATGTGCGGCACCAATATCATCGAAACCCTCCTGCTCCAGCGCCGTGGCCAGGGGATGAACGCCAGGCTCATCTCCCGTCATCGACACGGTACGGATCATGGCCCCGAACACCAGCCATGGCGGCGGCTCGTTCTCAGGCGCGCCGCGCGGCCATGCCAACTGTCCTCCGCCAAGCAGACCGCCGTCAATGCGGATCGCATCCGGCCAGTCGATGGTCACCAGCTTCTGCGGCGGCGCATAAGCGAGCAACGCATCGCTCAGAGCGACCATTCCGGCGTAGAACGCGCGACGCGCCATCCACAACGGCTCATCGGGCTCGAGCACCACGGCGAATTCGGCCAGATCGAAGCGGCCCACGTAAACCAGCGTACCGGCGCCGCTCTGCGGCGCAACCGTCTGAGCATGAGCAAACGCATCTGCCCGCTCGCGTAGCGTCACCAGTGTGAACGGCGGCGGCAGATCAAGGACCTGCTCGAACGGCGCGCGGACCCGCATGCGGCAACACGACCTCCGGCTACTATTCCAATCAATCCTGTATAGTTATAGGCTTCTGGGTCTCGATACGAGTCCCGTATCGAGAGACGCAGGCGGTAGCAATGGTGGATCGCCCTCGGAAGATTCTGATGTGCTCGTGCGAGGACACGATGCACCTTGACCCGACCGCTGTGCGCAAGGCGTGTCCCGACGCGGAGATTTCAACCCACAGGCATTTGTGCGGAAGCGAGGTCGAGCAGTTCCGCGCCGCCCTGCAGAAGGACGTTGCACTAACGATCGGCTGCACTCAGGAGGCGCCGCGGTTTTCCGAACTGGCCGGCGACCAGGATACCCCGCTCGACTATATCAATGTGCGCGAGACCGCCGGCTGGTCGATCGACGGCGCACGAGCTGGCCCCAAGATGGCGGCGCTGCTTGCCGCTGCGGCCGAACCCGCACCCGACTTTCCGCTGGTCGCTTTATCAAGCGACGGCGTCATCCTCGTTTATGGCCGCGATGAAAGCGCGATCGAAGCCGGGAAGCTATTGGCGGACCAACTCGACGTGACGGTCCTGCTCAGTAAGCCGGGACCTGTGTCGCCCCCGAGCGTCACAGTTTTTCCAGTCGTCAAAGGGACCATCCGAAACGCCGCCGGTCATCTCGGTGCCTTCAGGCTAACTGTCGACGATTATGCGCAACCCCGGCCGTCGTCTCGCGATACGCTCATCTTTGAGACCGCGCGCGATGGGGCGGTGTCGCATTGCGATCTCATACTCGACCTTTCGGGCGGTGCGCCGTTGTTTCCGGCACACGATCTTCGCGATGGCTATCTTCGGGCCGACCCAGGCGATCCGGCCGCCGTACTGCGCGCGATCCTCAAAGCTCGCGATCTTGTCGGCAGTTTCGACAAGCCGCGCTATATCAATTTCACCGCGGACCTGTGTGCCCATTCGCGCTCCAACATCGTCGGCTGCCACCGCTGCCTCGACCTTTGCCCGACCGGCGCAATCACGCCCAACGGCGATCATGTCGTCATCGATGCGGAAGTATGCGCCGGATGCGGCCAGTGCGCCGCCGCCTGTCCCACCGGCGCTGCAGCTTATGCCCTTCCCCCCGCCGACGCACTGATCCACAAGGTCCGGACGACGCTGCTGGCTTATCACCGGGCCGGAGGCGTCGTTCCCGTTCTTCTGCTGCACGACGACGCGCACGGCACCCCACTGATCGAAGCGCTGGCCCGCCACGGCGACGGGCTGCCCGCCAACGTCATTCCGCTCGCGGTGAACGAGGTTACGCAGATCGGACTGGAAACAGCCGCCGCGGCCTTCGCCTATGGCGTCTCCAACGTGCGGCTTCTGCTGCGGGCACATCCTCGCCATGAGACCGTGGGTCTGCGCAAGACGATCGCGCTCGCGGAAACTATTCTCGGAGGGCTGGGATTTGACGGCGAACGGATTGCCGCGATCGAAACCGATGATCCCGACACGCTCGGCTATATCTTGCGCGAACTGACGGCCGCGCCGGCGGTACAACAACCGGCGACATTCAGGACCGTCGGCCGCAAACGCGACGTGCTCCGCTTCGCGTTGCGCGAACTGCATCGCGTCGCTCCAGTGCCTGTCGACGTCATCGCGCTGCCCGAAGGGGCGCCTTTCGGCACCCTCAACGTCAAGGTTGACGGATGCACGCTGTGCCTGTCCTGCGTGTCCGCTTGCCCGACCGGTGCCTTGTCCGACGATCCCGACCGGCCAATTCTGCGGTTCGCGGAGGATGCCTGCGTGCAATGCGGCCTGTGTCAGGCGACCTGCCCGGAAAAGGTCATTGAACTCGTGCCGCAGATCGATTTCCGCGCGGCTACAGCCCGCAATCGGACAATCAAAGAAGAAGAGCCGGCGCTCTGCATCCGTTGCCACAAGCCGTTCGGCGTCAAAAGTACGATCGACAGGATTGCGGCCAAGCTGGAGGGCCGGCACTGGATGTATCCCAATGCCAACAAGCGCGTCGAAGCCATACGGATGTGCGCCGACTGTCGCGTCATCGCGATGAGCGAAGAAGGTTTTGATCCATTTGTTGGCGTTCCCGAACGGCCAACGCCGCGCACAACGGACGACTACCTGCGCACGCGCGAGCAAAATCCAAAGCGTTGATCATTCTGCTGTCGCGCGAGCGAGAAAGTCGATCAGCGCCTTGCGATCTTCGAAAGACTCGATGCGCTGTTCAGGCATCTTGGTGCCCGGCGTATACTTGGCTGGCCCGACCTCGAACAGTTTGGCGACAGTTTCCGGCGTCCAGATGATGTCCATTCTCTTCAATGCGTCGGAAAAATTGTAACCGCGAAGCGACGCGATTCTGCGCCCGAAGATCCCCGCCAATGTCGGACCGGCACGAACCCCGTCGGCCTTCGACAAAGTGTGACAGGCGATGCAGGATCGATACATTTCGGCGCCATGGTCACCCGCAAATCTCGCGAGCGGATCGCCCGGTGCCCCCACGACCGGCGATCCAAGCAGTTCACCGGTCAGCGCGTTCCAGCGCCTGATCGTGTGGTCCGCACCACCTGTCAGCAATGTCCGGCTATCGGCGAAGAATGCAACGGACCAAACGGGCAATCCCGGCCCGACCAGTGTCCGGGCGATTTCCCGCGTCTTGCGATTGATGATCGCCACCGAGCCGCCGATACTGGCAGCCGCCAGCATCGCGCCATCCGGCGACACCGCGAGCGAAATAACCGGTGTCTTTCCGGCTCTCGTTTCCCCCGCGATCTTTCCGTCACCGGTCAGAAAATAGACCTTTCCGTCCGCGGCACCGGCTGAGATGTTTCCATCCGCGGCGACCGCAACAGCGTTCAGCGGCGATGGAAGAGCAATCACATCGGGGGCGCCTCCCGACAGCGGCCAGATCCGTAATGTCAGATCATAGCCGACGCTGACTACCGATCGTCCGTCAGGCGAGAAGGCCACCCCATTCACGTTCTGGGAGTGTCCTTCGAGAACGCGCGATGTGGCGCTGCCATCAAGAGACCAGAGTCTCACGCTGCCATCCCATGATGCCGATGCGAGCGTTGCGCCCTCGGGCGAAACGGCCAACGCAACAATCGGCGCGGTATGGCCTGTAAGCACCGTATCGGGCTGTGACCGCCCAGCAGTCCAGATCGCAATTCGTCCATCCGCGCCAGCGGACGCCATGCGTCGGTTGCCTAGAAACACCACAGCGTTCACAGCGCCCGAGTGAAAACGCAGAACCTGTTCGGCAAAACCGGTCGCAACAGACCATCGGATTACGGACGTATCGAAGCTGCCCGACAGAACATTCCGGCCATCGGGCGAGATCGCAATTGCCCGGACCGGGCCTCCATGCCCGCGCATCTGTGCGTCTGCGGCCCCTGACGCCGCCAGCAACGTGGTGACAATGACAACCATGCAGCTGATTCTGGTCATCGCGAGCCTCGAAAATCGCCGCTGCCGACCCTATGCCGAGGGTTATGGCCCCACAAAGCCGGGATCGATGCCATGCGCACCCAGTACCGAGATCAACTTTTCATGGTGAAAGCCAATCACAGCAAACAGAAGAATAAGAAACAGCAACAGAGCAGCCGCGACAAGTACAGGCGACGCCGCTTGGTCGTGCGCTTCGCGTTCAAAGTGCTTCTTATCCAGTAGCCACATCACAAATGCCCCCCGCCGGCTCTCACCGTACGAAGCTCATTCGGCTTGCTCGCAACCATCGGCGACACCAATCGGCACGATGCACAACAGGGCTTCCCGCAACCACACTCGAGTTGTCTGGATGAATGTACAGGGCTAAACTGAACTGCTATCGCTCGCCACAGCAACTCCAGAGGCTATCGACAATCGGCCCACTCCGATCCGCAGGCACATCAAGAGTACGTGACCCACGCCTTTGCACGCCGGAACGGCATCTGCCGGACAACTTCAGATCGACGATGGTCAGGCATGCGTCCATCGCCTCGTCAAAACAGATAGCTGGTTCGCCCAAGCCAGAGACGAGCAACACGACATCTGTCAGCGCTGCGGCATCCCGTCCGGAACAATCGTCTGAACGATAGACGCGTCCAGTTCCTCGTATTTGTGCAGGCCGATCGTCTCATAGAGTTCCGTACGGGTTTGCATCTGATCGACCATTTTGTGCGTACCCCCATCCCTCGCGATCGCAGCGTATAGTCTTTCCTGCGCTTTGTTCGCGACACGGAGCGAGGACACCGGCCAGATCACCATCGCGTAACCCATCGCCTCGAATTCAGACGCCGTAAAGAACGGAGTCCTTCCGAACTCGGTCATGTTGGCAAGCAGCGGTACGCCCGGCATTCGTTCGGCAAACTCGCGAAACATATCAGCCGTGTTAAGAGCTTCAGGAAATATCGCATCTGCGCCCGCCTCCATGTAAAGGCGTGCCCGCGCCACCGCGCCTTCAAGACCCTCGCTCGCCGCCGCATCCGTTCGGGCAATCACGACGAGATCGCGACGCGCTTTTGCCGCGGCAGCCACCTTCGCAGCCATATCATGCGGGCTTGCAAGTTTCTTGTCGTTCAGGTGCCCGCACTTCTTAGGGAGGATTTGATCTTCGATGTGAACCGCTGCAGCGCCTGCGTCCTCGAAAACCCGAACCATGTGCATCACGTTCAGGGCCTCGCCATAGCCGGTGTCACCGTCGACCAGCACCGGCAACCCTGACGCCCGGGAAACCTGACGAACGAAGAAGGCGACCTCATCGACCGTGATGATACCGAGATCCGGCAGGCCCATGGACGCTGTCATCGCCGCGCCCGAAAGGTAGATACCCTTGAAGCCTGCAGCTTTCGCCTGCAATGCGGCCATCCCGTTATGGGTGCCGGGGAGTTGCAGAATCCCAGGGGCATTCAGCAACGCGCGGAAGCGCAATCCCGCGCGTTCTGCGGGGCAGTCCCCGGCAACAAGGTATGGCATCAATACAAATCCCTACGCTGCACGGATCGAAGAGGTTGGCTTGCCGCGCTGCCCGATCGGAACGAACGGCAGATTTTCAGGGCCGACATAGTTGGCCGACGGACGGATGATCTTATTGTCCATGCGCTGCTCAATGACGTGCGCAGCCCAACCGGACGTTCGCGAGATGACAAACAGCGGCGTGAACATCGCCGTCGGCACGTTCATCGCATGATAAGACACGGCGCTGAACCAGTCGAGATTGGCAAACATCTTCTTCGTCTCGGCCATCACCGCCTCGATCCGATCCGATATCTCGAACATCTTCATCGAATCGTTTTCGGTCGACAACCGCCTCGCGACTTCCTTGATCACCTTGTTGCGCGGGTCCGCAAGTGTGTAGACCGGATGACCGAAGCCAATCACCACTTCCTTGGCCGCAACCCGACGCCGAATGTCCGCTTCCGCTTCATCCGCGCTTGTATAACGCTTCTGGATTTCAAAGGCGACTTCATTGGCACCGCCGTGCTTGGGTCCCCGCAAGGCGCCAATCGCGCCCGCGATTGCCGAATACATGTCCGATCCCGTACCGGCAATCGATCGTGCCGTGAACGTCGACGCGTTGAATTCGTGTTCGGCATAAAGAATGAGCGACGTATGCATGGCCCGCTCATGCGACGCGGAAGGCCGGCGGCCATGGAGCAGATGCAGGAAATGCCCTCCGACGGATTCATCATCGGTCTCCACGTCGATACGGCGACCGTGATGGGCATAGTGATGCCAGTACAGCAGCATCGATCCCAATGAAGCCATCAACCGATCGGCTATATCGCGAGCCCCGGGATGGTTGTGATCGTGCGATTCCGGAAGAATGCATCCCAGCGTCGACACTCCGCTACGCACGACATCCATCGGATGTGCCGCTGCCGGCAATGCTTCCAGGGCCACTCGCACGGCGCTTGGCAACCCGCGCAGCGCCTTCAGCTTCGCTTTGTAAGCGGAAAGTTCTGCGGCGGTGGGCAAGGACCCATGAACCAGCAAATGAGCGATCTCCTCGAATTCGCAGCTCTCTGCGACATCAAGAATATCGTAGCCACGATAGTGCAGATCGTTTCCACTACGACCCACGGTGCACAATGCCGTGTTGCCCGCGACAACTCCTGACAATGCGACTGATTTCTTGGGCGTGGGTGCCGGCGCTGTCGTTTCGCTCGTCATCGCATTCTCCTTTATTCTGCCGCAACCGCACTGCCCCGACCCGCGCCGGACCAGTCGAAAATTCCTGCCATCCCAGCGTCGCCAAGCCTCCCGGGCGATACGGTGAACGTGAGATCCGCCAGTTCTCCGGCATCCAACGTTTCGAGACGCTGCACCGCATCGAGGAAACGGCCTTGTTCTTCTGAGGACACCACGCCGTCTGCGAGGCTGCGAAACTTTTCGATGTACTGGGATCGACCGAACGGGCGCGCGCCAAGCGGATGGGCGTCGGCGACGGCAATCTCGTCGCTGATGACCGATCCACCTTTCAGAGTGACGACCACACGCCCACCGAAAGCCTTTTCGCGCGGGTCATGTGTATGATAGCGCCGCGTCCACTCGGAATCTTCCACGGTGGAAATCTTGCGCCACAGCGCAATCGTTTCGGCACGCGCTGCGCGGGCGGGAGCGTAGGACCTTTCGTGGTGCCAGCCGCCATCTTCGAGCGCGACAGCGAAGATGTACATGATGGAATGATCCAGCGTTTCCCGGCTGGATTTCGGATCCATCTTCTGAGGATCGTCCGCGCCCGTTCCGATTACGTAGTGAGTGTGATGGCTGGTATGAATGACGATACTTTCGATCTTGGACAGATCGCCGATCTTCGGCCCTAGCCGACGCGCAAGGTCTATCAGCGCCTGGCTTTGATATTCCGCCGAGTGCTCCTTGGTGTAGGTATCGAGAATGGCGCGCTTAGGCTCTCCTCTCTCCGGTAACGATACAAGGTATTCAGCCTTCGGCCCGGACAACAGCCATGCGATAAAGCCATCCTCGCCCTCCCAGGCCGGAGACGGCGCTCCCTCACCCCGCATGGCGCGATCTACCGCTTCAACCGCCATTTTCCCGGCGAAAGCTGGCGCATATGCTTTCCAGCTCGATATCTCTCCCTTGCGCGACTGGCGCGTTGTGGTTGTGACATGCAGCGCCTGCTGAACAGCTTGATAGATAGATTCAGTCGGCAGGTTTAACGACGCACCGATACCGGCGGCCGCCGATGGGCCGAGATGCGCGATATGGTCGATCTTGTGCTCGTGAAGGCAGATGCCTTTGACCAGATTGACCTGAATTTCGTAACCGGTCGCGAGGCCACGGATTAGCGCGGCGCCGTCAAGGCCACAGTGCTGCGCCACCGCCAGTACGGGCGGGATGTTGTCCCCGGGGTGCGAATAGTCCGCTGCGAGAAAGGTATCGTGAAAATCCAGCTCGCGCACGGCGACCCCATTGGCCCATGCGGCCCACTCAGGAGACATGCGTTGCTGCCTGTTCAGACCAAAGACCGTCGCGCCGGGCTGGAACGGATGAGCTTCTGCCTGCACGCGTGCACTTCGAACCGGCCTGCGTGCCACCGACGCCGCAGCAACCGCGGCGTTATCGATGATGCGATTGCCGATCATCTCGGCCACCGCCGGTTCCACAGGCACGGGATCGGCGGCTACTTCGGCAATCTTCCAGGCGAGCTGATCGGCACGCTTCAATTTCTCCGCGGACTTGTAAGTGCGAACGGCATGTTGCTTCACGACAGAGTTTCCTTGCTGGCTTGAATTGCATCCGAGGCCGGGGTCTTCCGCCCGGTCTTGTTCACGAAAGACACCGGACGACCATCGTCATCGACAGCGACCATCTCAAAACGTCCCTGAGCGGCAGACCGTCTCACCCCGCTGACCGGATTCTCGCGAATGACCTCGACGAACACCGTCATCGACGTGACGCCATCGCGCACAATCCGCGCCACCAGCTCGATCAACTCACCAACGGCGACTGGCTCGTGGAACTCGATCTTGTCGGAGGTCGCCATGACGACCTTGCATCGGGCATGCCGCGTCGCGGCGATGAACGCCGCCTTGCCCATCAGGCATAGCGCGTTGCCGCCGAAGAGGGTCCCGTAGTGGTTCGCGCGATCGGGAAAAACGACCCCGAGGAAACGGGTCTCCTGCATCTGACCGGTCTCGCGCGCTGCGGATAGGGGCACGTAAAGCAGCTCCAGGGTTGTCAAGTGATCTGGACTTCGCAATATTCACACCGCAATCTCAGTGAAAAGCACTGAAAAAGCGAAAATTTGCGAAGGCATTCCTGCTGGTTTGCAAAGTTTGTGAAGCGAGATGCGATCCGATGAAAAAGACCTTCATGGGTGTCCGCCTGAAGCGCTTGCGCGAGGAACGTCGGCTCACGCAGGCCGCCCTCGCGACGAAGCTCAACATATCGCTTAGCTATCTCAATCAGCTCGAGAACAATCAGCGGCCGCTCACGCTGCCGGTTTTGCTGGCTCTGAACACGGCTTTCGGCCTCGACGTCGGCTCCTTCTCCGATGATGACGAGGCGCGGATGATTTCGGATTTGCGAGAAGCATTCGCCGATCCCGGTCTGGGTGAGACGATCTCGACCGCGGAGTTGCGCGAACTGACGCTGAACATGCCCGCGCTGGGCCGGGCCATCATCGGGCTACACAGCAAATACCAACTTGCCGCGGAGCAGGCAGCCGGCCTCGCCGCCAGACTGGGAGACGACCGCCAGGCCGCCACCATCACTCTGCCGTCCACGCCGTATGAAGAAGTCCGCGATTTCTTCTACGCGCATCATAACTATTTCGGCGTCCTTGATGAGGCTGCGGAAGCGCTCGCATCAAAGCTCAACCTCGCACCCGACACACTGACCGGCAGCCTTTCAGACTACCTTGCACACAAATATAGCGTCTCCATTGTCATGGATGAGTCGAGCCCGAGCGTTCATCGTCGCTTCGACAAGGACCGAAGGATACTTCACGTCTCGCCTCGTCTTCGAAAGGGACAGCAGGCGTTTCAACTCGCGACCCAGGTCGCGATGATGGGCTTCGCCAATGAACTTCATACTCTTGTGAAAAGTACACGCTTCGGTGACGCCGACACCGAAGGGCTGGCCCGCATCGGACTCGCCAACTATTTTGCCGGCGCTTTGATCATGCCCTATCGGAAGTTTCTCTCCTCCGCAGAACAACTTCGTTACGACATCGAGCTCCTCGGGCAAGAATATCGGGTCGGCTTCGAAACCATCTGCCATCGCCTGAGCACGCTGCAACGAAACGGCGAGCGGGGAATTCCGTTCTTCTTCATCCGCATCGACCGCGCTGGAAACATTTCAAAACGACAGTCAGCAACTGACTTTCATTTTTCCCGTGTCGGGGGCACGTGCCCGCTGTGGAACGTCTACGAGGCGTTCGCCAATCCGGGGAAAATTCTCACGCAGCTTGCACAGATGCCCGATGGCCGCACCTATCTGTGGATCGCAAGAACAGTGTCACACCATCGCGGCGGCTATGGGTCGCCCGGAAAAACCTTTTCCGTCGCACTCGGCTGCGACCTTCACCATGCGGAACGTATCGTGTATTCGCGCGGACTGGACCTGAATAGCCCGGAGAGCGCGACACCGATCGGCGTCGGCTGCAAGGTTTGCGAGCGGCTGGAATGTTCTCAGCGGGCCTTTCCTCCGATCGGGCGGTCGTTACGCATCGATGAAACGCTATCGCGCTTTGCTCCCTATGCGGCGAGGTCGGAGGGATAGGGTACCGCGCAAAGTCCTCCGTTAACGCTAGCGACCATATCCAAATTCTTCAGGAGAAATGCTTGAGTTTGTCGATCCTCAAAGTCGACGAACTCGTCTCCGGTGATCATGCACCATACACGGTCACAAGGGTGACCGTCAGATGGAGGTGACCATGTTCACTCGGCGTAATCTGCTTGCTTGTGGAGCATTGTCGGTTCTTGCGCTCACGGTCCCTGCGCTTGCGGACGACCTGCCGAAGCTGCCTCGGGAAAAGGTCCAGCTCGTCGCCCCTCCCTTTATTCATTCTCATGAGCAGGCCACAAAACAGGGGCCGCGGGTGATCGAGTTCACCATGGATGTCCAGGAGAAGGAGATTGCTATCGACGACGACGGCACCAGGATCCACGCCATGACGTTCAATGGCTCGATCCCGGGCCCGATGATGGTCGTTCATGAGGGTGACTACGTCGAGTTGACCTTGCGAAATCCCGACACCAATACAATGCCTCACAACATCGACTTTCACGCGGCAACCGGCGCGCTGGGCGGCGGGGAGCTGACGCTGATCAACCCGGGTGAGCAGGTGGTCTTGCGATGGAAGGCAACGCGCCCCGGCGTATTTGTCTATCACTGCGCACCGGGTGGCCCGATGATCCCATGGCATGTGGTGTCGGGGATGAATGGCGCAGTCATGGTTCTCCCACGCGACGGGCTGAAGGACGGGGCCGGCAAGCCGCTGCACTATGACCGAGCCTACTATATCGGCGAGAGCGACTTCTACGTCCCGCGCGATGAAAAGGGAAAATTCAAAAGCTACGCGTCAGCTGGCGATTCCTATGCAGATACGCTGGAAGTCATGCGAAAGCTGATTCCAAGCCATGTCGTGTTCAATGGCAGGGTTGGAGCACTGACCGGAAAGAACGCGATGAAAGCCAGGGTCGGCGAGCGCGTCCTGATTATTCATGAGCAGGCCAACCGCGACAGCCGTCCGCATATCATCGGCGGCCATGGCGACTATGTCTGGGAAACGGGAAAATTTGCGAACCCGCCCCAGAAGGATCTGGAGACCTGGTTTGTCCGGGGAGGTTCGGCCGCGGCGGCGCTCTATACGTTCCGCGAGCCGGGCATCTATGCCTATGTCAGCCACAACCTCATCGAGGCTGTTGAACTGGGAGCCACCGCGCACTTCAAGGTCGAAGGCACCTGGAACGACGATCTGATGAAGCAGGTCAGGCCGCCCGAACCCATTGGCACTGGCGCCAAGCTCGGGGCAGTCAGCCGGGACCGGATCGTCACCACTCCTTGAAGTTTGCATTACATCGCCCCGCGAGACTCGCGGGGCGGTGTAGCAAGGAAGGACATGTCCATGACGCCGATCCTGTCCGTGAAATTTCTTGCTAAACTCGGAATAGCCGCACTGCCACTCGCGGCTTTTGGGGACACGGCTCAGTTCATTTTCGTTCGAACTGATCGACCGGAGGTGCCGACCGTGACGATCGCAACGGGTGAGTTTTCCTATCGCGCGGCGGGCGCATTCATCCGCATCAATATGCCGGTGAACGGACCGATGGTGCGCCAAAGGCTTTCTCGACCGCTTGTTATCATGAAGAGTCAGGTCAGCGCGGCGAACTACGAACAATGCGTACGCGAGCAGTCCTGCCGACGATTGACTCACAGCGGCGCGGCAAGCCCCGATCTTCCAGCTGTAGGCGTGAGCTGGGAAGACGCGACGTCCTACGCAAAGTGGTTGTCAGCTAAGACAGGTCAGGTCTGGCGGTTGCCGAGCGACGCGGAATGGGCTTTTGCGGCCGCCTCGCGATTCAAGGATGATGCAGTCAAGACAACCGGAGAGGACTTCAGCCAGCGCTGGCTTGCCAAATATGAGCAGGAATCGGCGCGAGAGCGAGAAGCCGAACGGACACCGCGGACCATCGGCAGTTTCGGTGCGAATGAGAACGGACTGTTGGATATCGCGGGTAACGTGTGGGAATGGACGGACACCTGCTTTATCCGCCAAAGTCTGGACGACGATGGCAAAGCGGCCGGTCCGCCCTCCGCGAATTGCGGCGTTCGGGTGGTGGAGGGTCAGCACCGCACTTACGTCAGCAACTTCATTCGGGACGCGCGCGCTGGAGGTTGCAGCGTCGGTGCACCGCCATCCAACCTCGGATTTCGTCTGGTGCACGATCAGACGTCGATCTTAGCACGACTGTTCTCAGGGCTTATTGACAGGCTGGGCATGACGACGTGATCAAATCAAGCCGGACATGATCGGCGGAGGTTGGCGTCACACCTCCTCGGTAACCGACAACAACTTCTGGGGATCGGAAACGACAACGCGCCTGCGACCACAACTCACGATTCCCTGCTCTTCCCATGCGCTGAGCGTACGGCTCACGGTATGCAGGGTCGTGCCGGACATCTCGGCGAGATCCTGACGGGACAAAGGGATGGCAATTTCGATGCCGCGCGCGGTACGCCGTCCGGCCTGCTGGGACAATCGAACAATGGTATGGGCGATCCGCTGCTCGACCTTCTCGGTGGAAAGCTCGCGAAGGCGGATCTGCATTTCATGATAACGCTCACCCAGAAGCGCTACCGCATTCAGTGCGATCGACGAGTGCTTTCGCATGACGTCCTTGATGGCGCTCTCGGTCCATCCAAAAAGGTGAGTGTCGTCAACCGCGATGACAGTCCCGGGGTGACGCTCGCCTCCCGACAGCGCCGTATAGCCCGCAACCTCTCCCGGACCGAGATATCGAACAATGACCTGCTGCCCATCGGCAGTGGTCTGTATCGCACGAAGTCGTCCGACGATAATCACGTAAAGGTTTGTCGCGACGTCTCCCTGGCGCAGGACAATTTCATCCGGGGCGACCCGCTTGCGGAACGACGCAGCCTGAGCGTCCTGAAGCGCCGCCATTGGCGCGCCGCGAAACAACTCCGTTCGTCCAAGAATTCCCAGGTCAGGATGCTGATCCATACCGCCGGTCTCGCGTCTTTCCCTTCCGTATCGTGACTTCGGACCCTCTGTCGAGTTGGGCGGTTCATGCCTCCAGGCCGACGCTAGAACAGATACGCGAGTATTGCCCGGTTCACGCCTTGGCTGGATAGCCTGTTTGAAATTTATCCGGTGCCGACGGATTCGGCCATAGCGTGGTCGCTACCACGACGTGCTTCGGCAGGCTTTGCGGGACATCAAGGTCGGGAAGCGCCAGATCAAAGAGACATTTCTGGATTCGACGCATAAAATAGGGCAACGTCAAACCGACTGTACCGCACAATCCGGACAAGCCTGAATGAAAGCCGTTGCCGCCAGCCTGGAGCAGCAATGCTGAATGTGAATAAAACCGATCTCTTTCGCCATCATCCGCCGGCAACGCTATCGGATCGTTTCGCTCTGGGCTCCATACGCGGCCTCACTTCCATGGCGGGTGCGCTTTTCGGCCGCAGGTATGGCGATCGTGTCGTAGTCCTCGAGACCATAGCGGCGGTTCCTGCCATGGTCGCAGCCACGCTTCTGCACCTGAAATGCCTGCGGCAGATGCGCGATGATAAGGGCTGGGTTCGGGCCTTCATGGATGAGGCCGAAAATCAGCGCGCGCATCTGATGTCTTTTGTGGCCATCGCGCGGCCCCGCATGTGGGAGCGCCTTCTGATCGCGATCAGTCAGGGCATCTTCTATAATGCCTACTTCCTGCTTCACCTGATTTCGGCGCGAGCGGCTCACCGTTTTGCGGGCTACCTCGCCGAACAATCGGTCGCGGGCTACTCCCGCTATCTCGATCGCCTTGAGTCAGGGATCGAGGAAAACCGGCAGGCGCCGGAAGCTGCCATTGCCTACTGGAATCTGGCGCAAGACGCGCGGTTGAGCGACATGGTGATCGCCATGCGTGAGGATGAAGCAATCCACCGCGATATTCATCACGCATTCGCCGATGCGCTTGCCAGCGGCCTGGCACTGCCCGAGCGGCCGGGGCCTCTGGTCTAGCGCGGCGCGCATCTGCTAGGTCTCCGAGTTTGCGCAAATGCAAAGATTGCGCTGTGCTATACGCTACGATTCATCTGTCAAAAGGAAATGTCTCGGTTTCCTGATACAGATGGAGCTATACGATGAAGTCCTTTCACGTTCTGGCCTTTGGAATTGCGGGTGCGCTACTGATGACCGCCCCGACCATGGCAGCGGATTTCGAGGTCAAGATGCTCAACAAAAGCTCCGACGGTCAGTCGATGGCTTTTGAACCTGCATTCCTGAAAATTCAACCCGGCGATACGGTTCGTTTTATTCCAGCCGACAAGGGCCATGACGTGGAAACCATTCCCGGCATGCTGCCCGAGGGCGCCCAGCCCTTCAAGGGCAAGATTTCTCAGGAGATATCCGTAACGTTCGACAAGGCCGGCGTTTATGGTTATCGCTGCTTGCCCCATGTCGGCATGGGAATGGTCGGCCTCATTGCCGTCGGAAATGTCGCGACCAATCTTGAAACGGCAAAGCAGGTGAAACTGCCGCCGTTTGCCATGAAGCGGATGGCCGTTCTATTCGATCAGGCCTCGCATAGTTCGACCGCGCAGGTAGATACCCAAAGTTCTGCGCGGTAAATTCGCCCGAACAAGGTCGCCGCGCCGACGTCAGAGCGGCGCCGCGGCACCCTGCTCTTCGTCGCGACGGCTTGCTCGATCTTGCTTCATCGCAAACCGGGCGATGAGTCGTCGTGTTTCAGGCAGCCAATTGCGCTCGGAACAGAACGTCGACTCCATAGCTGGTCGAGTTATAGGTATTCGTCGGAAACAGGCTGCCGCTCCCGTATGCATAGACCCCATTTCCACCGCTCGATGATGAGGATGGAGCTGTAAGAGGTCCATTGGTCAGCGAGTTCGCCAGCAGATTTGGATCAGCCGCGTAGTTTCCGTTGGTATGATAGGATGCGACATAGGTCGTGCCCGCGGTGATCGTCACCGGGTTGGCGAAATCAACCTGCTGCCATCCGCTTGCGGTTTCGTTGACGAAGGTCGCGGTCGCCAGCAGCGTTCCATCGGCGGTCCACAAGTCCGCAACGTGGGGGCCGGTGTTCTGTGCTCCTTTGTAAAAGCGGATGCCGGTGATCTGTCCATTGCTCGAAGCCTGAAACTTGAGCCCAAGCTCGACCGGATTTGGATCCGCGACCGACGTCATCGCCGGAGTTGAACTGGCATCGAACAGACTGACGGTGGATGAAGACGCCGCCTGGACAGTAAGACTAACCCCAGCCGTCGCCGTGCCGCCGCGCCCGTCGGCAATCGCATAGTCGAAGGACGCCTGACCTGTGTAATCGATATCCGGTGTGAAGGTGATGGTGTTCGTTTGCGGGTTGAAAGTCGCTACGCCATGCGTGCCGTTGCTGACTCCCGTCACCGACAGCGCATCGCCATCCGGATCGCTGTCGTTCACCAGCAGAGCCGACACGGGAACCGTAAGAATGGCATTCTGCCCCGCGCTGAAACCACCATCATTTGCGGCGACGGGCGACTGATTGACGCCCGGATTTGCCGGGCTGAACATCACATCGACCCAATAGTTCGTCGCGCCGTAAGTGCCGGTGGGGAACAGGTTCGAATTGCCATAGGCATAAACGCCGTTGCCCGATGCCGGCGCGGTGAGCGGGCCATTCGTGTAGCTCGTGCTGAAATATCCGGCAGACGATACATAGTGACCATTGCTGTGGAAACTCGCTACGTAGGTCGTTCCCGCGGTAACCGCGACAGGGTTGCTGAACGTGACGGTCTGCCACCCGCTTGATGTTTCGTTGGTGAACGTTGCTGTTGCGAGCACAGAGCCCGTGCTGCTCCACAAAGTACCGGTGTGGGTACCACTGTCATTCGCACCCTTGTAGTACTTGATCCCCGTAATCATGCCGTTGCTCGACGCCACGAACTTGACGCCGAGATTGACCTGAACCGCATCAGGGTCGGAAAGCGATGTCGGCGTGCTTGAACTCGAGAACAGGCTTACGGTTGCGGGCAGTACGTTCAGATTGACGGTTGCGGTGGCGGTACCGCCGTGGCCATCGGACACGCTATACTGGAAACTGGCCGCTCCCAGATAACCCGTATCCGGAGTGAAGCTCACCGCACTGGTTTGCGAGTTGAAGGTTGCGATTCCATTCACTGCGCTGCCACCGACGATGCCGCTGATACTTAGCGTGTCGTTGTCCGGATCGGTATCGTTGGCCAGAAGCGCGGATGCCGGGATCGACAAGGTCACATCCTGGGAAACGGTAAGACCGCTATCGTCGGAGGCGACCGGCGGCTGATTTGGAGGTGCGTTGACGTTCAAGCTGACTGTCGTGCTCGCGGTGCCACCCTTGCCGTCCGATATCGAATAAATGAACGACGCAGGTCCCGTGTAACCCGTATTCGGCGTGAACGTCACCGTATTGGTTTGTGCGTTAAACGCCGCGGTCCCATTGATTCCGCCGTTGGCACCGGTCACCACAAGCGTATCGCCATCCTGATCGGTATCGTTTGCGAGCAGAGATGCCGCTGTGAGAGAAAGAACTGTGTTTCTGGTCGTAACGAATCCGCTATCGGTGACAGCGACTGGAGGATGATTGTTCGACGGGAGGACGGTTAGATTGACCGTGGCGTTGGATGTCCCTCCATGGCCGTCAGAGATCGCGTAGGTAAACGACGCCGCACCCGTATATCCGGGCGTTGGCGTGAACGTCACCGAATTGGTATTCATGATATAAGCAGCCGTGCCGTTCGATCCGACCCCGGCGCCGGTGATTGTCAACGTGTCCCCGTCAGGATCGGTGTCATTGGCAAGAAGCGCGGACGCAGAAATTGTCAGGCTGTTGTCCTGAGGCGTCGTGAATCCGCTATCATTGTTGGCTGTCGGCGCGTGATTGACGGCGCCTGTATCGGAACTGAAGATCACATCGACCCAGTAATTGGTCGCTCCATACGTACTGTTCGGGAAAAGATTCCCGTTTCCATAGGCGTAAACGCCGTTACCGGCCGCGGGGGCCGTCAGGACGCCGCTGACGTGGTTCGCCGTAAAGTAGTTGCCGGTGGACGTGTAATGACCATTGCTGTGGAAACTCGCGATGTAGGTCGTTCCGGACGTGATCGCAACGGGATCGCTGAAAACGACAGTCTGCCAGCCACTCGCGGTCTCGTTCACAAACGTTGCCGTGGCAAGCAATGTTCCCGTGCTGCTCCAGAGCGAGCCCGTGTGAATGCCGACATCACCGGCCCCCTTGTAGAACTTGATCCCTTCGATCACGCCGTTCGACGACGATGTAAAGCGAACACCGAGATTGACCTGCACGTTGTCAGGATCCGACAGGACCGCAGGCGTATCAGAATTCAAGAACAGCGAGACCTCGCTCTGAGGATCGAGAATCGTCATGTGCACGATCGCGGATCCGGTCCCGCCGCGGCCGTCGGAAATGGCATATCCGAAACTTGCCGGGCCGGTGTAACCCGGATTGGGGGTAAACGTGACGACGTTTGTCTGACTGTTGAAGCTGACGGCTCCGCCCGACGCGGCGCCGACGCCGGTTATCGAGAGGATATCGCCATTCGGGTCGATATCGTTGGCGAGAAGAACGGCCGCCTGAAATGTAATCGGTGAACCGAGCGTTCCCGTGAATCCATCGTCGTTGGTGCCGACCGGCGGTTCGTTGACCGTGTTGGCGGAACTGAAGATCACGTCGACCCAGTAGTTCACACCGTTCGATGAGGTGGTCGGAAAAGCATTGTCCGGGCTGTACTGATAGTAGCCATTCCCTGCCTGCGCAGTGAGGGGCCCGTTGGTGTAAGTCGTAGTGAAATAATCCGGGCTGTCCGCATAAAATCCGTTGCTATGATAGCTCGCGACGTATGTCGTGCCGGCCGAGATGGAGACTGGATTCGCGAACGTCACGGTTTGCCAGCCGCTGGCAGTCTCCTGCGTGAAAGTAGCGGTTGCCAGCAGCGTCCCGGTGCTGCTCCAAAGCGACCCGATATGGGTGCCGCCGTCTCCGACGCTCTTGTAGTATCTCAGACCAACGATCGTACCCGATTGCGTCGAAGAGAACCGCACACCCAGATTGACACTGTTGGCGTCGTTGTCGGTCACGACCGCGGGCACGTCCGATTGGGAGAAAAGCGATCTCGTCGGCGCCGGGTCAACCGTGATGATGGTGCCCTGGCTCGGCGTTTCCAGATTGACGCTGTCGTCCACAGCCCGTGAGCGGAGGTCATACGTTCCTCCCACGATCGGAACGAATGTATAGCTCCAGTTCTCATAACCGCTCGCGCGGTGCCATGTGGCTCCGCCATCGGTCGAGACTTCGACGACGGCAACCTGCCCGCCTCCGTTGTCGGTCGCCGTCCCGGTAATCGTAATCGGCTCGGCCGCCGTGAACGATCCGCTTGCTGTCGGAGACGTGATCGTCGACGTCGGCGCAGCCGTATCGGTTGTTTGCGCAGCGACGACGAGACTTTGCATCAGAGTTTGCGGCTGTACGCCCATGTCAGCAAACAGGTTCACCATAGCCTGTTGGACGTTTGGATCAGTAGGCGTTGCCTCGTTATCGTGGTGGGAATCCAGGCCCCAGGTCCAGTAAACTGTGCCAGCCCCGAAAACCAATGCACCGCTAGGCGCGCGATAAAGCGTGAGGCTGTGCGTGGACGTGCCCGGTCCAGTTGTCCGGCCGTTATCGAGAAGCAGCGTGTTGACATCGAGAGTCGTGGACGACAGCGCGATCAGCCCGTCAGGGCGCGAGCCATTATCGAGGTCGGAATCCCATTCGTAACCAAGCAGGTTGGGCGTCAGCGAATAGACTTGCCCTGGCTGAATGTCGGCAACCGCCGTATTGCTCCAGAATCGGAAGTTCGAGAGATCATAGGGAATCGTGATTGTATCCAGCCGATAGGAATCAACCGTGAAGATCGTTCCGGTGAGTGCGTTCTCGGGATCGCCTGCACCGTACTGCGGATCGCGCCACGTCCCGGTGGTATTCCCGGGATCGGAATCGGCGTTGTCCCAGGTCTCCTTGTAGGAAACCATGGTCTTGTACGGCGTTCCGCTGCCGTCGATGCTCGGCGCCCAGCGGACTTCCCAGTACACTTCGTTGCCGCTCAGGAACGCAAGGTTGACGCCGGCATCCCGAGCCGCCTCGACATTCGCACGCTGGTCCGCGGACCAGTATTCATCGTGCCCCACTGACAGGAACACGCTGCTGTTCAAAAGCTGCGCGCCGTCCCGCGCCGTATCGATTCCCGAAATATAGTTGACGTCGTAGCCGTTCTCTTCGAGCCAGCGAATGGCAGGGTACTCGGCGCCAAAAATGAAGTCCTGCGGGCCCGCGGAATATCCGCCATCCCGCGTGATGATCGGTCGGTTGTAGCTGACCGCGGACGCGCGCCCTGCCCAACCGAACTGATCGATCCCCCCATAGAGATTATATCCGCCCCACCAGTTGTAGGCCTGCCATGTGGTGTCGGAGGTCTGGAACGTGATGTCGCTGGGGTTCTCGTCATCGCGCACGATGAACGGAATCATGTTCTGCCCGCCGGTATCGAGGCGAGTCAGTTCGGCTATGTAGACTCCGGACACCGCATCCAGGGGCACATCCCACGACGCCGAGATCGACCAGTTGCCGGCATCAACCAGCTTCGTGGTCGGGTCGAAGAGTGGCGTGGGCTGGACCTGCGCAGTGGCAAGCGTCTTGTCGATGGTCGCAACCTTGCGCGCACCATCACCGTCATAATAGCCCAGCCGATAGATATCGATGCGGTAGTTCGTAGCATCGGTATTGATCTTGAAGTCGACTCGTTGTCCATGATCGAGGGTGAACTGCGCGGCATAACCCTCGATGCTGGAGTCCGCCTGGTCAAACAGCCACTCGCTCTCCGGGGTACCCTGCTTCATGTTCTCGGCAACGATGGGGTTCAACGTGACCTGGAGAGCCGCCACCTGCGAGACGTCTGTCGTTTGGGAGAATGGCGTCTGCGGTCCGTCAACCGTGAACGACATCGCGGTGATGTTGAGCGCGCCGCCGTCGGTCGTGGTCTGATTGTCGGGATTGTAGTACTCGAGGACTTTCGGCGCATAACCCGATGGCTGGCCGTTTGCCTTTGGCGATCCGCCGGTACGGATCGAGCAGACCGTGCAAGCCCTGCCGGTGCACGACCCGCACGGGCTATTGAGCGCCTGCTGTTGCCATTGGCTGTTCCATGTCCCTGACGCGGAGCCTGCACCGCCCGCAGCTTCTGCCGTACTCATGAATTCGCCCCGTGAGTTGCTGGCTGAAGTCCCAAATTAAATCTTAATTAAATATTAACGATGGTTAATTGTCACCTCAAATTAAATGCAATTAAATCATGCACATCGCGCCATCGAAGCGAGACGCGCTCTGAAAACAGGTGCCATCGGCCCTCGCCATGCGCATCAGGCTTGCGTTATGAAAAGGCTACCCGCCCCATACATCATGATGCCGGGAAGCTCGGAATTCAGCCGCGTCGGATACCGCGAAACAGGGCCACCCGAGATGG
The DNA here is from genome assembly GCA_051954725.1 of Afipia sp. Classification (GTDB taxonomy): domain Bacteria; phylum Pseudomonadota; class Alphaproteobacteria; order Rhizobiales; family Xanthobacteraceae; genus Afipia. Next base: position 34,948 of record JBQCHK010000005.1, on the reverse strand, counting down.
CATTGTCGCAAACACACTTACGACGATGGCAGGACCACGCGCCAATCAGCCGAGGCTAGAAATCTTGATCCTTGGATACTTGGGATCATGACGGAACGATCGTCCCGTTACGTGCCACAAGACGCCCGGCCTTGTAGACGTCGCGCGGCTTGGGCCGAGTCACCACGACCTCCTGAATGTGCGCACCATCCAGCACCACGAAGTCGGCAGCACCGCCTTCCACTAATCCATAGTTGGTCAGTCCCAGCGCTTTCGCACCGTGTGATGTCACCATCTCGAAGGCGAGCGCCAGTTCTGCATCGGTAAAGAAGCCGGAGCGGTTTCCGACGATCATCGCGCGCTCGATGAGATCGCCGTCACCGTACGGCCACCAGGAATCGCGGATATTGTCGTTGCCCGAGAATACATTGACGCCTGCTTCGTGGAGAATCAGCACCGGCGGAAAGGCGTGATGCCCGGGGGCATTCGTCAGGATCGCGACTCCCGCCTCGGCAAGATTCTTGGCGATGCGCTGGACCACGTCACGCGGCACCTCGCCGAGAGCATACGCATGGCTGATGGTGACTTTGCCCCCGAGACCGAGGGCCTTGGTTCGCTTCGCAATTTCTTCGATCTCAAACACCCCCAGCAGACCGCCGTCATGCAGGTGAATATCGATGCCAGCTCCGTGGCGTTCGGCGATGTCGAAAACGACGTTGAGATGTCCCGCGATGTCGCCATCGAAACCGGCCGGATCGAGGCCGCCGATCAGATCGGCGCCATTGCGCACCGCCTCATCAAGCAATTCCCTCGTTCCCGGCGCAGTGACAATGCCGCTCTGCGGAAATGCAACGATCTGAATGGAAACCTTCTGCTTGTGTGCCTCGCGAACTGCCACGATGTGTTCGAGATTGCTGAGGCCGGCCTGCGGATCGATATCGACGTGGCTCCGCATGTGGGTGGTGCCGTGCGCAACGCACAAATCGATCATTGCTGCGGCGCGCTGAGGGACCGGTCCAGCTTTGGCCAGGGCCTGCTTCTCAAATTCAACACGCTCACGGACATTGAATCCGGCCGTACAGGGGCGATGCGGCTTCCAGGGTTCACCAATGAACCCCTTGTCGAGATGAATGTGACCTTCAACCAGTCCGGGAAGAACCAGACGATTGGCGAGATCGATGGTTTCCTTTGCTGCAGTGCCCCCTTTAAACGAGACGATCTGCCCGTCCTTCACAGCGATATCGACCGCGCGCCCGTCGGCCAGCCGCGCGTTTCCGAACAGGGTATCGATCCCGGACAACTGCGCACTCCCTCAATATCCGATTGACCATTCATTGATCTTGAAGAAAATTTTTACTTCGGTCAAGCTGCCCGACTGCGTGAGTTCGGACGGGACCGACCAGGCGCGGCACGTATTCGTTGATGCACGAAATTTGGGCAACAAGGATAACACAATGAGGGACATGATGAGCGATATGGACATGCTAATGATCTGCCGTCCGCACCGTCGCGGATTCTTCCGGGGACTCGCTGCAAGCGCGGCGCTGCTGCTGATCTCCGCCACGGCACACGCCGCCGACCCGATCAAGATCGGACTCGTCACGGCGTTGTCGGGACAGTCCGCTCGCGCGGGCGAAGCGCTTACGCGTGGCGCAACCATCGCCATCGAGGAGATCAACAAACAGGGCGGCGTACTTGGTCGCCCACTCGAACTCGTACGGCGCGATGACGAGAGCAACCCGGCCAAGGGTTTGATCGCCACACGAGAACTGGTCCAGCGCGAGAAGGTCGTGGCTGTCATCGGCGGTCTCGACACGCCGGTTGCGCTCGCGATCGTGCCGTTCATCAACAGCGCGAAGGTGCCTTTCGTCGATCCCTGGGCCGCGGGCACGCCGATCACCAAGAACGGCGCGGCCGACAATTATGTCTTCCGCGTCTCGGCGATGGATGAAGAAGTAGACAAGGCCATCGTGCAGTATGCCCGCAAGACCTTCGGCGCAAAGAAGCCGGGTCTCATCCTCGTGAACAATCCATGGGGCGAGTCCAATGAGCACGGCCTTCGCGCAGCGCTCAAGGCTGCGGGAATTGAACCTGCGGGAGTCGAAAAGTTCGAGGGCAACGACGTCGACGTGGTGCCGCAGCTCACCCGCCTGAAGCAGGCCGGCGCCGATGCCTTGTTCCTGGTCGGCAATGTGGGACCGTCGTCCCAGGTGGTGAAATCTCTTGATCGCATGGGCTGGATGCCGCCGATCGTATCGCATTGGGGGCCGGCCGGCGGCCGCTTCACCGAACTCGCAGGCCCCAGCGCCAAGAACGTTATCTTCGTGCAAACCTACAGCTTCTATGGCGATCTCTCGCCAGTAGGCAAGAAGGTGATGGCTGAACTGAAGGCCAAGTATCCGGACATCAAGGGACCGGAAGACATCACCCCGGCAGTCGGCGTGGCCAACGCCTACGACAGCGTGCGGGTGATCGCTGCCGCGATCACCAAGGCAGGCAAGACCACCGGACCTGCGGTGCGCGACGGCCTCTATGCCATCGACAAGCTGGAGGGCCTGATCAAGACTTATGAAAAGCCTTTCGCCAAGGATCGGCACGACGCATTGACCGAGGACGACTACATCTGGACCCGTTTTGAGGGCAACCACATCATGCCGGTGGCGAAGAAATAGTCGTCACGACATCAGCACCACAAGGATGCCGGATAACCTCCGGCATCCTCCCTGCTCTCCTGTCTTGATTGTCTGGCCGCGCTAGCGGCACTTGAGCTTCCGGCCGGGCTATTGATAGCGCCGATATGACAACTCGCTGGCGTCGATTTCCGGTTGCACGCCTGCAATCTGGTCGGTGACCACACGAGCGGCTCCGCAGGACATTGTCCATCCAAGCGTCCCGTGCCCGGTATTCAGAAAAAGATTGCTAACTTCGGTCGGGCCGATAATCGGTGGACCATCGGGCGTCATTGGTCTCAAACCGCTCCAAAATGTCGAGCGCGACGTATCGCCGCCATGTGGAAAAAGATCTTTCAACGAGCGGTCGAGTGGCGCGCGGCGCGCGGGCGAAAGCCGCACTTTATAATCGCCAACCTCCGCAGTCCCTCCGACGCGAATTCGGTCGCCTAGCCGGGTGATCGCAACCTTGTAGGTTTCATCCATCACTGTCGATTGCGGTGCCGCGGCGTCATCAGTGACTGGCAGGGTGATCGAATATCCCTTGACCGGATAGACCGGGATATCGATACCCAGCGGCCGCAACAGGAGCGGTGAGAAGCTGCCCAGCGCCATGACGTATCTGTCTGCGGAGAATGCGCCTTTGTCGGTGACAATCTCGGAGATGCCGCCGCCGGCGACATTCAACCTGTTCACGCTTGTGTTGTAGATGAAACGAACTCCGAGACCTTCGGTGATTTTCTCCAGACGCTCGGCGAACATCTGGCAGTCACCCGTTTCGTCATCCGGCAGGCGCAATCCGCCGACAAAGGATTCCCGCACGGCGCTCAATCCCGGCTCGGCACCCATGCAGCCATCCTGATCGAGAACCTCGAAGGACACATTGTATTGGCGCAGCACTTCGATGTCCTTACCGACGGCGTCGAGCTGCAACTGCTTTCGAAACAACTGCAAGGTGCCCCGGCTGCGGTTGTCGTAGGTGATCCCGGTATCCGATCGCAGCGCGCGCAAACAATCGCGACTGTATTCAGCGACGCCGACCATTCGCGCCTTGTTGACTGCGTAGCGGGCCGCAGTGCAGTTACGCAGCATCTGGAGCATCCAGCGCCACATCGCGGGATCGGCCTGTGGACGCACCACCAGTGGACCATAACGGTCGAGCATCCAGCGAACGGCTTTGGCCGGAACGCCCGGGCCCGCCCACGGCGACGCGTAACCTGGCGATATCTCCCCGGCGTTAGCGAAACTGGTTTCGCGAGCAGGGCCGGGCTGTCGGTCGATCACCGTCACTTCAAAGCCGGCCTTGGCGAGATAATAGGCTGTCGTCACGCCGATGACGCCAGCCCCCATGACTAAGACCTTCATGACAAACCCTCGGCACGCTCGATGTGCGAAACGCAGGTTGTGTGGAGATATTTATGCTGACAGCGACGACCGAGCCCGGTCAGGACTTCATATCCGATCGTGCCTGCCGCCCTGGCAAAGTCGTCGGCAAATTGGTGATCGCCAAGCACTTCAACCTCCGAATCCGGACCGAGCCTGCCTGAACGCAAGCTGCTGATATCGACCGCAATGCTGTCCATCGACACGCGTCCCGTGATCTGCAATCTGTGCCCATCAAAACAGACAGCGCCGCCGCATCCGATCGAACCTGCCCAGATCAGCCCCATACAGCGTCACGAAACGCCTCGAGCGGAAATTTGAGATAACGCCGGCCGCGATCGTCAGGCGCGGGTAATTGCCCTCCGTTGACGTTGACCTGCAACGCGTGAAGGATGAGCTTCGGCATCGGCAGCGTCTTGTCGCGCGCCGTCCGCATGGCGATAAACTCCACTTCGGTCTTGCCCGCCAAATGCGGATTGTGCTGTTTTTGTTCGCGCACGGTGCTCTCCCAGAGCGGCTCGCGCCCACCTGGCTGATAGTCATGGCCAGTGAACAGGCGCGTCCCGTCCGGCAACGCCAGGATTTCCTGGATCGATGCCCACAGCATTGCCGCATCCCCGCCTGGAAAATCCGCCCGCGCCGTGCCGCTATCCGGCATGAACATCGTATCGTGCACAAATGCCGCATCGCCGATGACGTAGGTGACGGAAGCAAGCGTATGGCCCGGCGAATAGAGCACTCGCGCATCGATTGATCCGACTCTGAAAGAATCGTTGTGAGCGAACAGGCGGTCCCATTGCGATCCGTCCACCGCCAGTTCCGGCCAATTGTAGATATCCTGCCAAAGCCGCTGAACGTCGACGACATGTTCACCAATCGCGGTCGGTGCGCCTGTTTTCCCTTTCAGGTACCGGGCCGCCGAAAAATGATCAGCGTGGGGATGCGTATCAAGAATGCAGGAGATCTTCAGGTCGTTCTCGGTGGCGTACGACAGGATTGCATCTGCGTTAGCAGTCGCGATCGAGCCTGATTTCTCGTCGAAATCCAGAACCGGATCGATGATCACGCAATCCCCCGTGCTCGGGTCCGACACAACATACTGAATGCTCCATGTACGTTTGTCGAAAAAGCCCTTAACCGCGGGCGTTCCGGGGCGAGAAATCACCATGTCAACGACTTCCTTCACGAAGACAATTTTTCTGAAGCGCTCGCTTAGCTCGACTGGGTTCGCGGCTCGAGTGACGCGCGCGGATAGAAAATCGCGTGGCGTCCGTCAAACTCATACTGCCCTTCGAATTGCGGAGCATCTCCTGCCAGCGCCACGACTGCATCGAGCAGCAGCTGAACCTTGTCCTCGGATAGCAGAACGCTGAAATTGAGCCGCGTAAACCCCGGCTTCATCATTTCATCGCCTGCCAGAATGGCTTGCCGCATTCGCTCCGATTCCACCTCGTCAATATCGAGAAGCCGCAAGGCATACGGGCCTGCGCAAGCACAGCCTCCACGCGCCTGAATGCCAAATCGATCGCTCAACATACGAGTGACCAGCTGCTGATGGACATAGCCGCCTTTCCCGTTCCAGATCCTGAAGGAAAAAATCGGCAGTCTTTTTGCTGTCAGCGAGCCAAGCAACTCAATCGATGGGCAATCCCGCCAAGCCGCAATCGCGCGCCGCGCCAATTCATCATTGCGCTTCTGCATGTAGTCCGCGCCGATCGCATCCTTGACGAGAAAAGCCAAAGCGGCACGGATATCGCCCACAACGTTGGGAGTTCCTGCTTCTTCCCGAACCTCGACCTTCTCGCTGTAATCATGCTGGGTCGCAGAAACAAACTTGACCGTTCCTCCTCCGGTCCAGCTCGGCTTTGCGGCGACGACTGCATCGCGCCGCACGATGAGCACGCCCGATGCGCCCGGCCCGCCAATGAATTTGTGTGGTGAGACAACGACTGCGTCGATCTCGGCACCCGGTTCCGGCGCCATATCAATCGGCATGTAAGGAGCGGCGCCGGCGTAGTCCCAAACCATTCTGGCGCCAGCCGCCTTGACCTTCCGTGTAAGGGAAGGCACGTCGGCAATGATGCCTGTGACATTGGATGCTGCAGAGAACGTGCAAACCACGCATTCGATACCAGCGATCTCGCTCAAAGCTCGGTCGAGCGCCACAGGGTCTGGCCCACCGTTCGCACCTTCAGGCAACTCGACAACCTCTGCTCCGCTTTCGCGCCAGGGCAGAATATTCGAGTGGTGCTCGTAAGGCCCCATGATCACGCGAGCGCGCTTGCCCGATCTGATGGCGGCGCTGACGCCCAGCAGTGACACGAGGCGGTTCAGACCGGAGGTTGCGCCCGACCCGGAAAAAATGACGGCGTAACGATCATCGGCTCCGCACAGATCGCCGATCAGGCTCCGCGCCTCGCGCCGCATGCGGGTCATGAACCCGCCGCAGTACGAAGCCTCGGTGTGGCTGTTCGCGTAATACGGAAGAACGTGATCCATCACGAACTGCTCGACCTGAAGCAGAGACCGCCCGGACGCCACGTAGTCCGCATAAAGAAGAGGCCTGCTGCCAAACGGCCCTTCGATCGCAGCGTCTTTTCCGATCAAACCATTCCCAAGACGCTCGATAATCGTCGACGAGCGAATCTCGTCACCGAATTGCCGCAACAGTCCAGCGCCCCCGGACACGCGATTGGCTACCATTTCAATTCAGGCCTTTATTTCAGAACTCAAGCAGTGGCGTTTCCGAGCCGCTGCCGCACCAGAGTTGTCCAGTACGAGCATCCCCATGGGATGAGATCGTCGTTGAAGTCATACTTGGGGTGATGCAGCTCCGCCGAAGGACCGTTGCCTGCGAAAATCATTGCACCGGGGACCTGCTCCAGCATGAAAGCGAAATCCTCGCCCCCCATACTCGCCGGCAGGTTGCGATCCACATTGGCATCGCCAGCGACAGCGGCGGCGGCATCGGCGGCCAGACCCACCTTGTCAGCGTTATTGATCGTCACCGGATACATACGGATGTAGTCCAACTCCGCCTTTGCATCGAAGGCCAGCGCCACATTCTCGACCGTCTTGCGGAGCCGCTCCTCCACCTGGTCACGCACGGACGGATCGAGCGTGCGCACGGTTCCGGTGAGCGTGATGGCAGGCGGGATGACATTGAAAGCATCGCCGCCGTGAATCGTCGTCAGCGAAATGACAGCGGATTTCAGTGGATCGACATTCCGCGAAACGATGGACTGCACCGCCTGAATGATTGCAGCGGTCACGGTCATAGGGTCCACGGTGTTATGCGGCATCGCCGCGTGGCCGCCCACGCCTTCCACACGAATACGAATTTCATCCACGGATCCCATGATCGGGCCTGCGGAAATAGCGAACTGACCGAGAGGCACTCCCGGCTTGTTGTGCATCCCGTACACTTCCTGCAGCGGAAACCGCGTCAGCAAGCCGTCATCAATCATCGCCTTGGCTCCGGCTCCACCCTCTTCTGCCGGCTGGAAGATGACGATCACGGTGCCATCAAAGGCCCGGCTCTCCGCAAGATGCCGTGCTGCGCCAAGCAGCATCGTGGTGTGGCCATCGTGTCCGCAGGCGTGCATCTTTCCCGGCTGGAGCGATGCCCATGGAGCACCGGTTGCCTCAACAATCGGCAGCGCATCCATGTCGGCACGCAAACCAATCATGCGCCCGGCGGTATCCCGGTTGCCTCGTATGACGCCGACGACCCCCGTCCGCCCCAGTCCGCGCACCACTTCATCGACGCCGGCTTCAGCAAGCGCTTTGGCGACACGGTCGGACGTTCTTTCAACGTCATAAAGCAATTCCGGATTGCGATGCAGATCGCGGCGAAATTCGATGAGGTCTTCGAGGTGTCGCGACACCCAATTCTCAATGGCCATTTTCGGCTTCTTCCTAAACGCTAGGGTTTTTCATTCGATAGCGAAAGTCACAATGGCTCGCGCCTTTCATGATCGTCTGCGTACGCTCGAGCTCCATGTCGGGATTGTAGCCGATACAAAAATCGCCATCGCGATTGCACGACAGAAGATCGCCTATGTGTCCAAGGCCCATTTCCTTGTACATTTCGGAATAGCGGCATCGCGTAATGTTGAAATGCAGCTTGTCCTCGTTCGCCTCGATCAGATCGATCTGCAGGGCGTCCTCCTTGGTCCACAGGGGCATGATCGCGAGGAAATCCTCGAAGCTCGGCGTGCGGCCGAGTTCATCGGCAAGCGCCTTGCCCTGCTCGATCGCCGACTTCGATACCGCCTCGCCGATCACGGCTCGCGCCTCGGCCTCGCCTGAGCGCTGCCGGATCACCTCATAAACAGACTTCAAAATGGCCGCCTCGATACGGCGCCGCTGAAGCATCGGCATGTCCTGCATGTGTTTTCTCTCCACTTCAGTTGATTTGAAATTTACTTCGGCGCCAGTTCGACATTGTCCTGCCGCTTGTACCAGGCGAGAATCAAGGGCGCGACGCGGCGCGCGATCGGATGGAACGGCACGACATCCGGCGACGTGAGCGGAAGCGCGATATCCGTCTCTGGCACACCATCGACCGCCGCGGCCAACTCACGGCCGATTGAAATCGATAGCGCGACACCGCGGCCGTTGCAGCCGGTCCAGCTCCAGAGATCCGGGCCAAGCCGGTGGAAATGCGGGAAGCGATCCTGCGTCATGCCGATGCGCCCGCTCCAGACGTGCGTAAACTTCAGCCGCCCCAACTGCGGAAATGCCTTCTCCATATTCATGGCGGTCCGCTCCGCGACGCGGATATCCGCATCGTGTGATCCCAGGACCGATCCGCCGGTGACCAGCCGATTGCGCGCATCGTACCGAAAGAAACGCAAATCCGCCCGGGTATCGGAAACGGCCTGCCGCCCGGGAAGGACAGTCGCACGCAGATTGTCGCCGATCGGCTCGCTCGCCATCTGCCAGGACAGGATCGGCACCACCTCGCGCGAGATGCGTGGTTCCAGCTTGCTCTCAAGAGCATCGGTATAGGCATTCGTGACCAGCACGAGGGCGCGGCAACGAACGGCCCCTGCGGCGGTACGCACGCACCAGCCATCGCCCTCGCGCGTGTAGTCGATCACCGGCGATTGTTCATGCAACTGGACACCGCGCTTAACGCAAGCGTCCGCGAGACTGCGCGCCAGCGCCAGCGGATTGATATGCCCTCCCGTTGGGTTGAGCATGCCGCCATACCAGAAATCGGACCCAAGCAGGCGTGCGCAAGCTTCGCGATCCAGCAGTTTCGCTGGAGACCCGAAACGCTCCCATGCACGAACGCGCTGCTCGCTGAGTTTAATGCGCCCCGGCGAATGCGCGGGCTGGAACCATCCGGTTTGCTCCGCTTCACACTCGAGGTGCTCATCCCTTACAAGCTGGAACAGAGTTGCAGCGCTATCGCCGATCAGACGGGCAAGCCGCTCGCCCGTTTCGCCGAACCGCTTGACGATCACGTCCGGCTCGGCCGCCGACATGGTCGGAATGACCTGACCGTTATTGCGCCCGGACGCCCCCCAGCCGACCGCCATCCCTTCCAGCAACATCACGTTGCGGCCGCGCATCGCAAGATGCAACGCCGTGGACAGGCCCGAAAACCCGCCACCGACCACCACCACATCGGCGCTCGCCTCACCCTGCAGAGCCGGCGCGAGTGGCCGGGGCTTGGTAACGGCAGCCCACCATGAGGGGGGCCATTCGACAGACCTCGTCATGCTCTGCTTTCACCACCGAAGATATTGAAGCTCATGAATTCTTCGTTCTGTTTGTTTCCGGCCCACACCATCTCAATGCTTTCCTGCCACGGCCATCGGTTCAAGCACGGACGCAGCCATCACCGGCGGCGACCAGTTCCGCCCGGGTATCGAACTAAGAAGCCTCTGAGTGTATGGGTGGGACGGATTGGCGAAAACGTCAGCGGTCGGCCCGATCTCGACGATGCGGCCCTTCTCCATCACCGCGACGCGATCGCATAGCTGCGCAGCAACCCTCAAATCGTGCGTCACGAAAAGCAGTGACAGAGACAGCCTGCTCCTCAGGTCCGCAAGAAGCTTCAGAACCTGCGCCTGCACCGACACGTCAAGTGCCGAAACCGGCTCGTCGGCCACGATAATTGCAGGGCTCATCGCCAGTGCGCGCGCAATACCGATGCGCTGCCGCTGGCCGCCGGAAAATTCGTGCGGATAGCGGTCTGCAGCAGCCGGCGTCAATTCGACCAGCGAGAGCAGTTCTCGCGCCCGCTCGCGCGCAACCGCCGGATTCTCGCCGTTGACGATCGGCCCCTGAGCAATGATGTCGACAACCCGCTTCCGTGGATTCAGCGACGCCATCGGGTCCTGAAACACGAGTTGGATATGGCGGCGTAACGCCCGCAATTCGCGACGGCTGGCCGCGAGCATATCGACATCTCCCAGCATCACGGCGCCGCCGTCGGAAATCGCCAGACGCGTCACGCAACGCGACACCGTCGTCTTGCCCGACCCACTCTCCCCGACGATGCCGAGCGTCTCGCCTTTCCTGAGTTCGAACGACACATCGTCGACCGCGATGACAGCGCTACGCCGTTTGCTGAACAGGCTGCCCTTGGCCTTGAACGTTTTTCTCAGTCCATCGACCTTCAGGACTGTAGGCGCGCTATCGAAGTTTGTTGCCGGGGGCGGCTGCAAAGCCGGCACCGCCGCGATGAGCGCCCGCGTGTAGGGATGCTGCGGATGGTTGAGAACCTCCCTGGCAGTGCCCGTCTCGACGAGAACCCCGTGGCGAAGCACCGCAACCCGATCAGCGATCTCGGCAACAACACCAAAGTCATGCGTAATGAACAGAACGCCGGTTCCAAGCTTCAATTGAAGCTCGCGAATGAGCTTGAGCACCTGCAGTTGCGTCGTCACATCAAGCGCAGTGGTCGGCTCATCCGCGATGATAAACTTCGGCTTCAAGACCAGCGCCATCGCGATCATCACGCGCTGGCGCTGGCCACCCGAAATCTGGTGAGGATAGGCGTTTACCGTGGCCTCGGGATCAGGAATGCTGACTTGATTGAGAATGTCGATAACCCTGGCGCGGCGTTCACGCGCCGAAAGCCGGGTGTGAAGCTTGAGCACTTCCTCGATCTGCCAGCCAATGCGCTTCTGCGGATTGAGCGCGGTCATCGGCTCCTGAAAGATCATGGCCATTCGGGCGCCGCGCATATCACGCAGTTCGGCTCCCGACATCTTTGATACGTCCCGCCCCTCCAAATAGATCGAACCGCCGACGATACGCACATGCGGTTCCGGCAGCAGACGCATGATCGCGCCGGCGGCGATCGATTTTCCGGACCCGCTTTCCCCTACGAGACAAACGATCTCGCCGGGATTGACGGTCAGACTCAGATCCTCAAGCGCGAACGGACGATCAGCGCCCTCCGGGAGAGCGACGCGCAAATTTTCGATGCGCAGCACTGGTTCAACGAGCTGCCCGGGTGCCATCACTTCTTCTGCCTCGGATTGACAGCTTCATTGAGTCCTTCGCCAATCAGGCTGAATGCGAGAACCGTCACAAGGATCGCGAGCCCGGGTATCGCAGAGCAGTACCAAGCCTCTCTCAGGACCGAACGTCCGGCCCCGATCATATTTCCCCAGCTTGCGAAGTTGGGATCGCCCAAGCCAAGGAACGCCAGAGCGGATTCCAGCAGGATCGATACCGCCATGATGATCGAAGCGAACACGATCACCGGCGGAAGCGCGTTCGGCAGCATTTCGCGAAAGATGATCGACGCGTCGCCAACTCCAAGGTTGCGCGCAGCCTCGACGAACTCACGCGTACGTAGCGACAGAAACTCGGCTCGCACCAGTCGCGCCGGCGACGTCCATGACACCAGCCCGATGGCGATGATCATATTCTGCAGCGTAGAGCCCAGAATTGCGACCAGAGCCAGCAACAGCACGAAATTCGGGATGGTCTGGAACGCCTCGGTGATGCGCATCAGCACGTCATCGATCCGCCCGCCGAAATAGCCCGCCACCGAACCGACCATGATGCCGATACTGATCGCGAGAACCGTTGACACGACTCCGATCAAAAGCGACGTCCGCGCACCATGGAAGACTCCCGCAAGGATATCGCGCCCCAGCTGGTCCGTGCCGAATGGCGTAGCCCAGTTGGTGAACGGGGCCACCAGCGGCTCTCCGGCACGCCGAAGCGGATCGATCGGCTCCACGAGTCCCGCGGTAGCGGCCATCAGCAATACGACAGCAAGAAGCACCAACCCCAGCAAGGCGGCCCGGTTGCGCTTGTAGCGCTTCCACATCGCGCTCCAGCCCGACGCATCAGACCGGCGAGGTGACAACTCGGCGACGCTCATGCCAATTCGATCCTTGAGTCGAGGCGAGTGTAAAGGATGTCAATCAGGATATTGACGACCACAACCAGGAGCGAACTCATGAAGATGATGCCCATCAACATGTTCATGTCGCGCTGTGAAACAGCCTGATAGGCAAGCTGGCCAAGGCCAGGAAGCGCAAACACGGTCTCGATGACGACAGAGCCGCCGAGAATCGTTGAGAACTGAACGCCCAGAAGCGTCACCACCGGCAACAATGCGTTGCGCGTGATGTGATGCAGCATGAGCCGCCCTTCCCCGGCGCCCTTGGCGCGGGCCGTGCGAACATAATCGAGATCCGCTACCTCAAGCACGCTGGTGCGCATAAGCCGCATGTAGAGCGCGAGGTAGATAAGCGACAACGCCGCAGTCGGCATGATCAGGTGAACAGCGACGTCCTTCACATAGGCCCAGCCGGAATAGAAACTCGGAATGGTCTGGATGCCGCCGACCGGCAACCAGTGCAGCTTGACCGAAAAGACGACGATCATCATCAAGCCGAGAAAGAAGCTCGGCGTCGCATAGAACAGCAGGCCCAGCGTGCTGATGACGTTATCGGTCAGCGAATAGGCTTTGCGCGCCGCGATCGAACCCAGAACGGTCCCGATGCTGAACGCGAAGCAAAGGGAAGCCAGCATCAGAAGAAGGGTATTGGGCAGGCGATCCAGCACGACCTTCGCAACCGGCTGCTCGTGCACGAACGACCAGCCGAAGTCGAACATTGCGAGCTTCTTCATATAGATCCAGAGCTGAACCCATACGGATTGATCGAGTCCATACTCAGCACGAAGCCGCGCGATAATCTGCGGATCGGCGCCGCCCATGTCGCCAACCAGCGAATCTACCGTATCGCCCGGCGCCAGCTTCAAAAGCAGGAACGCCCCCACCATGATCATCAGGACGACAGGTATCGCCTGAAGGATGCGCCTGAGGATGTACTGCAGCATCGGGCCGGATCACTTGAATGGGGACGGAGAATTCGGCCGGGCGCGTTGCTGCAGCCCGGCCGAAAGGGATGGATCTATTGCTTGATCCACAGATCGTAAGCCGAAGATGAATTCCATCGCGGCGTATTGTGATGGTTCATCAGTTTCTTGCTGGTCACCGAGATGAACGGATGCTCGATCGCGAAGATCACGGGAATCTCCTCCATCTCCAGCTTCTGGATACGATGATAGATCTGCGCGCGCTTCTCGGGGTCGAGCTCGGACGCCGCGTCGTCGATCATCTTGTCCATCTGTTCATTCTTGTATCCGAACTGATTGGACCATGGCGTACCCGCGGGAGTCCCGCTCCGGAGCCAGACCATCGTGGAAACCGCGGGGTCGGCACGGAACTGATGCCAGCCATTCGCCGTATCGAAATCATGGTCGCGATACACGCCGTTCAGGAACGCCGGAGCGTCGTTCGTCAGCAGCGTGACTTCGATGCCGATTTCGCGCATCGACTGGGCGAAGAACTCCGACCAGAGCTGGGTATATTCGCCCCAAGGTGCCGGACGATGGCGCAGCTTCAGCCTGATGCCATTGGCATCCGGCTTGTAGCCCGCCTCATCGAGCAGCGCCTTGGCTTTTTCGATGTCGTAGGGATAGGTTCTGACATCATCGGTGTAGTTGATGCCCCCTGCCGACGGAATCGGGCCGCGTCCCGGCTTGGCGAAGCCACGCATAATGGTCTTGATGGCGCGGTCGATATCGAGCGCATGGTAGATCGCGCGGCGAACGCGCACGTCGGCCAGAGCCTTGTTGCGCAGATTGAACTCAATCGTGCTGTGCGCGACGTTGTTCTCGTAGCCCTTGGTTCCGACATCGAAACGCGGATCTTTCGAGAAACGCATGATGTCTGCCATCGAGACGGTATTGAAGCTCGCTTCCTGAACTTCCCCCGTTTCGAGCGCCGCCGCGTTCGCGGAACGATCGGTCGTGAACCGCCAGACGATGCGATCCAGATAGGGATACTGCTTCCCGCGCCAGTAGTCGTTGTTGCGCTCGGCGAGCACATACTGACCGCGTTCGTATTTCACGAACTTGAACGGCCCGGTGCCGATCGGGGCACCATTGTACTCGTTCTTCAAAGGATCGGCGTTGGCCAGAAGATGTTTCGGAACGACGTGACCGAGATCAGGCATCGCCGCGACCAGCAGATTAAGCGGCATCGGCCTGGAATAGCGGAACACTGCCTTGTGAGGGGTCGGGCAGTCCACTCCTTCGAGATTGGCCTGAAGTGTCGAACTGTAGTTGAGCAGCTTTTTCCAGTATGTCATCGCGGTGAATGACACGTCGTCGCAGGTGAACGGCTTCCCGTCATGCCACTTCACGCCCTCACGCAAATTGAACGTGATCTGCAGACCGTCTTTGGAGGACGACCAGTCGGTGGCAAGCACGCCGACGTAACCATCGTAAGTCCGGTCGATCAGCGGCTCGACGATCTTTCCGGTGATCTCATAAACACCGTTCGATGCGCGGAGGGCGGGGTTCAGCACGCGCTGCTCCGCTCCGATCTGGTAGAACAACGTACCGCCCCGGGTGATCTCATCTCCGGCCGCCAGGACCGGTGACAGAGCGACGCCGAGAACCCCCAATTGCAAAGCAACAGCCGACCAACGCCTGTTCAACTTCAGCATCCCCATTTCCCTTCAAAATTTCGGCACCCCATCGTCATAGTTTTTCAGAAAAGATGTCAATCAGAAAAATGCGCACGTCGGAAGATTTGCGATGTAATATGCTCATGTATAGTCCAAATTGAGCATATGATTTCATCAAACGCCCACTTAACGCACACTCCTGATAACTGCATGGGACCATCCCGCCGTCAGGCGTCAAAACAGACACGCGTCATCGCTACCTAAAGGAGTCTTCCAATGAGCACTTCGGCCGTCTCGCATCCGGTGTTGGGCGTCGACCATTGTTTTACGCTGGTCAGCGACCTCGACAGGAGCATGGAGCAATTTCGGCGGCTGGGGTTCACGCTGTCGCCGCGAGGGCTGCACAGCGAGAAGATGGGGTCGGCGAACACGACAGCAGTGTTTGAGGCCGGAGACTACTTCGAATTGCTCGGCATTATCGCACCGACCGAGCAGAACAAGAGCAAGCGCGATCAACTCGAGAGCGATGGAGAGGGTTTGCGCGCAATCGCGTGCCAGATCGGCGACGCCCGCGATGCCCGAGAAAAACTGGCGGCGCTTGGCCTGTCGACAACCGAAGTCGTTGACTTTGAGAGACCCGTGCCGCTTCCGAATGGAGAGCAAACCAAGGCCGCGTTTTCAATCACCCAGTTCGAAGCCCGGGACGTGCCGTTCGGCACAGTATTCATGTGCCAGCATCACACGCGCGATGCTGTCTGGATACCGGCCCTTCTGAATCATCGGAACGGCGCCAAAGGACTTGGCGGGATCGTCGCTGCGGTCGCAGATCCCAAATCCATCGCCACTGCGTATGCGCGACTGTTCAGCGGCGCGACGCCGACACCCGTCGACGGCGGATACGAGATCGCAACCGGAACGATCCCTCTGACATTCCTGTCGCCAGAAGCATTGGCAAAGAACTATTCCGGAATCGACACCTCGAAAATTTCCCCGACTGCGTTTGCCGTGATGCAGATCACCACCGACAACCTGAGATCCATTCGAGACAACGGGCTTGCCGAGGAATTGCCCCTCATCGAAACGCCGCGCGGCCTCGCTGCCTCTCCGTCAATTGCAAGTGGCGTGATTGTCGAGTTTCTGGCCAAATGACAGGCGCTGCCAAAAGCGGGACCAGGGGTAGGAAAATGTCGTCATCCACGCGGGGCCTCGACGAAATCGATCGAAAGATTCTCGATATTCTTCAGAACAACAGCGAGATGCCGGTCAGTGAGATTGCCGATGCGGTCAATCTCTCTGCGACGCCATGCTGGCGACGCATACGAAGGCTCGAAGAAATCGGCGTCATCAAGCGCCGGGTCGTCCTCGTGAATCGCAAGATGATCAACGTTTCGATGACGATTTTCATCGGCGTGAAGGCCCCTCATCACGACATGCAGTGGCTGAAAGCCTTTCGCGACCTCATCGATGAAATTCCGGAAATCGTGGAGGCCTACAGGTTGACGGGCAGCACGGACTACATCGTCAAAGTCGTCGTTCCCGACATCGAGACGTATGATGCCGTCTACAAGAAAATGATATCCAAGATGAATTTTTCCGAGGTGAACTCATCGATCAGCATGGAGGAGATCAAGTTCACAACGTCCATGCCGACGCACTATGCGTAAACTACCCTCCTAAGCAGGCTCAGGCCTTGGCGGCGCGAGCGCTGCGGGTCACACCTGATCGATAAGAGTTCGATCACCGGCGGCGATATGCTTGCGGCAAATCCGAAGGCCGCAATGCCGACGCTAGCCACAGCCCAGCCGTCCCTAAGAAAATCACCACGGGATGCCCACAACGGCTGAAGCGCTTATAGAAATAAGGCTTTGAAATTTAAGGATTTTTGAATGGTAGCGAGGGAGGGACTCGAACCCCCGACCCCAGGATTATGATTCCCGTGCTCTAACCAGCTGAGCTACCTCGCCACAGCTCACCGCGGGCCTGACGGCCACCGCCTGCGAGCGGGCGCATATAAGAAGTCAGCCAAATGCCTGTCAAGCAATGGTGCAGGCCGCATCCCGCCATTTATTTCGGCTGCACATTCTGATTGCCACCGGGACTTCCGGGCGGAGGAATTACAGGCATCTTGCCGGTTTCTGGCGTGGGCGCATGCATCTCGGGATCGATTCCCGTCGGCGGACAGAGCACGCCATTCGATTTGGCCAGCCGGTCGCCCAACGGCTCACTTTGGCCGGTCGTCGAACCGTGTGGCGCGATCGTGCCATCGTTGGGCCGAGCCTGCGTCGGCGCGCAGTTCCGCGACTGGTGCGCTTGATTGGGAGGCGCAGTTTGCGGGGGTGGCGTTGCCGGCGAAGGGGGAGCCTGCGCCCATCCGGGCGCCGGACAGGCTGCGACGAGACAAGTCGTAAAGAGAAGGGTTTTCATCCGCATGAGATGAAAACGATGCGATACCTCGGATGTTCCGAAGAATATGCGCGATCACGCCTTGCGATAGCGGATCAGCGAAAAATGCCCCATCGGCGGCATCGGACGACGTTCGATCAGCGTGACGCCGCCATGGCGCGCGGCCCAGTCAACAAGACGCTGCCAGGGGAATTCCGGCCGCCAGCCCAGCCTGCGCGCCAGTGGCGCGAACGCCATTTCAAACAGCTTTCGCGGGCCGCTTTCGGCACCGATATGATTCACCAGAATCAATTCGCCGCCGGGTTTGAGCACGCGAACGAAATCATCGAGCGTCGCCTCCGGGTCCGGAACCGCGGTTATGACGTATTGCGCCACCACCGCGTCGAACGCTGCATCGGGGAACGCCAAATTCTTCGCGTCCATCACCGACAGTGATTCGACATTGGTGAGATTGAGCGTGCGCACCCGCTCCTGCGCCTTCCGCAGCATGGGCTCGGAAATATCGACGCCGCACAGCTTCGTTGTCCTGGAATAGTCGGACAGCGACAGGCCGGTGCCAACTCCGACATCGAGCACACGCCCGCCGATCGCATCCGCCACGGCGATGGTCGATTTGCGTCCTTGATCGAAAACCGCTCCGAACACCAGATCGTAGATCGGCGCCCACGCGGCATAAGCCTTCGCCACGCCGGCGCGATCGATGTCGTTGCCCATGGTCGCCCCGCTCGCCCGGCCGCTACCCTGCCGCGACCGACTGCGTCGCAACAACATTCCGCAGACCATTGACGCGGTCTCCGCGCGAGGCGCTCTTGATGAAACCACCGCCAAGCACACGGGCCTGCCCGCTCGGTGCATCGTAGAACACGCAAGCTTGCCCCGGGGACACTCCTTCTTCGCCGCCAGCAAGTTCGACTTCATAATCGTCGCCGATCCGGCGCAGCCAGGCCGGCTGCGGCGGCCGTGTCGAGCGAACCCTGACAAACAGTTCAAGGCCGCCTTCGACCGCACGATCAAGCGAACCGTCGCCGATCCAGTTGATGTCACGCAGAGCAATGCGGCTCATCCGCAAGGCCTCGCGGGGACCAACGATGACGCGGCGCGACGATGCATCGAGCGCAACGACATAAAGCGGCGCATGAGCGGCAATGCCAAGCCCACGGCGCTGGCCCACGGTGAAATTGACGATGCCCTGATGGTGGCCAATAACACGGCCATCGAGATCGACAATGTCGCCGGGCTCGACCGCGTTCGGCTTCAGGCGCTCGATCACCTCGGTGTAGCGGCCCGTCGGCACGAAGCAGATATCCTGGCTGTCGTGCTTGTCCGCGACCGACAATCCAAAACGTCGTGCGAGTTCGCGGGTCTGCGCCTTGGTCATGTCACCGAGCGGAAAGCGTAGATCCGCCAGCTGATCCGGCGTAGTCGCGAACAGGAAATAGCTCTGGTCGCGATCGGCATCAGCCGCACAGACCAGCGCACGCGAGCCGTCGGCGAGACGGCGTGAGGCGACATAGTGCCCCGTGGCCAGCGCTTTGGCGCCGAGTTCGCGCGCGGTTGCCAACAGATCGCGAAACTTGATCGAGCGATTGCACTCGATGCAGGGCACCGGCGTTTCACCGTGCACATAGCTTTCCGCGAAACGATCGATCACCGACTCGCGAAAGCGGCTTTCATAGTCGAGCACGTAATGAGGAATGCCGATGCGTTCAGCGACATCGCGGGCGTCGTGAATATCCTGACCTGCGCAGCATGCACCCTTGCGATGAGTCGCAGCGCCATGATCGTAGAGTTGCAAGGTGATGCCGACGACATCATAGCCCTGAGCCTTGAGCAGGGCTGCCGTCGCCGATGAATCGACGCCGCCGGACATGGCAACGACAACCCGCGTATCTTCCGGGCGGCCTTCGAGGTCGAGACTGTTGAGCATGAGCGGACCAATCTTCGATTGCAGCGGCGCGGACCGGCTGCAAGCGGTCTGGGGTATGCTCTTTATGTATAGTCCGTGCCCCCGCGAAGCAATCGCGCCTGATTTGATCCGCTCAAAGAGGCAAATCTTGCCGCCGGGCAGAAACAGGCAGGTTCCAATGACGCCGAGGACCCTCGCTCGAATCCAATAAGCAACTGAATAATATAACGTTTTTCCAAGAGAAGCCGTTGGCCCGCTCTTTGCTCATTCAAAAGAGCCATTAGTGCGAGGGCCTTCCCGTGTTCAGCGTCACACCCGAAACCACCGTCGCCGCCACGTCGCAGGCGGCTCGATCGAAGCATGCACCGACCGCCCAGACGTCGCCGTCAGGCGAGGGCTTTGCCGCGTTGGTCGACGATAACGCTTCGGCCGCGGCGGAACACGATCACGACGGCCCGGGCGACACCTCACGCAGCACCCCGGACGAACGGCAGCCGCGCGCCGGAGCCTCGGCGGAGAGCAGGACCCGCACAAACACCACCGTCAAGGCTGGCCCGGCGCATGCCGCGGCCACCGAACAAAATACCCCTCCTGCTAACAATAAGCCCCCCGGAGCACAGGACGGGACCCAAACCACACAGATCGCGACCGGTGTTGTCCCGGCTGGAAAGCCCGCCGTCGTCATCACGCCCGGCGAGAAGACCGCCTCCGATCAGGGCGGAGACGATCAAAGCACCTCCGACGGGCAAACCAATCCGGCGGATGCCAACGCGAACGGTCTCGTCCCTGCCCCCGTCGCTGTGGTGGTTCCAGTCCTGACCCCCGCGGACGCGACCGCAACCCCCACCGCCGGCGACGACACCACGATCGCCGCCTCGGGCTCGTCCGCCGGATCGAGCGTAGCAATTCCCGAGAACTCGCTGGCCGCTGCTGCGATCGCCAACGGCGCAGCCGCTTCTGCGGCCACCGCGCCCGCCGAGGGAGAAACGCCGGCGACCGAAGCAAATGCCACGGCAACGGCTGCCACCACTGCAACCGACGCGGCGACCGATTCCACGGCTGCGGCGACAAAACCCGATCTGACCGCCGGCTCGCCAGTCACTGCCGATGCTGCCGTCACCGTTGCCGCAGCGGCGCCGGCCGCGGTGGCCACCACGACCAAATCGACAACAACGCCTGCAGCGATCGATATGGCCGACAGCAAGAAGACTGACGCGGACCCCACCGTCATCACGCCGGAGGCCGCAAAGCCCGCGCCGCAAACCGACGTATCAGCCAAGCCCGCCTCGCCCGATTCTGAGACGACCAGGCAAGGCGCGAAGCAGGACACTGTCGCGACCAAGGCGGACACGCCCGCCGACGATACAAGCGGCCCCAAGCCCGCCGAGACGCGAGACACTCGTCCGGCGCCAGGAGCGCACGACCAGCACGAGCGACTCGTGCCAACCCTTCAGCCTGACCCGAGCCTGCAGGCCGGCAACACGCCCTTGCCGCAACAACCTCAGATTCAACCGGTCACCAATGCTCCTATCCCCGCCGCTCAGCTCGGCGTCGCACTGGCCGCCAACATACCGGTGCCGATGAATGGCCTCGCGGTCGATATCGCGCTGAAAGCCGCCAGCGGAAAAAGCCGGTTTGAAATTCGCCTCGATCCCGCCGAACTCGGCCGTATCGACGTCCGTCTTGATGTCGACAAGCATGGCAACGTGACGTCGCACCTGACCGTCGAAAAGCCCGCAACGCTCGACATGCTGCGTAAGGACGCACCGCAGTTGCAGCGTGCGCTGGAAGATGCAGGCCTCAAGACCGGCGACAGCGGCTTGCAGTTCAGCCTGCGCGACCAGTCCCAGTCGGGGCAACAGAACGATAGCGGTGCCGGCCGCAACGCTCATCGCCTGATCGTCACCGAGGACGACGCCATCCCCGCGCCAATCGCAGGAAAATCATACGGCCGCATGCTCGGATCGAGCAGCGGCGTCGATATCAGGATCTGAAGGTTACCGACATGGCCACCGACGTCTCGATGCCCATCGTTCCGACTTCCGGCGTTGCAACCAACACCGGCTCGACCTCGACTGGCACTACGAGTTCGACCAACACCGCCAGCATCGCGGACAATTTTCAGACCTTCCTGACGCTGCTGACCACGCAGTTGCAGAACCAGAATCCGCTCGATCCGCTGGACACCAACCAGTTCACCCAGCAGCTCGTGCAGTTCGCGCAGGTCGAACAGCAGTTGAAATCCAACGATCAACTGGCCTCGCTGGTGAAGATCGAACAGGCCGCACAATCGACCCAGGCGCTGGTGTTCGTCGGCCAGACGGTGGCGGTCGACGGCAGCACGGCGCATTTCGACGGCCATGCGACGTGGAATTTGAATGCTCCTCAGGACACCAACGCCACGATCACAATTACCAACTCGGCAGGGCAGACCGCCTACAGTGGCAACTTCGCCGTCAGCGAAGGTAACGCCAGCTTCGTCTGGGACGGCAAAGGCAATGACGGTACCTCGTGGCCGGTGGGTGACTATAAGATGACGGTGACTGCTAAGGACAGCTCCGGGAACAACATTGCGATCTCCACCGAAGTCCAGGGCATGGTCGATTCGGTTGATCTCACCGCGAGCCCGGCCCTGCTCTCCATCGGTGGCCAGAACTACACCACCGACCAGATCAAGCGGATCGTCCGCACCCAGTCGAGCTGAGACCATCGCCCTTATCCCACCGGATCGAAGAACCCGACCGCTATGGAACCGGCGGCCGGGTTTCAGACGCATGCAAGGAGAATCGTATTGGAGCCTTGGGCTTAGGCAAATTTTAAGCGGCCGCGCGTAGGGTGTTCCCACGAGTTCAGTAGTTCGAGTTTGTGAGTACACCAATGACAGAACCCCACCGCCCGAGGGTGAAGTACGTCATCGGGCCAGATGGCAGCCCGCTTACGATTGCGGATTTGCCGGCGCCTGGAACCAAACGGTGGGTCATCCGCCGTAAGGCCGAAGTCGTTGCTGCCGTCCGCGGCGGCCTTCTCTCACTTGAGGAAGCCTGCAGCCGTTACACCCTGACGGTGGACGAATTCCTGTCCTGGCAGTTCTCCATTGACCAGCACGGCCTCGCCGGTCTGCGCACCACGCGCATCCAGCAATACCGCCAGTAAGATTTCCGTTCAAAATTGGACGCTTTTGACGAAAACCGGCCTCTTTCGGGAGGCCGGTGTTTGCCGTTTCCACGATTTGTCCCCGGACGTTAACCGGCGTTAACCATATTGAAACCATACCTAGGCAAATTCTGCCCAGTCGGCGCGCGGTGCCGATTCTTGGGGTTGGGCAGTGCAAGGTCTGGTTGCATTTCTTCGCGGTCTGGGTGCGGCGCGGCTGGCGGCCATGGGGGCTGTCACCCTTGCCCTCATCGGATTTTTCGCTTTCGTGATCATGCGGGTTACGACGCCGCAGATGACGACCCTTTTTACGGACCTCAGCTACGAGGACTCGTCCGGCATCATCAAGGAACTGGACCGTCAGGCCATTCCGTATGAGCTGAAGAACGACGGCGCCATTATCCTGGTACCGAAAGATCGGGTCACCAAGCTGCGGATGAAGCTCGCCGAAGGCGGTCTGCCCAAGGGCGGCGGCGTCGGCTACGAGATCTTCGACAAGGCGGACGCCCTAGGCTCGACCAGTTTCGTTCAAAATATCAATCACTTGCGCGCACTGGAAGGCGAACTTGCCCGCACCATCAAGGGGATTGACCGGATTCAGGCCGCGCGGGTCCATCTGGTGCTGCCAGAGCGACCGCTGTTCTCCCGCGAGACGCCGCAGCCATCCGCCTCGATCGTGCTGCGCGTGCGCGGCCAGCTCGAGCCGCAGCAGGTCCGCGCCATCCGTCATGTCGTCGCCTCGGCCGTCAACGGCCTGAAGCCGCAGCGAGTCTCGATTGTCGACGAAAGCGGGCAGTTGCTCGCTAATGGCGATCCGGGCGAGACCGGCGCCGATGGCCTGACCGGCGACGAGCGCCGCGCGGCCTATGAAAGCCGGATGCGCCGCGAAGTCGAAAGCATCGTGTCCTCGGTGGTCGGCGCCGGCCGGGCCCGCGTCCAGCTCTCCGCCGACTTCGACTACAACAAAATCACCCAGACCTCCGACAAGTTCGATCCGGAAGGCCGGGTGCTCCGCTCCAGCCAGTCGCGCGAAGAGTCGTCCACCACGTCGGACAACAAGGACGGTCAGGTGACCGTCAATAACGAACTGCCGGGCAGCCAGCAGCAGGGCGGCACCGCTGCTGGCAAGGACGAAAGCAAGAAGACCGAGGAAATCAACAACTACGAGATTTCGCGCGTCACCAAGACCGAAGTCGTCGAGGGTGGTCGGGTCAAGCGCATGTCGGTCGCGGTGCTGGTCGATGGCAGCTACACCAAGAACGACAAGGGCGAGCCGGTCTACACCCCGCGCTCCAAGGAAGATCTCGACCGCATCACCACTCTCGTGAAATCGGCCATCGGCTTTGACGAAAAGCGCGGCGATCAGGTGCAGGTCATCAACTTGAAATTCGCCGAAGGCCCGACCTCGATCCCGACCACTGAGCCGACCGGGTGGCTGGGCATGTTCCAGTTCACCAAGGATGACATCATGTACTTCATCCAGCTTGGGGTGATGATGGTGCTCAGCCTCGTGGTGCTGTTCATGGTGATCCGCCCGCTGCTGAAGCGAGTGCTGGCCGCCGATCCGAAGCCGCCGGTCGAAGAACCGCCGCCGGCTCTGCCGGAAGCGCCGCCGCCGCCTCAGCTCACAAACAACGCGACCGGCCAGATGATCGATGTCGCCCAGGTACAGGGACAGGTTCATGCCCAGGCGGTCCATCGCGTCGGCGAACTGGCCGAGCGCAACCCGACCGAAACCGCGTCCATCATCCGTCAGTGGCTTGCAGAACCGGCGTAACACATCATGGCCAATGCACCTGCCCTTCCAAACAACAACGCCAATTCGAGCGACATCCAGACGGTCGTCGCAACACTGGCGAGCCGCCAGAGCAAGCGCGACCGCTCCGAGCCGCTGAGCGGGCCGAAGCGTGCAGCCATCATGATGCTGGCGCTTGGCGAGCAGTATGGCGGCAAGGTGTGGAGCATGCTCGACGACGACGAAGTGCGCGAACTCTCGGTGGTCATGTCGTCCCTCGGCACCGTTGAGGCCGACGTCGTTGAGGACCTGATGCTCGAATTCGTGTCCCGCATGTCGGCTTCCGGCGCCCTGATGGGCAACTTCGACGCGACCGAACGGCTGCTGCAGCAGTATCTGCCGACCGATCGCGTCGCCGGCATCATGGACGAAATCCGCGGGCCGGCCGGGCGCAACATGTGGGAAAAACTCTCCAACGTTCCGGAAGAAGTGCTCGCCAACTATCTGAAGAACGAATATCCGCAGACCATTGCGGTTGTGCTGTCGAAGCTGAAGCCCGAACATGCCGCCCGCGTGCTCGCGATCCTGCCCGAGGACTTGGCGCTCGACGTCGTCGGCCGCATGCTGCGGATGGAAGCCGTTCAGAAGGAGGTGATCGAGCGCGTCGAGCAGACGCTTCGCACCGAATTCATGTCGAACCTGTCGCAGACCCGTCGTCGCGATGCTCACGAGGTGATGGCTGAGATCTTCAACAACTTCGACCGCCAGACCGAAACCCGCTTTCTGACTTCGCTGGAAGAAGAGAACCGGGAATCCGCCGAGCGCATCAAGGCGCTGATGTTCACCTTCGACGATCTGGTCAAACTCGATTCCGGCTCCGCGCAGACCCTGATGCGGCATATCGACAAGGACAAGCTCGGCATCGCCCTCAAGGGTGCCAACGACGCCGTGCGCGAGTTCTTCCTCAGCAACATGTCGAGCCGCGCGGGCAAGATGCTACTCGACGACATGGCCGCCGCCGGCCCGGTGCGCCTGCGCGACGTCGACGAGGCACAGGCGCTGCTGGTTAACCTGGCGAAGGACCTCGCAGCCAAGGGCGAGATCATGCTGCAAAAAAACCGCGCTGACGACGAACTGGTGTACTGATGGCAGCACCCGCGAAATTCCTCTTCGATACCGACTTCGCAGCCCCCGCCGCTTCGCGGGAGCGCGCGGTATCGAGCGAAGAGATCGCAAAACAAGTTGCCGAGGCTGAGGCACGGGCCTATCGCGACGGCTTCGCCGCCGCCCAGCGCGAAGCGAAGGCGGAAAGCGATCGGCGCACCGCGCTCGCCTTCGAGGAAATCTCGATCGCCATCCGTTCGATCGCTTCGAATTTTGGCAATATCGAAACCCGCATGGAGACCGAGGCGGTCGATGTCGCGGTCGCCGTTGCCCGCAAGCTCTGCAGCGAACTGGTGGCGGCCGAGCCGCTTACCGAAATCGCCGCCCTCGTCAGCGACTGCTTCCGTCATTTGACCTCGACGCCGCACATCGTGGTGCGGATCAATGACGCCCTCTACGAAACCGCGCGCAAGACGATCGATGAGCTCGCCAAGCGCAATGGCTTCGAGGGCCGCCTGGTCATTCTGGCGGAGCCGGATATCGCGACCGGCGATTGCAAGATCGAATGGGCGGACGGCGGCATGACGCTGGAACGCGCGCAGATCGACGCAAAGATTGCTGAACTCGTGGGGCGCTACATCGCATCCCGCAACCAGGCCGATCTGTCGGCTTTGAGGACTGAGCCATGAGCGACAATGACACCCCCGTCCCGCTTCCCGACCTGAACGCGGCCGATACTCCGACGCTCGACGATCTCACGGCTACACCGGAGGACGATACCGGAACACGTATCGCCGCCGATCTCGAAGCCGTGTTCGATGTGCCGGTGCAGGTGTCCGCCGTGCTTGGCCGGTCGAAGATGGATGTCGCCGATCTGCTCAAGCTCGGACCGGGCACGGTGCTCGAACTGGACCGTCGTGTCGGCGAAGCCATCGACATCTACGTCAACAACCGGCTGGTGGCCCGCGGCGAAGTCGTTCTGGTCGAGGACAAGCTCGGCGTAACCATGACTGAAATCATCAAGGCGGAACGCGCCTGAGTCTGAATAACAGGAGACAACCATGCGGCTTCTCATCGTTGGCACGCTGAAGGGCCAGCTCACCACCGCCACCAAGATCGCCATGGACAATGGCGCGACTGTCACCCACGCCGAGGACAGCGAACTGGCGATGCGCGTGCTGCGCAGCGGCAAGGGCGCCGACCTCCTTATGGTGGATGTGGCCATCGACATCCGCGACCTGGTGATGCGGCTGGAGGCCGAACACATCCATGTGCCGATCGTCGCCTGCGGCATCACCAGCGACGCCCGCGCGGCGGTGGCCGCAATCCACGCCGGGGCCAAGGAATACATCCCGCTGCCGCCGGATCCGGAACTGATCGCCGCCGTGCTGGCCGCCGTCGCCAATGACTCGCGCGACCTGATTTATCGTGACGAATCGATGGCCAGGGTGATCAAGCTGGCCCAGCAGATCGCCGGCTCCGATGCCTCGGTCATGATCACCGGCGAATCCGGCACCGGCAAGGAAGTGCTGGCTCGCTATGTCCATTCTCGCTCGGCGCGCGCCAAACGCCCGTTCATTTCGGTCAACTGCGCGGCGATCCCCGAGCACCTGCTGGAATCCGAATTGTTCGGCCACGAGAAGGGCGCGTTCACAGGGGCGATCGCGCGACGCGTGGGCAAGTTCGAGGAAGCCAACGGCGGCACGCTGCTGCTCGATGAAATCTCGGAAATGGATGTGCGCCTGCAGTCGAAGCTGCTGCGGGCGATCCAGGAACGCGTCATCGACCGCGTCGGTGGGACCCGCCCCGTTCCCGTTGATATCCGCATTCTCGCAACATCGAACCGCAACCTCGCCGACGCGGTGCGCGAAGGCACCTTCCGGGAGGACCTGCTGTTCCGTCTCAATGTCGTCAACCTGAAGATACCGGCGCTGCGCGACCGCCCCGCCGACATCCTCGAACTGGCGCAGCATTTCGCGAAGAAGTACGCGGAAGCCAATGGCGTTCCGGTTCGTCCGATCTCGGCGGACGCCCGCCGCGTGCTGACGTCCAATCGCTGGCAGGGCAACGTTCGCGAACTGGAAAACACCATCCATCGTTCGGTGCTGATGGCGCAGGGCGATGAGATCGGCCCCGATGCGATCATTTCGCCGGATGGCGATCGCCTCGACCTCGCCAGGACTTCACCCGCCGTCGCGCACGCGACGCTCGCCGCCGAACAGGTCACCCGTGCGCTGGTCGGCCGCACCGTTGCCGACGTCGAACGCGACCTGATCCTGGAGACGCTGAAGCACTGTCTCGGCAACCGCACGCACGCCGCCAACATTCTTGGCATCTCGATCCGGACGCTGCGCAACAAGCTCAACGAATACGCCGACGCCGGCCAGCCGATCCCGCCGCCGGGCTCGGGCGAAGCGCGAGGCGTTGTGGCGGCTTGACCCTGCCGATGGCCGGTAAAGCAACAATCGTCGTCCCCGCGAAAGCCGGGACGACGTCGAGAGAATGACGTTACCCCTTCGCCTTCCGCTCCACATTGGCGCTGCGGGTCGGAACGCCGAATTCCTTGCGACACACCTCGGCCAGTGCAGCAACCCCCTCGCGGATCTCGTTGATCGACGGACTGGCAAAACACAGCCGCAGCCGGCTCTGGCTGTGGGACTTGTTGACCGACCATTCCGGCCCCGGATTGATCGCGATGCCCGCTGCCTGCGCATGCTGAAACAGCTTCATCGTATCGACGCTGTCCGGCAGCTTGACCCAGAGAAAGATGCCGCCAGGCGGATCGTCGAACTCCGCCGCAGTGCCGAACTGCTCGGCCAGTGCGTCCATCATGGCCTCGAGCTTGAGGCGCAGCCCCTTGCGCAACTTGGGCACATGATCGGCGAAGTGCGCGGCGCAGAACTCGGCCAGCACCATTTGCTCGAGCGCACCGGAGCCGGCATCAGTCTTGATCGCCAGAATGCGCGAGAGCACGTCCCAGCCCGCGACGATGTAGCCGACCCGCAATGCCGGCGCGATCGACTTCGAGAATGAGCCGATATGAATGACGCCGGCGCCATCGTTCATGGCATAGAGCGCCGGCGGCCGCTGTCCGCTCCAGATCAGGTCGGCGTAACAGTCATCTTCGAAAATCGGCACGCCGTACTCGGACGACAGTTTCAGCAATTCGCGACGGCGCTCTTCGCTGAGAATGGTCCCGGTCGGGTTCTGTACCGTGGGAATGGTGTAGATATATTTCGGACGAACGCCCTTGGCCTTGAGATCGGCCAGTGCACTGGCGACAGCATCGACACGAATGCCGTCCTTGTCGAGCGGGATGCCGACGATGTTGACGCCGCGCTTGACCAGCCGATTGATCGATCCTTGATAGCAATCTTCCTCGATCAGGACGGTGTCTCCGCGCTGGGTCAGGATATTGTTGACCAGATCAAGTCCCTGCAGCGAGCCCGACGTAATGAGAATGTCGTCGGCGCTGCATGCAATTCCAGCGTCGCGCTTGAGCTTGCCGACCAGAAATTCGCGCAGCGGACGATAGCCTTGCGGGCCACTGTTGAGCCCATAAGTTGCGAGTGTCGCTCCCTCGCGTTTCAGCACCGCCGTGGACGCCGCGATCAGCTTTTCGACCGGGACCTGATCGGTATCGTTGTTACCACCGACAAAATTATATTTGGGAAAGCCGTTCCATTTCGCGGCGGCGGGCGGCAGGCCTTGCGCCAGCAGCGGCGCGAAATCGAATGAAGGCATGAACGGCGTCTCCTTTGTTGTTGGTTATGGATTTTATAGAGGCGCGAGCGGCAATCACGCAACGCCGGTGTCGGTGTCACACGCGCGATGGCCGGTCGGAGCGCTCAAAGATAATCCCGGGGTTGACGGGATCGCCCGGTCGGTAGTTGCGGTAGAAATTGACCGCGAAGGTCGCGAACATGAACAGAACGAATGCAAGCACCGCTAAAACGAGCGCGCGCCGGGCTATTCTCGCGATGTGGCTATGCTGTTCCATCGACGAGATATAATCCAGGGGCTTCGGGCTGGCGACCGCTGTTTTAGCCGCACAGCCAAATGCGGCGTCAGGGCAAATTTCTCACTTTTGCCGTTGCGAGTCGGCTATTGACGTCCCCTGCCCCGATGAACGTCTGTCAACGACCAGATTTTTCGAGATGACCACCTTTACTCCCCATCAGGACCAGGCGCTCGCCGCCGTCGCCGACTGGCTCAAGGCCAGGCCCGGAACCGGGAATACGCCGCAGGTCTTCCGCCTGTTCGGCTATGCCGGCACCGGCAAGACCACGCTGGCGCGGCACATCGCCGATGGCGTCAAGGGCGAGGTGAAGTTCGCGGCCTTCACCGGCAAGGCTGCACTCGTGATGCGCAACAAGGGCTGCGACAACGCATCGACCATCCACTCGCTGATTTATCGCACTCGCGAGTCCGGAGAGGAACAGCCGAGCTTCGAATTGTGGGACGACGCGCCCGCCTCGAAAGCCAGGCTGATCGTGATCGACGAATGTTCGATGGTCGACGCCGAACTCGGCCGCGATCTGATGTCGTTCGACTGCCCGCTGCTTGTGTTGGGCGATCCGGCGCAGTTGCCGCCGATTCAGGGCGGCGGCTTCTTCACCAATGCCGAACCCGATGCAATGCTAACCAAGGTCCATCGTCAGGCACAGGATGACCCGATCGTGCGGATGTCGATGGCCATACGCGAGGGCCGCGCGCTCGAGAAAGGGCATTTCGGCGACAGCGAAGTTGTCAGCCGCAACGAACTCGATCCCGATCGGGTCATGAGCGCGGATCAGATTCTGGTCGGCCGCAACAATACACGCCGCGCCTACAATATGCGGGTACGCCAGAAAAACGGCATTGAGGATGAACTGCCGGTGGCAGGAGACAAGCTGGTTTGCCTGCGCAACAATCGCAAGAAGGCGCTGTTCAACGGCGGCCTGTGGCGCGTCAAGGCGCGTGCGCAATCGAAATCGCGCATTATCACCATGCGGCTGTCGCCGGACGAAGAGTTCGGTGCCAAGGTGACGAAAGTTTCGGTTCGGGCCGACTGTTTCGCAGGAGGCATCGAGGACATTCCGTGGGAGCAGCGCAAGCCTTACGACGAATTCGATTACGGCTACGTTCTTACAGTCCACAAATCACAGGGCTCACAGTGGGATGACGTCGTGCTGTTCGACGAAAGCTTTGCCTTTCAGGACAGCCGCGCCCGCTGGCTATACACCGGCATCACGCGCGCCGCGAAGCGGCTCTGCATCGTGGTGTAACCGGTCCTTTGACCCTTCATCGGAATGTGATGGCGTCGGTTTGCACGCTCGGCTAGGCTTTGCCGAACGATCGCAACTGAAATCAACATAACAACGTCTTCGGGGAGGATCACATGACATCGTTTGGCACTGCAGCCCCGCGCATATTGGCCGGCGCGTTCGCAGCGCTGCTCGCCGCCCATTTGGCGCGCGCCGAGATGCCGCAACTGCCGACCGCTGCCCAGACCGATCCCAAAGCCAACCATATCATGGAAGGCTTCCCGCCTCCGCCCGACAAAATCGTGCGTTTTGGTGACGGATCGAGTTCGCGTTTTCCGCAGACCCGCTGGGCGTTCAGTCACATCCGTGAACTGGTACCGACAGCCAACGTCTCGCGCGGGGAAGGTCCAATAGTCGCGCTGCCACGTGCCGAGCGAAATCTCGACAACATTGCAATCACCACGCTCGACGGCAAACAGATCACCTTTGGTGACGTTCCGGCGCTGACCTATGCGGACGGCCTGCTGGTGCTTCACAAGGGACAGATCGTCTACGAGAAATATTTCGGCGCGGGCGATGCCAACCGTCCGCATATCGGATTCTCGGCGACCAAGTCGTTCGTCGGCACGCTCGCCTCCGTCCTGGTCGCACAGGGCAAACTCGATCCGGCAGCGCCGGTGACGAACTACGTGCCTGAACTGAAAGACAGCGCCTACGCCGACGCAAGCGTGCGCGAGGTCATGGACATGCTGATCGGTGTCAAATACTCGGAGAACTATGCCGATCCGAAGGCGGAAGTGTTCGATTACGCCCGCGCCGGCGGCATGATTCCGCAACCGCCGGGCTATCAAGGCCCCAGGACCTTCTACGAATTCCTGACAAAACTGACCAAGGAAGGCGAACACGGCCAGGCGTTTTCCTACAAGACCGTCAACGCCGAGGTGCTGGCGTGGATCGTCAAGCGGGTCAGCAACCAGTCGCTGGCCGATCTGCTGTCGAACACGATCTGGTCGAAACTTGGCGCCGAGCACGACGCGTATTTCATGGTCGACAGCATCGGCACGGCATCCGGCGGCGGCGGACTGAACACCACATTGCGCGACCTTGCCCGCTTCGGCGAAATGATGCGCAACAAGGGACGCTTCAACGGCCAGCAGGTCATCCCGGAGGAAGCCGTCGCCGACATCACAATGGGCGGCGACAAAGCAAAGTTCGCCAAGGCGGGATATCAGACCCTGCCCGGCTGGTCCTATCGCGACATGTGGTGGATTTCCAACAACGACCACGGCGCTTACATGGCGCGCGGCATCTATGGGCAGAGTATCTACATCGATCCGAAGGCCGAAATGGTCATCGTGCGCTATGCCTCGCACCCGCGCGCAGCCAATGCCTTCAACGATCCGGTAACCTTGCCCGCTTTTGCCGCAGTGGCCAAGGAGTTGATGAAATAGCCGGATGAACCTACATTGTACGGAATGCTCGATTGAGCGACCTAACCTATTTTCGTTGTGCCTTGCGTGTTTCAACGCTGGCCATTTTGGCCGATTTCCAGCCTCACCCACGATGGAGTTTTGAATGATGAATGCAAAAATTCTCGCCGCTGCGTTGCTGTTGGGCGCAACGTCGCTGACCGTGGCCCCGCAGGCCAATGCAGCGCCGCTGTCGGCCGGCGCCGCCGTGCTGAACAGCGCCGTTCCCAGCGCGACCGAGAATGTGCAGTACTATCGCCATCGTCGTTACTATGGCCACCATCACCATGGTGGCGGCACCGCGGCCGGCATCGGTCTCGGTCTTGCGGCCGGCGCGATCATTGGCGGCGCGATTGCGGCCGGTCAGGCGCAGGCCCAGCAGAACGCCGCTTATTGCGCACAGCGCTACCGTTCGTATGACCCGCGCAGCGGCACCTATCTCAGCCGCGACGGCAATCGCTATCCCTGTCCGTAACTGCCGGACGAGTTGATTGATCGCGGGCTCCGGCCCGCGATTTTTTTTGAGCGGTGCGCGCTATTTCGGATTGGGGTCGCGAATATCCCTGTCGGGGCGTTGATATTTTCCGGCACGCTGCAATTTGACTGCCCGCGCGAGGCCTCGCGCTGCGTTTCGTGCCTGTTCCTGAAAATCGAGATCCTTGTCCAGCGCCTGATGCGAGGTCGCGTAGGGCTCCATATAGCCGATGTAGCCATCGGTCTCGCTGGTGCGACCGGCGGACACCAGCGACATATCCGTAAGCCAGTCGGACAATGACCGCCGCAACGTTTCCGCGCCAGCCGCATCCCCATGCACAACCACCGCGAACAACCGGTCTGCAAGATGCTTTGGATAGTGCCAGCCTCGAAGTTCGATCTCCTTGGCCTCGGCCGCTCTCTTGCCGTGGGTCGTTGTCGGATCGGGATTTCCGCCATCGGCGCAAACAAGCCGGTCGATCATGGCTTTCAAGCCGGTGGGGGCTTGGTACCAGTTCACCGGCGTCACGATCATGATGCCGTGCGCGGCGATCCATAGCGGATAAATCTCGTTCATCCAGTCCCCGGTCTGACCCAGCGAATAATTCGGGTAACAACTGCAGGGCCAATGACAAAGCGGCATTGCGGTCGAAACGCACGTCTTGCAGGGATGAATCTGCCTGCCGAACTCCGAAGCAAGCCGCGACAGATCGAGAATGTCGACTGCAAAGCCTTGCTCGGTGAAAATCGCTTCGGCGATCTTCACCAGCCGCCAGGTTTTTGACGACTCGCCGGGACAAGTGTGTTCGCTGCGCGTCGCGCCGTTGACGAGCAGAATGCGCGGCGGCTGCGTCGGATCGTCGTACTGTTTCTGCGCGGCCAGGATGGCATCGCGCGCCACGATCCAGTCGACGGAGAGATCATAGTCGGGATCGGCAAAGTCAGCCCCCGCCTTGCGGGTGCGCGGGGCCTTGCGAGAATGACTGTAGCCATCCCACGCGGCCTCGACGATGGCGGCGATTTCCTTCTGCAGGTCGTCGAAGGCGGGGTCGGCAAAGCGACTGCGAAACCTGGTTTCAAACTCGGCTTTGGTCAGTTTGACCGGCGGCATCTCCTTGCGAACGTCGACCTCGGCCATCATCCCGGTTCCTGTTTTGCGATCCGATCGAAAAGCGGACCCATGAGACCTTAATCCGGTCCTCGATCCTGCGTTCCAGGCCAACTAAGCGACTGTTATGCAAGGAATTTTTGTTCACGACCTTGTGTGTGCAATTGAGTGTAACAACGCCGCGCCGATCGCGTATCTGTCGCATCCGCAACCCGATTCGATGCCGTATCGACGGCACAAAGGACATCCCATGGGACGCACGAGACTGAGCCGCGCCGCTGTCGCCGCCTGCGCGGCCACCGCCATTGCGTTGACATGGTTCGCGGTGGGCCCATCGCGCGCCGCCGAAGAACCCTTCATCATTCCGCCACCGAAAACCGACCTTCCCGCTTCGAGCGGGCTGAAAACAGCGGTAATCGCCGGCGGCTGCTTCTGGGGAGTCCAAGGCGTCTATCAACACACCAACGGCGTAATGCAGGCCGTGTCCGGATATGCCGGCGGCAAGGCGAATACCGCGAGCTATGACACCGTGAGCACCGGAACCACCGGACACGCCGAGGCGGTGAAGATCACCTACGACCCGCAGAAAATCAGCTATGGCAAGATTCTTCAGATCTATTTTTCGGTGGTGCACGATCCCACCCAGCTGAATCGGCAGGGGCCCGACCATGGCACGCAGTATCGTTCGACCATCTTCACCTCCTCACCCGAGGAAAAGAGGATCGCGCAGGACTATATCGCCCAGCTCAACGGCACCAAAGTCTACGGCAGGCCCATCGTAACCACTATCGAGCCGTTGCAGGGTTTCTATCCCGCCGAAAATTATCATCAGGACTACCTGACATTGCACCCGCGTCAGCCCTATATCGTGTTCAACGATTTGCCCAAGATCGAGAACCTGAAGAAGGTGTTCGCGGCCGACTTCCGCGAAAAGCCGGTGCTGGTCCGCGATGCCGGGGCAAAAACCAACTGAACTGATATGGGGAATATCGATGTCCGAGACTTCCAAGCTGGCCGCGAGCCATAGCAAGGTTGAGCGCGGCAAGGTCGAAAAATCCGAATCCGAGTGGCGCGCCGAACTGACGCCGATGCAATATGCGGTGCTGCGCGAGAAGGCCACAGAGCGTCCGTTCTCGGGTGAGTATGACCACACCAACGAGCCCGGCACTTATGTCTGCGCCGGCTGCGGGCAGACGCTGTTCGAGTCCGACGCCAAATACGACTCCGGTTGCGGCTGGCCGGCGTTCTACGCACCGGCGAGCGACGAGGCGATCGACGAGGAGACCGACACGTCGTTCGGGATGGTGCGCACGGAAGTGATGTGCGCGCAGTGCGGCGGGCACCTCGGGCACCTGTTC
>JBQCHK010000004.1:0-76733 GCA_051954725.1 Afipia sp. | reverse complement strand
TTCTGTTTGCTGGGGCGGCCGGGGGGACCGGGGGGGTCGATGGCGCTCCCCCCACGGCCGATCTGGGCGGCGTGATCGCGGTGCTGGCCGCGGGTGCCGGCGAGATCGGTATCGATATGGCGGCGCGAGCCCGAGCCGCCGGTCTTCCCGTCAACGTGATGGATGACCTCCAGCATTCCAGTTTCATCTTCCCCGCCATCGTCGATCGCGGCGACGTCGTGGTCGCAGTCGGCACCGGCGGCACGTCGCCGGTGGTGGCGCGCCGCATTCGCGAGAAGATCGAGGCGGTGCTGCCGGCGCGGATCGGCGATCTTGCCAAATTTATCGGGCGCTTCCGCAAATCCATTCACGGTCGCATCGGCGAGATGCCGCTGCGCCGCCGCTTCTGGGAGCGCGTGGTCGACGGACCGATCGGCGCATCGGTTCTCGCCGGCCGCATCGACGAGGCCGAGGCGTCGCTGAAACAGATTTCCAATCCGTCCGCCTATGCCGGCGCGCAAACATCCGGGCAGGTCGAAGGCCGTGTCACGCTGGTCGGCGCGGGGCCGGGCGACCCGGATTTGCTGACAGTGAAGGCGCTGCGCGCGCTGCAGGACGCCGACATCGTGTTCTATGACGATCTGGTGTCGCCCGAAGTGCTCGATCGCGCGCGACGCGACGCAGCGCGTGTGTCGGTCGGCCGCCGCATCGGCAAGCCCGGCATCGGCCAGGACGCCACCAACCGCCTGCTGATCGAGGCCGCGCAGGCGGGCAAACGCGCGGTGCGGCTCAAGGGCGGCGATCCTTTCATTTTCGGGCGTGGCGGCGAGGAAGTCGCGGCGCTGCGCGAAGCGGGTGTGCCTTACGCGGTCATTCCCGGCATCACCGCAAGTCTTGGCGCTGCGGCCGAATCCGAAGTGCCGCTGACGTTCCGCCAGAAGGCGCTGCGCATCACGTTTCTCACCGCGCACAAGGTGAAGGACGCTGACGCCGTCGACTGGTCAGCGCTGACCGACGCGCAGATGACCGTCGTTGTGTACATGGGCATCACCGCCGCGCCGTCGATCCGCGCCGGATTGCTGGCTGCGGGGCGATCGCCGCAGACGCCGGTCGGCGTGTTCGCGCGCGTCACGCGCCCGGATGCAAAGGCGGTGGTCGGCACGCTGGACGAACTTCCATCGCTTGCCGAGCAGGTCGATGCCGGCCCGGCCATTCTCATCATCGGCGACGTCGTGGCGCAGTCCGCGCCATGGCAACGCGCCGAGCTGCTCCAACTCGCCAACTTCAGTGTAGCTGCCGAATGACATCTCCTCTCGATCAGAAAATCAGGGTTACGGGTCCGTCGATGGTGACGGCGAATCGCACGCGGGACGGTGCGGTGGTCTACCGCACAGCGGGGCAGGACTGGTCGACGCGCATCGTCGATGCTGCGATCGTGCGCACCGTCGATGAAGCACGCGCGCTGCTCGCGGAAGCCGCAGCGGACGGCGTCGTGGCGATCGGGCCCTATATCGCCCCGGTCGAAATCGCCGGTGACGGCGCCATCAGGCCCGGCAATCTGCGCGAGCGCATTCGCGCCGAGGGCGTCACCTTTCCGTTGCAGCTGTCGGCCTGAGGCGTATCCCATGTATGCTTACGATGAACTCGATCGTACGATCGTCAATGAGCGGGTCGCGGAATTTCGCGATCAGGTCGCGCGCCGCCTGTCCGGCGAACTGACCGAGGACGAATTCAAGTCGCTGCGCCTGATGAACGGCGTCTATCTGCAGCTTCATGCTTACATGCTGCGGCTTGCGATCCCCTACGGAACGTTGTCGTCGACGCAGTTGCGCCGTCTGGCGCATGTGGCGCGCAAATACGATCGGGGATACGGCCATTTCACGACCCGGCAGAACATCCAGT
Organism: Afipia sp.; assembly: GCA_051954725.1. GTDB lineage: Bacteria > Pseudomonadota > Alphaproteobacteria > Rhizobiales > Xanthobacteraceae > Afipia. The sequence continues at coordinate 74,852 of JBQCHK010000004.1, read as the reverse complement.
TTCACTGGATCAAGCTGGCCGATCTTCCCAGCGCCATGGCGGATCTCGCCGAAGTCGGGATTCATGGAATCCAGACCAGCGGCAACTGCACGCGCAACGTCACCGCCGACCAGTGGGGCGGCGTGGTGCCCGGCGAAGTCGAAGACCCGCGCATCTGGGCGGAGATTCTGCGGCAATACACGACGCTGCATCCGGAATTCTCCTTCCTGCCGCGCAAGTTCAAGTTCGCCGTCACCGCATCCGAGCAGGATCGCGCCGCGATCCGGATTCACGACATCGGCCTGCGCATCTATCGCAATGCCGAGGGGCAAGCGGGTTTCGAAGTGATGGTCGGCGGCGGGCTCGGCCGCACGCCGTTCCTTGCCAAGACCATCAACGAATTCGTCAGCCGCCGCGATATTCTGAGCTATGTCGAGGCGATCCTTCGCGTCTACAACCAGTATGGCCGCCGCGACAACATCTACAAGGCGCGCATCAAGATCCTCGTCCACGAACTCGGCATCGAACGGTTCAGGCAGGAAGTCGAGGAGGAGTGGCATCGCATTCGCGACGGCGCGCTGGCGCTGCACGATGCCGAGATCGAGGACATCCGCTCGCGCTTCACCTATCCGGCGTATGAGACGCTGGCCGATAATCCCGACGAGTTGCGCAAGGTCGCGCAGAATCCGAATTTCGAGACGTGGCGCCGCAACTCGGTCGCTCCGCACAAGGTGCCGGGCTATGCGATCGTCACCGTGCCGCTGAAGGCGGTGGGCGGCACGCCGGGGGACGCGACCGCGCAGCAGATGGATCAGATCGCGGCTCTCGCGGACAAATATTCATTCGGCGAAATCCGCGTCGGGCATGAGCAGAATCTGGCGCTGCCTCATGTGGCGCAGCGCGATCTGCCGGCATTGTGGCGCGCGCTCGATGACGTCGGCGTCGCGACCGCGAACGTCAATCTGGTGTCGGATATTATTTCCTGCCCGGGTCTGGATTACTGCTCGCTGGCCAATGCGCGCTCGATTCCGATCGCACAGGAGCTGACGCGCCGGTTCGCTAATCCCGATGTCGCCGCGCTGATCGGACGGCTGCATATCAATATCTCCGGCTGCATCAACGCCTGCGGTCATCATCACGTCGGCCACATCGGCATTCTCGGCGTCGAAAAGAACGGCCAGGAATTTTATCAGGTGACGATCGGCGGTCGCGCCGACGAGGAGGCCGCGCTGGGCACCTTGATCGGTCCGGCGGTGCCTTACGATCAGGCCGCGGACGTGGTCGAGGACATCGTCGAGGCTTATCTCGCGTTGCGCGAGCGGCCCGATGAGCTGTTCATTGATGCCGTCAAACGCCTCGGCGTGACCCCATTCAAGGAGCGTGTCTATGCCACTCGTTAAGGGAAATCATATCGTCGCGGACGAGTTCATGACGCTCGCTGACGACGAGGCAACCCCGGCACACGCCGCGATTCTCGTTTCGGCGGAACGTTTCCTGGCCGATCCGGATGGCGTTCTCGCGCATGACGGCAAGGTCGGCGTGATCTGGCCGAACAACCGCGACCTCGACGATCTTGAGCCTTATTTGCCGCGGCTGGCGGCGGTGGCGCTGGTGTTCCCGACCTTCAAGGATGGGCGGGCATACTCGCAGGCGCGGATTTTGCGCGAGCGCTATGCCTATCGTGGCGAGTTGCGCGCCACCGGTCAGGTGCTGCGCGATCAGTTCGTGTTCATGCTGCGCGCGGGCTTCGATTCGTTCGATGTGAAGAAGCCCAGCGATGCTGAAGCCTTTGCAGGCGTCGCGAAGCGCTATTCGGTATTCTACCAGCCGACCGGCGACGGGCGCATCACCGCGTTCCGCCGCCGCCTTGCGTTCAGCATTGCCGGTGCATCGTTGTGACCTCGGCAAGCGCTTCATTTCTGTCGGATTCAAAACCAGTCGCGGATCAGCTTGCGGCACAGGCGGCGCGGCTCGATCGCGATCTGCAGCATGCTCCGCCGGCTGAGGTGATTTCCGCGGCGCTGGACGCAGTGGGGCGTGACCGGCTCGCGCTGGTGTCGTCGTTCGGTTCGGAGTCTGCAGCGCTGCTCAAGTTCGCCGCCGATGTTGATCCTGCGATTCCAGTGGTTTTTCTTGATACCGGCTGGCTGTTCGAGGAAACGCTTCGCTATCGCGATACGCTCGCCCGCTTGCTCGGCCTCACCGATGTCCGAACCATTCATCCGTTGAAGGAGAATCTCGATCGCGAGGACGCCGATCGCGATCTGTGGTTCTCCGATCCCGATCGTTGCTGCTTTCTACGCAAGGTCGAACTGCTGGCGCGAGCTCTTGAGCCGTTCGGCGCGTGGCTCAACGGCCGCAAGCGTTTTCAGGGCGGCGATCGCGCGGCGATTCCGGTGGTCGAAGCCGATGGCGCACGGCTGAAATTCAATCCGCTGGCGAACGTCACGCCGGATGAATTGAAGGCGCTGTACGCGACCATGGACCTGCCGCCGCATCCTCTTGTCGCATCGGGCTTCGCCTCGATCGGATGTATGCCTTGCACCAGCAGAACGCAGCCCGGCGAGGATGCGCGCGCAGGCCGCTGGCGCGGCCGAGGCAAGACGGAATGCGGCATCCACGTTGCGAAGACTTCGTAGCACGTTCGCATCGCCGCTGCTTCAACTATGAAATCGCGTTTCGTTGACTTGAATACGCATCTTTCCGAACTTCGTGCGAGCCGACCGCGGCAATAATGCCGCCGGATGTTGTGGAGATTGGAATGGTTCGTCGTATTCTTTTCGCCGTCGCAGGCGTGCTGTGGGCAGGTTCTGCTTTCGCCGCCGACGTGTCGTTGCTGAACGTTTCCTACGATCCGACGCGCGAGCTCTATGTCGATTTCAACAAGGCGTTCGTCGCAGCCTACACGAAGGAAACCGGCAAGACCGTCGAGATCAAGCAGTCTCACGGCGGGTCGGGTTCGCAGGCGCGTTCCGTGATCGACGGCCTGCAGGCCGATGTGGTGACGCTCGCGCTGGCGTATGACATCGATGCCATCGCCGGCAAGGGGCTGATCGACAAGGACTGGCAGAAGCGGCTGCCGCAGAATTCCTCGCCCTATACCTCGACGATTGTTTTCCTGGTGCGCAAGGGCAATCCGAAAGGCATCAAGGACTGGAACGATCTGATCAAGCCGGGCGTCAGCGTGATCACGCCGAATCCGAAAACCTCCGGCGGCGCGCGCTGGAATTATCTCGCGGCGTGGGGCTACGCGCTGAAGAAATTCGGGTCGCAGGACAAGGCGAAGCAGTTCGTTGCCGATATTTACAAGAACGTGCCGGTGCTCGACACCGGCGCGCGCGGATCGACGGGGACCTTCGTCGAGCGCGGCGTAGGCGACGTCCTGCTGGCGTGGGAGAACGAGGCGTTTCTTGCGGTGAAGGAGTTCGGCAAGGACAAGTTCGAGATCGTCGCGCCGTCGGTGTCGATTCTCGCAGAGCCGCCGCTCGCCGTTGTCGACAAGGTGGTCGACAAGAAGGGCACCCGGGCGGTTGCCGATGCCTACCTGAAGTACTGGTACACCAGGGAAGGGCAGGAGATCGCCGCGCGCAACTCCTACCGGCCGCGCGATCCGGACGTGGCGAAGAAATTTGCTGCCGACTTCGCAAAGGTCGAATTGTTTACGATCGACGATGTCTTCGGCGGCTGGACCAAGGCCCAGAAGGAACACTTCGCCGAGGGCGGCATTTTCGATCAGATCTACAAGAATTGATGCCGTGATCGTGACGCGGGAGGCATCGTGAGCGGGAGAGCGGGACAGAAGCGGACATTGCCGGGATTTGGCCTCACCATGGGGCTGACCCTGACATGGCTATCCATTTTAGTGTTGATCCCGCTCGCGGGCCTTTTCCTCAAGACATTCGAACTGTCGTTCGATCAATTCGTCGCCATTCTCGCAAGCCGGCGCACGCTCAACGCCTTGAGGATCTCCTTCGGCCTGGCGTTTGCCGCGTCGTTGGTCAATCTGGTGATGGGCCTCGTCATTGTCTGGGCGCTGGTGCGCTATCGCTTCCCCGGACGTCGCATCTTCGATGCCATTGTCGATATTCCGTTCGCGCTGCCGACTGCAGTGGCAGGCGTCGCGCTCACCGCGCTGTTCGCGCCGAAGGGCTGGCTTGGCGCGCCGCTCGCTGAGCTGGGCATCAAGGTGGCATTCACGCCGCTCGGCATTTTCGTCGCGATGATCTTCATCGGCTTTCCGTTCGTGGTCCGCACGGTGCAGCCGGTGCTCCTCGATCTCGAACCCGAGATCGAGGAAGCCGCGGCAAGTCTCGGCGCCAACCGATGGCATGTGGTTACGCGTGTGATCATGCCGAGCCTGACGCCCGCGATCCTCACCGGCTTCGCGCTGGCATTCGCGCGGGCCGTTGGCGAATACGGCTCGGTGATTTTCATCGCCGGCAATCTGCCGAATGTCTCGGAGATCGCGCCCTTGCTGATCGTGATCAGGCTGTCAGAGTTCCGATATGCCGATGCCACCGCCATCGCGGTCATGATGCTGGTGGTTGCGTTCCTGATCATTCTGGCGATCAACCGGATTCAGCGCTGGTCGCAGACCCGCTCGCTGGCGACAGCGTTCTGATGGGACGTTACAGATGAGTATGTCAGGCGTCGATCGAGCCTACATCAATGATGCGCGCACCGAGCCGCGTATCGTCCGCTATGCGATCATCGGCATCGCGGTCACATTTCTCGCCGTGTTCGTGGTGCTGCCGCTGGTGGTGGTGTTCTCCCATGCGTTCGCCAAGGGTGTCGGCGAATACGTCGCGGCCTTGTCCGATCCCGAAGCGCTGTCGGCGATCCGGCTGACACTGGTGGTCGCGCTGATTTCGGTCAGCCTCAATCTCGTTTTCGGCGTCATGGCGGCGTGGGCGATCGCCAAGTTCGAGTTTTCAGGCAAGACGCTGCTGATCACGCTGATCGATCTGCCGTTCTCGGTCAGTCCAGTGATCGCCGGTCTGGTGTTCGTGCTGCTGTTCGGCGCGCAGGGCTATTTCGGAAACTGGTTGAGCGAGCATGACATCCGCATCCTGTTCGCGGTGCCGGGCATCGTGCTGGCAACGACCTTCGTGACGTTCCCGTTCGTGGCGCGGGAGTTGATTCCATTGATGCAGGAGCAGGGTACGCAGGAAGAGGAGGCGGCGATCTCGCTCGGTGCATCGGGACTGCGCACGTTCTTCCGCGTCACACTGCCGAATATCAAATGGGGCGTTCTCTACGGCGTTCTGCTGTGCAACGCGCGCGCCATGGGCGAGTTCGGTGCGGTTTCCGTTGTGTCCGGTCATATCCGGGGCGAGACCAACACCATGCCGCTGCTCGTCGAAATCCTTTATAATGAGTACCAGTTCGTGACCTCATTTGCGATCGCCTCGCTGCTGGCGTTCCTCGCGCTGGTCACGCTGGTCGTCAAAACTGTTCTCGAAAGCCGTCTCGAACAAGGACGACAGCCCGGTGACGATTGAAGTTCGCAATATCGTGAAGAAGTTCGGGTCGTTCGCCGCGCTCGACGGTGTCGATCTCAAGGTCGAACGCGGTGAACTGGTGGCCCTGCTTGGTCCGTCGGGATCGGGAAAGACGTCGTTGCTGCGGATCATCGCCGGGCTCGACTGGCCGGATTCGGGCACGGTCAGCTTCGATGGTGAGGATGCGTTGTCGCGCGGCGCCGGCGAGCGACATGTCGGCTTCGTGTTTCAACACTACGCGCTGTTCCGGCATATGAGCGTGTTCGAGAATGTCGCGTTCGGCCTGCGGGTCCAGCCGCGCGCCATTCGCCCCAGCGAGGAGCGTATCCGCAAGCGCGTCAAGGAATTGCTCGATCTGGTGCAACTCGACTGGCTGGCCGATCGCTATCCCAGTCAGTTGTCCGGCGGCCAGCGTCAGCGCATCGCGCTGGCGCGGGCGCTTGCCATCGAGCCACGCATCCTGCTGCTTGACGAGCCGTTCGGCGCGCTCGACGCCAAGGTCCGCAAGGAACTGCGACGCTGGCTGCGGCAACTGCACGAGGAGATCCACGTCACCTCGATCTTCGTCACCCACGATCAGGAGGAGGCGCTGGAAGTCGCCAACCGCGTTGTGGTCATGGACAAGGGCAGGATCGAGCAGATAGGCACGCCCGGTGAAGTTTATGACAATCCGGCAAGCGCGTTCGTGCACGGCTTTATCGGCGAGTCCATCGTGCTGCCGGTGCAGGTTAACGACGGCCACGTCCGCCTTGGCGATCGGGTGTTGAATCTCGGGGCCTGCGAAGCGGTGTCGGGGCCGTCGCGGCTGTTCATCCGCCGGCACGATATCGCGATCTCCGCGCCCGGCGGCGGCGAGCTTGAAGGTTGCGTCAAGCGGGTGCGCGCCTTCGGGCCGACCCAGCGGGCGGACATTGCGCTTCAGGTCGATGGTGGCGATGTGCTGATCGAGATCGATGCGCCGCGCGATCGCGATCTTCGGCCCGGCGAGACCATCAGCCTGCAGCCCCGGCGCTACCGGATTTTCGCGGCCTGAGTTCCCCAGCGTTCGCGCGGTCTACGGCGTTCACTTTTCAGCCACTGTTCCTGTGCAACAACGATCCTTCATTGATTTGGGGATCGTCATGCTGCGTCTGGTGGGGGCTATCGTCGGCCTGCTGTTGCTGATGAGTTGTGCGGGCAATTATGAGCCTTCGCCCGAGCAGCCGGCTTTCTACAAGAGCATGGCCAATGCGTCGGCCCAGGTGGATGGGCCGATGGCGGCCTCGATGATCTCGGGCTATCGCCACAACAACGGCCTTGGTGCCGTGGTCATCGATCCCGAACTGATGAAGGCCGCCGAGGCGCAATCGCAGGCGATGGCGAGCCGCAACAAGCTCGACCACAATGTGGCGGGTCCCCTGAAGAAGCGGATTGAAGCCTCCGGATTCGATGCCTCGAAGGCGGTCGAGAATGTTTCGGCGGGCTATCATACGCTGGCGGAAGCTTTTTCGGGCTGGCGGGATTCGCCGCCCCACCGTGCCAATATGCTGGCCGGCGGCGTGACCAGAATGGGCATCGCCACCGCTTATGCGCCGAATACCAAATACAAGGTGTTCTGGACCCTGATCCTGGCCGCCCCGGATCGTCCGTAAAGCGGGATTGATCGCGGGCCGCTTTCCTGACATTGACGCTGCTGACACGTGCCGCCACGGTGTTGTCGCGCGGCAGATGAAATCAGGAGCGAGCGATGGTGTCTTTGACAGGCAAAACGGCTGTGGTGACGGGATCGACGAGCGGAATCGGGCTGGCCTATGCGCGCATGATGGCCAAAGCCGGAGCGAACGTCGTCATCAACGGCATGGGCGATGCCGCCGAGATCGAAAAGGAACGCGCCGCGATCGAAAGCGAATTCAAGGTCAAGGCGGTCTATTCGCCCGCCGACATGACCAAGCCGGCCGAGATCGCGGAGATGGTCGCGCTCGGTGAGAACACCTTCGGTTCGGTCGATATCCTTATCAACAATGCGGGCATCCAGTTCGTCTCTCCGGTCGAGGAGTTTCCGCCGGAGAAGTGGGACGCGATCATCGCCATCAATTTGTCGTCGGCCTTTCATGGCATCCGAGCCGCCGTGCCGGGCATGAAGAAGCGCGGCTGGGGCCGCATCATCAGCACGGCGTCGGCCCACTCGCTGGTCGCATCGCCCTTCAAGTCGGCCTATATCGCCGCCAAGCATGGCATCGCCGGCCTGACCAAGACCGTCGCCCTTGAGCTTGCGACCTTCAAGATCACCTGCAACTGCATCAGCCCGGGTTATGTCTGGACCCCGCTGGTCGAGCGACAGATTCCGGACACCATGAAGGCGCGCAACCTGACCAAGGATCAGGTCATCAAGGACGTGATGCTGGCGGCTCAGCCGACCAAGGCATTTGTCACGGCCGATCAGGTGGCTTCGCTGGCGCTGTATCTGTGCAGCGATGAGGCGAGCCAGATCACCGGCGCAAACCTGTCCATCGATGGCGGCTGGACGGCGGCGTAAGCCGCCGCGTTCGGCTAGCGGCCGAACGCGAACACGTGCAGGCCAAGCCGCCGCTTGGTGATCCAGAACAGCAGCACGGTTTCGAAGGCGAGCGATACGGAGGTTGCGGCAGCCGCGCCGTAACCGCCGAATTTCGGCACCAGCACAAGGCACAGCGTCAGGTTCATCACGAACGCCAGCGCGTAGGCCAGCGCGCAACTGTTCTGGTTGCCGCTCATGTTAAGCAGGCGTTCAACCGGACCGACGGCCGAGCGCACGATCAGCCCGATCGCGGCAACGAACATCATGCCGTAACCGGCGGTGAATTGCGGGCCGAACAGCCACAACAGCGGCTTGCCCATCGCCAGCAGCGCGGCGGTCGCGATTACCGATGGCCAGAACGTCCACTTGATGGCGTGGGCGACATAGGCCGACAGGCGCTCGGTGTCGCCGGCGGTGTGATATTCGGTGAAGCGATGGGCGGTGGTCGCCGACATCGCATAGTGAATGAAAGACACCAGCGCCAGCGTCTTCACGACGGCGAAGTAGATGCCGACCTCATCGGGCGAGCGAAACTGCTGCAGCACCAGCACGTCCGTGTACGAGAGCAGCAGATAGAAGCCCTCGACCATCATGATCGGCAGCGAGACCTTCAACCAGCTCGGGATGTCGTAGGCCTTGGGGCCGGGATCGACGCTGCCGCGCAGACGGCGGTTGAGCACGATCATCTGACCGATCATCGCGATCCATACCGCGGCCGCACTTGCCGCCATCGCCATCGCCGCGCCGAGTTGCAGGCCGAGAACGAACGCACCGGCGGTGAGGCCGATGATCAGGGACTGACGAACGATGAATTGCGGCATCAGGCCGAGCCGCATCCAGTCGTGCGAGCGCGCGAGGCCGTCCTGCGTGTTGGCGACGACGAAGGCCGGCAGGGTCAGGCAGCCGATATAAAGCGGAACGATTTCCTGCTCGCTGATAAAGGGCGAAATGATCCGGACGAGGCCCGCCAGCAGCAGCGCGATCACGCTGGAAACACCGAACACCATCCAGCGGCTGCCGGACAGGAAGCCGCGCAGCAGCGACAGTTCGCCACTCGCGCGATACTCGGGAATGATCTTCTGGGCAGAAACGGCGATGCCGAAATCCATCACGCTGCCGAGCAGCAGCACCCAGGTCCAGACATAGACATAGATGCCGTAGTCCGAGCCGCCCATCCAGCGTGCCAGCAGGATTTGGGCAAAATAGGCGAGCGCGGCACTGATCACGCGGATGATGAACACGGTGCCGGCGAGGCGCTTGGTCAGCGAAGCCTCGGTCGTGCCGCCGAACAGCGCGCGCAACCGTCCGGCCAAACCGGCACGTTGCGCTTCGGCGGCGCTGTCAGCTTCCATGAATGCCACGATCGTTGATCCCAGAACTCGGCACGCCGCCGAATAGCAAGGATTCGTTAAGATTTGGTTGGATGGCGAGGCTAGCCGGCGAAGCCGCCATCGGCGAGAAACGCGGCTTCCTCGGCGGTGGTTTTGCGACCGAGCACGATGTTGCGGTGGGGGAAGCGGCCGAATTTGCGGATGATGTCGGCGTGGAGCTCAGCCCATTTGAGGCTGTCAGCATCGCCCATCGCACTGAACAGCGCAATCGAGCGTTCCTGATCGGCGACAGTCTCGGAATGTTCGAACGGCAGATACATGAAGGCGCGCAGGCTGGCGTCGATGCGCTGATCGACGCCCTTGTCGATCGCTCGCGTCGCGATGTCGCGCGCCAGCGGATCGGCGGAGAAAGCGCGCGGATCGTTGCGGAACATGTTGCGCGAGAACTGGTCGAGCACGAGGATCAGCGCCAGCGTGCCCTCGTCGCTGTCTTCCCAGGACGAAAGCCCGCCGGCTTGCGCGGCCTCCCATGTCGAGAGAAAGCGCGCACGCAATTCGGCATCGAACGCGGCGCTTTTCTCGTACCAGCGCTCGGGCCCTGCGTCGCGCCAGAACGCGACGACATCGCCCGGTGAAACGGTTGAACGGTCCATCAGTCCGGTATCGCCCTAGCTTGCAGCGGCGGCTGGCGCCGCCGGTTTCTCGTCGCGCAACTCGCGGCGCAGGATCTTGCCGACATTGGTCTTCGGCAGTTCGGTGCGGAATTCGACGTGCTTCGGAACCTTGTAGTTGGTGAGTTGCGTTCCTGCAAACTTGATGACGTCCTGCGCGGTGAGATTGGGGTCCTTCTTCACCACGAACGCCTTCACCGCCTCGGTCGATTTCGGATCGGGCACGCCGATCACCGCGCATTCGAGCACGCCGGGATGGCTGGCGATCACTTCCTCGACTTCGTTGGGATAGACGTTGAAGCCGGAGACAAGGATCATGTCCTTCTTGCGATCGACGATCTTGGTGTAACCGTCCTCGCTCATGACACCGATATCGCCGGTGCGGAAATAGCCGTCGGCCGTCATTACCTTGGCGGTTTCCTCGGGCCTGTTCCAGTAGCCTGCCATCACCTGCGGACCCTTGGCGCAGATTTCGCCCGGCTGGCCGAGCGGCACCTCGTTGTTGTCGTCATCGCGGATCGAGATGTAGGTGGAGGGCACCGGCAGTCCGATCGAGCCGCTGAAGGCATCGGTGTCGGCCGGATTGCAGGTCAGCGTCGGCGAGGTTTCCGACAGGCCGTAGCCTTCCGACAATGCGCAGCCCGTGACCTGCAGCCATTTGTCCGCGACCGGCTTCTGCACCGCCATGCCGCCGCCGAACGAGGTCTTGAGCATCGAGAAGTCGATCTTGTCGAAGCCCGGCGTGTGCAGCAGCCCGTTGTAAAGCGTGTTGACGGCCGGGAAGCTGTTGACCTTGTACTTCAGCAATTCCTTGATGAAGCCGGCCATGTCGCGCGGGTTCGGAATCAAGAGATTGACGCCGCCGGCGCGCATCGCGAGCAGGAAACACGCGGTCAGTGCGAAGATATGATAGAGCGGCAGCGCACAGACGATGAACAGTTGATCGACATGCGGCGGCTTGCGCAGCGCGGGCTGCAGCCAGGCATCGTTCTGCAGCACGTTGGCGACGATATTGCGATGAAGCAGCGTCGCGCCTTTGGAAACACCGGTCGTGCCGCCGGTGTATTGCAGGAAGGCAACGTCGTCCGGCGTGATCGTCGGCTTGGCGAGCTTCATCCGGCGGCCGGATGCGATCGCCTGATTGAAATCGATGGTGCCGCCGATGGAGAAGGCCGGAACCATCTTCTTCATCCGACGGACGACGAAGTTGACCAGGATGCCCTTCAAACCGAGCAGGTCGCCCATCGAGCCGACGATGACATGCTTGACCGACGTGTTGGCGCGCACCTTCTCGAGCACATGGGCGAAATTCTCGAGGATGATGATGGCTTCGGCGCCGGAATCCTTGAGCTGGTGCTCCAGCTCGCGCGGGGTGTAGAGCGGGTTGACGTTGACCACGGCATAGCCGGCGCGCAGCACCGCGGAGGTCGAGATCGGATGCTGCAGGATGTTCGGCATCATGATGGCGACGCGCGCGCCCTTCTTCAGCCCCTTGCTTTGCAGGAAGGCGCCGAGGGCGGTCGACATCTCGTCGAGCTCGCCATAGGTGATCGCCTTGTCCATGCAGATGAACGCGCGGCGATCACGGAATGTCGTGAAGCTTTCCTCCAGCAGTTCGACCAGCGATGAGTATTGCGACCCGTCGATATCCGCGGGCACGCCTGCCGGATATTGCTTGAGCCAGATGCGATCCATGGTACGTCCCCTCAGCCGGTTTCCTGCGAACCCCTGTTCTTCAGGCAGGGTGTTCCGTTTCCAGAAGTATCGAGCGAAGCGGGATGCAAGGCAAGTCGGTGCGCGCTAACGACGCAAGCGGGCGAGCCAGCAAAACACGCGACGTTTGATCAGTTTTTCGGCGTGCCGGCGGTCTTCTGGCCTGCGGTCGTGCCGGCTTTCTTGTCGCTCTTGGGCTTTGTGACGGCGGGTTTCGCGGCGGCAGGCTTGACGGCAGAGGGTTTGGCCGCTTTGGCGTCGGTTGCGGCAGGTTTGCCGGCGTGCCTGGCCTTGGGGGTGTGTTTGGCATCCGGCTTGGCCGCGGCGGGTTTGGCATCGGATTTTGCGTCAGGCTTTGCGGCGGTCTTCGGGCCGGCGTGGCGCGTCTTCTTGCTTTTCCGCGTACGGACCTGGGCTGCCTGCTTCTCGCTTTCGGCGGCGTCGGCGGCAACCAGCGCGGCGCCGGTCTTGGTCGGGCCGGTGTACACGATGACCGGATCTGCGGGAGCAGGAGGCGCCGCCAGCAGATCGGACATTTTCACAGCAGGCGCTTGCAGCGCGCCGGCCGCGAACATCGTGATTGGACTGGTCGTGCCCGATGCGCTGATTTCAACGTCGTCGTCTTCATCTTCGGCAGCCGGGCGCTTGCGCCTGGGGCCGCACATCTCCTCGCGCAGGTTCGGCGGCGTGGCATCGATGGGGGCAAGGGCATCGACGGTCCCCAGTGAAGGCTTGAGCCATGCGAGCTTGTTGCCCTGGAAGCCGCGCTCGAGGAGCTGCGCCGCTTTGAGCGCGCGCTGCGCCGACGATGACGCGCCGAGCACCACGGCGATCAGGTGGCGATTGTTGCGCGTAGCCGATGCGACGAGATTGAAGCCGGACGCGCAGATGAAGCCGGTCTTCATGCCGTCGGCGCCGGGATAACGGCCGATCAGCTTGTTGAAGTTGCGCGTGATACGGCGACCGAACTTGATCGCCGGGATGTGTACGAAATACGAATATTCCGGCAGATCACGGAAGATGGCGCGGGCGAGGATCGCGATGTCGCGCGCCGATGTGATCTGGCCGTCGGCCGGCAGGCCATTCGGATTGACGTAGCTCGTCTGGGTCATGCCGAGATGCTGCGCGGCCTGGTTCATCTGGGCCGAAAAACCATCGATCGAGCCGCCGACACCTTCCGCAAGGACGACGGCCATGTCGTTCGCCGACTTCACCAGCATCATCTTCAGCGCGTTATCGACCGTGACATGCGTGCCGGGCGCAAACCCCATCTTCGATGGCGCCTGGGCGGAGGCCGTCGGTGAGACCGTCAGCAGCGTGTCGAGGGTGATGCGGCCCTGTTTCACCGCCATGAGAGTGACATAGGCCGTCATCAACTTGGTGATGGAGGCCGGGTACCACGGATAGGTCGCGTTCTCGGCCTGCAGAACCTTGCCCGAGTCCGCCTCGATCAGCAGCAGTGCCTCGGCGGCGGCCGGGCGCGGCGCGGCGAGCAGGCTGATCGCAATCACCGCAGTGCTCAAAATGGCGGCGTAGCGGGAAAGCAGCGACATGCGGAGCAAAGCGAAGAAAGCCACTATTCGTTTCCGGTCCTTTGAGGCGAGCCTGAAGGAAGCGCGTAGGAGTTCGGTAGCTGGGCGTAATGTGGTCGGGGTCGCGATGCGAACCGTGCGAAGCAATCGGATGGCATTATTAAAGCCTATACCGGCTTCGCGGCCCGGAACAGTGGCCCGCGCTTCAATCAGCCATGAAATGGGCCAAATTTCGACGATGCCCACACCATCGCATTAGAGCCGCGGCGGCTCATCGATTTCGGCGAGCGACGGCAGGCCAGCCTGCGCGTCCTGCTGGATCATAAACTGCGCCTTGGCGAGGCCGGCGAAATAGCCGTTCCTGCGAACGAGTTCCTCGAAAGTTCCACTCTCGATCACGCGCCCGTTGTCGAACACCAGAATACGGGTGGCGTTGCGAATGGTGGAGAGCCGATGCGCGATGACGAACGTGGTGCGGCCTTCCATCACTTTGTCGAGCGCGGCGTTGACCTTTGCTTCGGTGACCGCATCGAGCGCGCTGGTCGCTTCGTCAAGGATCAGGATCGGCGGGTCCTTCAACAGCGCGCGGGCGATCGACAGGCGCTGGCGCTCGCCGCCGGACAGCATGCGACCGCGCTCGCCGGCGCTGGTCTCGAATTTCTGTTCGGAGCGTTCGATGAATTCCAGCGCCTGCGCGCCCATTGCGGCGGCGCGTAGTTCCTCGTCGGTGGCGTCGGGTTTGCCGACGCGCAGATTCTCGGCGATCGAGCGGTTGAACAGCAGTGCTTCCTGGAACACCACGCCGATGTTTCGGCGAAGCCCGGCGAGCGTGAAGGCGCGAATGTCCATGCCGTCGATCTTGATGACGCCCGACTGCGGATCGAAGGCGCGATGCAGCAGCGCGATCGCGGTCGATTTGCCGGCGCCGGTCGCGCCGACCAGCGCGATGGTCTCGCCCGGAAGCGCGGTGAAGGACAGGTCGGCCACCGCCGGCCGCTTGCCGTCGTAGGAGAACGAGACGTCGCTGAATTCCACCAGGCCCTGCAGATGACCGGGATCGATGGCGTCCGGCCGGTCGCGCACGGCGGGCACGGCGTCGAGCACGTCGAAGAATTCGCGCAGCCGCGGCGCTTCCATGAACACGCTGTTGATGAAGCTGACGACCTGCTCGAGTTTCTGGATCAGCATGGTCGAGAAGCTGACGAACATGACGATTTCGCCGACGCTCGCCAGCCCCTGCGCGTTGAGGGCGATACCGACGACGAGGATCGCCAGAATGGTGATCGTGGTCGAAGCGCGGGTCATCACCGCGACCACCGCCCACCACGACAGCACCGGCATCTGCACCGACAGCAGCTTGTCCGCGACCATGCGCAGGCCCTGCACCTCGGCGTCGACACGCACGAAGCTCTGCACGAGCGCGACATTGCCGAGTGCATCGGATGCGCGCGCAGCGAGATCGCCGTAGTGCTCCTCGACCTGCATTTGCAGGCCGTAGGTCTTGCGCACCACCAGCGTGGTCAGCAGCGTGAACACGATGCAAAGCAAGAAGAGCAGAATCGCAAGCCGCCAGTTGATGTAGAGCGACAGGGGCAGCAACACGACCAGCGACACGATGGCGGCGAAGTTTTCCCGGAAGAAGCTGAGCCACAGCCGCCACAGCGCGTCCGTTCCCTGCAACATCACTTTCATCAGCCGGCCCGAGTGGGTGCCGGTATGGAAGGTCAGCGGCAACTGCATGATGTGATCGAAATAGCTGGTCAGCACCGCCTGCCGCTGACGATGGGCGAGGCGATCGGCATGCAGCGCGACAGCGGCATTGCAGACGATGGTGAACAGTCCGAAGCCGACCCAGGCCGCCAGCAACGGCCATGGCGAGGCGGCTGTTTCGGCGGTGTTGCTATGGGAGAGCACATCGACGATGCGGCCGAACAGAACAGGTTCGGCGAACTGGGCCACCGCCAGCAGCAGGTTGGCTACCGCGAGGATCCAGCCCAGCCGGGCCTCCCTGCCGAGGAGGTCGAGAACGCGGATGTAAAGGCGGACCATGGACATTCGCTTGCCGGTGATGCGGGAGCAGCCGGCATCAATCTTAGCCGAGGAGCGGGGTCGAATATAGCGGCCCGTGACGCCGTCAGTCGATCTGGCGTGCCTTTTCGGCAGGAAGGTAACTGGCGTCGAAAATATCGCTCAGGGCGGGTAGCTTGCGAAACTTGAAATCGTCCGCAATCGCGGTGAGAGACGCCTCGAAGCGGGCCGGTGTCACGAGGCCGATGCCGTTCTGTCGGACGTTCTCGGTCAGGATATTGGTCTCGATGACCGCTTTCAGTCTTTCCAGTTCGAGCTCATGGGAGCCGCCGTTCATACTTGCTACGACGCTGGTGATGGCGCGCGACGGATGTTTGATCGATGATTTGATCCCGGCGATGGTGGCGCGGATGAAGGCTTTCACCGCCTCCGGATTGTCGGCCGCGAATTTCGGATTGACCATGAGAGCATAGCCATAGACCTCGCAGCCGTAGTCGGCGAAGCGCAGGACTGCGAGATCGCTGGCGGGGACGCCGCGGTCGCGCAGATTGATCGCCGACAGGAACGACAGTCCGGTGACCACATCGACCTGTCCGGCGGAGAGCAGGGGCTCGCGCACGGCGGCGCTGATCTTCTCGGTCTTGACCTTGTCGGTGCGGATTCCGTTGTGCTTCGCGAGCCACGGCCACAGACGCGCGGCAGGGTCTGATTCCACAAGGCCGAGGGTCTTGCCTTCGATCAGGGCGATGTTGTCGATGCCGCGGCTTTTGCGTCCGATCAGGGCATAAGGCGAAGCATCGAACAGCACGAACACTGCTTTGACGGGCGCCATCTTCTCGTTATCGCGCATGCGGATCAGCACGTTGAGATCGGCCAGGGCCATGTCGCTGGCGCCGGTTGCGACGCGCTCGATGGCCTCCTTCGATCCGTCGGCGGTGTCGGTGCTGACGTTAAGGCCCTCCGCTGCGAACAGGCCCTTGTCCGTCGCCACCACGAATGGTGCTGCCGCGCCGTCGATCGGCCGGTCGAGCGTGAAGCGCACCGCTGTCACGGCGGCCGCAGGCCCTCCGCTCAGGCAGGCGAGCACGGTGATCAGGATGATCACCAGACGGCCGGCGGACGGTTTGAGGCTCAGGGGCATGAGATCAGTGCGGATTGAACGGGAGCGGTTCTGGCAGCGGGATATGGTTGCTTGATGACGCCGTCTTGTCGCCGCGATAGCAGCACGTCCTGATTAACAGGGATTGCCTTGATTTCGTCAATAATCGTCGGGGTTTCTTAGGGGGAAGGAACCCAAAACAGGGTTAAACGGTTTTATATCCGACACCCGTGTGAACTGGGGCTAACGAGAGGACAGTGAAATGGGATCAGTTTGGTTTCCCCGGGCCGGCAAGGGCGTCGCGATGGCGACGGCTGCGGCCCTGCTCGTGACCGCGTTCGAACCGCAACTGGCGCAGGCTGGATCATCGTCGCCGGCACCTGTCGCGATTGAAAGCGGCACCGCCGCGTCGGCCGCCACCGACATCAGCGCCCGCAAGCGTCATACGCGCCGCCGGTATCACCGGGGCAACGCCGCCGGGATGGCCTTCATGGGCATGGCGCTGGGCACCATGGGAGCGATCATCGCGGAGCAGCAGCGGCGCGACTATTATAGGGATCGCTATTATTATGGCGGCGGCTATCCCTATTACGGACGTCACTACTATGGCGGGCCGGCCTATTACGGCAGGCCTTATTACTACCGCTACTGAGCGGTTGATCCGGATAGGACGTCAATCGCCGGGAGCAATCCCGGCGATGTGATGTTGGGAGATGCGCCAGCTGCTGGCGTTAACACGCTGGCGACGGCTTTGCAGTACCGTGTGATCATGAGTGATTCGCTGGAGCGGCTTTATCGGGCGATCATCGCGGCCAAGGACCTCGATCCTGCGGCGTCGCGCACGGCCCGTTTGCTCGAACGCGGTCCTTCCAAAATGGCCAAGAAACTCGCGGAAGAGGCGATCGAGGTTGTGATCGACGCCGTCAACGGCAACCGCGATGCCGTGGTCCGCGAGAGCGCCGATCTGCTTTACAACCTGTCCGTTCTCTGGGCGGGTGCGGGGGTTCGCCCGGAGGATGTCTGGGCGGAAATGGATCGCCGCGAGCGCATGCTGGGAATTGCTGAAAAGCTGCCGAAATCGCCCGCGAACAAGAACTCGTCGCAATCGCCTGCTCTGGTCCCGAAAGGCGCCGCCGCTCCGCGTGTGCCCCGGCGGCCAATTGTCGCGCTCCAGGGCGGGCGCGCAGGCAAACGCCGGTAACCCTTCCTTTCATTCATTCGGTCCCGCATGGACAAAACCGTGCGGGGATGGTTCATCGCGGTCCATGCTGAGACGTATCTACGATTGGTGCATCGCCGCCGCTGACAAGCCTTATGCCCTCTGGCTGATGGGCGCGGTATCGTTTGCGGAAAGTTCGTTCTTCCCGGTTCCGCCCGATGTCATGTTGATCCCGATGTCGCTGGCGCGGCCGAGGCGGGCCTGGGTCTATGCGCTGGTCTGCACCGTCACATCGGTCGCGGGCGGCGTTGTAGGCTATGCCATCGGCGCGCTGCTCTACGACTCGATCGGGCAGTGGCTGATCCATCTCTACGGTTACGCCGACAAGGTTGAAGCCTTCCGAGCCTCGTATGCAGAGTACGGCGCATGGATCATCCTGCTGAAGGGACTGACGCCGATCCCTTACAAAATCGTCACGATCACGTCAGGCTTTGCCGACTACAATCTGTGGCTGTTCATCCTGTTCTCGATCATCGCGCGCGGCGGCCGTTTCTTCATCGTGGCGATCGTGCTCAACCGCTACGGGAGCTGGATTCGCGAGACGATCGAAAAGCGTCTTGGTTTGTGGGTGGCGCTCGGCACCGGTCTTCTGGTGATCGGATTCATCATCGCGTTCCGGTTGTTCTAGTGTCTTGATTTTGGAGTTCGCGGGCATTGCGCGGCACGAGGCGAATAGGCCCTTGCCTGCCGGGGTGACCACGTTATCCTCGGCCGGTCTGATCGGCCGCATCGTGCCGAACGGCGCTTCGTTCGTATCAAAAGGCGCTTCGCGCAGGGAGGGACGATTGCGCACGGTCATTTGGGGGGCATTTGTGTTGCTGCTGGGGTGGAGCAGCGCCGCGTGGTCCCAGGCCGTGCAGCAGCAATCGGCTCCGGCTCACGCCGCGCCTGCTCCGCAGGCGGCGCCCATGCCGGCGGCACCTCCGGTCAATCCGCCGGTGCACGGCAACCCCGGCCTGGTCGAAGAACTCGGCAAGCTGCTGCGCAATTCGGCGTCGAGCCTGTCCTCGACCTTGAAGGATTCGCGGGATGCCATCGAGGGGCTGAATTCGCGGGCGCGTGA
The DNA here is from genome assembly GCA_051954725.1 of Afipia sp. Classification (GTDB taxonomy): domain Bacteria; phylum Pseudomonadota; class Alphaproteobacteria; order Rhizobiales; family Xanthobacteraceae; genus Afipia. The sequence continues at coordinate 56,180 of JBQCHK010000004.1, read as the reverse complement.
CGCCACAGAGGATCTGCCACGGCTTGGTCCGCAGACCGTGGTGCACGGCCGCACGGCGTGTCCTCTTGCTCCCAATGGCGCACCCGATTGCAAGACGGCCTCCGATCATCTGTGCAAGTCGAAGGGCTACAAGGAAGGCAAGAGCGTCGATATCGAATCCGCCGAGAAATGCTCGGCCAAGGTTTACCTCTCGGGCCGCACCGGCGCGCCCGGCGAATGCCGGACCGAGAACTTTGTGACCAGCGCGGTCTGCCAGTAGCACGACGTCCGCCGCGCGCATCCCTCATGCTCGCGAAGCATTTGCCATGCGCCGGGAAGTTCTGGCATCGTCCGCGCCGGTTTGCGGATATGCAGAATGAAATTCCGCAGAGTGAAATTAACCCAAGCTGCGATGGCAGCCCGATCCGGTCATGCCTGACGCAGGTTGGAAGGTGGCTGCGATTGTCTGACGATTGAGGAAAAGGATTCTCGAATGTCCATGCCTGCCTTGTTCAAGGGCCGACTGTCCATCCCGGTGATCGGTGCGCCACTGTTCATCGTGTCGGGTCCCGACCTGGTGATCGCCCAGTGCAAGGCGGGAGTCGTCGGCTCGTTTCCGGCGTTGAATGCGCGCCCGGCGTCGTTGCTCGACGAATGGCTGCATCGGATCAAGGAAGAGCTCGCCGCTTACGACAAGGCGCACCCGGAGCGTCCGTCGGCGCCGTTCGCGGTCAACCAGATCGTGCACAAATCGAACAATCGTCTCGATGCCGATCTTGCCGTGTGTGAGAAACATCGCGTGCCGATGGTCATCACGTCGCTCGGCGCACGCGAGGAACTGAATCAGGCGGTCCATGGCTGGGGTGGCATCACGTTCCACGATGTCATCAATCAGAGGTTCGCGCACAAGGCGGTCGAGAAAGGCGCCGATGGCCTCGTGCTGGTCGCCGCCGGTGCGGGTGGACATGCGGGCGCGCTGTCGCCGTTCGCGTTCGTTGCCGAAACCCGCCGCTGGTTCGACGGTCCGATCGCCCTGTCTGGCGCGATAGGCAATGGCCGCGCCATCCGCGCCGCGCGCACGCTGGGCGCCGATTTCGCCTATCTCGGCTCGGCCTTCATCGCTACCGAGGAAGCCAACGCCGTCGACGGCTACAAGCAGATGATCACCACGTCGGCCGCCGACGATATCGTCTATTCGAACCTCTTCACCGGCGTGCACGGCAATTATCTGAAGAAATCGATCGTTGCCGCCGGCATGGACCCGGACAATCTTCCGGTGTCCGATCCGTCCAAGATGAATTTCGGCACCGATGCCAACGGCGAGCGGGTCAAGCCCAAGGCCTGGAAGGAACTCTGGGGCAGCGGACAGGGCGTCGGCAGCGTCGACAAGATCGTGCCGGCCGCCGAACTGATCGCGCGGCTCAAAAGCGAGTACGATCAGGCGATCGATCCGCCATTGTGAGGTGCGGGCCGATGGATGCTGTTTCTCAACCCGTCGCTGACGCGGTTTTTCGCGTCGAGGGCAATCGCGTCTTTACTTCCGAGCACGCCACCGGGCCGTGGGATCCGCGCATGCAGCACGGCGGCGCGCCGTCGGCGCTGGTGACATGGGCGGCCGAAGCGCTGCCGACGCCGTGCCCGATGCGGATCGCAAGGATCAGCATCGACCTGATGCGGCCGGTGCCGATCGCCGAACTCAGCCTTGAAAGTGAAGTCATCCGCGAAGGGCGCAAGATCCAGCTTTGCGTCGTTCGCCTGCTGGCGAATGGAACCGAGGTCGTTCGTGGCTCGGTTCTCAAGGTGCGAACGCAGGACGTGACGTTGCCCGACGGGATCGAGGCTGAAAAACCGCTCGATGTCGCGGGCCCCGATCATGGCCGCGAGGAAAACCCCGGCGGCAACAAGTTCATGGCGGGCATCACGATCCGTGCCGTCCATGGCGGGTTCATGACCCCGGCGCCGAGCGCGATCTGGTTTCGGTGCCACCGCCCGATCGTCGGAGGCGCGCCGCTGTCGCAGGCGGTTCGGGTCGCGGCGGCGTCCGATTGCAGCAATGCGGTGTCGTCGGTGCTCGATTTCCGCAAATGGCTGTTCATCAACGCCGATCTCACGATCCATATGGCCCGCGAGCCGGTCGGCGAATGGATCCTGCTCAACGGCGAGATGACGCTGGGGCCGGACGGCGGCGGCATCGCCGTGTCGCGCCTTGCCGATATGCAAGGTTATTTCGGCCGTGCCGTGCAAAGTCTCGTGGTCGAACCGCGTTGATGCGGTCGGGCTGGTTTTCGCCGGTACCTTGCAGGGCATTTCGCATGTAGGATGAAGCGGGGCATGAGCGGCGCGCCACGATAATTGCATGTTGCAGGCCATTCGACAGTTCACCTGGCGTCACGCGCTGTTCTCGGCGAAAACGTTCTTCGCCGCGATGCTGGCGCTGTACATCGCGTTTCGCCTCAACCTGTCGCAGCCGAGTTGGTGCGTGACCACGGTCTACATCGTCTCGCAGCCGCTGGCGGGAATGGTGCTGGCCAAATCGATGTACCGCGTGCTGGGCACGGTGATCGGCGCGGTGATGTCGGTGGTGTTCGTCGCGCTGTTCTCGAACTCGCCCGAGCTGTTCTGTCTGGTCCTCGCGTTGTGGATCGGCGCGGGAACGTCGGTCTCGATCTATCTGCGCGACGCGCCTCAGGCCTATGTCGGCATGCTCGCCGGCTATTCGGCGGCGATCATCGGCCTGCCGGCTGCGCTGGAGCCGCATCTCGCATTCGATTTCGCCGTCGCCCGCTGCCTCGAGATCATGCTCGGGATTGCGTGCGGCACGCTGGTCCATCATGTGGTGTTTCCCCAGCGCGCGGGCGATGCCCTGCGCAAGGCGATCGGGACGACATTGCCGGCGATGGCGCAATGGGTCGGCGACGCGCTGCTTGGACAGCAGAGCGAAGCCAGGGGATTGATTGATCGTCGCCAGATCATCGGTGCGGTGGTGGCGCTCGATTCGATGCGGGTGTTCGCCGCGCTCGATACGCCGTCGATCAGGGCGATCGATGCGGTGGTTCGCCAGTTCGAGGGCAGGCTTTTGTCCCTGCTGGCGCTGCTGGTGTCGGTCTATGACCGGTTCGCGATCCTGCAGCGAACCCGGCCGGCGGTTGCCGATGATCTTCGTCCGCTTCTCGAAAGCGCGGCCGCCCATATCGCCGGATCGGCGAATGCCGTAACGGCGGCGCAATCGCAGGAGGAGGCCGGACAGGAGGCGCTTCTGGCCGAACGGATCTCGGCGCGGCTTCCGCCGCCGCAGGCGCTGCGGACCGACCCCGATTCCTTTCTCGTGCGCAGCATTCTGCTGCGCCTGCGCGACGTGCTGACGATGTGGCAGGAGGCGGTCTTTTTCCGCACCCATATCGAGGCCGGTACCGATATGCCGGACAGTGGCGCGCCGGCTTTCCGTCCCTATCGCGATTTGATGTTTGCTGTGATCGGCGGGGCTATCTCGACAATCACAGTGCTGGCGGCCAGCGCGTTCTGGATCTTCACGGCATGGCCGAATGGCACCATGGCGGTGACCTTCGCAGGGATCATGTGCGCGATCATGGGCGGGCGGGATGATCCCGCCTCGGCCGCGATCGTGTTCCTGAAAATGCTGATCGTGAGCACGGTATTCGCCGGCCTTTATCTGTTTCTGGTGCTGCCGCCGCTGACGACGTTTCCGGCGCTGGTGGTGGCGCTGGCGCCGTTCTTTCTGGTCTGCGGACTGTTTCTCGCCGTGCCGGCCACCATTCCCTATGCGTTGCCGATTGTGATGAACGCCAGCGCGCTGATCGGCGTATCCAATGCGAGGACTTACGACTTCGCGGTTTTCGCCAATAATTTCGCAGGCTATGTCGTCGGCATCTGGATCGGGGCCGCCGCCTTGCGGCTGCTGCGTCCGCTCAGCACCGAATGGGCGGTGCAGCGGCTGACTCGCGGCGTGATGGCGGATCTGGCACGGATGGCGCAAGCTCCGCTGACCGAGCCGCGCTCGGCGTTCGAAAGCCGGATGTTCGATCGCATCAATGCGCTGCTGATGCGGCTCGATCCGATGGTCGCGCCGCAGCGTCTGGCGATGCAGGGTGGCCTTGCCAGCCTGCGCGTCGGTCTCAACATCCTCGCGCTCCGAAGCTATCGCCCCTTGTTGCCGCAGGCGGCGGTATTGCCCGTGGAACGCGCGCTCAGGGTGCTCGCCGATCATTTCTCGCGCGCCGCGCAGCGCAGCGAGGCGCGCTCGCCGCTCGCGGTGCTGCGGGCCGTGCGCGGCCGACTTCTATCTCTCGAGGAAAGCCCGTTGCTGACGACCGTGATCGAAGCGCTCTATAGTATCGAGATGACCATGGCCCAACATCCCGGTTTCTTTGGATTGCCGGCTGACCCGTCTGTCGCCACGGCGACGCGACCGGTGACGGCATGATCAAGGAAATCAACATCGATGGCGTATTCCTGCCGCCGCTGATCGGCTACCTCGCCGGTGCGGCGCTGGCCTGGTATGTGGTGCGCTACGTGCTCGGCCGCCTTGGCGTCTATCGATTCATCTGGCATCCGCCCTTGTTCAACACGGCGCTGTACTTGATCCTGCTCAGCGTTTTCGTCGTCACGACACTTTGAGACCTGCAAGAGTTTCACCCTATGCCGAAAGTCAGTTCCTGGGTTCGCATTCTGGTTACGCTGGTGGCGGTGGTGATCGCAGGCATTGCCGGCTGGTATCTGTGGCGCACCTATGAGGAAAGCCCGTGGACGCGTGACGGGCGCGTGCGCGCCAACGTGGTGATGGTCGCGCCCGATGTCGCCGGCGCCGTGATCGACATCCACGTCAAGGATAATCAGGAGGTGCGGATCGGCGATGTGCTCTTCACCATCGACCCGGCGCGTTACAAGCTTGCACTGGCATCCGCGGAAGCCGCGGTGGCAGGCGCGAGAAGCGTGCTCGACCAGCGCGGCGAGGAACAGGCGCGGCGCGAACATCTGAGTTCGGCCTCGATCTCCGAAGAGGCGCTCAATCAGGCGCGCAGCGCGACGCTGGCGGCGCAGGCGTCATACGATCAGGCCGTGGCTGCGCTCGGCGTGGCGAAACTCAACCTCGCCCGCACCGAGGTGCGTTCACCGGTCAATGGCCATGTCACCAACCTGCTGGTCGATCGTGGCGACTATGCCAGCGCCGGCCATGCGATGCTTGCGGTGGTGGACAGCGATTCGTTTTATGTCGCCGGCTATTTCGAGGAGACCAAGCTCCGTCACATCAACAAGGGCGATAAGGTCTCGATCCGGCTGATGGGGTACGATACGCCGCTCCAGGGCCATGTCGCGGGCATTGCCCGGGCGATCACCGACCGCGATAACGCTATCGGCAACGATCTCATCGCCAACGTCAATCCGACCTTCAACTGGGTCAGGCTTGCCCAGCGCATTCCGGTACGGATTTCGATCGACGATATCCCCAAAGGCGTGACGCTTAGCGCCGGCATGACGGCGACCGTTGTCGTCACCGATCCGGACAACGCCAATCGGGTCAAACAGCCGGTCCGCTAACCTGCAGGCCAGACGCGCTCAGCGCGCGTCGCGCTTCACCCGCAATGTCTTGAGAACCGGAGAAATTTCGGCTCGTTTGATCAGCACGTTGCGATTTCTCGTGGAAATTGGCCGTGCTCTGTCCACATTTCCGTCTTATACGCGATAAGAAGTGTCGTCGCTCGGATGCGCTGCCGGTCTGCGATCGCCGGAACGGAGCATCATCGGATTTTATCAAATCGGGCTGTCTGGTTCGGTTTGTCACGCGAAAGACGAGCGACTCTCCGCCCCGTTCGTTTCCCCGGACTGCAATCCGCCCAAGCTGAACCACGGATATGGATGCGATTATGGTGTCACGTGTATTTTCCACGTTTGCTTTGTATTTTCTACTGGCTCTGACCGCGGCTCCGATTCATGCGCAGACAGCAGGGCACATGGCGGCACCTTCGGGCACTGCGACATCGGCGCAGCCGACCCCGGCGCCAACCGTCGATGCGTCCGCGACACGGCAGCAGGATTTGCGGCTGTTGCTCAACACGCTGACGGATGACAAGGCCCGCAACGAACTCGCGGCACGGATTCGCGGATTGCTCGCGGCGAACCCTCAACAGGCGACAGACGACAAGGCGGCGGCTGCCAAGAGCGAAGACAACAGGGACAGTGACGACTGGCTGGCTGGTGCTACCCGTTCACTCGGCGGAGTGTCCAAGTCGATCCTCGGCTTTGTCGGTGAACTGGAGCGGATTCCCGATCTCGCTCAGCGCGCCGTCGTTAACCTGTCCGATCCGTCGGGGCTCGAACTTCTCACTCGCGTACTGGCGACAGTCGCCGCGGTCCTCGTCGCCGCGCTGATCGCGGAGTGGCTGACCAAGCGCCTGCTGGCGAGACCGCGCCGGTCTGTGGAGGCGCGGTCCAGTCCGACTTTCCTCATCCGATTGTTTCTGCTGTGCGTGCTCACCATTCTCGATGTTCTTCCGATAGTCGCATTCGCCGCCACGGCGTATGGCGTCCTGGCGCTGGTCGAGATGTCCTTCCTGGTGCGTCTGGCCGTCGTGACGCTGATCAATGCCAACGTGCTGTCCCGCGTGCTTGTCGCCGCAGGCCGCGCAATTCTCAGCCCCGGCGCGCGGGGTCTTCGTCTGGTTCGCCTTGACGATGAAAGCGCGGCTTACGGCTTTCTATGGGTCCGGCGATTTGCCCACATCACGGTGTACGGTTACTTCCTGCTGCGAGCGGGTTGGCTGCTCGGCCTTTCTTCCGACGCCTACACATTTCTCGGCAACGTGCTCGCGCTGCTGATCGGCGGCATGCTGATCGTCTTCGTTCTCCAGATTCGCGGCGCGGTGAGCGACCGGCTGCGCGTTCGGGCGGAGGCTCAGGGCAATGTCGCGCGATTGCGCAATCAGGTTGCCGATTTCTGGCATGTCCTCGTCATCGCCTACGTCGCGGCAGTTTATCTCGTGTGGGTTACGAATGTGCCGGGCGGATTCCTGTTCCTGGCCCGCGCATCCGTGATGTCGATCCTGACCGTGATCGTCGGGCGGCTGGCGCTGTTGGGGTTGATCCGCGGATTCGGAATGGCCTTCTCGCTCAGCGAGGATCTGCGGACGAAATATCCGTTGCTCGAGGCGCGCGCCAACCGCTACCTGCCGGCCTTGCGGCAGGTTCTGCAAGGCGTCGTCGTCGCTATCTGCATTCTCGTCTTCATCGAGATATGGGGTGGGCATCCATTCGAATGGTTCGCCTCGACCGGTGGCCAGCGCATCTTGGGACGGCTGATCTCGATCGCCGTGGTGATGGTCGCCGCGCTGATCGCCTGGGAGGTCGGGTCGGCGTTTGCCGAGCGTTTCGCTCTGCGCAATCCGACCTCGACGCGGATGCGGACCCTGCTGCCGTTCCTGCAGAATGCGTTTCGCGTTCTGCTGCTCACGATCGTGACCCTGATCGTGCTTTCCGAAATCGGCGTCAACATCGCGCCGCTGCTGGCCGGCGCCGGCGTGTTCGGTCTTGCCATCGGCTTCGGCGCCCAGACCCTGGTCAAGGACGTCATCACCGGCATTTTTATTCTGACGGAGAATACCATCGCCGTCGGCGACGTCGTGGAGGTCGGGTCGCACAGCGGGCTGGTCGAGAAGATGAGCATCCGCACCGTTCATCTGCGCGATTTCGACGGCAACGTGCACTCTATCCCGTTCGGTGAGGTGCAGACCGTCAAGAACATGTCCAAGCTGTTCGCCTATGCCGTGGTCGATATTACGGTGTCCTATCGCGAGAACATTGATGAAGCGCTGGCCGTCATGGCCGAGGTTGCCGCCGGCATGACCGAAAGCGGACCGCTGGCGGAGACGATCATCGGGCCGTTTGAGGTTATCGGCGTCGAAGCGCTTCAGGATTCGTCGGTCCTGCTGCGCGGACGTTTCAAGACACGGCCGCTGGGCCAATGGAACGTCCGACGTGAGTATTTCCGCCGCATCAAGGCCGCCTTCGATGAGCGCGGCATCGAGAATCCATTCCCTCATCGCACCATCTACTTCGGTGTCGACAAGAAGGGATCGGCCCCGCCGCTGCATCTCGTCAACGACCCGGCAGCCAAGCCGTCACGCGCCAGGGACCGCAAGCCGGCGGCATCGGCAGGGTCTGTCCACGAAACGACAGGTCCCTTGATCGAGGAGCATCCGGGCGCGCGCGAGCGCGACGACACCACGGAAGAGGACGCGCTGCCGACGATCGACGAAAAGACGATGAAATGAGGCGGGGCGCGAACCCGAAAGGGAATGGTGCCCCTGGCCGGAATCGAACCAGCACTCCTTGCGGAACTCGATTTTGAGTCGAGCGCGTCTACCAGTTCCGCCACAGGGGCCCACGGATCGCAGCCCGAGGGCGACGGTCACGAAGCGGGCGGACTATAGCCACCGCCCGCCGCTGGTCAACCGGCTGTGATGCAGCTTGTCTCGACATGCCCCGCTCCCCAAGCTAGAGCCGGGCCCGGCGCGTCGTTCGGGCTTCGAGGCGCGGTGTGGATAATGGGGGATCAGGTGTCGTCTGACGCGACTTTCAGGCCGGGTTTGGCCGGGCGGACGTCCAATCCGGCGTTGGCTGCGGCGGGTGTCGTCGCCTTTGTTGCGGCCGCGACCATTGCCGGCGCATGGTTTTTCGAACTGGTGCTGGGCATCAAGCCTTGCGAACTCTGTCTTGAACAGCGCTACGCCTATTACCTGATCATCCCGCTTGCCGTCGTACTGGCATGGGCTGCATCGCGCCGTGCACCGCGCGCGCTGCTGCTGGGCGGCCTCGCCTTCATCGCGCTGGCCGCGCTCGCCAATGCGGTGCTGGGTGGCTACCACGCCGGCGTCGAATGGGGCTGGTGGCCGGGGCCGACCGCGTGCAGCGGCCCGATCGTCGATTTCGGCAAGCCCGGCAATCTGCTCGAAAGCCTCAAGACATTGAAGGTAGTGCGTTGCGACGAGGTGCAATGGCGCTTCCTCGGGCTGTCGCTGGCCGGCTACAACGTGTTGATTTCGCTGTTCATGGCGGCCGTGGCGCTGTGGGGGCTTGGCGCGGCCTCGAAGAAGGCCGGGACCGGCTGAGCCGGCGCTAGTCGTCGACGCTATCCTGCGGCCGCCCGAACAGATGGACGATGCCGGGTGTCGCCAGAGTGACGAACAGGAAGCGTGACAGGTGGTGAGCGCCGACGAACACCGGGTCGATATGCAGCGTCAACGCCAGCGCCAGCATGGCGTCCATCGCGCCGGGTGAGAAGGCTACCACAATGTCGCTGATGCGGGCGTGGGTGGCATAGGCGACGATCACGACGAATACGCCGGAGATCGCGATGGCGACGGCGAACGAGCCGAGCGCGGCGCGGATGTGGCCGAGCAGGGTTTTGCGCGACATCCGCGCGAAGCGAGTCCCGATCAGCGTGCCGATCCCGATTAGCGCGATTGCGCGGGCCCAGGTCGGCAGTCCGCCTTCGATCCAGTCGCCGCCGTGCAGGACGCCGGACGCCAGCATCGCACCGAACATCCAGCTCGCGGGAAAATTCAGCCAGCGTAACAAGGCGGCAACTGCGATCGCAGCCAGAGTGAGTATCGCGAGCGCCAGCGGCGAGGCCTCGACGGCGGTGATGCCGGCGGTGGACGGTGGGGCGAAGCCGGCTGCTGCGAGCAGCAGCGGCAATGCGGCCGTCAGCAGGATCACCCGCATGGTCTGCACTACCGAGATGCCGGCAACGTCGGCGTTGCGCTCCGATGCCAGCATCACGATCTGCGACAGTGCGCCCGGGCTGCCGGCGAGAAACGCCGAAGTGCGATCCCATCCGTGGAATCTCTGAAGGTATCTGCTGCTGCCGAAGGTGGCGCAGAACGTTGCGAGCGCCAGCATCGCGATGCTCAGCGGATAGGCGCCGACATTCGACAGCATCTGCCGCGAGACCAGCGAGCCAAGCGAGATGCCGAGCATGACCAGCACGGTTTGCGCCAGCACGGGCGGGATATAGAGCGGTCGTCCGGCGATGGCGAAAGCGCCGACCGCGATCATCGCTCCGGAAATCAGGCCGCCGGGGAGATGGGCCCACTGAAACAGCAGGCCGCCGATGGTCCCGATCGCGATTGTCTCCAGAATGCGAAGGAGGTCGGATCGACCAGGAAGGGCAAATGTCATTGATAAGGGGACTCGGATTCGAGCTCTCTTATGACAAATCCCTGGAGAGACGACAAACCGACCCGCCACGCGAGCCGGTTTTCATATCCGTGAATTGGCAGGCGTCACACGGCCGCGGTGGCCGTGTGACGATCATGCAAGCTCAGTTCGCCTTGCCGGCGTTACGCTTGCATTCGGAGCGGAATTTCTTGCGCTCCTTGCCGTGCAGGCCCTTGGCGTCGGCCTGCTTCGAGCACTCGAGCGAGGCCGCGGTGCGGGGCTTGGTGGCCTTCGGCGTCGCAGCCGATTTGGCCGCCTTGGGCGCGGCTGCGGCCGGGGCAGGTTTGGCGGCGGGAGCCGGCGCAGTCTGTGTCTGGGCGCTGGCCATGCCGGTCAGCATGAACGATGCAACGGCAAGGGCAGCGCAGAATGAAGACAGTGATTTCATGGCACACTCCTGTGGCAGGGGTGGCGAGCCTCAGGCCGAGGGCCTGAACCGCGAATGAACAATCCGCGCTTCGCTGGCGCCGGGCCGATCATATTTTTTCGACTGCGATGGAACCGTTGCGTTGAAACCGGACTTCGGTGCGCTAGGATGAGGGGTTCCTGATCGTCTCCGAGGAGGTTGCGCGATGAAAATAGCTTCAGGGCTTATGTGTATTGCGACGATGACCGGCCTGCTGACACTCGCCGCTGTGCTGCCGGCACAGGCGCTGTCGATGCAGGAGTGCAGCGCCAAGTACAAGGCGGCGCAGACGGCCGGCACGCTGAACGGCCAGAAGTGGAATGACTTCCGCAAGGCGCAGTGCGGCGCCAACGCGACACCGGCGGCCGCTACCGCTCCGGCTGCTCCGGCGGCCGCGCCGAAGACGGCGGCAAAGCCGGCCGCGGCGCCGAAGGCCGCAACGGCTGCACCTGCCGGGCCATCCGGGCCTGCGGTTTTCCCCACGGCCGTTTCGCCGAAATATTCCTCCGAGAGCGCGGGCAAGGCCCGGATGCACACCTGCGTCGATCAGTACAACGCCAACAAGGCCACCAATTCGAATGGCGGTCTGAAATGGATTCAAAAAGGCGGCGGTTACTACAGCGAATGCACCAAGCGGCTGAAAGGCTGACACCGCATTTGCCTTGCGTCGCCGGCCGGATGGTTGACGCTGTCCGGCCGCGCTGCGTGCGGCGTGATTTTCACTGCCGGTGCGGATCGCGCTGATGGCGTCGCCCGACACCACAGGGGAGCAAGAGCGCTTTCGCCGCTCACGGTCCGTTCTTGCCTTTCTGGCCGTCGGACTCATTCTCTACGGCTTGCTTGCCTATCTGCTGCTGCCGGTGTTGTGGCGGCATTACGAACACCAGAAAAAACTCGATGGTCTGCCGATGGTGACGACCACCGCGCAGGGCATTCCCGGCGATCCGCTCAATGTCGGCATGGTCGGCACGAGCACAGACATTCTGTGCGCCATGCGCGATGCCGGCTGGCATGCCGCCGATCCGGTCACCTGGCGTTCGAGCCTGGAGATTTCGGGCAGTGTGATCCTTGATCATCCGTATCCCGACGCGCCGGTCAGTCCGCTGTTTTATGCCGGGCGCAAGCAGGATCTGGCGTTCGAGCTGCCGGTCGGAAAAAGTGCCGACCGACGCCATCACGTGCGGCTGTGGAAGGTACTCGAAAACGGCCAGGAGGGGAGACCGGTCTGGCTTGGCGCCGCCACTTTCGACCGCAGCGTCGGCTTCAGTCATGACACCGGCGCGATCACCCATCACATCGCGCCGGATATCGACGCCGATCGCGCGCTGATCGAATCTGATCTGCAGAAGGCGGGCATGATCGACGCGCGCTATCAGGTGACGGGCATCGGCCCCACGGTGCTGGGCTATAACGGTGAGGGCGATCCGTATTTCACCGATGGCGACGTGTGGATATTCCGGCTGGTCGAAGGATGCGTGAAACGAACAGCGCCGCCTGAAATCTTGCCCAATCCCCCCGCGGTGGCGTTCAAGGATGCGATCTGGAAAAGTATCGCCGATCTCTATCGCGCCAACCTGCGCTAAGAAGATCTGGTTTGCGTCGAGGGGCGTCGTGCGTCGCCGCTGACCTGCTAGGATGACATGCGTCGTCTTCTGGCGGCTTTCTTCACGCAAGCCGATATCTCTCTGATCGCGCCTTGAGGATATGCTTTACGCGAAACACGACACCCGTTCAGGAACATCCGCATGATCGCCAGCCTCAGCCTCATTCTGCTCTGCCAGTTGATTGGCGAGATCATCGTCCGTGGCGTCGGTCTGCCATTGCCCGGACCGGTGATCGGGCTGGTGCTGCTGCTCGCCATTCTGCTGCTGCGTGACCGGTACCGGACACTGGCGCGAGGGCCGCTGCGCGACGAGGGGGTCGAGAGCGTATCCAAGGGCATGCTGGCGCACCTTTCGCTGCTGTTCGTGCCGGCCGGCGTCGGCGTCATCCAGCAGCTCGATCTGCTCGCGCAGCATGGCCTTGCGATCTTTTTGGTTCTGATCGGCTCGGTGTTGATCACCCTCATTGTCACGGCGTGCGCGTTTCTTGCCGCCAGCCGGATCGTGGCCCGGAAGCGGAGCGCGCCATGAGCAGCAATCCTTTCGCGCTGTGGGTTTATCTGTCGCAAACGCCGCTGTTGTGGCTGACGGTGACCTTGCTGGTGTATGCGCTGACCGATGCGTGTTCGCTCGCAACCCATCGGCACCCGCTGGCCAACCCGGTGCTGCACGCGATCTGGATTATCGGTGTGTTCCTCAAGCTCACCGGGACCAGCTACACCACCTATTTCAGCGGCGCACAGTTCGTGCATTTCCTGCTTGGTCCCGCGACGGTCGCGCTCGCGGTGCCGCTCTATGAAAATCGCAGGACTGTGATGAGCGCCGTGCTGCCGATGCTGTTCGCGCTGATCGTCGGCTGCATCACCGCCATTGTTTCTGTGGTGATGCTGGCCGAGCTTGCGGGTCTGCCGCGCGAGGTCGTGTTGTCGCTGGCGCCGAAATCAGTGACGGCCGGCGTCGCCATGGGCATCAGCGAAACGCTGGGTGCCAATCCGGCGATCACGGCGGTGGCCACGGTGCTGACCGGAATCATGGGTGCGATCGTGGTCACGCCCCTGATGGATCGCATGGGCTTCACGGACTTCCGTGCTCGCGGTTTCGCGGCGGGGCTTGCCTCGCACGGCATCGGGACGGCGCGGGCGTTTCAGGTCGATGAGGTTGCCGGGGTTTTCGCCGGCATCGCGATGGGGCTCAACGCACTGATCACGTCGCTGCTGGTGCCGCTGGCGGCAACGCTGCTGCTGCGCTGAGGATCGATATCCGGGGGAGTTCATGCTCTTCCCCCGGCTGCAATGTCAGTGTGCAGGCTTTCGTTCAAATGGGTCGGACCGATGATGCGTCCCGAAACGTTCCACCATGGTCGCACTCGCCTTGTTGAGGCCGATGACCTCGACCTGAGCGCCATGACGCCGCAGTTTCAGTACGACATCATCGAGCGCGCCGATGGCGGTGATGTCCCAGAAATGGGCTGCGCTGACATCGATTCGAACCTGCGGCGGGACATTTTGGTAGTCGAGGGCATCGATCAGGCTGCTCGACGATGCGAAGAACACCTGGCCGGATATGACGTAGGTGATCTCGCTGCCGTCCACGGACATTTGTGCAGTGACGCCCAACAGCCGCGCGACCTTGGCGGCGAAGAACACGCCACTCAGGACCACACCCGCGAGCACGCCCATCGATAGATCCCCGCTCGCGACGACGACCACAACGGTGGTGAGCATCACCACGCTTGAACTGAGCGGATGGGACCGCAGATTGACGATCGACGACCAGCTAAATGTGCTGATCGAGACCATGATCATGACTGCGACCAGCGCCGCCATCGGAATCTGCCTCACCCAGTTGCCGAGGCCGACGATGAGGAACAGCAGGAAGATCCCCGCGAAAAACGTCGACAACCGGGTCCGCGCGCCGGCCGAGACGTTGATAACCGATTGCCCGATCATGGCGCAGCCGCCCATGGCGCCGAGGAAGCCGGTCACGAAATTGGCGACGCCTTGACCGACGCATTCGCGGTTCTTGTCGCTGCCTGTATCGGTCATGTCATCGACGATCGAGGCAGTGAGCAGCGATTCGAGCAGGCCGACAGCCGCCATGGTCAGCGAATACGGCAGGATGATCTGCAGCGTCTGCAGATTGAACGGCACCTGTGGAAGCGCGAACACCGGTAGGCTTGACGGAAGCTCACCCATATCGCCCACGGTGGGCAGCTTGACGCCACAGAGAACCGTGAACGCGGTCAACGCGACGATGCTGACCAACGCCGACGGAACGCGCCGGGTGACATACGGAAACAGGTAGATGATCGCCAGTCCGGCTGCCACCATCGTATAGGTTTGCCAGCCCGCATGGGTCAGTTGCGGAAGCTGGGCCAGGAAAATCAGGATAGCGAGCGCGTTGACAAATCCCGTCATTACCGACCGGGAGACGAATTTCATCAGGAGACCGAGGCGCATCGCGCCGGCGGCAATCTGAAGCAGGCCCATCAGAATGGTTGCCGCGAACAAATATTGAAGCCCGTGGTCGCGCACCAGTGTAATCATCAGAACGGCTGTCGAGGCCGTGGCCGCAGAGATCATCGCGGGCCGCCCGCCGACAATGGCAGTCACCACGGCGATGGAAAATGACGCATAGAGTCCAACCTTGGGATCGACGCCGGCGACGATAGAGAAGCCGATGGCTTCGGGGATCAGTGCAAGCGCAACCAGAAGACCGGACAGTAGCTCGGTTGGAATGTTGCTGAGCCATTCACGACGAAAGGACTGAAAGAACCTCATTTATGTGGGGACCAAAATTATCAGCGAGGCGACGGACAGATGCCCGGCGGCCAATGATCGTATCGCAATATCTCGCTGAGAGTTTCCGGGGGATAGGCGCCCGGCCGAGCCACCCGATCATATCGGGTCCGACGAAGGTCGCCGTTTAGCTCTATTGTGCTGCAACATCAAGAGGTAGCGGGGGCATTTGACCGAGCTTACGGATCGAGCTCGGTGTCCCAGTAGAGATAGTCGAGCCAGCTTTCGTGCAGGTAGTTCGGCGGGAACAGCCGGCCGTTGCGATGAAGCTGGTGCACCGTCGGTGCGTAAGGCGTCTGGCGCGGGAACATCCTGGCCTGTTCCATCGTCATGTTGCCCTTGCGCAGGTTGCAGGGCGAGCAGGCCGCCACGACGTTTTCCCAGGTGGTCTGGCCACCACGTGAGCGCGGGATGATGTGATCGAAGGTGAGGTCTTCCGGCGAGGTGCAATACTGGCAACTGAAGCGATCGCGCAGGAAGACGTTGAACCGGGTAAAGGCCGGGTGAGTAGTCGGTTTGACGAACGACTTGAGCGAGACCACGCTCGGCAGCTGCATCTCGAAGGACGGACTGTGCACCGCGTGGTCGTAATTGGCGACGATATTGACGCGGTCGAGGAACACCGCCTTGATCGCGTCTTGCCACGACCATAACGACAGTGGGTAGTAGCTCAGCGGCCGGAAGTCCGCGTTCAGTACGAGTGCCGGCCAACCACCTTGCGAGACGTGCGCGTTCAAGAAACGCTCCTGACTCCCCCAAAAGCGTTTTCCGGCGAAGTGGAAACCGGTTCGCCGTGCGAAAACGCTCTACTAAAAAGTAGCGCGTATTCTGAGCCGCAAAACCGGTATCCACTTTTGCGGAATACGCGCGTCGGCTGCGAAGCAGCTTGCCCTCACATACTACAGGGTGCGTGACGGGATTGTGAAGGGCGTTTCGGCGTCCGGTACCGCCTATTCGGCAACGGACAGCATATGGGCCTGCTGGGGTTTCACGCGGCCTTGCAAGGTATCGAGATAGACCTGCCGCACGGCAGCCCTGCCGTGCCCGAGCGTGATGTCGAGTTTCGGTCCCAGTGATTCGGTGAACCCCGACCACACGGCGCTGAAGCGATCATCGAATCCGCCGGGTCCCCATTCCTTCGCCCGCTTGCGAATCTGATCAGGGGCGAAGAACCATGTTGGCTTGGCGCCGGGCAGGGCCTCGTCGTCGTCCGCAACATCCTGATGTGTCAGCCCGACGCGGCCGCTATAGACCATGCGTTCGCCGAAGTGGCGGTGCAGCCGCTCCCGCAGGCGCGCGTCCCCGGCCATATCGACGAATGCGACCGTCGTGTCGGTGGGCATTTCGGCGATCCGGTCGTACGTCACGACATCATCGTAGCAGCCAAGCGACTGGACGAACGCTGAGTTGCCAGCGGAGGTCAGTCCGATCACGCGCACGGGCTTGCGATGGGTGTGCAGCAGCCATGCCAGACCGAATGCCGTCTTGCTCGATGCGCTGGACAGGATGATCGCCTTCGCCCCGAAAAAATCATTGTCGGCGAGAAAGTCGTCAACGAGAAACGACAGCGTGAACAGCGGCCGCAGCAGCGCCTGATAGTCCCCCTGCCGGCCGGCGAACGCCGGATTGCCGCCGACGCGCGTATAGGTGTTGTAGACCGGCGAGACACCCTGGCGGTGAGCTGCGCCATCCCGGAGTGAAGTCTTCTTCACGTCGGTTGCTTCGATCACCAGATGAGTGGCCATCGGAAAATAGCCGAACAGAATTTCGCCCTTGGCAATGGTGGGATGGCGCGATGCGATCACTTCGCCGAAGCCCCATACCGGAATGTTGCCGTAGCCTTGAGGCGCGGGAAACAGCGACCAGTACTGCAACTGATCGCCGAGGAGGGCGTAGGTGATGTTGTTGGCGGTGAACGCGAAGCGATCGACTTTCACCAGCAATGCATCCTCGTGCAGCGCGGCAATATCCGGCAGCGCCGTTTCGACGAAGGTGCATTGCTGCAGATCGGCGCGTGCAACGATGAACTGGATGGATGATGTCATCGACGGGACTCCGTGCGAGTTCGCGATTTCTTTCGCGCCGCGATCTTCTTTCGACCGGGTGACCCTTTTGCGACGCGCGCGACGTTTGAAACGGCTTTCGCGTTTGAAACGGATTTGGTCTTCGCAACGCGTTTCGCTTTCGGCGCTGCGTCAGGTTTGGAGTCCGACGCGATGATGCCTTCGCGCTTCTTGATCGCGTGATAGTACGACCACCACAAATGCGCGGCCGCGCCGCGCAGCGGCCGCCATGGCTCCGCCAGCGGCTGCATCTCTTTCACGGTCGGTCGTGCCTTCAATCCGAGGCCGACGCGCATGGCCTCCTGCACGGCGAGATCGCCGGCCGGCCAGGCATCGCCATGGCCGAGGCAAAACAGCAGATAGATGTCGGCCGTCCATGGCCCGATGCCCGGTAGCGAGGTGAGCGTGTTGTGCGCGGCGTCGGCGTCTTCCTCGGCCAGTACGTCGAGGTTGAGCCGGCCGTCGCTGAGATCGCGCGCGATGGTCTTGAGCGATTTGATTTTTGCCGCCGACAGGCCAAGGCGGCCGAGCCGGTCAGTGCGTGCGGTCCTGATCCGGTCGTGATGGAACGGGTCGAACGCCTTGCTGACGCGGCTCCAGATCGCAGCGGCGGCCTTGGTGGAGAGTTGCTGGCCGCAGACAATGGCGGCAAGGCCGGCGAATCCGGGATCGCGCCGCCGCAGGGCGGGCATTCCGGCGACCTCGAGCACCGGTTTCAGTCGTGGGTCGAGGCCGACCAGCGCGTGGATCGCGTCGTCGAGGTCGTCCTGCGTATTGAGGTGTATCGTCATGCCAGCCTCGAATCAGTCCACCGAGCAGGATCAATGCCGCCCGTCTTTCGCTTCGCTCCCAGTCCCAATGGCTATCTCCATCTCGGCCACGCCTTCTCGGCGTTGCTCAACTACGATCTGGCGCGGCAGACCGGGGGCCGCTTTCTGTTGCGCATCGAGGATATCGATTCCAGCCGCTGCCGTCCCGAGTTCGAAGTGACGCTGCGCGACGATCTTGCATGGCTCGGAATCACCTGGGAAGAGCCGGTCCGGCGCCAGTCGGAGCACTTCGCGCTCTACGCCGAGGCGGTGGACAAACTGCAGCAGGAGGGGCTGATCTATCCAGCATTCGAGAGCCGTGCTGAAATCTCACGGCTGGTTGCGCGCGCCGGCGCATCAGGCTTGTGGCCGCGCGACCCTGACGGGGCGCCGCTCTATCCCGGAACGCCGTTGCCGCCGGACCAGCAGGAGGAGCGCATTCGCGCCGGCGATCCTTACGCTTTGCGGCTCAATATGGACGCAGCACGGGCACGAGTTGGTGCGCTGACCTGGCAGGAGGAGGGCAAGGGGCCCGACGGGGAGACCGGGCAACTGACGGCGCGTCCGGAAGCGTGGGGGGACGTGATCCTGGCGCGCAAGGATACGCCGACCAGCTATCATCTGTCGGTGGTGATCGACGACGCCTTGCAGGGTGTGACCGACGTGGTGCGGGGGCGCGACCTGTTCTGGGCCACCAGCGTTCACCGCCTGCTTCAGGAGCTATTGGGCCTGCCGGAGCCGGTCTATCGCCACCACGCGCTGATCCTCGACACGGAGGGGCAGAAGCTCTCCAAGTCGTCGGCCTCGGTGGCGATCAGGGAGCTGCGCGCAGCGGGGGAAACCCCGGAGGATATCCGCCGTATGGTCGGCCTTGCTTTACCTTAAGGCACGAGAAGCCGGCCGCTTGGCGTGACTCGCCTGACCCTGGCGTGCGATGGTGGATCGCACGGGGACGGGGACTCATGGCGGCGAAATCACGCACGCAAAACGGTAGCGGAAAAAAGAAGCAACGCAAGGCAAGCCGAGGCAAGCCGGCGGCCAAGAAAGCCATGTCCTCCAGGACGGTTGCCAGGACGCGCGGGTCCAAGTCTCCAACCGGTAAGTCTCCAACCGGCAAGGCTCCAACCGGTAAGACTCCAACCCGCAAGGCCCCCTCGCGCAAGGCCGCGGCGCCGAAGCGGCGTTCGGCAAAGAGACCGCAGGCCGCCGTCCAAGCCTCCGAATCGAGCGTGGTCGAGGCGGCTCTGGCCGCGTTTGCCCATGAGGTTCGCACCCCTCTGACCGGTATCCTGGCGATCAGTTCACTGCTGGCGACCTCCGATCTCGGCGAGCGCGAACGGCGCTGGGTCGAAACCATTACGACCGGGGCCGAACATCTCGCTGCGCTGGCGACGCTGTTTGTCGATGCCGCCAAGCGCGGCACGTCCGGTCTGCTGGTGCGGCAGGATTTCTTCGACCTCGGGGTACTGACCCGTGCCATGGGCGATTCGCTCGCAGGCCGCGCCGCTGCCAAGGGGCTGCGGGCAAGCGTCGAGATCGCCGACGATCTTCCGCAATTCGCGATCGGCGATCCGGTGCGGTTACGCGCGGCGCTGGAGAATCTGATCGACAATGCCGTCAAGTTCACGATGGAGGGCAGCGTTGGCCTGAAGGTCACGGTGGCCCGTTCAGTGAACGAGACCATCGGCGTGACATTCGCCGTCTCCGACAGTGGCATCGGCTTGTCGCCTGCTGAAATCAAGGGTTTGTTCCAGCCGTTCTCGCAGGCCAATGTCACCATCGCCGCGCGGTTCGGCGGCGCCGGTCTTGGCTTGTCGTCGGTGCGGCAACTGGCGCGCGCGATGGGCGGCGACGTGACCGTCACATCCAGAACGGGCGGCGGCACGACATTCACGCTCACTGTTACGTTCGCGCCTGCCAGCGTGATGACCTCCGAGTCGGAGGGAATGCCGGCGCAGGATGCAAGGCGGAGCCTGCGCGTCCTGAGCGTCGAGGACAATCCGTTCGGCCGCGTCGTTCTCAACGCTATCCTGACCGAGCTGGGGCATCAGGCCGAATTCATCGGGCAAGGCGAGCTTGCGCCCGATCGTATCGCGCAGGGCGGGTTCGACGCAGTGCTGATGGACATGGTGTTGCCCGGTATCGGCGGCGTCGAAACCATTCGCCGGATTCGCGCGCTCGCTGCGCCCGCCTGTCACATCGCGATCATCGGTGTCTCGGGCCGTGATTCAGACGAGGCCATTGCGCGCGAAGCCGGGGCCGACGCGTTCCTCGTCAAGCCGGTCAGTCCCCGAGCTCTTGCAACTGCGCTGATTGAAGCGAGACGCCGCGCGGCAACCGCGACTTGATGATCGCGGCGTTCAGTTCGCCTCCGTACACGAAAATCGCGGCGATGAAGTACAGGAACACCAGCGCAATGATCACCGAGGCAAGACCCGCATAGGTCGTGACATAGTTGCTGGCGAAACGGGCGAGGTACTGGCCGAACACCATGCCCGAGATCAGCGATGCGACCAGCGTGAAAGCAATGCCGGGCAGAAGATCCAGAAAGCGGCGGCGGCCTGCCGGCAGCCACGCATGCAATACGAACAGTGCGATCACCAGCGACAGGATCGCGATGCCGTAACGCGCGAAATTCAGCAGCGTCTCGTTGGATTCGACCATCAGCGGCACATAGCGCCGGGCCGTTTCCAGCAGCAGCGGGCCGAGCACGATCAGGAACGCCAGCACGAGTGAGACCGCGGCGGCGATCAGGGTGTAGCCGATCGACTCCAGTCGCAGCCAGTACCAGCTTCGCGGTTCGGTGACGCTGTAGGCACGGTTCAATGCGACGCGCAGGCTTTCGATTCCGTTGGATGCGAAATAGATGGAAAGGGCGAGGCCGACGGTCAGGGCGTCGCCACGCGGCGTGGTCATCACGTTGTGGATTTCGCTCGACAGCGTGTCCGCGACCTGAGACGGCCAGGTCTGGAGCATGAGCGATGCAGCCTGATCGGCAAGGTCTTTCGAACCGAAGAAGCCGGCCAGCGACGTCACCACGATCAGGAAGGGAAACAGCGCCATCAGGGCGGAAAGCGCGATGTGGCTGGCGATCGCCCAGCCGTCGTCGGCCAGAAACGTATAGAAGGCATCGAGCGCGACGTCGAAGGCGTAGCGGACAGACTTCACGTTTTACCTCTCGTTGGCCGCTCTGGTTTATCGTGCGGCGGCCCCGGAGTCATGTACGGCTGAGACTGCGAAAAGTTCTGCGCCGGATGCGGTTCGGCAATGGCGCCGGGGGAATCGCGGTGTTATGTACCGGACATGGTAACATTCCTGAGCAGTTTCGCCCTTCCCATCGCTCTGGCAGCCGTCACGGTGGTCCTGCTGCTGGGCCTGTTCAACATGATGCGCGGCGGCTCGCCCAACACCTCGCAGCGGCTCATGCGGCTGCGGGTGCTGTTTCAGTTCATCGCCATTGTAATCGCGATGCTCGCGGTCTGGGCGTTGGGCAAAAGCTAGCCCGAGGCGGCAAGACCAGCCCGCAGAAAGGCTCGATCGGATAGCATGGTCGTTCTCAACCGTATCTACACCCGCACCGGCGACGACGGCACCACCGCGCTTGGCACCGGCGAGCGCCGCAAGAAATACGACCTGCGGGTCGCGGCCTACGGTACGGTCGATGAGACCAATGCCGTCATCGGAGTGGCGCGGCTGCATCTTGCGGACGAACCGCAGATCGACGCCATGCTCGGTCGCATCCAGAATGATCTGTTCGATCTCGGCGCCGATCTCGCGGTTCCGCAGCGTGATGGCAAGGCCGAGCGATTGCGCGTGCTGCCGAGCCAGGTCGAGCGGCTGGAGCATGATATCGACGCGCTCAATGCCGCGCTCGCCCCGCTGAACTCGTTCGTGCTGCCGGGCGGCACGCCCGCCGCCGCGCACCTGCATCTGGCGCGGACGGTTTGCCGCCGGGCCGAACGGGCGGTCGTCGAACTGGCGGCGCAGCCCGACGAGCCGGTCGGCGAGGCAGCGATCCAGTATCTCAATCGCCTGTCGGATTTCCTGTTCGTCGCATCCCGGGCAGCGAACGGGAACGGCGCCGGCGACGTGCTCTGGGTGCCGGGCCAGAACCGCTAGGCGGAATTGATTGCCGGGTGGGGTGCGGTCCTGTCCGGCATGCAATAAATTGCCTCCGATCAACCACTTGCGCCTGTCATGGGCCAGGCGGATAGTGGCATTCGCAAAAGTCGGACCTGCCGCGTTGACCCGGATTGGCGAGGCCTTTAGGTTCCGCCGCCACATGGTCCATCACACTCTGAAGACGAAAGGGAACCGATGAAGGTTCTGGTGCCGGTTAAGCGCGTTGTCGACTACAACGTCAAAATTCGTGTCAAGAGCGACGGAACGGGCGTCGAGCTCGCGAACGTCAAGATGTCGATGAATCCCTTCGACGAGATCGCGGTCGAGGAAGCCCTGCGCCTGAAAGAGGCCGGCAAGGCGACCGAAGTCGTGGTGGTGTCGATCGGTCCGGCGCAGGCCTCGGAAACCATCCGCACCGGTCTGGCGATGGGCGCGGATCGCGGCATCCTTGTGAAGGCCGAAGGCACCGTGGAGCCGCTGGCGGTCGCGAAGATTCTCAAGGCCGTCGCCGAAGAGGAAAAGCCCGGCCTGATCATTCTCGGCAAGCAGGCGATCGACGACGATTCCAACCAGACCGGCCAGATGCTGGCCGCGCTGCTCGGCTGGTCGCAGGCAACCTTCGCCTCGAAGCTCGAAGTCGATGGTTCGGATTTCAAGGTCACGCGCGAAGTCGACGGCGGCCTGCAGACCGTGAAGGTCAAGGGGCCGGCGATCGTCACCACCGACCTGCGTCTCAACGAGCCGCGCTATGCGAGCCTTCCCAACATCATGAAGGCCAAGAAGAAGCCGATCGACGAAAAGACCGCCGACGCCTACGGCGTTGACCTGACCCCGCGTATCGAAATCCTCAAGACCTCGGAGCCGCCGGGCCGCAAGGCTGGCGTCAAGGTCAAGGACGTCGCCGAACTGGTGTCGAAACTCAAGAATGAAGCGGGAGTGCTCTGATGGCGACGCTGCTGATTGCCGAACACGATAACGCGTCGCTCAAGGACGCCACCAACACGGCGCTGACCGCCGCCGCCGCGCTCGGCGCGGACGTCGATGTGCTGGTCGCCGGCGAAAACGCCAAGGGCGCAGCCGAGGCTGCCGCCAAGCTCGCCGGTGTCAAGAAGGTGCTGCTGGCGGACAATGCCGCCTACGCCCACGATCTCGCCGAGCCGCTGGCCGCGCTGGTCGTCTCGCTCGCCGGCAACTACGATGCGATCGTCGCGCCCGCGACCTCGCGCTTCAAGAATGCGATGCCGCGCGTCGCCGCCCTGCTCGACGTGATGCAGATCTCGGAAATCACCAAGGTGGTTGCACCCGATACGTTCGAGCGTCCGATCTACGCCGGCAACGCGATCCAGACCGTCAAGTCGAAGGATGCGAAGAAGGTCATCACCGTCCGCACCTCGACCTTCTCGGCGACTGGTGACGGCGGCAGCGCGGCGGTGGAGACCGCGGCGGCCGCCAGCGATCCGGGTCTGTCGAGCTTCGTCGGCGAGGAAGTCGCCAAGAGCGATCGTCCGGAACTGACTTCGGCGAAGATCATTGTCTCGGGTGGCCGTGCAATGCAGAGCCGCGAGAACTTCACCAAGTACATCGAACCGCTGGCGGACAAGCTCGGCGCCGGTGTGGGTGCCTCGCGCGCCGCGGTGGACGCCGGTTATGCGCCGAACGATTGGCAGGTTGGCCAGACCGGTAAGGTGGTCGCGCCGGAACTCTACATCGCCATCGGTATTTCGGGCGCGATCCAGCATCTGGCCGGCATGAAGGATTCCAAGGTGATCGTTGCGATCAACAAGGACGAAGAGGCGCCGATCTTCCAGGTCGCCGATTACGGCCTCGTCGCCGACCTTTATCAGGCGGTTCCGGAACTCACCGAGGAACTCGGTAAGCTCGGACGTTAACTTTGGCACCGGCCGGATGATGAATCGTCCGGCCGGTGTTTGCTATAGATGGGCGCGCGCGGATGACCGTGTGCGGGCCGGTGGGATGGTGTGATGAAAATCAAGACGATTGGCGTAGTCGGCTCGGGCCAGATGGGGAACGGCGTTGCACACGTGGCGGCGCTTGCCGGATTCGATGTCATCCTCAACGACGTCTCGGCCGATCGTCTCAAATCGGCGATGGCCACGATCAACGGCAACCTGACCCGTCAGGTCGCGAAGAAGATCATCACCGAGGATGCACACCAGAAGGCGCTGAAGCGGATTACTTCGACCGACACGCTCGACGGTCTGGCAGGCTGCGATCTCGTCATCGAAAGTGCGACCGAGAAGGAAGAGGTCAAACGCAAGATCTTCCACGATCTCTGTCCGCTCCTGAAGCCTGAAGCCATTATCGGCTCCAACACGTCCTCGATTTCCATTACGCGCCTTGCCGCCGCGACCGACCGGCCGGAGAAGTTCATCGGCATTCATTTCATGAATCCGGTGCCGGTGATGGAGCTGGTGGAGCTTATTCGCGGCATTGCCACCGATGATGCGACCTTCGAGACCGCGCGGGATTTCGTCACCAAGCTCGGCAAGCAGATTGCCGTCTCGGAAGACTTTCCGGCGTTCATCGTCAACCGCATCCTGCTGCCGATGATCAACGAGGCGATCTACACCCTCTATGAAGGCGTTGGAAACGTTGAGGCGATCGACGCGGCGATGAAACTCGGCGCGCATCATCCGATGGGGCCGCTGGAACTCGCCGACTTCATCGGCCTCGATACGTGTCTGTCGATCATGCAGGTGCTGCACGAAGGACTGGCGGACTCCAAGTATCGCCCGTGCCCGCTGCTGGTGAAGTATGTCGAAGCCGGCTGGCTGGGCCGCAAGTCGCAGCGCGGCTTCTACGATTATCGCGGCGACAAGCCGGTGCCGACGCGCTAGAGCTTTTCGCTTCCGAGGGAATCGGAAGCGAAGCTCGAGGCTTCTGTTTTGACGCGTTTTCTTCAAGCGAACCGGTGTCCATCTCGCTCGAAAACGCTCAATCGCAGCCGTCGAAAATTATTAACCTGTCGTCGGTAATGTCCGGCCCAGTTCAGTTGGGCCGGGTGCGTTTTCCATGGATTTGATGAGTATCGTCAGCAGCATGATGGCCATGCAGGCGGCCAACACGCAGCAGCAGATCGCCACCAGCGTGCTCAAGCAGAACATCGATTCCCAGGCGTCCGTCCTGCAACTGCTCGACCCCGCCCAGAATGCGTCCGCGGCCAACAATGCGCCCGGCGTCGGCGGCAACCTCGACATCACAGCCTGATCAGGCAGCTTTCGCGGCACATTCGACAGGCGTAATCCAGCCGATTCCGGCCCCGCCCGGCTCGGACAGGATCGCGATCCGGCCGACATTCGGCACGTCGAAGATCGGCCGCATCAAGGTCGCGCCTCCGGCAACCGCCTTGCGAACCCTCATATCGACATCGTCGACCGCGAGATACGACATCCACGACACCGGCACGCCGGCGAAGTCGGGACGGTCGGTCGGAAAGATTCCCGCGACCGGCTCACTGTCGATCTGGGCGACCCAGTAGGTCGCGCCGTCCTCCATCGGCATCGGCTCGAACTGCCAGCCGATGGTGTCTGCATAGAACCGCTTGGCACGCTCCACATCCGGCGTCAGCAGTTCGTTCCAGTGAAAGTGTCCGTGCGCTGCCATGATGTGCTCCGTGTTGGCAAAGGTCCGCGCGGCCTGTGTCCAGGCGGTGCGCAGCACGCGCGTGTAGGTGTTGCTGTCGTGCAGACTGGGCATGGTCAGAATTTCACGAGGGTTTCGAAGCCCCCGTAGATCATGCGCTTGCCGTCGAACGGGACCGACTTCATGTCCATGTTGGCGATGCGCGGGTCCTTCATCACCTTGGCGTTGACCCGGTCACGGTGCTTGCGCGACTTGTAGGTGATCCACGAAAACACCACGATCTCACCGGGCTTCAGCTTCACGCTTTGCGGGAACGATGTCCATTTCCCTGGTTTGACGTCTTCCGCCACGCATTCGCGATAGTCGAGCGCGCCGTACTCGCGCCACACCTTGCTTGCGAGCTGCGCCAGCTTCTTATAGTCAGCGAGCTTTTTCTTCGGCACCGGAACGATGAATCCGTCGACATACTGCATCTGGCGTTCCTTTTGGATCGTTTCTGGAAGTCAGGAATGGCAACACGAATCGGATTTTCCGCTCGTGCCGTACTCGTCGTGGCGTTTGACCCAGTCCATCAGGCTGTGATGGGGGCCATGCTCGTCCCGGCCCTTGGGCGTCATGTCGAGCAGCATATAGGTGCTCAGAACCTCTTCGCCGCCGCGGCCGAAGCTCGAATACGTATGGAAGACGGCGCCGGTATCATCCTTCGCGAACACGCTCGTCCCGGGCAGTTCGTCGATTCCCGGGTCGATCATGTCGTAGTTGTACTCGGCTTTGCCCTTGGCGAGTTGTTCGGGGGTGAACGACACATGGAAGTCGTAGTTGAAGTCGGAGCCGAACGACGACACCCAGGCGAAGTGCCACCCCATTCGCTTCCTGTAGGCTTCAATCTCGGCGAGCGGCGCGCGCGACACTGCGACATAGGCAACATCGCGTTGTGCGAGATGGACCAATGCGCCCTCGACATGATCGGCGCCGAACGAACAGCCGATGCATCCGTCCTTCCAGCCCGGGCCGAGCATGAAGTGATTGACGATCAACTGGCTCTTGCCGCCGAACAGTTCGGCGAGGGTCATTTTGCCCTCGGGCGCATCGAAGACGTAATCCTTGTCCACTTTCACCCAGGGCAACGCCCGGCGCGCCGCGCTGATCTGGTCGCGCAGGCGGGTGTATTCCTTCTCCTTCGCCAGCAGCGCCTTGCGCGCATCGAGCCATTCGGCTTGGGAGACAATCTTGTGCGGTTGCATGGGATCCTCCTTGTGGCAGACCGCGATCAGGCGGCGATCGCGATTTTCGGAAACGGGTCGCGCCAGGCCGGCAACTCGCTGAGACGGTCATGCCAGCGCACAATATTGGGAAACTCGTCGAGCGGAATATTGGCGTCCGCGGCATAAGGCAGCGCCACGGCGGTGGCGAAATCGGCCACCGTGATGCAATCGCCGAGAAGATAAGCGCGGCTGCGCAGATGGGCGTCGAGCACCTGCGCCGAACGGCGGAAGAATCCCTGTGCTTCTTCGACCGCCGCCGGATCGGGCGCGCCGAGGCCGAAATGCGGCTTGATCAGATGCTGGAAATAGAGCGATCCACCATGGCGTGTGAAATGATTGGTGTTCCAGCTCAGCCAGCGCATCACCTCGATCTGGCTGGAATCCGACGGCCACAGATCGGAGCCGGCGACACGCGCCAGATGGCACATGATGGCGTCGGCCTCCCACAGCTTGATGTCGCCATCGATCAGCGCCGGCACCCGGCCGTTGGGATTGATCGCGAGAAACTCTGGCTTGCGCTGTTCGCCCTTGCCGAGATCGACGCGCACGAATTCCACGGGCGAGCCGAGATACTTCGCCATGGCACAGACTTTTCGCGGATTGAGGGTTTCCGAGTAAAACAGTTTCATGTGAGACCTCCCTATCCGTTGGCGAACAGGCGCTCGAGCTTGTCGATGGTGCCGGTCCAGCCGCGCACGTGACCGTCGCGCGCCGCCTGATCGAAGAACTGGCCGTGATTGAGCGACAGCAGCGTGCCGTTGCCGTCTTCCTTCAGGGTGACGGTGACCACGGACTCGCGCTCCGGCGTCGAGTGCCAGGCCCAGCTGAACACCAGCCGCTGGTTGGGCACGACCTCGCGATAGGTGCCGCCTACCTCGTGATACTCGCCGTCTTCAGTGTTGAAGCTGATGCGGAAGCTGCCGCCGACCCGCACATCCATCCTGGCCTTCACCGAACCGAGAATGGTCGGCGCCGGGCCGAACCACTGGACTATTTTTTCCGGGTCCGTCCACGCGGCGTAGACCTTCTCGGGAGGGGCGTTGAGCCGCCGGTTGATGGTGAGGCTTGGCTGGGTGAGCATGAATCCTCCTCAACGAAAGCTGCCAGACGATCGAGCTGTTCGGTCCAGAACCGCTGATAGCGGCCGAGCCATTCCATCGCCTGTTCCATCGGCCCGGCGGTGAGCCTGCAGGTGACGGTGCGGCCGCTTTTGGTGCGCACAATCAGGCCCGCATCGGTCAGCACATCGAGGTGCTTCATGACGGCGGGTAGCGACATCGCGAACGGTTTCGCCAGTTCGCTCACGCTGATCGCATCGCGCCCTTCGAGCTGGGCGAGCAGGGCGCGCCGGGTCGGGTCCGCCACCGCGGCAAAAGTCCGGTCGAGCTGGTCCGAAGAATAGTAAACCATGTGGTTAAGTATAGGCGCGCGCGCCATCACGTCAAGAGGCGCGGTTCACACTGCAGTGAACCGGACGCCTTATTGCCCGGTCGCGGCCTTGATGAGTTTCACAGCGTCGTCGCTCGCCCATTCGGCGGGTCCCGCGATCGTGGCGATCTCGCAACCTGCGCCGTCGATCAGCATCGACGTCGGCATGCCGAGCGCCTTGCCGATATTCTTCAGTTCCTGAAACACCTTGGCGCTGGCGTCGGTGAAAAAGGAAAGGTGGGTCAGGTTTTCTTCCTTCAGGAAGTTTCGCGGCTTCTCGGGATCGCGGGTGTCGATGTTAATGGCGACGACGTTGAATTTGTCGCCACCGAGCTTGCCCTGCAATTCGTCGAGTGCGGGCATCTCCTTGCGGCATGGCACACACCATGTCGCCCACAGATTGACCAGGATCGGATGGCCGCGGAATTCGGACAACTTGCGCTGTTTGCCCTCGGCGTCGTGGAATGTGAGATCGGGTATCTTCAGCGGCTTGGTCGCCATGGTTAATGCAGCGACCTCGCCATGGGCCAAAGGCGCGATTTTCTTGGCCAAATTGACCGCCGGCCGGCAGGTGGGGTCGCCGGATGCATTGCGCATGAACCCGCCGATCCCGTATACCCCGGCATACCCGATCGCAGCGCCTATGATCACGGCGCCGATTACCATCGGAATGCGGGAACGGGTACGGGATGGCTGGGCAGGTTCAGTCATTTTGTCTGTCATTATATCGCTTGGTTGCAGGCGAGCGGAATCCGGTTGGCGAGTGAGACATGAGCAACAAGATGTGGGGTGGCCGCTTCGGTGAAAGCCCCGATGCGATCATGGAGGAAATCAACGTCTCGATCGACGTCGATCAGCATTTGTACGCCCAGGATATCGCGGCGTCCAAAGCCCATGCAGCCATGCTTGCCGCTCAAGGCATCATTACGGCGAACGATGCAAAAAACATCGTCAGCGGTCTAGACACGATTTTGTCAGAAATCGCGAATGGCGGTTTCGCCTTCAAGCGGGCGCTCGAGGACATTCACATGAATGTCGAGAGCCGCCTTGGCGAACTGATCGGTCCCGCCGCGGGCCGTCTGCACACCGCGCGTTCGCGCAACGACCAGGTTGCGACCGATTTCCGGCTCTATGTGCGCGACGTCATCGACGATACCGACAGGGCGCTTGCGGCATTTCAACGCGCGCTCGTCGATCGCGCGCTGGAGCACGCCGCCACCGTGATGCCGGGCTTCACGCATCTGCAGACCGCGCAGCCGGTGACGTTCGGTCATCATCTGCTCGCTTACGTTGAAATGGCCTCGCGCGATCGCGGCCGCTTCAATGATGCACGCAAACGGCTCAACGAAAGTCCGCTGGGCGCGGCCGCGCTTGCCGGTACCTCGTTCCCGATCGATCGTCACGCCACCGCTTCGGCGCTGGGTTTTGCGCGGCCGATGGCCAATTCGCTCGATGCCGTGTCGGATCGCGACTTTGTGCTGGAGACGTTGTCGGCGGCGGCGATCACCGCCGTGCATCTGTCGCGTTTCGCCGAGGAGATCGTGATCTGGACGTCGCCTCTGGTCGGTCTTGTGCGGCTCTCCGACAAGTTCACCACCGGCTCGTCGATCATGCCGCAGAAGCGCAATCCGGACGCCGCCGAACTGGTGCGCGCCAAGACCGGCCGCGTCATCGGCGCACTGAACGCGCTGTTGATTGTGATGAAGGGTCTGCCGCTCGCCTATCAGAAGGATATGCAGGAGGACAAGGCGGGGGCGATGGAGGCTTTCGCCGCGCTGTCGCTCGCCGTACGGGCGATGACCGGCATGGTGCTCGATGTCGAGCCCGACGAGGCGCGGATGAAGGTCGCGGCGGGCGACGGCTATGCCACCGCCACTGACCTCGCCGACTGGCTGGTGCGGACGCTGAAAATGCCGTTCCGCGAAGCCCACCACGTCACTGGAAGGATCGTCGCCAAGGCGGCAGACGCGGGGCTTGCGCTCCACAAGCTGCCGCTGGGCGACATGCAGGCGATCGAGCCGCGCATCACTGCGGAAGTGATGGAGGTTCTTTCGGTGGAAGCCTCGGTCGCAAGCCGCCGGAGCTACGGCGGCACGGCCCCGGAAAATGTCCGTGAGCAGGCTCAAGGATGGCTCAAGCGGCTGGAAAAAGAACAAAATCCAGCCTGATGCATGGGATTCGCGGCGTCGCGGCCCTCGCCAGAGCCGGACGATCTTTGTATGGTGACGCCGAATTTTAGGAACTGACCGTGAGCCGCACTTCCAACACCGCCTTCCTTTCCAAGCTGGCTGTCGCCGGGCTGGTTGCGCTGGCTCTTGCCGGCTGTGGCCGCAAGGGCGGCCTCGATCTGCCCCCGGATGCAGCCTCCGCACAGGTTGCGCCCACTGGCGAAGTCCGACCCGGCGAGACCCGGCAATCCGGCGCCGCCGGCGCAGCGACCGCGCAGGGCAACGTGTTCGACGCGACTTCGGAGCGTAGTCGGTTCACAGTCGCGCCGCGCGGCGAAAAGAAACGCATCATTCTCGATCCGATTCTGGATTGAGCGCGCCATGCATCACTTTCATTACCGGAACGGCGTGCTGCACGCCGAGGACGTGAATCTCGCCACGCTGGCCGCGACGGTGGGGACGCCGTTCTATTGCTATTCGACCGCGACACTCGAACGGCACTATCGCGTGTTCACCGAGGCCTTTTCCGGGGTGAAGACGTTGGTGTGCTACGCCATGAAGGCGAATTCCAATCAATCGGTGCTGGGCACGCTGGCCAAGCTCGGTGCTGGCGCCGACGTGGTGTCCGGCGGCGAGCTGATGCGGGCACGGGCCGCGGGCATCCCGGCTTCGAAAATCGTGTTTTCCGGCGTCGGCAAGACCGAGGCCGAGCTGCGGCAGGCGTTGGCAGAGGACATCCTCTGCATCAACATCGAGTCCGAGCCTGAGCTTGAGCGACTGTCGGCAGTGGCGACGGCAATGGGCCGCACCGCGCGGATTTCGGTGCGGGTCAATCCGGACGTCGATGCGGGCACGCACGCCAAGATCTCCACCGGCAAGTCCGAGAACAAGTTCGGCATTCCGCTCAAGGCTGCGCGCGGCGTGTACGCGCGCGCCGCGAAGCTGCCGGGCATCAAGGTCACCGGCGTCGATATGCATATCGGCAGCCAGATCACCGATCTGGGGCCGATGGAGGCCGCCTTCAGCCTGCTGGTCGATTTCGTGCGCACATTGCGCGCCGATGGTCACGCCATCGCGCACGTCGATTTCGGCGGCGGTCTCGGTATTCCGTATGAGTCGAGCCTGCCGGTGCCGCCCGATCCGGTCGCCTATGCGGAAGTGGTGAAGCGCGTCACCCGCGATCTCGACTGCACGCTGTTGTTCGAGCCGGGCCGCATGATCGTCGGCAACGCCGGAATCCTTGTCGCCAGTGTCGTCTATGTGAAGCACGGCGATGCGCGTAACTTCGTCATCATCGATGCGGCGATGAACGATCTGATCCGCCCGACGCTGTATGAAGCGCATCACGAAATCATTCCGGTGGTCGAACCGTCGCCCGGCACGCCGGCGATGACGGCCGATGTGGTCGGTCCGGTTTGCGAAACCGGCGACTATCTTGCACTCGGGCGGAGCCTGCCGCAGCCGAAGGAAGGCGATCTGCTCGCGATCATGTCGTCGGGGGCCTATGGCGCGGTGCAGGCCGGCACCTACAACACCCGCCCGCTGGTGCCGGAAGTCCTGGTCAAAGGCGATCAGTACGCGGTGGTGCGCCCGCGCATCGACGCCGCGCAACTGATCGCGATGGATAAAGTCGCGCCCTGGCTAGCGTGATATTTGTTCCTCATGGTGAGAAGCGGCGCAGCCGCGTCTTGAATCATGAGGTGTCGCGCGTTTTGACCCTTCCTTCGAGATACGCGCAAGAGCGCGCTCCTCGGGATCAGGTTCAATCACCGCAGGGCATTCACCACACGCCGGGAATGAGCCGGTAGCGCACCTTCTCGCAATATTCGCGATAGCCCGGCAGATTGGCCTTGAGGAATTTCTCCTCGTCCACCGCGCGCACGCCGACCAGAACACATTCGAGTATTGCCGGGATTAGCGCCCACCACGAACCCAGCGCGAGCGGCATCGACAGAAAGCACAGGTTGGCTCCGGAATACATCGGATGCCGGACCAGCGCGTAAGGCCCGCTCGATATCACCTTCTGGCCCTCGGCAATCTCGATAATGCCGGACGTGTAGGTGTTCTCCCGGAATACCAGAAACACGATCAGATAGCCGATTGCGAAGCCCACGAAGCCAAGCACGATGACGGAGGTTGGCACGTTCGACCAGTGCCAGCGATGATCGAGACCCGGCACGGCAACGATCAGGATGCCGACGATCGAGGTGATCAACTGAATCCGTTTCTGCGACGGCTCCTTCTCGTCGACCGGGCCGGCCTTGAGCCGTCGTTCCAGCAGTGCCGGATCGTGCCTCTCCAGATACAGGATCATCGCCGCCGACAGCGTGCCCAGCAGCGCGAGGAAGATCCACCCCTCCACGTAGCGTACAGACCACGCAAGGAGGAACAGCATCGCCGCCATCAGGACGAGGGATTTGAGGAGGCCGGTGAGGGCTTGTCGTGCGTTGTCTGTCATGGGCGTTTTGTCGCACGTTGTGATGACGGTAAGTGGCGTCACGCTTTCGTGAAATCAAGGCGGCAGGCGAACGGATGTATTGCATGGGGGTTGCACGTCTCGGCCGGTGCCCCAATGCCGCCGCCGTGCTAGGATCAACTCGCATCGAGAGCAGGAGACCTTGTTGAGCGGCCCCACCCTCGACCCATCCCGGCGCGCCGCCGATTCCGAAGAGGCGCGCCGCCAGCAGCTCGCGCAGGCACTGCAGCGGGCGCGGATGGCGATTGCCTGGGAGCGGCTATGGCCGCATCTGGCGCGGCTGCTGACGGTCGCAGGGCTGTTTCTTTCCGCCTCATGGGCAGGCCTATGGATCGCGTTGCCGTTCTGGGCGCGAATCGCCGGTCTGGCGGTGTTCGCGGTGCTCGCGCTCGCCGTGCTGGTTCCTTTGATCCGGTTCCGCTGGCCGACCCGTGACGATGCGTTGAAGCGCCTCGATCTTGGATCCGGTATCGCCCATCGTCCGGTGACAGCGCTGACCGACACGATGGGATCGCAGGATCCGGTCGCGCAGGCCTTATGGATGGAGCAGCGCGCACGCACGCTGGCCGCGCTCAAACGGATTCGCGCCGGTCTGCCGTCGCCGCGCCTGCCGATTCACGATCCGTGGGCGCTGCGCGGTCTGGTTGCGATGCTCGTGGTGGTGACCTTCATCGCCGCGGGGGAGGATCGTTTCGCGCGCGTTGCCGCATTCTTCGACTGGAACGGCGCATTGTCGCCCGCCAATGTTCGCGTCGACGCCTGGATCAGCCCGCCGCCTTACACGAGCCGTCCGCCGATCATCCTATCGGCCTCGACCGCCACGGAAGCGCAGTCCGCGGATCATGCCGCAACACCCGTCCCGGTGGGCAGCACGTTGATCGTGCGCGCCAGCGGCAGCCGATTGGATGTCAGCGTCGGCGGCGGCATTAGCGACGCTCCCGCGACCGATCAACTGGCGCAGGGCGTCACCGAGCGCCGCTTCACGATCGCGGGCGATGGCACCGCACAGATACGCTCGCCTTCGGGCCATCCGCAATGGACGTTCAAGGCGGTGCCCGATCATGCGCCGGCGATTTCGCTCGCCAAGGACCCCGAACGGCAGGCACGCGGCGCGCTGCAACTCGTCTACAAACTTGAGGACGATTACGGCGTCACCGAAGCGCATGCACGTTTCGCGGCGCGTCCGGCCCAGCGCAGCCCCGACGCCCGGCCGCTTTACGATGGACCGGAGATGCCGCTGTCGCTGCCCAATGCCCGGACCCGCAACGGCATCGGCCAGACCATCAAGGATCTCACCGAGCACCCTTACGCGGGGAGCGATGTGACGCTGACGCTGACCGCCAAGGACGAAGCGGGCAACGAAGGGCACAGCGAACCGTTCGATATGAAGCTGCCCGAGCGGCTGTTCGTCAAACCGCTGGCCCGTGCGCTGATCGAACAGCGGCGTAACCTCGCATTCGACGCCAACGAAAAGCCGCTTGTGCTGACTGCGCTCAACGCACTGATGATCGCGCCAGAAACGTTCACACCGGAAACCGGGCAGTATCTCGGACTGCGCAGCGTCGCCAGTCAGTTGACGGAAGCCACCACCGATGACGCACTGCGCGCGACCGTGGACAGCCTGTGGGCGCTGGCGGTGTCGATCGAGGACGGCAACATCACCGATGTCGACAAGGCATTGCGCGCCGCGCAGGACGCGCTGAGGCAGGCGTTGGAACGCGGCGCCAGCGATGAGGAAATCCGCAAGCTCACCGAAAATCTGCGCGCCGCGCTCGATGCGTTCATGCGGCAGCTCGCCGAGCAGATGCGCAACAATCCGCAGCAACTGGCGCGGCCGCTCGATCAGAACACGCGTGTCCTGCGCCCGCAGGATTTCAAGAACATGCTCGACCGGATGGAACGTCTGTCACGGTCCGGCGACAAGGATGCCGCGCGGCAATTGCTCGATCAGATGCAGCAGATGCTGGAAAACCTGCAGATGGCGCAGCCCGGGCAGGGCGAGTCCGGCATGGATCAGGCGCTGAACGAATTGAGCGATCTTCTGCGCAAGCAGCAGCAGTTGCGCGACCGTACCTTCAAGGAAGGTCAGAATTCGCGCCGTCAGCGCGACCAGAACGCGATGAACGGCCTGCAGCAGGATCAGCAGGGTCTGCGCCAGCGGCTGCAGAAGCTGCTGGAGGACATGAAGCGCAACGGTATGATGCCTGGCCAGCAGGGCGAGAGCGGTGAAGGCGATTCAGCCGACAGCGGACAGCAGGACGGCGGCAATGCGCTGAGCGATGCGGAATCCGCGATGGGCGACGCCGACGGCCAGCTTGGCGATGGCAATGCGGAGGGCGCGGTGGGCTCGCAGGGCCGCGCGCTCGAAGCGCTGCGCCGGGGCGCGCAAAATCTCGCGCAGTCGATGCAGCAGGGCGAGGGGCAGGGCGACGGACCGGGCAATCGCGCGGGTCGTCAGCAGAGCGGGGGCAATGACAGCGATCCGCTCGGGCGTCCGTTGCATGGCCGTGAATATGGCGACGATCTGTCGGTGAAGGTGCCGGGCGAGATCGATGTTCAGCGCGTGCGCCGAATTCTGGAAGAACTGCGACGCCGCTTCGCCGACCCGCAGCGGCCGCAGCTCGAACTCGATTACATCGAACGGCTGCTCAAGGATTATTGATACGCTGGCTTTGTCTCCTCATGGTGAGGAGCAGCGCAGCCGCGTCTCGAGCCATCGTGCGTTGAAGACGCGCGTGAACGCGCTTATGAGGCCTCCTCCTTCGAGACGCGCTCTTGCAGGGCGCTCCTCAGGATGAGGGCTTAATCCCGCTTTTTTGACGCCAGCGCATCCGCCACCGCGGTGCGGATATCGGCCACCGCGAACGGCTTGGTGACGACGTCGTGCACGATCGCATCGAGCCCGGAGGCCCGCTCGCGCTGGTCGGCAAAGCCGGTCATCAGCAGGATCGTGAGCGCCGGGAAATCGCGGGCCACGGCGAGCGCGAGCGCAATGCCGTCCATCATCGGCATCTTGATATCGGTCAGCAGCAGGTCGAATGCGCCGCTTTCGCTGGTGATGATCTCCAGCGCTTCGGCGCCATCCTGCGCCGTCGTGATCTCGTGGCCATCCATGGCGATGGCGCGCCCCACCAGCGCGCGCATCGCCTCTTCATCGTCGGCAATCAGAATACGCGCCATTTACAGGGCTCCGGCTGTGACGTCCTGGCGGTTGAAGAACCGCACGGCGATCTCTCGGCCCTCCGGCGGAGGCGAGGCGAGGCGCGATTTGAACCATGCTTTTTCGCCAGGATTGAGGACAGAGCGTTCCAGCACCGCGTTCCACGCGTAGACGTCGGCGCCGTTCGCATCGCGCACGATGAAACGCAGGCGCGGCAGCTCCGCCGGCTTGCGATGCGTATCGACAATCGAACCCTCGATCACCAGTACCGGCTTGTTGTCCACTGTCTCCGTGGTGAGCTTGAGATCCTCGAACGCCAGCCCACGCAAATTGACGCCGAAGCCGATCCCTTTGAAGAAAGGCGCGGTCTGGGGCATCAGGCGGACGATGTCGGCACGCCAGAACACCAGGGCGAATGCCATCGCCGCCATTGCGACGCAGGCTGTATTTAGACTGGCGGCCGGCAACAGCGACCTGATGCCCGGCCATGGCCGCGCAGCCCCAGTCGCGGTTCCACGCCCGAAACCGCGGCGTTTGCGGCCGGGTTTTGCAGGTTCCTCAGTGGCTTGTGTTTCGGATAAGCCTTGATCTGAGACGGCTTCAGTTTCAGGGTCGTCCCATCCGGCGGAAATCGACGGACTTTCGATATGCGGAGCGTCTTCCTCGCGCCAATCGGTGGCGGCCGGATGAAGGCCTCGCGCCGCCGGGGTTGGCGCGGCCGCGGCGAAAGCCGGTTCCATGGCGGGCGCCAGAGCCGCGACTTCCTCCGGATAGGCTTGCCACACTTCCTGACAGCGGGCACAGCGCACCTTGCGGCCGGCCACGCCGAATTTGGCCGGATCGACCGCGTAGGATGTCGTACAGTGGGGGCAAGTGATCTGCATTGGGACGAATCGCCGGGATGGACTGGGTCGCACGCTACACAATGTCCGTTAACGAATCGGAAACCATAACGGCGGCACAACCGGGGTGGATGATGTCTGGCCGCGGCGCTTTCGGGGACGGTGCCCCTGTGCGTGAACTCGAACGGAGCTGATCTTGGTCCGGTTCGAAAATGTCGGTTTGCGCTACGGGCTCGGCCCGGAGGTCCTGCGCGACCTCAGCTTCCAGATTCCCGCCCACTCCTTCCAGTTCCTCACCGGCCCGTCGGGCGCCGGGAAGACCTCGCTGCTGCGGATGCTGTTCCTGTCGCTGCGTCCCACGCGGGGGCTGGTGAACCTCTTCGGGCAGGACGTATCCCTGCTCGACAAGGACGCTGTCGCCAGTCTGCGCTCGCGCATCGGTATTGTGCTGCAGGATTTCCGCCTGCTCGATCACATGACCACGTATGAAAACGTCGCGCTGCCGTTCCGGGTGATGGGCCGCAGCGAGTCGAGCTACCGCAAGGAAGTGATCGATCTGCTGAAATGGGTCGGTCTCGGCGAACGCATGGATGCGCTGCCGCCGATCCTGTCGGGCGGCGAGAAACAGCGCGCGGCGATCGCGCGGGCGGTGATCGCGCGGCCGCAATTGCTTCTCGCCGACGAGCCGACCGGCAACGTCGATCCGTCGCTGGCGCGGCGGTTGCTCAACCTGTTCATCCAGTTGAATCGCAGCGGCACAGCGGTGGTCATTGCGACCCACGACATTGCCCTGATGGATCAGTACGAGGCGCGGCGGATGGTGCTCCACGAGTCGCGGTTGCACATCTATGAATAGGAGCGAACGCCACGGCCGGCCCGTTATGATGGACATGGGCAGCGACCAGCCGCGCATGAGTGTTCAGGCGCGCAATACGTCGCCGATCGTGCCGCGTGGATCGATCTCCGGAACGGCACTGGTTGCTGTGGTTGCGATCATGACGTTTCTTGCCTCCATCACCACAGGCGCGGTGTTGCTGGTGCGTGCTTCGGCGCAGGAGTGGCAGTCGGATGTCGCGAGCGAAGTCACGATCCAGGTGCGTCCGGTCAGCGGCCGTGATTTCGAGCAGGACATCAGGAACGCCATCGAGGTGACGCGCACCCAACCCGGCATTGTCGATGCCCGCGCGTTCACCAAGGATGAATCCGCGAAGCTGCTCGAGCCCTGGCTCGGCACGGGGCTGTCGCTGGACGAACTGCCGGTGCCGCGCATGGTGGTAGCGCGGGTCGTGCCGGGGCAAACGCTCGATCTGGCCAATCTGCGCGAGCGGCTCGGTGAAGTCGTGCCGTCGGCGGCGGTTGACGATCACCGGGCATGGATCGGGCGGATGCGCTCCATGAGCGGCGCGATCGTTCTGGCCGGCATGGCGATCCTGGCGCTGGTGATCGTCGCCACGGTGATCTCCGTGTCGTTCGCAACACGCGGCGCGATGTCGGCGAACCGGCCGATCGTCGAGGTGCTGCATTTCGTCGGCGCCTCCGACAGCTACATCGCCAACCGCTTTTTGCGGCACTTCCTGCGTCTGGGCCTGGAAGGGGGCGTGATCGGCGTGATCGCCGCGATGCTGGTGTTCGGCTTTTCCGAATCGATCGCGAGCTGGTTCTCGGGTACGCCGGTGGGCGATCAGTTCGCGGCGTTGCTGGGCACCTTCGCGCTGCCGGCGTCGGGATATCTGACGCTTGCCGCGCAGGCCTTGCTGATCGCGGCGGTCACCGCGTGGGCCTCGCGCCGCACGCTGTTCGCGACGCTTGACGACATCGATTGATGCCGTGCAAGCAGATTTCGAAAAGTCACAGCCCCGCCGGAATTTACGCTACACTCGCGGCGGGGGTGCCCGGGATGCGTATCAGGGCGAAGAAGGGCTGAAGTTCACACGACTATGACCATGCAGGCGGATCGACATTCGCCGGACGTCTCGTCCGGAGGCGGTGCGCGGCCACAGCGGTCGGGCTGGGGTTTCCTGCTGCGCGGCCTCGCGGTTCTGGTGCTGGCGGCGCTGGGCGGTTTCGTGTGGTTTCTGACGCTTGTGCGTTCCGACGAACAGAAGCCCGCGCACAATGCGGACGGCATCGTGGTGCTGACCGGCGGATCGTCGCGGGTGTCGGACGCGCTGGAGCTGCTGTCGAACGGGTACGGCAAGCGTCTGTTGATCTCGGGCGTCCATCGGGCCAATGGCGTCAACGACATCGGGCGATCATTGCCCGATACTCAGAAGCTTCTCACTTGCTGTGTTGATCTGGACCGCTCCGCGGTGAACACCCGCAGCAATGCAACAGAAACACGGCGCTGGGCCTCCGAGCGCGGATTCAAATCGCTAATTGTGGTGACGTCGAATTATCACGTGCCCCGCGCGCGCGTGGAATTGTCGCACGCCATGCCGGATATCGACCTGATCTGGTATCCGGTGATCGGCGAGAAATGGCGCGACGAGCCGTGGTGGACCAGCGGCGCCGCCCTCCGGCTGTTGCTGTCGGAGTACGTGAAGTACGTGGTCGCCGAAATCAGGGTGCGCCTCGAGGACCGTGGGCTTGATTTGATCCCGGATCTCGACGATCAACCGGCTCCCGGCGAGGCCGTTCGCAAACCGACGACCGCGTCGAGCAAGTAAGCGAGTGATCCATGGTGTCGTTGTTTATTCGCTCGCTGATCTACAACATCCTGTTCTATCTCAATCTGGTGTTCTGGGTGATTGTCGGTCTGCCGACCTACGCCATGCCGCGCTGGGGCATCATCTGGATCGCCAAGACCTGGGGCAAGACCAGCATCTGGCTGATGCGCATCGTGTGCAATACGCGCGTCGAGTATCGCGGCGTCGAGAAAATTCCCTCCGGTCCGTTGATCGCCGCGGCCAAGCATCAGTCGGCATGGGAGACCTTCGCGCTGCTGCAGTTCTTCGACCAGCCGCTTTACATCCTCAAGCGGGAATTGCTGTGGCTGCCGTTCTTCGGCTGGTATCTCTCCAAGGCCGACATGATCGGTGTTGATCGCAACGCCGGCGGTCGCAGCCTGCTCAAGATGGCCCGCCGCGCCGGCGAGGAAGTGCGCAACGGGCGTCAGCTCATCATCTTTCCGGAAGGTACGCGCCGCCCGGTCAGTGCGCCGCCCGACTACAAGACTGGCGTGAGCCAGATCTACGTCGGATGCGGGGTGCCGTGCATTCCGGTGGCGCTCAACTCGGGACTGTTCTGGCCGCGCCGCAGTTTCCTGCGCTATCCGGGGACGATTGTCGTCGAGTTCCTCGATCCGATTCCGCCGGGCCTGAAGCGCGACGAATTCACGGCGCGGGTGTCGACAGTGATCGAGGACGCTTCCAACAGGCTGATCGCAGCAGGCCGCGAGGAGCAGATTCGCCTGATGGGCTTTTCGGCACCATCCGCCGCGCCGCAGGAATCATAGAGCCGTCACAGGTCGGGATCGGACTTCGCCGAGGCGGTCACGCCGCCATGGAGCAGCGTCACCAGATGATGCAGCGGCATGTCGCGGATGCCCTGTGCTTCCAACGCTTTTACCGTGGCGATGACGTATTCGGTATTCGGGCCGTATTGCCCGTGTCCCTGACGCACAAGGTGCAGTTGTTCCTCCAGCGGCAGACGGCCTGCGTATTGGCTGTGACCGCGGTCGGCGACATAAGCGAGCGCGCGAATACGTTCGCGGGCATCGCCATCAAGCCAGACCGAGCGCATCACCTCGCGATAGACGCTGGTCACCTGTTCGCGCTCGCGCAGATATGCCACGGTCGCGTCGCGCCGCTCTCGGGCCACGCGGAAAGCGACGCCCTGACAGGCGCCGCCGCGATCGAGGCCCAGCACCAGGCCGGGTTTTTCCGGTGTGCCGCGATGGACCATTGAATAGATGCAGAGCGAGCGATGTTCGCCGATCAGGCGCGCCGGACGTTGTTCTACGAATTCGAAACCGGGTTTCCAGATCAACGAGCCATATCCGAACACCCATAGATCGCTGTCGGGAAAGTCACTGTCGGACAAGGTTTTCGCGGTCATGGCGCCACGCCTACCAGCCCCCCTGTGGACGCGCAAGCATCCGGGGGGTTGAACGGAGGGCGAGAAAGAGGCAGTTCTTTCAATTGCCCTATTCACGTGCTCAAGGTTGCCGATGCCTCAAGCTGCTCCCGCGCGCCGCCGTCTGTGGCCTGTTTTTGTCCCGTCGGTTCTGGTGCTGATCCTCGCCGTGGGCTGGAGCGCCTTCTGGTTCTATGCCGCCTCTCAGGTCGATGTGCAGTTCGACGCCTGGCGCGCCCGCGAAGCCAAGGCAGGCCGCAACTACGAATGTGCAAGCCGCAGTGTCGCCGGATATCCGTTCCGTCTCGAGGTGCGCTGCGCCGATCCGGTCATTTCGCTGACCGCGCAGACCGCCGAGCAGGTCGCGCATCGCACGCCGCTTACCATGCGGCTCAAGGAAATTCTGGCGGTGGCGCAGATCTACGATCCGCGTCTGGTGATCGCCGAATTCACCGGCCCCGTCACAGTCGAGACCAGCGGCGAGAAGCCGTTCATGACTGCGGGCTGGAGCCTCGGGCGCGCCAGTGTGTCCGGTTTGCCGGATGTGCCGCAGAGGGTGTCGCTGGAGTTCAACGATCCGGCGGTCGATCGCCTTGACGGTGCGACACAGACGCCGTTGCTGCGCGCAAAGCATCTCGAATGGCACGGCCGTCAGGCGCAGGGATCGTCGCCCGAAAACCCGGTGATCGAAACCGTGCTGGAACTGGTGGGCGCAAGCCTGCAGGGAATTCACCCAGTGCTTTCCGAGCCGTTCGACGCGCGCATTCATGCAGTGATGCGCGGCCTGAAAGATTTCTCGCCGAAACCCTGGCCCGAGCGTTTCCGCGAGATTCAGGCGGCTGGCGGCCGGATTGATTTTTCCGAATCGCGCTTGCAGCAGC
Source organism: Afipia sp. (assembly GCA_051954725.1). Lineage (GTDB taxonomy): Bacteria > Pseudomonadota > Alphaproteobacteria > Rhizobiales > Xanthobacteraceae > Afipia. The sequence goes on along the minus strand of JBQCHK010000004.1, from coordinate 14,272 downwards.
GCGAGACCCTTGCGGTCGCTGCCGGCTCGCTCGGCCTCACGGCGAACGGTTATCTCGAAGGCGAATTGCAGATGACGGTTGCTGGCATGGAGCGGCTGATTCCGGCGCTCGGCCTCGAAAAGGCCTTCGAGGAAGGTGTGTCACAGTCGTCGGTCGATCGCGTCGCGCCGGGCGTCAGCGCGCAGGACGTCAACAAAGTCATCGGGGCGCTCGATCGGCTGATTCCGGGGCTCGGCAACGTGGCTCGCAAGAACGCCAATGCGGGCCTCGCCGCGGGCATCAATCTGCTCGGCCAGCCGACCACGCTGGAAGGCCGCAAGGCGCAGGCGTTCAAGATGAAGTTCGTCGACGGCGCCATTCTGCTTGGCCCGTTCCGGGTGGCGCAGACCCCGCCGCTGTTCTGAGTATTTCACAACCCTCATGGTGAGGAGCCGCGCGCAGCGCCGCGTCCCGAACCATAGTGCGTTGAAGACGCGCGTGAACGCGCTATGAGGCCGATCACATCGCCTCATCCTTCGAGACGCAATCCTTCGCATTGCCCCTCAGGATAAGGGTTTCGAGACTGATCAGGCCTTCTTCGGCGGCAGGTGCGCGTGCGGGCGGCCGAAGTCCGGGCTCTCGGTTTCCTGGCCGAGATTGACGATGCCGCGGCGGATGGCGCGAGTCCGGGTGAAGTGATCGAACAGCGCGTCGCCGTCGCCCCGACGGATCGCACGCGTCAGCTTCGACAGGTCTTCCTGGAACGCGCCGAGCATTTCCAGCACCGCGTCCTTGTTGGTCAGGAACACGTCGCGCCACATGGTGGGATCGGACGCCGCGATGCGGGTGAAGTCGCGGAAGCCGCCGGCTGAGAATTTCAGCACTTCCGAACGTGTGACGTCTTCCAGTTCGTCGGCGGTGCCGACGATGGTGTAGGCGATCAGGTGCGGCAGATGGCTGGTGACGGCGAGCACCAGATCGTGGTGATCGGCGGCCATGGTCTCGACGTTAGCGCCGAGTGCGCGCCAGAACGCAGCGAGTTTCTCGACGGCGGCCGGGTCGGCGCCTTCCGGCGGCGTCAGGATGCACCAGCGATTGATAAACAATTCGGCGAAGCCGGAATCCGGCCCCGAGTTTTCGGTGCCGGCGACCGGGTGCGCAGGAATGAAATGGACGTTGGCAGGCAGGTGCGCGGCCATGTCCCGCAGCACCATGCCTTTGACGGAGCCGACGTCGGATACGATCGCGCCCGGCTTGAGATGCGGTGCGATCGCTTGCGCGACGGGCCCGCAGGCACCGACCGGGATGCACAAGATAACGAGGTCGGCGTCCTTCACCGCCTCTTCGCTGGTGTCCACCACGCGATCGACGATACCGAGTTCCTTCACGCGCGCGCGGGTCTCCGTCGAACGCGCTGTGGCCACGATCTCTCCCGCAAGTCCCTGGGCGCGCACCCCACGCGCGATCGATCCGCCGATCAGGCCGAAGCCGATCAGCGCGATGCGCCCGAATTCCGGCGCGCCGTTGGCTGACCCGTTGCTCATTTGGCCGCCATGAATTCGCGTAAGGCATCGACCACGAGACGGTTGGCTTCTTCGGTGCCGACCGTCATCCGCAGTGCATGCGGCAACTGATAGTTCTTCAGCGCGCGTAAAATCAGTCCGCGTTTGGTCAGGAACGCATCCGCGTCGTCGGCGGTCTTGCCCTTGTCGAGCGGGAAGTGGATCAGGATGAAGTTCGCCACGCTCGGCGTCACCTTGAGGCCGAGCTTGCCGACTTCATCGGTCAGCCAGTTCCGCCACTTTTCGGTGTGGGCGCGCGACATCTGGTAATGTTCGGTGTCCTCGATCGCCGCGACAGCCGCCATCATCGCCGGCGTCGAGACGTTGAACGGCCCGCGAATGCGGTTGACCGCGTCGACGATGTTGGCGGGGCCGTACATCCAGCCGATGCGCAGCGCGGCGAGGCCGTAGATCTTCGAGAACGTGCGGGTCATCACCGTATTGTCGGTGGTCGCGACCAGTTCGATCCCGGACTCGTAATCGTTGCGCGACACGAAATCGGCGTAGGCGGCATCGAGCACCAGCAGCACGTGCGAGGGGAGTTCGTTGCGCAGCCGCTTGACCTCGTCGAACGGGATGTAGGTCCCGGTCGGATTGTTCGGGTTGGCGAGCCATACCAGCTTGGTGCGCGGCGTCACCGCCTTGAGAATGACGTCGACGTCGGCGGTGAAGTTGGTTTCCGGCACCACGACATTGGTCGCGCCGTTGCCCATGGTGGCGATCGGGTAAACCAGAAAGCCGTGCGTGGTGTGAATCGCCTCGTCGCCGGGGCCGAGATAGGTGTGGGCGAGGAAGTTCAGGATTTCGTCGGAGCCGGCGCCGCAGATGATGCGGTCGGGATCGAGGCCGTAGGCGCGGCCGATGGCTTCGCGCAGCACGCGCGATGATCCTTCCGGATAATCCTCGAGATGGTCGGCGGCCGCCTTGTAGGCCGCGATGGCCTTCGGCGAGGGACCGAGCGGCGTCTCATTGGCCGACAGCTTGAACACGCGACCGGCGACGCCTGCGCCGCTCTTGCCCGGCGTGTAGGGCGCAATATCGAGAATGCCGGGCTTCGGCACGGGGGAGGACATCGATTTAACTCCGGAACAGAAAGATCAGGCTTTTGCGACGCCGTTCGAGGGGACCGTATAGCGCGTCGCATGGCCGCCGACGAGGGCGGATGAGCGGACCGAGGCGCCCGCCGCGATCAAAACCGATCTGACCTTGTCGAGACCCGTCGCGGTCGGGATCGAGGCCAGCAGCGCCGCGCCATCGGAGGCGGTATCAGGCACGGCGATGACCTCGGACAATGGCGACAGCGCGCGGGCCGCATCGGCGCTCCAGCCCGAGACGCGGATACTCCACATCTCGATCTCGGTGACGATGGCATCGTCCGCGACACGGGAGATCACGAACACCGGCAGCGCCGCCGGATGATCGGCGCGCTCGATGAAGGGCAGCCGGGCTATGATTTTCGGCGCGCCGGCATTTTCCAGAGCCAGCCACCATGGCGATACGCTGCTGGTGGCGGACAACAAGGCAAGATCGCCGCGCGAGTTCGCCACGGCGTCGACAGCAGCCGGCGCGTTGAAATGCGCGACGAACGGCACCGTGAAGCCGAAATGGAAACGCGCCGAGTCGCGCATGGCCGATTCACCGGCGGAGAGATCGGCGTGCAGCGCGAATGGCGCCTGTACGTAAGTGAAGGTCGAGATGATGACGCGCCAGATGCTCTCGACAGTATCGAGCGGCAGGATGCCGCGATGGCGCTTGACCAGCCGCCGCATCATGTCGGCTTCGCGTGCGGGTCGGAATGCCGAGCCGACTTCCTGCGTCTTCTTCACCGAGATCAGGCGGTCGATGATGTCGCCCCGGCGCATGAGCAGTTCATGGACCTGCGCATCGATGTCATCGATCTCGCGGCGCAGGTTCTGAAGCGAAGGCGGAGCCGGGGGCGTATTTGTCATGACGTCAAACTTGAATTGGCAGCGCGATTGCTGCGCGGGCGGCCTGTCTGGAAGGGGGTAACTTGCCGCATTGATAGAGCCATATGTCCCGAAATCAAAGGAAACATTGACCCCGGGCAAGCCCTGCAGGGCTGGTTTGCTTGACGCAAGGCCTCGTCGGGACTAAGTTTCCCTTCATCCGTGGTCATTTGAGCCGGCCGGCTTGCAGCCACGTTAAACAACTCGCTAAACAGGCCGGGGATAGTAGTGATCCCGGCCGAACCTTTGTTCAGGCCGGGTTTTTTGTGGCCTGTCGTCCAGCCTTGCGTTGCAAGGCGTCATGAGGCCCGTGATCGGATGGTCAGTATCAATCCGCAGACAACGCCAGCGCCGCAGGCCGGAGGCCGTGCGCACGAGGCCGATCATCCGTCGTCTCAAGTCGCGAAGTTCGGCGAGGACAAGCCGCTACGCCTGGATTGCGGCGTCGATCTTTCACCGTTCCAGATCGCGTATCAATCCTACGGCCGGCTCAATGCCGAACGCTCCAATGCCATCCTGATTTGTCATGCGCTGACCGGCGACCAGCACGTCGCCAACGAACATCCTCTCACCGGCAAGCCGGGATGGTGGGTGACGATGGTCGGACCGGGCAAGCCGATCGACACCGACAGGTACTTTGTCATTTGCTCGAACGTCATCGGGGGCTGCATGGGCTCGACCGGGCCGTCGTCGACCAATCCGGCGACCGGCAAGCCATGGGGTCTTGATTTTCCGGTCGTCACGCTTCCCGATATGGTGCGGGCGCAAGCGATGCTGCTCGATCATCTCGGCATCGATAAATTGTTCGCCGTGGTCGGCGGTTCGATGGGCGGCATGCAGACGCTGCAATGGGCCGCGGCCTATCCCGAGCGGGTGTTCGCCGCGCTGGCTGTGGCCTGCAGCACGCGTCACTCGGCGCAGAACATCGCGTTTCATGAGCTCGGCCGTCAGGCGGTGATGGCCGATCCCGACTGGCGCGGTGGCCGCTACTTCGAGCACGGCACCCATCCGCGCCGTGGCCTCGGCGTCGCGCGCATGGCCGCGCACATCACCTATCTGTCGGACGCCGCGCTGCATCGCAAGTTTGGCCGACGCTTGCAGGATCGCGAAGTGCCGACGTTCTCGTTCGATGCCGATTTCGAGGTCGAGAGCTATCTGCGCCATCAAGGCTCGTCCTTCGTCGAGCGCTTCGATGCCAACAGCTATCTCTATCTGACCCGCGCGATGGACTATTTCGACATCGCCGCCGATCACGACGGCGTTCTGGCGGAAGCCTTCCGCGGCATCTCTACCAGGTTCTGCGTGGTGTCGTTCACCAGCGACTGGCTGTTTCCGACATCGGAAGCGCGCGCGATCGTCCATGCGCTGAACGCCAGCAGCGCGCGGGTGTCGTTCTCGGAGATCGAGACCGATCGCGGTCACGACGCGTTCCTGCTCGATGTTCCGGAGTTTTTTGAAATTTCGCACGCGTTCCTGGAATCGGCAGCGACCGTGCACGGTTTGAATTCGGTGACGCGATGACCACGCTTGCTCATAATGCCTTTCAGCCGACCGCCAACCTGCCGAAACTCGACGGGCAATATCGCGGTGACCATCTGCTGGTGGCCGGGATGGTCGAGGCGGGCTCGCGCGTGCTCGATGTCGGCTGCGGCGAAGGCGATCTGCTGCGTCTGCTGGAGACGCGCGGGGTCGATGGACGCGGTATCGAACTGTCGCGCGAAGGGGTCAATCGCTGTGTGGCCAAGGGACTGGCGGTGGTGCAGGGCGACGCCGACACCGACCTCGAAAGCTATCCCGACGATGCGTTCGACTACGTGATCCTCTCGCAAACGCTGCAGGCAACGCGCCAGCCGCGCGTGGTGCTCGAGAATCTTTTGCGGATCGGACGGCGCGCGATCGTGTCGTTTCCGAACTTCGGGCACTGGAAAATGCGGCTGCAACTGCTCGTCAAAGGGCAGATGCCGCGGACCGAAAATCTGCCGGCGACATGGTACGACACGCCGAACATCCACTTCTGCACCATTAAGGATTTCGTCCAGTTATGCGACGAAATCAACGTCAAGATGGAGCGTGCGGTGGCGCTGGACCGTTACGGGAAACCCTTGCGGCTCAATGCTCCGTGGTGGTTCTGGAATATGTTCGGCGAACAGGGCGTGTTTCTGCTCAGCCGCGGTGATTAATCTAAGCGGCTGAAATCGGGCGCTTTTTGCGGATTTCGGCCACGAAATGATCTCGCGAATACCGCGAAATGATTAGGTGCTATGCATTTCAGGCCATTTTCTCGCCATATCTAAATTTGTTTTACACCCCACACATATCGGCGCCCCGCGTCTGCTGGAGGAACGCGGGCCATTCATGAGGGACTATCTGGATGAATTTTTCTAAAGTGTTTCACCGTCCGCTTCGCCACGCGGCATTTGCATTGTGCTCCGTGGCTGTTGTTGCGATTGCCACTCCAGCGTCGGCAAGACCCGCGCATCACCACGGACGGCATGTCCACGCGCATCATTCTCATCATCACGCCAAGAAGCATCACGTGAAGCGGCATCATTCCGCGCGTCGTCATCGCGCCTATCGTCGCGGCGCGCGTCACGCCTCGCGCTGGGATGCCGGCGTTCGCACCATGCGTGCGCAGCGTCTTCACAACGCCAATGCGTCGATGAACAGTTCTGATGGTTTCAGCAGCGGCTTCGGGACCTCGAGCGTCGTCGCAGAGGCGCGTCGCTATATCGGCCGCGGCAATCCGACCGGGCGTCGCAGCCTGTGGTGCGCGCGCTTCATGAACATGGTTTTGCAGCGTTCGGGCCATCAGGGCACCGGCTCGGATATGGCGCGGTCCTTCGCGCATTACGGCCGCCGCGTATCCGGTCCGCAGATCGGCGCCATCGCGGTGATGTCGCGCGGTCGTCGCGGCGGGCATGTCGGCGTTGTCAGCGGTATCGATGCGCAGGGCAATCCGATCATCATTTCAGGCAACCACGGTCATCGCGTCGCGGAGGCGAAGTATTCGCGCCGCCGCATCTATGCCTATGTGATGCCGAACTGATCCCGGTCAGACCAGCGCCGGCGGTCTTCGGGCCGCCGGCGCTTCTCTTTATCCGTCCGGGCGACCTCTGCAGGTCGCACTGCCTGCGTCCCACAGGCTCCCGGCTTCTTCTTCCTGCACCGCACACCTGAAGCTGGCTCATGCCATTCGCCCGATGGTGTCGGGCAGGTCAGGGCGGCGGATGATTTTGCCGTCCGCCCCTTTTCCAGGCGGCAACTGGTTCCCACATGAGGTTCAATCCGGTGCAATGCCGGGCAACCCATTGAAGATGCCTGGGGCGTGCTTTCGAGGCGTTCCTGGCAGGCTGAGGGACACCACGAATGAACATTGAGAAATACACGGACCGCGTGAAGGGCTTCATCCAGTCGGCGCAGTCGCTGGCGATGCGGGAGGGGCACCAGCAGTTCTCGCCGCTTCACGTGCTGAAGGTTTTGCTGGACGACAGCGAGGGTCTGGCCGGCGGCCTGATCGACCGGTCCGGCGGCAATTCACGGGCCATTCTCCAATCGACCGAAGAGGCTCTGGCGAAGCTCCCGAAGGTGTCGGGCGCCGGCTCCGGGCAGATCTATCTTGCGCCGGAAACCGCGCGCGCGTTCACCGCCGCCGAGCAGGCGGCCGACAAGGCCAGCGACAGCTTCGTCACGGTGGAGCGGCTGCTGCAGGCGCTGGCGGCGGACAAGGACAGCGAGGCGGGCAAGCTGCTCGCCAAGGGCGGGGTCACGCCGCAGAACCTCAACGCGGCGATCAACGCGCTGCGCAAGGGCCGTACCGCCGACAGCGCGTCGGCGGAGAACGCTTATGACGCGCTCAAGAAATACGCCCGCGACCTGACCCAGGCGGCGCGCGACGGCAAGCTCGATCCGGTGATCGGCCGCGACGAGGAGATCCGCCGCACGATCCAGGTTCTATCCCGGCGCACCAAGAACAACCCGGTACTAATCGGCGAGCCTGGCGTCGGCAAGACCGCCATCGTCGAGGGCCTGGCGCTGCGCATCCTCAACGGCGACGTGCCGGAAAGCCTCAAGGACAAGAAGCTGCTGTCGCTCGACCTCGGCGCGCTGATCGCCGGCGCGAAGTATCGCGGCGAGTTCGAGGAGCGGCTCAAGGCGGTGCTGCAGGAGGTGACGTCTGCGGAAGGCGGCATCATCCTGTTCATCGACGAGATGCACACCCTGATCGGCGCCGGCAAGGCCGACGGCGCGATGGATGCGTCGAACCTGCTCAAGCCGGCGCTGGCGCGCGGCGAACTGCACTGCATCGGCGCGACCACGCTCGACGAGTACCGCAAGCATGTCGAGAAGGACGCGGCGCTGGCGCGGCGGTTCCAGCCGGTGTTCGTGTCGGAGCCGACGGTGGAAGACACCATCTCGATCCTGCGCGGGCTCAAGGACAAGTACGAGCAGCATCACGGCGTGCGCATCTCGGATTCGGCGCTGGTGGCCGCGGCGACGCTGTCGAACCGCTACATCACCGACCGCTTCCTGCCCGACAAGGCCATCGATCTGGTGGACGAGGCGGCGGCGCGACTGAAGATGCAGGTCGATTCCAAACCCGAGGAGCTGGATACGCTCGACCGCGAGATCATCCGGCTCAAGATCGAGCAGGAAGCCCTGAAGAAGGAAAGCGATGCCGGCTCGAAGAGCCGTCTGGACACGCTCGACAAGGAGCTGATCGATCTGGAGAAGCGCTCCGCCGATCTGACCTCGACCTGGCAGGCCGAGAAGAGCAAGCTCTCCGACGCGCAGAAGATGAAGGGCGAACTCGAGCAACTGCGCACCGAGCTGGCCAACGCGCAGCGCCGCGGCGAATTCCAGAAAGCGGGCGAACTGGCCTATGGCCGGATTCCCGACCTGGAGAAGCGGCTCGGCGCGGTCGAGGCCACCGAAAGCCTGTCGATCAGCGAGACCGTCACCGCCGACAATGTCGCGCAGGTGGTGTCGCGCTGGACCGGGGTGCCGGTCGACAAGATGCTCGAGGGCGAGAAGGACAAGCTGCTGCGGATGGAGGACATGCTGGGCAAGCGTGTGATCGGCCAGGCGCAGGCGGTGCGCGCGGTGTCGACCGCCGTGCGGCGGGCGCGGGCCGGGTTGCAGGACCCGAACCGGCCGATCGGCTCGTTCATGTTCCTGGGGCCAACCGGCGTCGGCAAGACCGAACTGACCAAGGCGCTCGCCGAATACCTGTTCGACGACGAGACCGCGCTGATCCGCATGGACATGTCGGAGTACATGGAAAAGCATTCGGTGGCGCGGCTGATCGGGGCGCCTCCGGGCTATGTCGGCTACGACGAGGGCGGCGCGCTCACCGAAGCGGTGCGGCGGCGGCCCTATCAGGTGGTGCTGTTCGACGAGATCGAGAAGGCGCATCCGGACGTGTTCAACGTGCTGCTGCAGGTGCTCGATGACGGCCGGCTGACCGACGGTCAGGGCCGCACCGTGGACTTCCGCAACACGCTGATCATCATGACCTCGAACCTCGGCGCCGAGTATCTGGTCAACCAGCCCGAGGGCGAGGACACGAACGCGGTGCGCGAGCAGGTGATGGGGATGGTGCGCTCGCACTTCCGCCCCGAGTTCCTCAACCGCATCGACGAGATCATCCTGTTCCACCGGCTGCAGAAGAGCGAGATGGGGCGGATTGTGGAGATCCAGTTCGCGCGGCTGCAAAGGCTGCTCGAGGACCGCAAGATCGAGCTCGCGCTCGACGCCAAGGCGCGGGACTGGCTCGCCGACAAGGGCTGGGATCCGGCCTACGGCGCGCGGCCGCTCAAGCGCGTGATCCAGCGCAGCGTGCAGGACCCGCTCGCCGAGATGATCCTCGCCGGCGACATCCGCGATGGCTCCGCGGTCAAAATCTCCGCCGGGAAAGACGGCCTCACGTTCAATGGGAAGGCGCCTCCGGCTCACGAGACGGAAGCAGAGTTCGATCAGCCCGTCTCGAAACGGATGCTGAACTGATCTGACGCCCCAGACCTATCCGAAGACCTGTCCGACCGCTGCTCGCTCAGCGGCCGGACGGGTGCGGCAAAAACGAAGTTGAACCTTTTCCCGAAATGGCGCGACATACTCCCACGAGATTATTGCGGGGGAGGGGATTTTGTTGTCGATCATTCGTCCAGCCGTTTTTTCCGGCGCTTTGCTTGCTTCGACATTGATTTCAGTTGCGCCGGTCGCGGCGCAGGGCAGCGACACTATCCTCATTCTCGATGCGTCCGGTTCGATGTGGGGACAGGTCGATGGCCAGTCGAAGATCGCCGCGGCGCGCCGCGCGGTCGATTCCATCCTCGCCAAATGGCGGCCGACCGATCGCCTCGGCCTGATGACCTACGGTCACCGCACCAAGGGTGACTGCAAGGACATCGAACTTCTGGTGCCGGTGTCGAAATTCGATCCGGCGCGCATCCGCGACGCCGTGAATAGCCTGAATCCAAAGGGCAAGACGCCGATGGCCGATGCCTTGCGCGCGGCGGCGGAGGCTCTGCGTGCAACTGAGAACAAGGCGACCGTGGTGCTGGTTTCCGATGGCATCGAAACCTGCAATCCCGATCCATGCGCCGTTGCGGCCGAACTGAAGAAAACGGGCGTCGGGTTCACCGCGCATGTCATCGGGTTCGACGTGGCCGACCCGGCCGCGAAGAACCAGCTGCAATGCATCGCGCGAGCGACCGGCGGGGTCTATCTCGATGCGCGCAACGCGGGCGGCCTGGAGAACGCGCTCGGGCGCGCGGTCGAGGCGACGCAGGGCGCCAAGGTCGAGAGCGAAGCACCGGCCAAACCTGCGCCCGTTGCCTATCAGGGCAAGAACATTCGCGGCGTGGCGCGACTGGCGCAGGGTCTCGATCCGATCGCTGATAACAACAACGACGTGGTGTGGAGCTTCTTCACGTCGCGTAACGGCGAGAAGGGCGATCATGTCACGACCTTCTATGGCGCGCCGTTCGCCGACGTGATCGAGGCGGGGCAGTACGTGCTCGAGGTCGACTACGGACATGCCCGCCACACCCGCAATGTTCGTGTCGAGAAAGGCAAGCCGCTGACGCTCGATGTCGTGTTCGATGCCGGTTATGTCACCAGCGAGGGCACGGTTCAGGGGTCCGGCGAGAAGATGCAGGAGCCAACCTGGGAGGTGATTGACACAAAAGGCGAGAATGTCACCACCGAATACAAGCCGGTGCCGCGGTTCATCCTGCCCGCCGGCAATTACACGCTGCGTCTGACCCGCGGTAATGCGAAAGCGGAAAAAGCCTTCACGCTTGCGGCGGGAGATTCGATCAATGTGCCGGTTGCGCTCGATGCCGGCCGGCTTCTCGTCAGCGCGGTCTATGCGCCCGGCGGACCGAAAGCGGAGAAGGGACTCGCAGTCGAGGTCCGAAGGCCGTCAACGGAAGAAGGCAAGGACGGCGAATGGCTCGCGACGTCCTACGATCCGCTGTCGAAGTTTGATCTGCCAACCGGTAGCTACGACGTGGTGACGTCGGTCGGGGTGGCCCGGAAAATCGTCCGTGTCGAGGTCAAGTCCGGCGCGCCGACGCGTATCGACGTCAATCTCGATGCGGGCGTGCTCGGGATGAAAATAGACGCCGGCAAAGCGGTCGAGATTGTCGCGGCCGAGCGCGACATCAACAACGAGCGGGCCTCGTTCGGCACCTATTACGAAGGGGATCTGAACCTTGCACTCGGCGCGGGGCGCTACGTCGCAGTGATCACGCCGGACGGCGGCGATCCTTACGAAAAGGAATTCGCCGTCGCAGCCGGAAAACGCGTCAGTCTGGATGCGAAGAAATAGGGCCTGCTTGGGCGCGCCGGTTGGTCTGGCGCGTCAGCGGATGCTGGCTTGAGCGGCGGCCGGGTTGCGGCCGTTCTTCGGCGACGGCTCGTCCATCGCCATGCGCGCGTTGCGATTGGCCATAATGCCGTCGAGGCGATCGCGCTCGGCCTCGAAGCTTGCGAGCAGCGGCCCCTGAAGCGAACGCCCGCGCGGCAGCTTCACGCGCATTGGATCGACGAAGCGGCCGTTGACCAGAATTTCGTAGTGAACGTGCGCGCCGGTGGACATTCCGGTCGAGCCGACGAAGCCGATGACCTGGCCTTGCCGCACGCGCTTGCCGGGCTCCATGCCCTTGGCGTACGCGCTCATGTGGCCGTAGGCGGTCTCATAGCCATTGGGGTGCTTGATGCGGATGTACTTGCCGTAGCCGCCTTCCCAGCCGACCTTCTCGATCACGCCGTTGCCGGAGGCGAAGATCGGCGTGCCGTAGGCGGTGGCCCAATCGACGCCGGTGTGCATCTTGACGTAGCCGAGGATGGGGTGGCGGCGTCCGCCGAAGCCGGAGCGCATGATGGCATTGGCGACGGGCTTGCGAACCAGGAACTTCTTCGCGCTCTTGCGGGTCTCGTCGTAGTAGTCGACGACGGCATCGTCGGGGGTCTGGAAGCGATAATATTTCTTGGTTTCGCCGCCGACTGTCAGCGCGGCGTAAAGAACTTCGTTTTTCTCGGCGCCGTTTCCGCCTTCGTCTTCGCCGGCGAAGAATACATCGAACGAGTCGCCCGGCTGCGCGCGGCGCTGGAAATCGACATCGTAGGAGTAGATGCGGATCATATCGTCGATCACGCTTTGCGGGACTTTGTCGCGCAGGGCGGTCTCATAGATGCTCTGATAGAGGCGGACGCCGGTGCCATCGTCATCCTCGTCGTCATCGTCCGAGCTCTTGTTGCTGGCGGTTTCGGTGACGTTGTTGAAGCTCTGGACGTCGACCGCGACATAGCGGCCGAGATCCGACAGCGCCGCGACGGCTTCGATCATGGTTTCATTGGCGACGATGACGCGGACCGGTTGCGCCGGACGGCCGGGGCCGACCGATTCCATCAGGATGCGCAGTTTCTGGCCTTCACGCAGTCCGCCGTCGCGGCCGCGCGGGCCGAGATTGGCGGCGATCGCCTTGGCATCCTCCGGTGTCGCGCCCATGTCGCGCAGCACGGACTGGACCGTGTCGCCCTTTTTGACGGTATGGACCCGTTCGCCGTTGGGGTTGCCGCCGGTGGCCTGCTCTTTGGTTTTTGCGAGAAGGGTGACGTTTTCCGGAACGATGCGGGTTTCGAATCCCGCGTAGGGATCGACCGGCGCGCCTTCCGCGGCGTAGGCCATCTTGATCGCGCCGGGCGTTGCCGCAGCGTAGCGGACACCGGCAGCGCCGCGCCAGCTCGAGGCTTCGCGCACCCGCATCAAGACTTCGTCCAGAGTCACGTGGGTCGCGATCTTGGCACGCGGCAGGACGCCGGCGAGATCGCGGACGACGAAGGACACTTCGGCGTCGGGCTCGGCGTTGGCATTGGGATTGCGCGGATCATCCTCGGTGTTGGCGACTTCGCTGTCGACGTCGGTCAGGATTTTCTGCGGATTGAACGGCGGCACCTTGGAGGCGAGATCGCTGGACGACAGCGACAGGTTGCCCGAGATGCGTATGAAGGGGCGAACCCGCATCACTTCGCGGTTGCCGACGCGCGTCGCGGTTGAAACCCGGATAACCTGACGAGCCGCGGCGGCCTCGCTCGGCGGCGGCAGGCGGTCGCTCTTGCGTGCAACGGCGCCTTTGTCGGCGCCGCCAAATGCGCCGCGCAGCGCGCCTTCAACATGTTCGGGGACTTTGGCGAAAGTCATTTCGCCATCGAGCGAAGCGAAAACGGCGCCGCCGATCAGGGCTGCGCCGCACAGACCAGTCAGAATTGTCCCGCTGAACCACTGAACAGAAACGCTGCGGCGATCGATGACGGCGGCTTCCGAGCCGTCCACGGAAAGCGGCGGCTCATGCCCGAGATCGATGATCCCGGTGCGACCGTGCTGTCCCCCGCGTGACGTACCGTGGCTCAAACCGCCGTTCCCCAACGTCTTCCAACAGTTGTTGACCGGCCTGAGATGCAGCGAATGCGTCTTGGAACCGGCGTTGCGTGTCCGCTACCCGCCCGGGGCGCGAATCTGTGTAGCCCAAACCCGCCTGAAACTCGACTTGCAATCGGCCGGCCGGTGCATATTTCTTTCTCAGAACGTCGCAGGAATGTGGCTCTAGTACGGCGTCAGGGCCGCTTAAGTGCCGATAAATCGGGGCTTATTGGCCGCCCTGTGAATCTTTTTCCCGATGCGACGATTTGTTGACAATGGGCGTTGACAACGCGGATCGGGCTGGCCTATAACCCGGCCACTGAGCGCGGCGGCGGTTTTGGCCTCGGCCAAGACACAACGACGCGCCTCTATGCTCCTCATGCCGATGAGTGAACAAGCAGCCGATAGTTGTCGGTTGTCAATTGTCGTCGGATGGGTGATGCAATTGGGACCTTCGGTCCCGGGCTGTTTGACAAGTAAAGATGAAGAAAGAGAAACGTGGACGGCGGAGTCCTTGCGGGTCTCGATCGTAAGAAAGCTTCGGCTTTCGAGCATTGAGACCGGACGAAAGACTTCGGCGGTACACGTTTCAAAGGTTACACCATGGCCTCAGCAATGAGGTCAGTCGTTTGCGATGTGAATCGCTTACGGCGGAATGGTGGGAACCTCGTCAAACGTTGTGATCAGCCGGTTCAAAGTTCAAGTCCAACTTGAGAGTTTGATCCTGGCTCAGAGCGAACGCTGGCGGCAGGCTTAACACATGCAAGTCGAGCGGGCGTAGCAATACGTCAGCGGCAGACGGGTGAGTAACGCGTGGGAACGTACCTTTTGGTTCGGAA
>JBQCHK010000003.1:0-19764 GCA_051954725.1 Afipia sp. | reverse complement strand
CTCGACGAACGGGCCTTTCCAGACTGAACGAACCATGTCCGGCGATCCTTACTTCTTCCGCTTGTGGCGGCTGATGAGAATGAACTTGTTGGTCGACTTGTTCGACCGCGTCTTCTTGCCCTTGGTCGGCTTGCCCCACGGAGTAACCGGGTGACGGCCGCCCGAGGTGCGGCCTTCACCGCCGCCGTGCGGATGGTCGATCGGGTTCATGACAACACCGCGGTTGTGCGGGCGGCGGCCCAGCCAGCGCTTGCGGCCAGCCTTGCCGATCGAGATGTTCATGTGATCCGGGTTCGACACCGCGCCGATGGTCGCGGTGCAGCGGCCATGAACCAGGCGCTGTTCGCCCGAGTTCAGACGCAGGATGACGTAGTCCTGATCGCGACCGACGATCTGGGCGTAGGTGCCAGCCGAACGGGCGATCTGACCACCCTTGCCGATCTTCAGCTCGACGTTGTGGACGATCGTGCCGACCGGCATGTTGCCCAGCGGCATGACGTTGCCCGGCTTCACGTCGACGTAGTTGCCGGCGATCACGGTGTCGCCGACCGCCAGGCGCTGCGGCGCCAGGATATAGGCCTGCTCGCCATCGGCGTACTTGATCAGCGCGATGAACGCGGTGCGGTTCGGATCGTACTCAAGACGCTCCACCGTGGCCGCGACATCGACCTTGGTGCGCTTGAAATCGACCTTGCGGTAGGCCTGCTTGTGGCCGCCGCCGCGGAAACGCACGGTGATACGACCAGTGTTGTTGCGGCCGCCGTTCGAGTTCTTGCCCTCGGTCAGCGCCTTGACCGGCTTGCCCTTGTAGAGCGCCGAACGATCGACCATCACCAGCTGGCGCTGGCCCGGCGTCGTGGGGTTGAATGTTTTCAATGCCATCGTCGTTCGCCTTACAGCCCGGTGGTCACGTCGATGCGATGACCCTCTTCGAGGGTCACGACCGCGCGCTTGGTGTCCGACTGAGAGCCGAACTGGCCGCGGAAGACTTTCGTCTTGCCCTTGCGGACCAGCGTGTTGACGCTCTTCACCTTGACGTCGAACAGCTTCTCAACCGCTTCCTTGATCTGCGGCTTGGTCGCCTTGGTGGCAACCTTGAACACAACCTTGTTGTGCTCGGACGCAACCGTCGCCTTTTCGGTGATTACCGGCGACACGATCACGTCGTAATGACGCGCATCCTGAGTCTTCATTTGAAGCGCGCCTCCAACGCATCGATAGCGGCCTTGGTCAGAACGAGCTTCTGACGGCGCAGGATGTCATAGACGTTGATGCCCTGGATCGGCAGCACGTCGACCTGCGGAATGTTGCGCGCAGCGAGCGCGAAACCGTTGTTGACCTCGGCGCCATCGATGATGAGAGCGCTGGTCAGGCCCAGGCCCGCGAAGTGACCGAGCAACGACTTGGTCTTGGCGTCCTTCAGCTCGGCATTGTCGATCACGATCAGGCTGCCGTCCTTCGCCTTCGCCGACAGGGCGTGGCGCAGGCCGAGAGCACGAACCTTCTTCGGCAGATCATGGGCATGGCTGCGCACGACCGGGCCGAATGCACGGCCGCCGCCGCGGAACTGCGGAACGCGAGCCGAACCGTGACGAGCACCGCCGGTGCCCTTCTGGCGATACATCTTCTTGCCGGTACGCGCGATCTCGGCGCGGCCCTTGGCCTTGTGCGTGCCGGCCTGGCGCTTGGCGAGCTGCCAGTTGACGACGCGCTGGATGATGTCCGCGCGCGGCTCGAGACCGAAAATCTCGTCCGACAGCTGAACCGAACCGGCAGCCTTGCCTTCAAGAGTTGTGACGTTCAATTCCATGTCACACGCCCTCCTTCTCGGCCGCGGCTTCCGCCGGAGCAGCCTCACCCTCGCCCGCAAGCTTGAACTTGCCCGGCTTCGGCGCATCCTTCGGCAGCGACTTCTTGACCGCGTCGCGAACCGTGATCCAGCCACCCTTCGAACCCGGCACCGCGCCCTCGACGAGCAGAAGGCCGCGCTCCACGTCGGTCTGCACGACGCGCAGGTTCAGCGTGGTGATGCGATCGACACCCATGTGACCGGGCATCTTCTTGTTCTTGAAGGTCTTGCCCGGGTCCTGACGGCCACCGGTCGAACCGATCGAACGGTGCGAGATCGACACGCCGTGCGTGGCGCGCAGACCGCCGAAGTTCCAGCGCTTCATACCGCCGGCGAACCCCTTACCGACCGAAGTGCCGGTGACGTCGACATACTGACCGACGACGAAGTGATCCGCCTGGATTTCAGCACCGACCGGCAGGAGCGAGTCTTCACTGACGCGGAATTCCGCGACCTTGCGCTTGGGCTCGACCTTGGCGACGGCAAACTGGCCACGCTCGGCCTTGGGCATGTAAACGGACTTGCGCGAGCCCGAGCCGAGCTGCAGCGCGACGTACCCGTTCTTGTCCATGGTGCGGTGGCCGACAACCTGACAGTTGCCCAGCTTCAGCACGGTCACAGGGATATGCTCGCCGGCCTCTGTAAAGACCCGCGTCATCCCGACCTTTTGTGCGATCACTCCGGAGCGCATCGGCGTGCTTCCTGTCTTTCTGTCCCGAGGGACTAACTAAACTTCGTTGCGGGCAATTCGGAAAACCGGCACCCGCCTGGGATCTCTTAGAGCTTGATCTCGACGTCGACACCGGCGGCGAGGTCGAGCTTCATCAGCGCGTCCACGGTCTGCGGGGTCGGATCGACGATGTCGAGCAGGCGCTTGTGAGTGCGCATCTCGAACTGCTCGCGGCTCTTCTTGTCGACGTGCGGCGAACGGTTCACGGTGAACTTCTCGATGCGCGTCGGCAACGGGATTGGTCCACGAACCTGGGCGCCGGTACGCTTCGCCGTATTCACGATCTCGCGGGTCGACGTATCGAGAATCCGATGGTCGAACGCCTTGAGACGGATGCGAATATTCTGGCCGTTCATTGCCACGATCTTTCTTAAACGAAACAGAAGAAGTCGAACTGGGGAGCAGGAAGTAGCGAATAGAACCTACTCGCTACTCCCCATTCGCTATTCGCGTCCTTACTCGATGATGCTTGCGACGACGCCGGCGCCGACGGTGCGGCCACCTTCACGGATCGCGAAGCGGAGCTTCTCTTCCATCGCGATCGGCACGATCAGGTGCACTTCCATCGCGATGTTGTCGCCCGGCATCACCATTTCAGTACCTTCCGGCAGGTGAACCACGCCCGTCACGTCGGTCGTGCGGAAGTAGAACTGCGGACGGTAGTTGGTGAAGAACGGGGTGTGACGGCCGCCCTCTTCCTTGGTGAGGATGTACGCCTCAGCCTTGAACTTGGTGTGCGGCTTGACCGAACCGGGCTTGCAGAGCACCTGGCCGCGCTCGACTTCCTCGCGCTTGGTGCCGCGGAGCAGCGCACCGATGTTGTCGCCAGCCTGACCCTGATCGAGCAGCTTGCGGAACATTTCGACGCCGGTGACGGTGGTCTTGACGGTCGGCTTCAGGCCGACGATCTCGATTTCCTCGCCAACCTTGACGATGCCGCGCTCGACACGGCCGGTGACCACGGTGCCGCGACCCGAGATCGAGAACACGTCTTCGACCGGCATCAGGAACGGCTGGTCAACCGGACGCTCCGGCTGCGGGATGTACTCGTCAACGTTCTTCATCAGCTCGAGAATGGCGTCGTGGCCGAGCTTCGGATCCTTGTTCTCGAGAGCGGCGAGCGCCGAGCCCTTGATGATCGGAATCTTGTCGCCCGGGAAGTTGTACTTCGAGAGCAGCTCGCGAACTTCGAGCTCAACGAGTTCGAGCAGCTCCGGATCGTCGACCATGTCGCACTTGTTCAGGAACACGACCAGCGCCGGAACGCCGACCTGACGGGCGAGCAGAATGTGCTCGCGGGTCTGCGGCATCGGGCCGTCGGCAGCCGACACGACGAGGATCGCGCCGTCCATCTGGGCCGCACCGGTGATCATGTTCTTCACGTAGTCGGCGTGGCCGGGGCAGTCGACGTGAGCGTAGTGACGGTTCGGGGTCTCATACTCGACGTGAGCGGTCGAGATGGTGATGCCGCGCGCCTTCTCTTCCGGCGCCTTGTCGATCTGATCATAAGCCGTGAACGTCGCACCGCCGGCTTCCGCCAGAACCTTGGTGATGGCCGCAGTCAGCGACGTCTTGCCATGGTCGACGTGACCGATGGTGCCGATGTTGCAGTGCGGTTTCGTACGTTCGAATTTCTCTTTAGCCATGACGTTCTCCGTTCAACTTTGACTTACGTCAAAGAAATCAAGCAAACTTCTTCTGGACTTCTGCCGACACGTTGGCCGGCGCTTCAGCGTAGTGATCGAACTGCATCGTGAAGGTCGCGCGACCCTGGCTCATCGAGCGCAGGTTATTCACGTAACCGAACATGTTCATGAGCGGCACCATCGCGTTGATGACGTTGGCGTTGCCGCGCATGTCCTGGCCCTGGATCTGGCCACGACGGGAGTTCAGGTCACCGATCACAGATCCGGTGTAGTCTTCGGGGGTCACCACCTCGACCTTCATGATCGGCTCGAGGAGGACAGACTTGCCCTTCTGCAGCGCTTCGCGGAATGCCGCGCGCGATGCGATTTCGAAGGCCAGCGCCGACGAGTCGACGTCGTGATAGGCACCGTCGATCAGCGTCACCTTGACGTCCACCACCGGGAAGCCGGCGACCACGCCCGAGGTCATCACGCTGTTGAGGCCCTTTTCGACGCCGGGGATGTATTCCTTCGGCACGGCGCCGCCGACGATCTTCGATTCGAACTGGAAGCCGGCACCCGGCTCCGTCGGCTCGACCTGGAACTTGACGCGGGCGAACTGACCCGTACCGCCGGTCTGCTTCTTGTGGGTGTAGTCCACTTCGGCCGGCTTGGTGATCTTCTCGCGGAACGCCACCTGCGGAGCGCCGATGTTGGCATCGACCTTGTAGGTGCGCTTGAGAATATCGACCTTGATGTCGAGATGGAGTTCGCCCATGCCCTTGAGAATGGTCTGGCCGGACTCGTGATCGGTCGACACGCGGAAGGACGGATCTTCGGCGGCGAGCTTCGCCAGCGCGACACCCAGCTTTTCCTGGTCGGCCTTCGACTTCGGCTCGATCGCGATTTCGATGACCGGCTCCGGGAATTCCATCTTTTCAAGGATGACCGGGTGATCCGGATCGCACAGCGTGTCGCCGGTGCGGGCTTCCTTGAGGCCAGCCAGCGCGACGATGTCGCCAGCATAGGCTTCCTTGATGTCTTCGCGGTTGTTCGCATGCATCAGCAGCATGCGGCCGATACGCTCTTTCTTCTCGCGGGTCGAGTTAACGACGCCGGTGCCGCTCTGCAGGATGCCCGAGTAGATGCGGCAGAAGGTGATGGTGCCGACGAACGGGTCGTCCATGATCTTGAACGCGAGGAGCGCCATCGGCTCCTTGTCGTCCGCGTGACGCAGAACTTCGTTGCCATCCTCGTCGACGCCCTTGATCGCGGGCACGTCGAGCGGCGACGGCAGATAGGCCACCACGGCATCGAGCAGCGGCTGCACGCCCTTGTTCTTGAACGCGGTGCCGCAAAGAACCGGATAGAACGCGCCGGTGAGCACCGCCTTGCGGATGAGCCTCTTCAGCGTCGCCTCGTCCGGCTCGGTGCCGTCGAGATAGGCCGCCATGGCGTCGTCGTCGAGCTCGACGGCAGCCTCAACCAGCTTCTCGCGATATTCCTTCGCCTTGTCGGCGAGATCGGCAGGAATCGGCTCGACATCGTACATCGAACCAAGCGCGTCCTGATTGTAGACCAGCGCCTGCATGCGAACGAGATCGATCATGCCCTTGAAGTTGTTCTCGGCACCGATCGGAAGCTGAATCGCAACCGGCCGCGCGCCAAGACGATCGACGATGTCGGCGAGACACTTGTAGAAGTCGGCGCCCGTCTTATCCATCTTGTTGCAGAAGACGATACGCGGAACCTTGTACTTGTCGCCCTGACGCCAGACGGTTTCGGTCTGCGGCTCGACGCCCTGGTTGGAGTCGAGAACGCAAACGGCGCCGTCGAGCACGCGCAGCGAACGCTCGACTTCAATGGTGAAGTCGACGTGGCCGGGGGTGTCGATGATGTTCAGGCGCTTGCCGTCCCAGAACGCAGTGGTCGCAGCCGAGGTGATCGTGATGCCACGCTCCTGCTCCTGCGCCATCCAGTCCATCGTCGCGGCACCTTCGTGCACTTCGCCGATCTTGTGGCTCTTGCCGGTGTAATAGAGGATGCGCTCGGTCGTCGTGGTCTTGCCAGCGTCGATGTGCGCCATGATACCGAAATTACGGTAGTCCTCGATGGCATGTTGGCGGGGCATGGGCTGTCCTTAATGTCCGTTCGTGTCGCCGTTACCAGCGATAGTGCGAGAAGGCACGGTTGGCTTCCGCCATCTTGTGCACGTCTTCACGCTTCTTGACCGCGTTGCCCCGGTTGTTCGACGCATCGAGCAACTCGGCCGACAAACGCTCGGTCATGGTCTTTTCGTTACGGCCGCGAGCAGCCGAAATCAGCCAGCGAATGCCGAGCGCCTGGCGGCGGGTCGAGCGAACTTCGACCGGCACCTGGTAGGTCGCACCACCAACGCGGCGCGAACGCACTTCGATGGTCGGCATCACGTTGTCGAGCGCCTGCTCGAACACCGTGATCGGGCTCTGCTTGGTCTTGGCCTCGATGACGCTGAACGCGCCATAGACAATGTTTTCGGCGGCGGACTTCTTGCCGTCGTACATGATCGAATTCATGAACTTGGTGACGACAACGCTGCCGAACTTCGGATCGGGGTTGACTTCACGCTTCTCAGCAGAATGGCGACGAGACATCGGTGTTCCCCGGTTACTTCGGACGCTTCGCGCCGTACTTCGAGCGGCGCTGCTTACGGTTCTTGACGCCCTGCGTATCGAGAACGCCGCGGAGGATGTGGTAGCGAACGCCCGGCAAGTCCTTGACGCGGCCGCCGCGGATCATGACCACCGAGTGCTCCTGAAGGTTGTGACCCTCACCCGGAATGTAGCCGATGACCTCGAAGCCGTTGGTCAGGCGCACCTTGGCAACCTTACGAAGCGCCGAGTTCGGCTTCTTCGGAGTGGTCGTATAGACGCGCGTGCAAACGCCACGCTTCTGCGGCGACTGCTGAAGAGCAGGCACCTTCTTGCGCGACTTCTGCGCAACGCGCGGATTTGCGATCAGCTGGTTGATCGTCGGCATCGTTCGCCTTCATCCTTGTTCGCGCGAAACCTTCCGGCTCCGCAAATTTCGTTGGAGCTTCGCGCCCCGCTCGCTTTTCGTTCCGCGCAACCGCGCAAAACGAAATCGCGCCATCCGTTCATCGCTGACCGGAAAGCGCATAACCGCCACAGAGGACCTCGGTACGCCTGCGGACTTTCGCCCACGACCGACCGAGGTCATGCATCCCAAACGAATCTCAGGAGCGTTTTCGCCCGAGAGACCAACATCGTCCTGGCATTGCCTGGCTAGTACCGACAGCGTTTGAGCGACATTCGTCGAGGTTGGTGCCCTATTCCCCTGGCAAACCAGAGGAATGAGGGTGATCCGTTCCGACGCAGGGAAGCTCACCGCCTGTCGAGAGTGGCCGGGTTTTATAAGCCGAGTCCGATGAAGTCAAGGACAAACGCAATTGCAAAAGCGCAAGCGGCAGAGCCACTTCTCGCATTGCTTTCGCGGCTGCGAAAGCCCCTTCCACACCCTTCCGGCAAGCCGGATTCGGGGCCGGATTCGCGACGCCTTCGCTCCGCAAGAGCGGACCGGACGCAAGCGTCCGGCGCGCATCGATCCGCATATGCAGGCTGCGGGCGATCGCCGGCACGAACGAGCGGCGAATGCATTCTCACATAATTACAATAGCTTAGAAAACAAGCCTGAAGCGGCGAATCAGCGCGGCGCCACGTTGCGCCGGGGCGCCGACAGCACCTTGGCCGCCCGGAGCCTGTCCCGCAGCGCCTTGAGCTTCACGTACCCCGAGCGCCGCAGCGCCTCAGCCATGAAGGCGAGCGACGGCCGCGGCCCGGTCTCGAGCAACATGCCCGTCATGGCCCGGCGTCCGGCCCAGAGCTGCCCCATGAAGCTGCCGGCCGCCGAGCAGGAATCGATTCCGTGCACGGGACCGGAGGCGAACAGCTGCTCGGTGAGCTTGTCGATCAGCAGCATCCCCGGAGAATACTTCGCATAGGCCACGTCGAAGGCGGTCTTCCACGTATAGGCCATTGGCCCACAATACAGCACCACCTGCCCCGCGATTGGCCGGCCATCGAGGCGCAACAGCGCGACCGAGGCCTCACCCCGTTCCGCCAGATTGCCGATCAGGCGGCGGACAAAGGCGGCATCCCGGTCGTCACACAGAAGCGCCGTTCCCTCCGCGCCCTTCCAGCTTGCGAATTCGAGCCGCAGGAACGTCTCGAACGCGTCCCCGACGGCCTGACGTTCGTTGACAACATCGAGCGCGCCGAGCGCGGCCAGCCGGTTCCAGTCCTGCCGCAGCTTCTTGCGTGTGGAGCCCGATGCCTTCACGCCAAATTCACGCGACACCACCGGCCGCTCGCCCTCGTCATGCACCTGACAGGCGAGCCCCCCGGCGGCAACCGTCGCGCGGATCGCGGCGCAGGCCTGATCCTCGCCGTTCATTTCCTTGATGCTGAGAACCCCGGGGAGTGATTTGTCGCTGCGAATAAAAGCGAGAAACGCCGGGATGACCTCACCCGCGAAGGCATGGTCGATCACGGGACTGGACAGGAAAGCATAGTCATACGGCAACGCCTCCAGCAAAGCTGGCCCGAATGGAAAGATATTGCGCGCCTGCAATCCCCACAGCCCGACCAGGCGCGGCGGCTCGATCGCCATGTCCCACGCCAGCAGAACATGCACCACGGCGAACAGGGCATCCGCCGCGGCCTTCAGCGCCGCCGGATTCATGAAGACATTCGGGGAAGCACGCCGAACGAGATCGTCCCATTGCGCGGAGATATCCGCGTCGGGCGAACAAACGGTCACTGAGATCATGAATCGGACACCCTCGGCGCAACGTGCCGGCAGCGCATCTTTCATGGCGCGGCATTGCGGTTCCGTTAAAGCGATCGCGGGGGAAAAGCGAGATCATCGCATCACGCGTTGATTGCGCCTCGACGTACGCATTGCGTTAACCATGGCGCGCGATTGCCTGCCCGCTTTTACTCAAATCCAACCTTTCAGGAACCGCAATGGTAGAGTGCGTCAAAGAGGCGCACACATGCGAGTTACAGACGTAGCCATCGTTGGCGGAGGCCTGGCCGGATCGACGGCTGCGGCCATGCTCGGACGGGCCGGCATCTCCACCATCCTGGTCGATCCCCATACAGTCTATCCGCCGGATTTCCGCTGCGAGAAGCTCGATGGCTCGCAGGTCGCTGTGCTGAAGAAGACCGGACTCGCTCCGCTGGTGCTGCCGGCGACCACGCGGGATGACGCGGTGTGGATCGCGCGGTTCGGCCGCGTCATCGACAAGCGGCCGGGCGATCAGCACGGCATCATGTATCATGATCTCGTCAACACCATGCGCGCGGCGGTGCCCGCGAATGTCGAGACACTTCATGACAAGGCCGTGGACATCTCGACCAGCGCCGATCGTCAGCGCATCGAACTCTCGAACGGCGAAGACATTTCCGCACGTCTGATCGTGCTGGCCAACGGCCTGAATATCGGACTGCGCCACAAGATCGGCCTCACCCGCACCGTGGTCAGCGCCTGCCACTCGATCACCATCGGATTCGATCTGCGGCCGGTCGATCGCGCACGCTTCGCGTTCGACGCCCTGACCTATTATCCCGAGCACGCATCCGATCATGCGGCTTATCTGACGCTGTTTCCGATCGGCCGGTCGATGCGCGCCAATTTGATGGTCTATCGTCATATGGACGATCCATGGCTGCGCGAATTCCGCAGCGACCCGCAAAAGGCCTTGTTCGACCTGATGCCGAACCTGCGCCGTATCACAGGCGCCGTCGATATCATCGGGCCGGTCAAGATTCGCCCCGCCGATCTCTATGTCACCGACGGTCATCGCCAGTCCGGCATCGTGCTGGTCGGCGATGCCTTCGCGACCTCATGTCCCGCCGCCGGGACCGGCACCAGCAAGGTGTTCACCGACGTCGAGCGGCTGTGCAACGTCCACATTCCGGCGTGGCTTGCGACCGCGGGCATGGATGCCGACAAGATCGCCGCCTTCTACGATGATCCGGTCAAGCAGGCGTGCGACGAAGCCTCGCGCGAAAAAGCCTACACCCTGCGTTCGATTTCGATTGGCACCGGCCTGACCTGGCACGCTCATCGCTGGCTGCGTTTTGTGGTTCGCTTCGGCGTCGGCACCGCACGTCAGGTGCGCGAGGCGTTGTCGCCGCGCATTCCTGCCCGGCAATAAACCACTTTCACCAAGCACAGCGTTTTGCGGCGGCCCGATGTGCCGCCGCGCGACATTGCTTGCCGCCTGCTGACTTCGCTTGAAACGGAAGAATGGAGCGGATGGCAGGAATTGAACCTACGCCTTCGGCCTGGAAGACCTCTGCTCGACCGTCGAGCTACATCCGCGCAAAAGAACGGTAGCATCTGGCGGAACCCGCAGCACTCACGTTTCCGTGTCAGACAAAATTAAGGTTAACGCGTGCCGTACCCGACGCGAACCACGCCGCATCAAAGAGACTTATTCGTCGTCGTCATCATCCTCGTCATCGTCATCGTGCGACTTGTGCAACTGATCATCCCAAAGCTGACGATAGACCCCGCCCTTGGCGAGCAGTTGCTTGTGCGAGCCGCGCTCGATCGCGCGCCCGCTACTGATGACGATGATCTCGTCCATCTCGACCACCGACGTCAGACGGTGAGTCGAGAAGATCATGGTTCGCCCCTTCGCGACCTTGAGCAGCGTGCGGTTGATTGCGGCTTCCGTGGTCTGATCGAGCGCCGATGTCGCCTCGTCCAGCAACAGCACGGACGGATCGCGCACAATGGCGCGGGCGATCGCGATGCGCTGGCGCTGGCCGCCGGACAATGTATCGCCGCGCTCGCCGACAATGGTGTCGTACTTCTGCGGCAACGACATGATGTGGCGATGGATCTCCGCCTTCTTCGCGGCGTCCTCGACGTCCTTGTCGGTAGCGCCGTCCTTGCCGAGCCGGATGTTCTCGCGGATCGACATGTTGAACAGCATGTTTTCCTGAAACACCACGGCCATGTTGGCGCGCAGCGAGTCACGCGTCACCTTGCGAATGTCGACGCCATCGATGGTGACCCTGCCCTCATCCGGCACGTAGAGCCGCAGGATCAGATTGAGCAGCGTGCTCTTGCCCGATCCGCTCGGGCCGACAATCGCGATGTGCTTGCCGGCCTGAAGTTTCAAACTCAGTCCGTCGAGCACCTTGGTGTCGCTGCCTTCATAAGAGAAAGTGACGCGCTCGAACGCGATGTTGTCGGTGATGCGCGGCAGGTCCGGGGCACCGGGCCGGTCGGCGCCGCGCGTCGGCTCGTTGAGCAATTCCTCCATGTGCCGCACCGATGCCGCCGCCTGGATCGCGGTCGGGATGAAATGCATCAGATGGGCGATGTTGTAGGAAATTTCCCAGAACGCGCTTTCGAAGGTGACGAAAGTGCCGATGGTGATCTGGCCTTTGGTCGCAAGATAGGCGCCGATCGCCAGCACGACGAGATGCAGCAGCAGCACCGAGATGGTGACGGTGCGCTCCACCATCGTGGACAGAAAGGTGGCGTCCGCCATCGAGTTACGCGCGTGATCGTTGCGGAACCGAAACCAGCCGAACGCCTTGCGCTGCAGGCCGAACGCCTTCACCACCATCTGCGCGGCGATGTTTTCCTGCACGACGCCGAGGATCGCCGACTCATTGACCTTCTGCTGGTAGTTCGCCTGCACCGCCTTCGGCGTCAGCATGCGCGGGCCGATCAGCGTGATCGGGAAAATCAGCAACGCCACTGTGGCGAGCTGCCAGTTCAGCCAGATCATCAGGCCGATGCCGGCGATCAGTTCCAGCAGCGGCAGCATCGCGCTGTTGGCGAAATATTTGATCGAGGATTCGTAGCCCGCCATGTCGGTGGAGAAACGCGACAGGATTTCGCCGCGCCTGGTGCGGCCGAAAAACGCTGCGGGCAAGTTCTGGACGTGATCGAACAACCGCGTTCGCACATCGGAGATAACGTTGGCGGTCAGCCGGGAGTCCCAGCGCTCGTACCAGACCGCGACGATCGAGGTCATGATGCCGGCCACCGCGAGCACCGAAAGGATCACATACAGCGCATGGAAATCTTCCTCCCCAAGCGCGTCGTCGATCAGGTACTTGAGGCTGAGCGGCATGATGACGTTGAACAACGTCTCAATGAAAAGCCCGATGCCGACGAAGGTAAGCCCCGCCCTGTAGCGCCGCATGAACGGCCAGGTGAAGCGATAGACGGTCGCTAGCGCGCCGGCCGCCTCGCTTGCCGAATAGACGACGAGATCCTCGTCGTCATCATCGTCCTCAAGCTCATCGTCGAGGTCGTCGTCCTCGTCATCCGGCATCGGCGCTGAAACATCAGCCGGCGTGCCCGCAGGGCGCAGCTTGTCCTCGTCGGACAGCTTGCCGGCGATACCCGCCACCGGGCTTTCGCTTGGGAGCGCTGGAGGCTTGGTGAGCGGCATCGGACACCGTTTCGAAAACTCGGATAGCGGCGGCATGGCCCAGCACGGACCAGCCCTCCGTCATGCCGTTAGTCGTCCGCCTCGACCTTGTCAAAGAACGAATAGCGCAGGCTGTCCGCATCGGCGTACCAGTCGCCCGGCCCCTTGCCCGCGGCGAGGGTCGCGGCCCACACTTCGTCGGTGCAGTCGTTGCGGTGCATCGCCAGATCGAAACCGTTGTTGAAGAACAGCTCCGACCACTCCCACCATGTGCAGAGCTTCTTGACGCCGCGCAGCAGGTCATAGCGATCGATGATCGGGATCGCCATGTCGCTGGTGACGGATCCGAACACGAAGCCCGTTTTGGCAACCCGATTGATTTCGCGGATCGCGCGCGTCACCTGCTTCGGCGCCACGTGGCACAGGCTGGTCTCGAACACGAAATCGAACGAATTGTCCTTGAACGGCAGCTTGGTGACCGAGCCGAGCTTGTTGTACTTCTGCAGCGCCTTGAGCGTCCTGGCATGGATGGTTCGGTTGTTCTCGACGCCCCACGCGTCGATGCCGCGCTCGCGCAGCGCGCCGACCAGTTCGCCACTGGCCGATCCTGCGATCAGGATCTTGTAGTCCTTCGCCCTGTTCCAGACGATCTTGATCAGATTGGTCAGATAATCCGGGTCGGTAAACTTATTCCAGACCTCGTGATAGGGACCGGCGTTGCGATAATTGTCGAAATACGCCCGATCGATTTTGTCCGATGGCGCATTGCCGCCCTCGCCGCGGGCATAGCGCAGTTTCATCATCTGGGTGACGATGATGTCGGTCGCGGCATCCGAGGAATCGAGCAGACCGTTGAGGGTCGAATCGAACAGATAGTCGCCGACCACCACGAAGCCCGGATGCTCCTTGGGCTCGGGATGATGGTTGGTCATGACGTCGCGCACCGGCAAGCCGCCGGGGACCGCATTCACCGACGACAGCCAGCGATGGATCTTGCCTTCGACGAAATGCTCGCGCGCATTGCCAAACGAGGCCGGCAGCGACTTGATGGCGGCGTCGATCAGCTCCTTGTCGCTGAGATTGGCGAAAGCCAGCGCGTCGGAGCCCGGAATCAGCCAGTTCAGCACGCCATGGCGGCCGACATCATGGCGCGCGCCTTCGACATAGACGCAGCAGCCGCCGAACGCTTCCGACATCCACCATGCGCCGGGCACCTTCTCGCCCCAGAACGGTGAATCGAACAGGATCGAGACCCGCAGATAGTGTGCGGGCCGATCGAAATAGGCGACGTGCTTGACCATCGAATGGCGCAGCGCCTCGCCGTCCCAGCGCATGGTCGCAAGCCACGAATGCGGCAGGCACATCATGACGAGATCGAATTCGCGCGTGACCGGCCCCTTGCCGTTCATCATGTTGACGGCGTAGCGGCCCGAACCGTTCTTGCCGACCTTGAGCACGCGATGATTGAGCTTGACCTCGGCGTCGATTTCCGACGCCAGACCATGGATAAGTTGTTCATTGCCGTTCTGGATCGAGTACAGGCCGATATAGCCGTCCACGTCCATAACGAAGTTCTTGAGCGCGTTGAGCCCGTTGGTGTTGTGGCTTTCGGTCGCGATGTCGGACCGCGCCATCACCTTGAGGAAACGCTTGGCGACCGGATCGCTGACTTCACGATCGAGCAATTCCTCGGCGTTGATGTGCGCCCAGGGATGCTCGTTGTCGTGAGCGCCGACGCCCTCGTAGTATTCGATCGGCGACACCATGGTGGTGCAGAGCTTGCGGAAATCCTCGATCGCCTTCGCGGTCTTGTCCCCGTACTTGCGGCGCATGCCATCGACATCGTCGAGCAGTTCGCCGTCGAGTTGAACCTGCTGCGCATCGATCGGAATGGTCTGCAGGCCGAAATGCTGGACGAGTTCACGCAACGGGTCAGGACCAGTCATCGAGTAGTCGTAGATCTCGGCCACTCCCGCTTCGTACATCGCCGGCGCGCTGTCGAACGTCTTGGTCAGGATCTTGCCGCCGAGACGGTCGGAAGCTTCAAAGATGGTAATGCGGGCCTGCCCCCCAAGCTTCTTCTTGAGATACCACGCCGACATCAGCCCGCCCGGGCCGCCACCAACAATCGCCAGATCGATCATGAGAGTCCTTTGCCCCCAACCGGCGCCCAAGGGCTTGAACCGGTCCAAGTCACATCGAGCATGAGCGTTTTTCATCTGAAGGGAAGATGAACAAAACCGGCGACGATGGTGAAAATCAGGAAAAACGCCAAAAAACACCGTTTTGGCGGATTTGGCGCACTTTTGAAGGCGTTACGACCCCGGCCTCAGGGCGTTCCCTTGGGCGGGACAGCCGGAAGAACCTTGCCGGCCAGCAGGCTGACCAGTTCCTGCTGCCGGGTCAGACCGGTCTTGGACAGCACGGCCTTGAGCTGGCTGCGCACCGTTTCCACCGAAACGCCCGCAGTGAGCGCCAGGCTTTCGATGGTCTGGGTCTCGCCGATCCCGCGGGCAATCCGGGCCTCGGCCGGGGTCAGGTCGAACAGCCCCTGCAGAACCTGCGCCGTGGGAACCACGGCCCGGTCGACCGGGGTGATGACCAGGAGGAACCGGGCCTGGGAAAAGAAATCCTGAGCGCTGCCGCACACCGGCAGGAGGTGCAGAACCAGCGGCGCATGGGCGTCGGTGGCGGCAACCGGAATCGAGTTGACCATCCCCTCGGTCGGCCAGAACGTCGCCCGCATCAGCGCCTGCCCTAAAAGACCGTCAGCAGCCGAATCGGTCAGGCTCAACCGTTCGCGGCGGTCCTGCGCCAGCGTCGGCATCAGTTCCTCGAACATCGGATTCGCAGCGGAGAGCCGGCCGGTGCCTTGCAGCACCGCTCCCGGCAATCCCAGCGCCGAGAGCGCATCCGCCATTGATCGCGCCCGCTCGAGCCCAAGCCGCGACGACAGCAGCGCGCTGCGCGCCAGATGCGGGCGCAGCTTGTCAAACTCGCGAATGACCTCGAGCGGCACCGGCCCTTTGGCGTGCGCGCGCTCGAACGAGAAAATGATCGAATCCCCGGATGGCGTATCGAGCATCGTCCCGGCGGCCCAGCCAAGGCCGCGCTTGCGATAGAAGTCGCGATAGACCGGCTCGTTGTCGAGTTCCTCATCGGTGAAAAAATCGCTGTCGCGGACGAAGCCGGCGTAGTTCGCGGCGCCCAGCCGGAGCGGACGGGGATTGATCGCTGCCCATCCGTCGCGGAGGAATTCCTCGAATGTCGACTTGATGTCTTCGGATGTCACGCCCTGCACCTGCTCCGCATAGGACGTGAACAGGATACCGCCCGCGCCATCGACAGCCCTCGACATTTCGCCGAGCACATCCGGCCACAGTTCCGGCACCACCGCCGCTTCGTAAATGCGATCCGGCAGCTTGTCGTCAAACAGGTCGGTCAAACCCGCACCTCAGTTTCTCACTCGAGAATATTAGGCATTCAGGGACACAACGAGCAATTGCCGTCTGTGTGAATGCGCAACCCTAGCACTCGGGTCAGGTTCCGCCCCACCCGTAAATGTCCCGTGACAGCCAGCGGAAACGGCGCCCGCCATGAAAAAAGGCCAGCTTGCGCCGGCCTTTCAGTCTCCCTCTCAATGAAGAGTCACGGACACCAAAATCATCACCCCGAGGCGATCGTGCCCAGTGCCTGCGCACTATGTTGTTCTTGTTTGCAATCCCTCTGCCCTATGCGTTTTCCGTATCGGATGGTCACAGAACATTCCCACCGTACCCGTTTGGAAGGTGAGCGCATCCCCTAAACAGGGTATGGCCTTTTGACGGCGCGGGGCCCCGCGCAACATCACCAAGCAAAAAGGCCGCCCCGAAGGGCGGCCTTTTCAATGTTGATGTGTACGGAGCAGCCGAATCATTCGACCGGCGGCAGCGCCAACGGCTCGCTTTCCGGAGATGCCGCAGGCGTCGCGATCGCGGCCTGCTTCTCGCGCTCGTCGAGAATCAGCTTGTCGCGCTTCATCGCGACTTCGCGAATCTTGGCCATCGACGCACCGGTGCCCGCCGGGATGAGGCGGCCAACGATGACGTTTTCCTTGAGGCCTTCCAGCGGATCGACCTTGCCGTTGACGGCGGCTTCGGTGAGCACGCGGGTGGTCTCCTGGAACGAGGCCGCCGAGAAGAACGACCGCGTCTGCAGGCTTGCCTTGGTGATGCCGAGCAGTACGGGGGTTCCGGTCGCGGGCTTCTTGCCCTCTTCCTTCGCCTTCTCGTTGAGCTGGTCGAACTCGATCTTGTCGACCTGCTCGCCCGAGATCATGTCGGTATCGCCCTGATCGGTGATCTCGACCTTCTGCAGCATCTGACGAACGATCACCTCGATGTGCTTGTCGTTAATAAGCACGCCCTGAAGCCGGTAGACTTCCTGGATTTCGTTGACCAGATAGGCAGCGAGTTCCTCGATGCCCTTGATCGCCAGAATGTCGTGCGGCGCCGGGTTGCCTTCAACGATGAAGTCACCCTTCTCGACGATGTCGCCATCCTGCAGATGGATGTGCTTGCCCTTCGGGATCAGATACTCACGCGGCTCCTCGGTCTTGTCGGTCGGCTCGATCGAGATGCGGCGCTTGTTCTTGTAGTCCCGTCCGAAGCGGATCGTGCCGGCGGTCTCCGCGATGATCGCGGCGTCCTTGGGCTTGCGGGCTTCGAACAATTCGGCCACGCGCGGCAGACCGCCCGTGATGTCGCGGGTCTTGGCGCTTTCCGTCGAGATACGGGCGAGAATGTCGCCCGGCTTGACGGTTGCACCGATGTCTACCGACAGAATGGCATCCACCGACAGCATGTAGCGCGCGTCGCCGCCACGCGGCAGCTTGAGCACCTTGCCGTCCTTACCCTTGATCACGATGGCCGGACGCAGATCGGCGCCACGGCCGGTCGTGCGCCAGTCGATGACCACGCGCTTGGCGATACCGGTCGATTCGTCGAGCGTCTCCGAGATCGACTGACCTTCGACGAGATCCTCGAACCCGACGGTGCCTTCCACCTCGGTCAGGATCGGCCGGGTGTACGGATCCCACTCGGCGATGCGCTGGCCGCGGGTGACCTTGTCGCCCTCGTCGACACGCATGCGCGCGCCGTACTGGATGCGATGGGTCGCACGCTCGGTGCCGTCGGCATCGACGACCGCAACCACCATGTTGCGGACCATCGCGACGTTGGCGCCTTCGCTGTTGGTCGCGATCGCACGGTTCTTGATGGCGATCGTGCCTTCGAAGTTCGACTCGACGAACGACTGCTCGTTGATCTGCGCCGCGCCACCGATGTGGAACGTACGCATCGTGAGCTGCGTGCCCGGCTCACCGATCGACTGCGCGGCGATAACGCCGACAGCCTCACCGTGGTTGACAGGCGTACCGCGAGCGAGATCGCGCCCGTAGCACTTGCCGCAGATGCCGTTGACCAGTTCGCAGGTCAGCGCCGAGCGGATCTTCACTTCCTGGATGCCGGCCTTCTGAATGACGTCGACATGCGACTCCTCCATCAAGGTGTTGCGCTTGATCAGCACCTTGTTGGTGGCGGGGTCACGGATGTCGTCGCACGCGGTGCGGCCGAGAATGCGCGAGCCGAGCGAGGCCACGACGGTGCCCGCGTCGACGATCGCACGCATCTTGATGCCGAGCCTGGTGCCGCAATCGTCCTGCGTGATGATGCAGTCCTGCGCCACGTCCACCAGACGGCGGGTGAGATAGCCCGAGTTCGCGGTCTTCAACGCCGTATCCGCGAGGCCCTTGCGGGCGCCGTGGGTGGAGTTGAAGTACTCCATCACCGTCAGGCCTTCCTTGAAGTTCGAGATGATCGGCGTTTCGATGATCTCGCCCGACGGCTTGGCCATCAGACCGCGCATGCCGGCCAGCTGGCGCATCTGCGCCGGCGAACCACGCGCACCGGAATGGGCCATCATGTAGATCGAGTTGACCTGAGCCTCGCCACCCTTCGGGTCCTTCTTGACCGAAGAGATTTCCTTCATCATCTGCTCGGCGATCTTCTCCGAGGCCTTCGCCCAGGCGTCGACGACCTTGTTGTACTTCTCGCCCTGGGTAATCAGGCCGTCGTTGTACTGCTGCTCGAAGTCCTTCGCCATCGTGCGGGTATCGTCGACGATCTTCCACTTGCCGTGGGGCACGACCATGTCGTCCTTGCCGAACGAGATGCCCGCCTTGAAGGCGTTGTAGAAGCCGAGCGCCATGATGCGGTCGCAGAAGATCACAGTCTCCTTCTGGCCGCAGTGACGATACACCTGATCGATGACGCCCGAGATTTCGCGCTTGGTCATCAGCTTGTTGATGGCGTCGAACGGAACCTTCGGATGCTTCGGCAGCACCTGGCCGAGCATGACGCGGCCGGCGGTGGTGTCGTACATCCGCGAGACCGGCTTGCCCTCGTCATCCAGTCCCGACCAGCGATACTTGATCTTGGTGTGGAGGTGGATGACCTTCGAGAACAGCGCGTGCTCGATCTCCGCCATGTCGCGATAGACCTTGCCTTCCCCGGCGAGCCCCTCGCGGAGGATCGACAGGTAGTAAAGGCCGAGCACGATGTCCTGCGACGGCACGATGATCGGCTGACCGTTCGCCGGATGCAGGATGTTGTTGGTCGACATCATCAGGACGCGCGCTTCGAGCTGCGCTTCGAGCGACAGCGGAACGTGCACGGCCATCTGGTCGCCGTCGAAGTCAGCGTTGAACGCTGCGCAGACCAGCGGATGAAGCTGGATCGCCTTGCCTTCGATCAGCACCGGCTCGAAGGCCTGAATGCCGAGACGATGCAGCGTCGGTGCGCGGTTCAGCAGCACCGGATGTTCGCGGATGACCTCGTCGAGGATATCCCAAACCTCCGGACGCTCCTTCTCCACCAGCTTCTTCGCCTGCTTCACGGTGGTGGACAGGCCCTTGGCATCGAGCCGCGAATAGATGAACGGCTTGAACAGCTCGAGCGCCATCTTCTTCGGCAGGCCGCACTGATGCAGCTTGAGTTCGGGACCGACGACGATCACCGAACGGCCGGAGTAGTCGACGCGCTTGCCGAGCAGGTTCTGA
>JBQCHK010000002.1:0-193348 GCA_051954725.1 Afipia sp. | reverse complement strand
CTCGTCTCGCCCGTCAGTGCTGATGGCGCGGTGCGGACCGATGTCCTTGCAAGGCTCTGCGACGACCTGATCGGCGCCGGCGTGCATGGGCTGACGCCGCTCGGCTCGACGGGCGAGTTCGCCTATCTCAATGCCGCGCAGCGGATGGCAGTGGTGCAGACCACGATCGAAGCCGCGACAGGCCGCGTGCCTGTAGTGGCGGGCGTCGCCTCCACCTCGACTGCCGATGCTGTGGCGCAGGCGCAGGCCTATCAAAAGCTTGGTTCCGACGGCATCCTGGCGATCCTCGAGGCGTATTTCCCGCTCACTGATGCCCAGGTTGAATCCTATTTCCGCAGCATCGCTGATGCCGTGGACATTCCGGTCGTCATCTACACCAATCCGCAATTCCAGCGCTCCGACCTGACGCTCGACGTCATCGCGCGCCTCTCGGCCCATCCGCGCATCGGCTACATCAAGGACGCATCGAGCAACACCGGCCGCCTGCTGTCGATCATCAATCGCTGCGGCGACAGCATGCAGGTATTCGCGGCGTCGGCGCATATCCCCGCAGCGGTGATGATGATCGGCGGCGTCGGCTGGATGGCGGGCCCCGCCTGCATCGTGCCACGCGAGAGCGTCGCGCTCTATGAGCACTGCAAGGCCGGACGCTGGGACGAGGCGATGAAACTGCAGCGCAGGCTGTGGCGGATCAACGAGGTGTTCGCGCGGTTCAACCTCGCCGCCTGCATCAAGGCGGGGCTGGCGATCCAGGGCTACGACGTCGGCGATCCGGTGGCCCCGCAATCGGCGCTGTCCGCCGAGGAGCGCAAGGTGGTCGAGGCCCTTCTCAGCGACCTCGGACAAGGTTGACGGCCGCAGATCGCATCGCCACGTAACCTCATGGATCATCCACGACGGAGCGACCCATGAGCGAGTGGCAGGACATTGCAACCGCCCCGAAGGACGGAACATTCGTTCTTCTTCATTCCGCGGATTGGCCGAGCGATGTCGAAGGCTTCTGGCATCGTCCCAGCCAGTCGTGGTCGGCCAATACCCGCATCCACGACATTGAAAACCGGGTCATCGGCCCGCAGCCCCCGACCCACTGGAAACCCCTGACCCCGGAACAGCAGAAATATTGAGCCGTCGTCCGCCGGCTTGCGGTTTACAGCCGGAGACGGCGGCGGCATCCTGATTGCAGTGCGGAGCCCGTTTGATGGCAAATGTGATTTACCGGATCGTCGAGCACGACGGCGGGTGGGCCTATCGGGTCAACGGCGTGTTCTCGGAACCATTCCCGACCCGCGACGCGGCGCGCGCCGCTGCCGCGAAGGCCGCCAACGAGCAACGGGTTCCGGGGCCCACCGCGGTGATCCAGTTCGAGGATCAGGACGGCCGCTGGCATGAGGAAACCGCGCCGGGCAATGACCGGCCATCCACCGAGGTTTCCGACGACTAGAGCTTTCGTTTTGACGCGTTTTCCTCACGCGAACCGGCATTCACTTCGCTTGAAAACGCTCCGAAGGCTCAGTGCCGCGTCGGCGGATCCTCGGAGGGATCGAGCAACGCCTCGCTGAACGGAAACTCCAGCACGATGTCTCCGGCCTCGTCGGCAACCTCGAGGATGGCGCCGATCAGCGACTGGCTGTCGCTGCCTTCTTCCAGCAAATCGCGGATCATCGCGCGCGCGACTTCCCAGGCGTGATCGGGGTCGCGCAACTCTGCGCCCTCCGGGTCGCCGATCCACTCCTGGCCGATGCGGGTGTTGAAGAAATAGCGGGGCATGGGACCTCGGTTCTGCGTTGCAGGTGGCTACAACAACGATACGATTTCAGCAGTCAGGGCTTCGGGCCTGGTCGTTGGCGCGTAACGGGTCACGACCTGCCCCTCACGATCGACCAGAAATTTGGTGAAATTCCATTTGATGCTTTCCAGCCCCATCAGGCCGGGCCGCTGGCGCTTCAGAAATTGATAGAGCGGATGGGCATTGTCGCCATTGACCTCGATCTTGGCGAACATCGGAAATGTCACCGAATATTCACGCGAACAGAACTCCGCGATCTCGCCCTCGCTGCCCGGCTCCTGCCTGCCGAACTGGTTGCAGGGAAAGCCGAGCACGGCGAATCCCCGCGCCGCGTGCGTCCGATAGAGCGTCTCCAGTCCGCCATATTGCGGAGTAAAGCCGCAGGCACTGGCGGTGTTGACGATCAGCAGCACCTTTCCGGTGAACGCGGCGAGCGATATCTCATTGCCGTCGAGCGCCTTTGCGGAATAATCATAAACACGGTTCATAAAGCAGCGATCCTGTGGCGGCTTGCGCGATCCGGCATCGGTGGGAATACCCTGACAGGGCAACATAAGCATCCATGCCGGATTTCCAAAACCGTGTGGCGGCGGAATGACGGCCGCAGCAAAGCGAGAAGACCCTTGCACGACTTTGAATGGATTATCGGACTGTTGCTCGGGGCGGTCGCGCTGTCGGCGCTGGCCCGGCGGCTGTGCGTGCCCTATCCGGTTTTCCTCGCGCTCGGCGGCGCCGCGCTGGCCTTCATTCCCGGCAGCCCGGCGTGGACGCTGGACCCGGCGCTTGCGCTCGCGCTGTTCGTCGCGCCGGTGCTGCTCGACGCCGCCTTCGATACGTCGCTGCGCGACCTGCGCGCCGCATGGCTGCCGGTGGCGACGCTGGTCTTTGTCGCCGTCGTCCTGACCACCTCCACGGTGGCGATCGTCACCCATTGGCTGGTGCCGGCGATGCCGTGGGCGGCGTGCGTCGCGCTCGGCGCCATCGTCGCGCCGCCCGACGCCGCGGCCGCCACCGCGATCATCCGGCAGATGAACCTGCCGCATCGCCTGCGCACCATTCTTGAGGGCGAGAGCCTGCTCAACGACGCCAGCGCGCTGCTGATCTATCGCGCGGCCGCGGGCACCGTGATGCTCAATCAGGTCCGCGCCCATGATATCGCGCCGCTGGTGACGCTGGCTCTGATCGGCAGCCCGGTCGTCGGCTACGTTCTGGCGCGGGTGTGGACGAGTGTCACCAAACACATCACCGACGCGCCCAGCGCCATCATCCTGCAATTCGTCGGCACCTTCACGGTCTGGATCGTCGCCGAGCGCCTTGGCCTGTCGGGCATTCTCACCATCGTGGTCTATGCCATCACCATCGCCCGCACCGTGCCGGCGCGCACGCCCGCGCGCCTGCGTGTTCCGTCCTACGCTGTGTGGGACACCATGGTCTTCCTGCTCAATGTCGTCGCGTTCATGCTGATCGGCATGCAGATGCGTCCGATCTGGGATCGCCTCGCCGATCCGATGCGGCTGAACTACAGCATCGTCGCAGCCGCGGTGCTGCTCACGGTGATCCTGACGCGAATCGTCTGGGTGATGGGCTTCAATGCGGCTCGCCGCTTCGTCGCCGCCAGACGCAATCGCGGCGCGGACGATCGCGCTCCGACCGTGAAGGGCGGTCTCGTCGTGTCATGGTGCGGCATGCGCGGGATCGTCACCCTCGCGGCTGCCTTCGCCCTGCCCGACGGTTCGAGCGGTGGACCGGCTTTTCCCTATCGCGACCTGATCCTGTTCACCGCGTTCAGCGTGGTGCTCGGTACGCTCCTGATTCAGGGCCTGACGTTGCGCCCGCTGATCTCGCGCCTGCGCTTCGACGACCACGATCCCGTCGGCCGCGAGGTCGGCCGCGCCCGCACCATCGCCTATCGCGCCGCGCTGACCGAGATCGACAGCGATCCATCCGAAAGCGCCGAAGTGCTGCGGCTCGAATACATGGCGCTGCTGAGCGTGGCGGGAGATACGCCCGATGGCGAAACGCCGCGCGAACTTCCCGCCGATCCCCTGCGGCGCAAGGCCATCGCGGCGGCGCGGATCGCGCTCAACAAACTTCGCGAATCCGGCGCAATCGGCGATGACGCCTATCATCGCCTCGAGGAAGAATTCGATTGGGCCGAAC
Organism: Afipia sp.; assembly: GCA_051954725.1. Classification (GTDB taxonomy): domain Bacteria; phylum Pseudomonadota; class Alphaproteobacteria; order Rhizobiales; family Xanthobacteraceae; genus Afipia. Next base: position 189,402 of record JBQCHK010000002.1, on the reverse strand, counting down.
TGAGCGCCAGCAGCCCCGACAGCGCCTGAGAGTCTGACTAGGGGTCTATCGAGCATTCCAGACTTACAACACGTCCGGATATTCGTCATGGCCAGGCCTGTCCCGGCTATGTAGACAACCGTCTCATTTCATCATTAGTCGCGTTTCGAACTGCGCCTGATGCGTCTCATGCAGGCTTTGGCGGCCGCTTGTCCAGGGCGGCCAGCGCCTCGCCCAGAACCGTTCGGATGCGCTCCGCGTCCTTGGAATCCATAACCGCAGGATTGAGATAGAGATCGAGACCGGGCACGCGCTCGACCACGATTTCCTCGTCGTTGCCCGCGCCCACCAGCCGGTCCACCGCATATGGGATCACCTCGCGGCTGATGCCCTTCATGGTGATCGGCGGCAGTTCATGCGCCACCACCGCATCGCGCACGAGCGCATAGGTCTCGTAACTGAGGACGATCTTGCCGGGTTCGGCGATCGACTGCAGGCGCGCGGCGAGGTTCGCCTCCGCGCCGATGATCGTATAGTCCATGCGGTCGCTGCTGCCGAAATTGCCGACGTTGCAATAGCCGGAATTGATCCCCATGCGGGCGCGGAACGGATGTTCGATTCCGGCCTTGCGCCACACCGCATTGAGTTCGGCGAGACGATGCTGCATGGCCCACGCCATTTCGAGGCACGCCCGGGCGTCGGCGACATCGCCTCCCGTTTCGGGGTCACCGAAGAAGATCAGCATGGCGTCGCCCACGAATTTGTCGATGGTGCCTCCATGCGCCAGCGCGATCGCCGACATCTCGGTGAAATACTCGTTGAGCAACTGGGTGATCTGCTCCGGCTGGAGCCGTTCGGTCGTCGCGGTGAAGTTCTGGATATCCGAGAAGAAGATCGTCAGTTTCTTGCGTTCGGTGTGGATGGTGACGTCCTTCTGGCCGCTGAAGATGCTCTTGTAGATCTGCGGCGAGATATAGCGGGAGATTTTCATCGACAGCGACGCCAGGAAATCGTTGGCCGATTCCAGTTCGGCGTTGATGCCCTGAATGACCTTGCCCTGCCGATACTGCATGCCGAGGAACGAAATGCCGCTCACCGCCGCCAGCGCGAAGTACATCAACAGATATTTGAACGAGAACAGATTGGCCGCGATCGGCTGGGTGATGCTGACCTCCTGGATGCCGCGCACGTCGCCGATCTTCCAGTCCCTCTTCGGACTGTCCGGATGGGTGTTGTGGCAGCTGACACAGGCCGCCCCCATCATGATCGGCGCCACGAGCCGCACCGTATCCCTGAACGGCGACCAGGCGGTGTCGACGATTTTCTGGTGCGGGTCTTTACGAAGGCTTTCCAGCGCGCCGGATTCAAACGCATCGAGCTTGTGCGGGGCGCGGTCCTTGAACGGATAATCCGAGACGAACCGGTAGGTGATGTTGGCCTGCTGCTCGCTGATGACCTTGCCGAGTTCGAGCGACAGCGTCGCCGGAATCGGAATGGCGCCCGGCACGTTCTCGTAGTTGTGCACCACCTGCGTCTTGCCGGGGTTCTCCAGCACACGCCGAACCACGTTGGCGCCATAATAGCCGCGCACGCTGCTGATGACGGAATTGAGGTCGTTGGCCTGACGGCGCAGCGAGGCATCGGCGAGATTGGTCAGGTCCAGCCAGACCGCGATCGGCAGCAGGACGAGAAGGGCGGCAATCGCAAGCCCGAGGAGCACGCCGCCCAGTTTGCTTTGTCCCGCGCCGGTGCTGGCCATGGCGAAAATCCCTTGCTGAATTCGAATAATCTGAAAGCATTCTGGCGGGCGGCATGAAGCAACGAATCCAATCCGCCGTCCAGCGCCACAATCGCCAATTTGCGGCCATACGCACGCGATCCAGACAGGAAATCAGCCATGGGTATCCGGATTGCACTGACAATCGCCCTGTTGAGCGCCGGCTGGGCGGCGTTTACCCCCGCCGCCGCGCACCCGCCGACGGTGACGATCTCGCCGGGCTACGATGCGCGGCTGAGCGAGTCCCGCAAGGCGCTGGCGCGGCCGGCTTATGAGGTGCCGTCAAGCCGCACGGGCCGCACAAGCAAGGGCCGAAGCGCCATCGCCGCGGGTCCTGACGCGGGCAAAAAGAAAGGACGCGTCGCAGATGTCGCGGCGCGCCCTTCCCTATTCTCGCTGGCACAGGCGGTGAGACCGCCCTGGCACGATCAGACGATCTTGCCGGCGATCCCAGCGAGGTGACAGCGTGACGTATCAGACACTGGATCACCTCCTTTCGTTGTTGACGGTCCCGTGAATATAGGAAGCGAAAACAGACTTGTGAAGGGCGTCATTGAAGCTGTTCACGCAGCATCTTTTTCATGACCTTGCCGTTCGCGTTCCGCGGCAGCGGTGTCACGGTCAAATCGATGCTCTCGGGCACCTTGTAGTCGGAAAGCTGCTCGGCGCAGAGCTTGCGCAGGACATGCGGCTCGAGATCCGGGTTGCGTGTCACCACCACGGCATGGACCCGCTCGCCCAGCACCGGGCACGGCCGCGCGATGATCGCGCTTTCGACCACATCGGGGTGCGCGGCGAGGACCGATTCGACTTCGGCCGAATAGATCTTGTGACCGCCGCGATTGATCATGTCCTTCTGACGATCGAACACCCGCACGAAACCCTGCTCGTCGACCGAGCCGAGATCGCCCGAGTGCCAGAAGCCGCCGGTGAAATTGTCTGCGGTCGCCTTGGGGTTGTTCCAGTACCCCTTGATGACCGATCCGCCGTGAATCCAGATTTCGCCGACAGTGCCGCGCGGCAGTTCCCGCCCCTGCTCATCCATGACAACGATCTGCGCGCCCGGACACGCAAGGCCCACACTGTCGAGATGCGATGCGGTCAGTTCCGCCGGCATGACGGTGGATGGCGACGTGGTTTCGGTGGCGCCATAGGCATTGACCAGTTGCAGACCCGGGACCTTCTCGGCCAGCCGCTCGATCGTCGCCGTCGGCATCGGTGCGCCGCCATAGCCGCCGATCCGCCACGCCGACAGATCGCAGGTCTCGAGGCTGCCCTGCAGCAGGCAGAGATTGTACATCGCGGGCACCATCACGGTCTGCGTGGCGCGCTCGCGCGAGGCAATCTGCAGGAAGTTCTCCGCCTTGAATTCCGGCACGATGATCAAGGTACCCGCACAGCGCGCCATGGTCGTGACATTGGCGATGACGCCGGTGACATGCGCCAGCGGCACCACGGCGATCGAGCGATCGGCCGATGTCAGCGCCATGCAGGCTTCGTAGACGATGGACGAATGGATGATGTTGAGATGCGCCAGCATCGCGCCTTTCGGGCGGCCGGTCGTGCCCGAGGTATAAAGGATCAGGCAGGTATCCTCCTCCGACACATCCGCGGGGGCATCGGTGCAGCGCTCCGCGATCAACTGGCTGAACTGCAGCCCTTTGATCGCCGTAAGCGGCACGCGGTGGACGAGGTCGGGGACATCGACGCCATCCGGCACGCGATCGGCCAGATCGGTTTCGTGGATGATCAGCCTGGCGCCGGAATCGTTCAGCACATAGGCGATCTCCGGCTTCTGCTGGCGCGTGCTCAGCACCACCGTGATCAGGCCGAGACGCGCAGCCCCGAACATGGTGAGGACGAACTCGATCCGGTTACCGAGCAGCATCGCGATGCGATCGCCCGGCCTCAGTCCCAATTTCCGCAGCCCCGCCGCGACGCGTGACGATTGCTCGACGACCTCCGTCCAGGTCATGCGCCGGTCGCCCGCGACCAGCGCTTCGCCATCGGGGTTTCGCGCGGCCGCGTCGGCAACCATCTGCCAGACGCTGGCCGGGCGCTCGCGAAATGCGGGAATGATGCGATCCCCGAAATGCGCCTCAAGCTGCATCTCGGGTATGGAATAACCTGACCAGTCCATCGTGCGTCCGGCGTCTCGTTCTTGTTTTGACGAAGCTTAATCCTCGCCCTGCCGGCTCACAAGTAAATCAGTTCTCCGCGCCGCACCACTTGATGGCTAACCGCGCGTAAATATCGGTCGCTTCGTGAATGCGCTGGACCGAGCAGTACTCGTCGGTCTGATGCGCCTTGGCCGCTTCGCCGGGGCCGAGGATGATAGTCGGCGGATTGCCGAAAGCCGGCGTCAGCGCCGAGGCATCGGTAAAGTACGGCGCGGTGCGCGGCTCCGTGCCCTGATCCTCGCCGGTCACGCTGCGCACCACGTCGTAGACTTCGCCCACCCACGGTGTCGCCGGATCGGTCCAGATCGCGCCGACATCGATGATCGGCTCGAGCGTCGCCTCCTCGCCGAGTTCGGCCGCGAGATGCTCGCGGATCCGGGCGTGATCGAGACTGGGAATGCTGCGAATGTCGATGCCGATCTCGGCGCGATCCGGCACCGAGTTGACGTTGAGGCCCGCGTGGACGGTGCCGACATTCAGCGTCGGCGAGCCAAGATAAGGGTGCGGCTTGGCGTTGAACTGGAATTTCTCAAGGGTCATGAGCGCGCGCGCCGCCTTGTAGGCCGCGCTGACGCCAAGATGCGGCATCGAGCCGTGCGCAGTGACGCCTTTGAGGATCAGCCGCAGCCACAGCGCGCCCTTGTGCCCGACCAGTGCCGCGTTCGAGGTAGGCTCGGCGACCACGATCGCACCGGCGCGGCCGAGATTGCCATCGCGCGCGAGATGAAACGCGCCCTCGCAGCCGATTTCCTCGCCGGCGGTGATCGCGAGCACCACGCCGCTGGTCTCGCGCAGCTTTTCGACATTGTTGCAGGTAGCGGCGACAAACGCGGCGACGCCGCATTTCATATCGGTCGAGCCGCGCCCGTACATCTTGCCGTCGATGATCTCGGCGCCGAACGGATCGACGCTCCACGGCGCATTGCCGAGCGGCACGGTGTCGACATGGCCGGTGAAGCACAGCGGCGGCTTGTTGCCGACGCCGCCGATGGTCGCCACCAGATTGGCGCGATCCGGCGCGAACCGCTGCACCGAGGTCTCGAACCCCGCGCCCGCCAGAATTGTTTCGAGATGAGCGATGCAGCTCAGTTCGTTGCCCGGCGGATTGACGGTGTTGAAAGCGATGAGTTCGCGCGAGAGTTCGATAGGATCGATCGGCATGAAAACGTCACCTGACCAGCGTTGGTTTCAGGTGACGTTCTATCAGCCATCCGTGCGCATGTCAGCGCGAGAACGTCCGGAGGCGTTCCAGGCGAAGGCTGTCAGCGCTCGACGAAGGCCTTCTCGATCACGAAGTGGCCGGGCTTGCTGTGGCTGCCCTCGACGAAGCCGCGTTCGGAGAACATATCGTGCAGGTCCGCCAGCATCGCCGGGCTGCCGCACAGCATGATGCGGTCGGTCTCGATATCGAGCGGCGGCAGGCCGACGTCGTTGAACAATTGCGCCGAGGAGATCAGATCGGTGATGCGGCCGCGATTGCGGAACGGCTCGCGCGTCACGGTCGGATAGTAGATCAGCTTGTCCTTGATCATCGGGCCGAAGATTTCATCGTCGCGCAGATTGGCAACCAGCGCCTCGCCATAGGCGAGCTCGGAAATCTGCCGGCAGCCGTGGGCCAGGATGATGGTCTCGTAATTGTCGTAGACCTCCGGGTCCTTGATCAGGCTGGCGAACGGCGCGAGCCCGGTGCCGGTGGACAGCAGCAGCAGGCGCTTGCCCGGAATAAGGTTACCGGTAATCAGGGTACCGGTCGGCTTCTGGCCGACCAGAATGGTGTCCCCTTCCTTGATCTTCTGGAGGCGCGAGGTCAGCGGCCCGTCGGGAACCTTGATGCTGAAAAACTCCAGCGAATCTTCGTGATTGGCGCTGGCCATGCTGTAGGCCCGGACCAGCGGCCGGCCATCGACCTCCAGCCCGATCATGGCGAACTGGCCATTCTGGAAACGGAAGCCTGCGTTGCGGGTCGCCGTGAAACTGAAGAGCGAGTCGGTCCAGTGGCGGACGGAAAGAACCTTCTCTCTATGGAACGCACTCATAGAATTTCAATCTCCTGTCATCCGCCACACGGCAATCAATTCACCTATGCTCTATTGAGCGTCAGGCGAATGCGCAGAAATTCGCGGCTCGGTGATGGGCGATGGTGCTGGATCAGCTTCTCATTAATCAACACAGGCCTGAGGAGCAGCAAGGGCTCCATCGCTAAAAGGCGCGGTTTATATAGTCTGCAATGAGGCTTCGCGCTACCCCTACCAGTGTGGCGGTTCGGAAGTTCGCTTCATTGTTACCGCAAACTCTGCGAGCGAATTTCTGAACCAAAACCGCACTGGAATTGGAGATTTGCCAGCGTCCCGTCGAATGGGAAGCCCGCGATAAAACGGGCCGCAAAATCGGGCGGATCTCGGGGACACTAGCCGCGCAAGCCGGGGGCCTCCTGGCCCGTGCGGGCGACATATTCAGTGTACCCGCCGCCATACTGGTGAATGCCTTCGGGGGTCAGCTCCAGGACCCGGTTCGACAGTGCGGCCAAAAAATGGCGATCATGCGAGACGAACAGCATGGTGCCTTCGAACTGCGCCAACGCGCCGATCAGCATCTGCTTGGTCGCCATGTCGAGGTGGTTGGTCGGTTCGTCGAGCACCAGGAAGTTCGGCGGATCGAAAAGCATCTTGGCCATCACCAGCCGCGCCTTCTCGCCACCCGACAGCACGCGGCATTTCTTCTCGACGTCGTCGCCGGAGAAACCGAAGCAGCCGGCCAGCGCGCGCAGCGATCCCTGTCCCGCCTGCGGGAACGAATATTCCAGCTCCTCGAACACCGTGCGCTCGCCTCCGAGCAGATCCATCGCGTGCTGGGCGAAGTAACCCATCTTCACGCTGCTGCCGATCGCGACCGTGCCGCCGTCGGGATCGGTCGCACCGGCGATCAATTTGAGCAGCGTCGATTTGCCGGCGCCGTTGATGCCCATCACGCACCAGCGCTCCTTGCGGCGGACCTGAAAGTCCAGATCGTCATAGATGCGCCGGCTGCCGTAACCCTTGCTGACGCCCTTGAGGCTCGCGACATCCTCGCCGGAACGCGGCGCGGGGAGAAAATCAAAGGCAATCGCCTCACGCCGGCGCGGCGGCTCGACGCGCTCGATCTTGTCGAGTTTCTTCACGCGGCTTTGTACCTGCGCGGCGTGGGATGCGCGGGCCTTGAAGCGCTCGATGAACTTGATCTCCTTGGCGAGCATTGCCTGCTGACGCTCGAACTGCGCCTGCTGCTGCTTCTCGGCCAGCGCACGCTGCTGCTCATAGAAATCGTAGTCGCCGGCATAGGTCGTCAATGATCCGCCATCGATCTCGATAATCCGGTTGACGATGCGGTTCATGAATGCGCGGTCGTGCGACGTCATCAGCAACGCGCCCTCGAAGCCCTTCAGGAACTGTTCGAGCCAGATCAGGCTTTCGATGTCGAGGTGGTTGCTCGGCTCGTCGAGCAGCATGATGTCGGGCCGCATCAGAAGAATGCGCGCCAGCGCCACGCGCATCTTCCAGCCGCCGGACAGATTGCCGACGTCGCCCTCCATCATCTCCGGGCTGAAGCTCAGACCCGCGAGCACTTCGCGCGCCCGCGCATCGAGCGCATAGCCATCGAGATCCTGGAAGCGCGCCTGCACCTCGCCATAGCGTTCGAGAATCTGTTCCATGTCGTCGGCGCGCGCGGGATCGACCATCGCGGCTTCAAGCTCGCGCAACTCGGCTGCGATCCCGCTGACGGGACCCGCGCCGTCCATCACTTCCGCCACGGCGCTGCGGCCCGACATCTCGCCGACATCCTGGCTGAAATAGCCGATGGTGACGCCGCGATCGACCGACACCTGCCCTTCGTCAGGCAACTCCTGCCCGGTGATCATCCGGAACAGGGTGGTCTTGCCCGACCCGTTGGGGCCGACAAGGCCGATCTTTTCACCCTTTTGAAGCGCGCCGGAGGCTTCGATGAACAGGATCTGGTGGCCGTTTTGCTTGGAGATGTTGTCGAGACGGATCATGGAGGCACATGCAGGAGGAAAGCTGCGGAGTGCTTATGCGATACCGCGCCCGGACGAAAGGGGCGCTCCCCCGGATTTGCGCGATCTTCTTGCAAGCTGCTGCAAAAACCGCAGCGAGAAGCCCACAATGCAAGCAGCGTGCGACGGAACCGCGCTTGCCAAAGGGAACACAGTTTGCCCATACTGCCGCGTGGCAAAAGGAAAAATAAATCGCCAGCCGGGAGACAGCCAATGACCATGTTTTCGATCCGCAACGCCTTGGGCGCGGGACTTATCGCGTCCGCGTCGCTCCTGCTTGCCTCCGGCGCGCAGGCCGCCGACCCGATCAAGATCGGCGTGACGATCACGCAATCGCCGCCGGGTTCGGTCGTTCAGGGCACCCAGGTCAAGGACGGCCTGGAAGTGATGGCCAAGATCATCAATGACGGCGGCGGCGTGAACGGACGGCCGATCGAACTGGTGATCGAGGACACGCAGGGCCTGCCCGAGAAGGCTCGCGCCGCGGTGGAAAAACTGATCACCCGCGACAAGGTCGTCGCCATCACCGGCGAACATCAAAGCTCCGCCGCGCTGGCCGGCATGGAAGTCGCTCACCGCTATCACATCCCCTACGTCAACACGAACGGCTGGTCCGACGCGATTCGCGAGAAGGGCTATGCCGAAGTCTTCAATCCCGGCAACTACAACAACCGCGTCGGCGATGCGGCCGCGGCCGCGATGAAGGCGCTGGGCGCCAAGCGCGTGGTGGCGTTCGCCGAGAACACCGACTACGGCATCGGCCTCGCCAAGGTGATCGGCGCCAAGCTCAAGGAGCAGGCGCCCAATATCGACTACAAGTATGAAACGCTGGACCGCGCCTCGAAGGACTTCCTTCCCGCGATCCTGCCGCTGCGCGCCAATCCGCCGGATGCGATCATCAACGTGATGCTGCCGCCGGCCGCCTACATCATGATGAACCAGGTTTACGAGCAGGGCATCGCGCCCTCGTCCAAGACCTGGTTCTATGACGGCTCCGGCCTCGCCGATTATCCGGACTTCTGGCAGAACGTGAAGGAAGCCGGCAAGGGCCTCCTGGTGTTCGGCCTCTATCATCCCAAGATGAGCCAGCCCGACCTCGGCAAGAAAGTCGGCGAAGCCTACACCGCCAAGACCAAGAATGCGCCGAACCGCCTGCTGTTCCAGGCCGCGGATTCGCTGCTGGTGATCGCGGACGCCATCAAGCGCGCCAAATCCACCGAACCCGATGCCCTGATCAAGGCGCTGGGCGAGACCAAGCTCACCGGCACCCGCGGCGAAATGGCCTTCTCGAAGGACAAGGGCTACAAGTTCAACCAGTGGCTCGATGTGCCCTTCGTCACTTACCAGATGACCGAGGTGAACCAGAAGGTCGGGGATTCGGCCCTCGTGGCCGAGCCGGGCAAGCCGCTCGATCCGTCCAAGCTCTGGAAGCCGAAGAACTAACATCATCCGGCATTCACGATGAACGCAGCACTTGCCGTTGACCTCGCGGTCAACGGCCTCATCACCGGCCTTTTCTACGCCCTGATGGCGATCGGTCTGTCGCTGATCTTCGGCATCCTGCGCGTGGTGAATTTCGCCCACGGCGAATTCTACATGGTCGGCGCTTATGCTTATTCGATGATCGCACTGGCGCTCGGCGTGCCGGTGTGGCTGGCGCTGCCGTTCGCCTTCATCGTGGGCGCGGCCTTCGGCTGGGCGACGGAGCGGACGCTGATGCGCCCGCTCTACGCCGGCTACACATCGTGGGGCCTGATGCGCGACGAATACGCCGTCATCGTCACCTTCGGCCTGTCGCTGTTCCTCATCAACCTGGTGGACAAGGTCATCGGTCCCTACGCCTTCCGCGGCCCGACATTGATCGACGTCAGCCGCGTTACCATCGGCCCGGTGCTGATCAGCGGCCACCGGCTCGCCGCCGCCGGCATCACCATCGTGGTCATCGCCATCACCGCGGCGCTGATCAAATGGTCGTTCTGGGGCAAGCAGATCCGGGCCGTGGCGCAGAACCGGCTGGGCGCGTCGCTGGCCGGCATCGACACCGCGCGCGCCAGTTCGATCGTGTTCATGCTCTCCGGCGGCCTTGCGGCCTTCGCCGGCGCGCTGCTGTCGCCGGTGATCAACGCCTCACCGGACGTCGGCGCGTTCCCCGCGATCAAGTCCTACATCATCGTCGTGCTCGGCGGCATGGGCTCGGTGCCCGGCAGCATCATCGCCAGCCTCCTGCTTGGCGTGATCGAAAGTTTCGGCGCTGTGTATATCTCCTATGGCTACCGTGACGCATTCGGCCTCGGCCTGCTGATCATCTTCCTGCTGTTCCGTCCGCAAGGGCTGTTCGGCGAAAAAGGCCGGGAGGTCTGATGTCCAGCGAGACCACCTCCAGCGCGACGCCGCAGACGGCGTCCCCGTCGAAACTTTCGACCGCGAAGACCGAAATCGAATTCCGCGTCGCGCTCGCGCTCCTCGCGGTCGTGGCACTGATCCCGCTTGTCGTCACCAACGCCTACTGGCTCGGCGTGCTCGTGGTCTCGATGTATTTCGCGATCCTCGCCGGCGCATGGAACCTGCTCGCGGGCTACACCGGGCAGTTCTCGCTGGCGCCTGCGACCTTCGCCATGATCGGCGCCTACACCACCGGCCTGCTCGGCACCTATTTCGGCGTGCCGCCGCTGCTCGGCATCGTCGCCGCGATCATCGTCGCCGGCGTGATCGGGCTAATTCTCGGGCGCATCGTGCTGCGGCTGTCCGGCCCCTATCTCGCGCTGACGACGCTGAGCTTCGCCGAAATCCTGCGTCTCGTCGCATCCAACTCGATCGAGATCACCCGCGGCGACCTCGGCCTCAGCGTGCCGGCGCTCTTCAACAGCCGCATCGGCTGGTACTATCTGTTCCTCGCCGTGCTGGCGGCGCTGCTGGTCGGCCTCTATGCCCTGTTGCGCTCCAAGGCAGGACTGTTCCTGCAGGCGATCCGCGACGACGAAGTGGCGGCGGCGCGCAGCGGCGTCGATGTGGTGTTCTGGAAGACCGCCGCGTTCGCGTTGTCATCCGCCGCCTCGGGCCTTGCCGGCGCGCTCTACGGGCACTTCGCCGAACTGGTGACGCCCGAACTCGGCCTGATCGGCCAGACCGGCCTGATCGTCAGCATGACCGTGATCGGCGGCATGGGCACGCTGATCGGCCCGCTGGCCGGCGCGTTTCTGGTCTACGTGCTGTCCGAGTGGCTGCGCGATATCGGCGGCTATCAGCTCGTCGTGTTCGCGGCGCTGGTCGTGATCTTCGCCCGCTTCTTCCGTGAGGGCCTGTGGGGAATTCTCACGCTGCTGGTGCGCAAGGTGAGGTCCACATGAGTCTGTTGACCGCAAAAGGTGTGGTGAAACGCTACGGCGGCCTCACCGCCGTGGACAATGTCAGCATCGACATCGCGCCGGGCGAACTCGTCGGCCTGATCGGCCCCAACGGCTCGGGCAAGACCACGCTGCTGAATATCCTGAGTGGCCACGCCGATCCTGACGCCGGCGAGATCCTGCTCGACGGCAAGCCGTGCCATGGCCTCAAGCCCGAGCAGCTCGCCCATCTCGGCGTGATGCGCATGTTCCAGCTCACCCGCGTCTTCCGCCGCATGAACGTGGTCGATAACCTGCTCGTCGCCGGCCGCGCGCTCGGTCTCGATGCGCCCGCCGCATTGGCGCGCGCCAATACGCTGATCGACGAACTGCGTCTCGGCGTCGTGCGTCATCTCGATGCCGGGCAACTGTCCGGCGGCCAGATGAAGCTGCTGGAATTCGGCGTGTGTTTCATGGTGCCGCCGAAAGTCGCGCTGCTCGACGAGCCGTTCGCCGCGGTGCACCCGACCATGAAGGAGATCATGGGCGAGTTCATCAAGTCGCGCCACGCCAAGGGCCAGACCTTCATTCTGGTCAGTCACGACATGCCCGTAGTCGTCGAACTGTGTCCGCGCGCGGTGTGCATGAACGCAGGCGCGGTGATCGCCGATGCCCCGACCCGCGACGTGCTCAACAACGCGCAGGTGATCGAAGCCTATCTCGGAGGGCACGCGGCATGAGCAGCGTCCTCGCTATGGAGAACGTCACCGCCGGTTACATCGGCGACATCGACGTGCTGCGCTCGCTGAGCCTCACCGTCGAAGCCGGCTCGATCACCGGCCTGATCGGCCTCAACGGCGCCGGCAAATCGACGGTGATGAAATCGATCTGCGGCTTTCTCACACCGAAAAGCGGCCGCGTGGTCTATGAAGGCAACGACATCACCGGCGTTGCTCCGCATCATCTCTCCGCCAAGGGCATCTGGTACATTCCGCAGGAATCCAGCCTGTTTCCGTTCATGACGGTGACCGAGAACCTGCGCCTGCCGCTGGAAAGCCTCAGCCGCGCCACCGGCGCGCCGGATCGCGCCGAGGTCGATCGCCGCTTCGAGGAGATGCTGACCAAGTTTCCCGCGCTTCGCCCCAAGCTCAGGGCGCAGGCGGGCGATCTCTCCGGCGGCCAGCAGAAGATGGTGGAGTTCGCCAAAGCGTGGCTGATGCGGCCACGGCTCTGCCTGATCGACGAGCCGTCAATCGGCCTGTCGCCGAAGATCGTCGAGGAAGTCTTCGAGTGGATCAAGCTGTTCGCGTCCGAGCAGATGGCGATCCTGCTGGTCGATCACAACGTGCGCCGGGTGATTTCGATGTCACAGCGCATCTACGTGCTCAGCCTCGGCGAGATCACCGCGTCCGGCGCACCGGAGGATTTTCAGGGCAACCTGCACGAACAGGTCAAATCCTGGCTCGGCATCAATTTCTGACAACCCGCCGCACTGTCGCGGCGGACCGTCGGCGGGATCGCAATCATGCCTGCTCATCGCGCGCTTCACGCCCAACCGCTGACGGCTGATCTGTTCGCGCCGTTCGGCTCGGTCATCGCAATCGGTAACAGGGCCGGACGGCCGGTCAATCAGGGACGCGCGCATCGCATCGATGGCACGCGCGATCTTGCCCATGCGACCGGCACCAAACCCGTGGTCGACCTCTATCGCGTGGACGTATCGGCATTGCCGTTCAACGTCGATTGCCTCGAGCGTCATCCGCTGTCGTGCCAGATATTCACGCCGATACATTGCGCGCGCTATCTGGTGATCGTCGCGCCCGCCGACACGGACGACAGACCTGACCTCGCCCGCGCACTCGCATTCATCGGCAATCCGGCACAGGCGATCTGCTACGGCGCGGGGGTGTGGCACGCGCCAATGATCGCGCTCGACGATATTGCCGTGATGACCATGACAATGTGGGAAGCAGGCGATGCGCGTGACTGTGAGGAGTTCTGGCTCACGCCGGATCATGGACTTGTGGTTGAGGCCTAGAACGCCCGCGCGCCCAGCAACAATCCCAGCATCATGGCACCCGTTCCAATGCCGCGCGCAATGTGGAGTCCGGCCGGCGCGATCCGCTCGGCCGTGATGGCCGCCGTCACCGCGACCATCGCGGTCAGGTTCATCGCTCCGAGCGCCAGCGCGATCGCCATGAGATTGCCGCAGCAACGCGCGCAGTCGACGCCGTGGCGCAGACCATGCCGCCAAGCGGCGAGCGCATCAGCCGAGCGTGCCTGATCGTCCGACGCGGCCCGGCAGCAGGCCAGACGCCGCGCCTTCCATGCGGTGAACTGCAATGCCCCCATGACCGCGACCGCCATGCCCGTCATCACCGGCACGCCGCGCGCCAGGGCCGGACTCTCGATGGCCAGAGAGGCCAGCGCCGCGCCGATCGGAAACACCACGATCCCGATCGCGGTCCAGACGCCGAGATAGCCAAGCCCAGCGATGGTGGCCAGCCGCGCCGGACAAGCGCTACCCGCTTCCTCGGCGGCACGGACATAGCGCCGCAGCATCGGCACCTGCGACGGCAGCATCATCGCCACCATCATTACCACCCACATGCCGAGGAACGATGCGGCCGTGCGCGCCCATGTCCGGCCGCACATCGGCTGCCACATCATCGACAGCGTCCAGCCGCCGGGCATCGGCACAACCATGTCCGACATCGACAGGCACCATATGAGGGTTGCCGCCGCACTCGCCACGAACAGCAGCATCGCGGCGGACAAAACCATGTATTCGGACCGGCTGCGAAACGATACGCGGGGCACCCGTGCCCGTGCTATACTGATAGCGATCATTGTCCCGCCTCCGTCGCAGGGCTTTCGTCACGCCTCCCTTTGCTATGCTTCGTCATCGCCTTATCGTCCTTTCCTCGGCTATTGTTCGGCCCGATGAATGCAACCGGCCGGTCGCGTGAGACGAACGTATGGCCGGTCTCGCCACGGGCGGGAGTGACAAGTGTGACGGGATTGCCATGGACTCGCTGATCACCGCCGCAGCGCGTGCCCTTTCCGCCGGCGATCCGCTCGGCGCGCTGAAGCGTGTCGCCCTGCGCGACGATGCTCCCGCGCTCGCCTTGCGTGGCATCGCGATGGCGCAACTCGGGGACTTCGACCGTGCCAAAATCCTGGTGCGCCGCGCCGCACGCGGCTTCGGAGCGAAAGAAGCATTGGCCAAGGCGCGATGCGTCGTGGCCGAGGCGGAGATTGCGCTTGCATCCCGCGATCTGGGATGGCCGGCCAAAGCGCTCGATGCCGCCCGCCTCACCCTTGAACGGCGCGGCGACCATGTGAACGCTGCCTATGCACGCTATCTCGAAGTCCGCCGCCTGCTGCTGATCGGGCGTCTTGGCGAAGCGGAACGCCTGCTCGCCAAACTTGACCCCTCGTCCTTCCCGCCCGCCCTGACCGCCGCGCACGAACTGGTCGTTGCCGGGCTGGCGATGCGGCACGTCCAGGCCAGGGCTGCGCGCGCGGCGCTGGCCCGCGCCCGCAAGGCGGCACGCGAGACCGGCATTCCCGCGCTGATCGCGGAAGTGGAAGCTGCTTCCGCCGTGCTCGATACGCCCGCTGCCCGCCTGATCGCGAATGGCGAGCAACGAGTGCTGCTGCTCGACGACATCGAGGCGCTCCAGACATCGCGCGCGCTTATCGTGGACGCCTGCCGTTACATCGTGCGCGATGCGCGCTCGGCGATCCCGCTCGCCAGGCGCCCGGTGCTGTTCACGCTTGCCTGCGCGCTGGCCGAAGCATGGCCGGCGGATGTGACGCGCGATGCGCTGGTTGCGCGGGCCTTTCGCGCCAAGCACGCCGACGAATCCCATCGCGCACGCTTGCGCGTCGAGATCGGACGGCTTCGCGCGCTGCTGCGGCCTGTCGCCGACGTCAGCGCGACCAAACAGGGTTTCGTGCTGGCCCCGCACGATGCACGCGAGGTTGCGGTGCTGGCGCCGCCGGTGGATGAACCCAACGCGGCCATCCTGGCTTTTCTTGCCGACGGCGAATCGTGGTCGAGTTCAGCGCTGGCGCTTGCGCTCGGCGCCAGCCAGCGCACGGTGCAGCGCGCGCTCGACCAGCTTGCGGCAAGAGGCAAGGTGCGCTCGTTCGGCCGCGGTCGGGCGCAACGCTGGATGACGCCGCCGATGCCGGGTTTCACGACGACTTTGTTACTCCCGGCGTCACTGCCCACCGACTAGGGTCGCGCACATCGCAATGCGCGCTGGTGCGTATCGCAGCCTGGAACAGGATGAACCCATGAAACGATCATCGGCCGACGTTCTTCACGAGTACGGCCCCTTCTCCGGAGCTCCCGCCGTGCACGGGGTGACATTCGACGGTCAGCGGGTCTGGCTTGCGACCGGCGACAAACTGAACGAGCTTGATCCCGA
Organism: Afipia sp.; assembly: GCA_051954725.1. GTDB lineage: Bacteria > Pseudomonadota > Alphaproteobacteria > Rhizobiales > Xanthobacteraceae > Afipia. The sequence continues at coordinate 173,656 of JBQCHK010000002.1, read as the reverse complement.
CAGCGGCGAAGCGCTGCGCACGATCGACGTTCCCGCCCACGCCGGAACGGCGTTCGACGGCCAGCATCTTTTTCAGATCGCCGAGGACCGCATTCAGAAGATCGATCCGAAAAGCGGCCGCGTCCTGTCCACCATTCCCGCGCCCGACGGCAGCAATTCGGGGATGACGTGGGCAGAAGGCAGCCTTTGGATCGGACAGTATCGCGACCGCAAGATTCTTCAGCTCGATCCCGAAACCGGCGCCACGCTACGCACCATCGAGACCAGCCGTTTCGTCACCGGCGTGACATGGGTCGATGGCGAACTGTGGCACGGCACATGGGAGGGCGACGAAAGCGACCTGCGGCGGATCGATCCTGACAACGGAGATGTCCTGGAGCGGATCGAGATGCCGGCCGGAACCATGGTCTCGGGCCTTGAATCCGATGGGCACGATCGCTTCTTCTGCGGCGGCGGGAGCAGCGGGAAACTGCGAGTGGTCCGCCGCCCGAAACGATGACCGAGCCAATCCGCAAGGCGGATCGACCACAGCAATCGGGCTTTGCCAGCCACCAGCCGAGCCCGCGAAGAGGCTGGCCGCAGCCTGAACCCCGTGCTAGCCGTTTCGGATAGCATCTGGTTCAGGCAGAGGACGATGATTGAGGCTGTGATCTGGGACTTCGGCGGGGTGATGACGACCTCGCCTTTCGAGGCGTTCACCCGGTTCGAGACCGAGCGCGGACTTCCCGCCGACATTATCCGGCGCACCAATGCGGCCAATCATCTGGAGAACGCCTGGGCCAAATTCGAACGGGCGGAAGTCGACCTCGAGACGTTCGATCAACTGTTCGCCGCGGAATCGCTGGGCCTCGGCGCGGAAGTCCGGGGCAAGGATGTCCTGCCTCTCCTTGTGGGCGATCTCCGCCCCGATATGATCGACGCGCTGAGAATTGCCAAGACGCACTTCAAGACCGGCTGCATCACCAACAATCTTCCCGCCAACAGCATCGGCAGCACGGGCGGCCGGTCGCTCTATGTCGCGGAGGTGATGGCGCTGTTCGATCATGTGATCGAATCCGCCAAGATCGGCCTGCGAAAACCCGATCCACGGATTTATCGGCTGATGGTCGAGACGCTCGAAGTCGATCCGAAGAACTGCGTCTATCTCGACGACCTCGGCGTCAACCTGAAGCCGGCGCGGGACATGGGCATGGCTACCATCAAGGTGGTCAGCGCGCCGCAAGCCATCGCCGAGCTTGAAGCGATCACGAACGTGTCGCTGCGCGCATTGAAAGCATAGCGGATCACGTCATTCCGTGGGCGGACGCCCACGGAATGCATTTGCTGGATCGGGAATTCAGGTGCCGCCGGCACCATGCAGGTTCGGCCAGGTCAGGTCGTCGTACGAACCTGCCTTCGCGGTCATTTTTATATCCGCCATGAACTTCGACAGCCCGGCGAGCCCGCGCGGCACCGGACTGAACTGAACGCCAGGCTGCTTCATCTCCGCAAGCCAGTCGGCCGCCGTCAGCTTGCCGGCCTGATTGGCCGCCAGAAAAGCCGCCGCCTCCTCCGGCTTCTGGTTCATCCAGGTGATCGCGTCCTTCAACGCCGAGATGGTCGCGGCATAAAGTTTCGGATTGCCTTCGACGAACTTCTTGCCCGCGCCGGCGGCGATCAGCATGAAATCCGCTTCGGCGAAATCCTTGTTGCTCAGAAGCACATGCATGCCGGGCTCTTTTTCAAGGATGCGGATATAGGGCGGCGTGGCAAAGTGGGCGGCAATGCCGCGCTTGGCGATCAGCGCTGCAACGCCGTCAGGATGCGCCATGGCGACGAAATGGCTGTCCAGTGCGGTCGGCGAGCCGAAGTATTTGATGGCCGCCATTTTCATGATCAGCGTCTGCGGAGAGCCGATCGAGATGACATTCACCTTGTCGTCCGGCTTGAGATCCTTCACGGACTTCAGATCGGGCCGCCATGTTATGAGCTTGACCGGCATCTCCGACAAGCCAAGCGCGATCTTCAGGTCCGCTCCCTTGGCCCAGGCCTGAATAACCGGAAGCATCGCGAGTCCGCCGATGTCGGCGGTATCGGACAACAGAGCTTCGCGGATGGCGGCGCCACCGGCGAGCTGAATCATCTTGATCTCGGCGTCCGGCGCGTACTTCTTGAGAAACTCCGGCTTCTTGGCCAGCACGAACAGCGGCGCATAGCCGAGGCCGTATTGAGCCGCGACCCTCAGAACATCCTTGGCGTTCGACGGAGCCGCACCAAGTGCGGTCGTCATGACCAGCGCCATCAACCAGATTGCAAGTCGACGCATTTCCCTTCCCTCCTCGTTATTGGGTTTGTGCCATGCCCCATTTTTGAATCGTTCGTTTTTCGACCTCCTGAAATCCCCACTCGACCAGAAGTCCGATGATAATGATCGTCAGGAGACCGGCGAAGGTCCCTTCGCTGTCGAGGTTGAAGCGGTCGACAAAAATTCGCCAGCCGAGGCCACCGGTCGATGAAGCGGTGGCGCCGAACACGAGTTCGGCGGCGATGACGGTGCGCCATCCGAACGCCCAGCTGATCTTGATGCCGGTGTAGATGTAGGGAAGCGCGGCCGGGACATAGACATGGCGAAACAGCGCAAGGCCCTTCAGCCCCATGACGCGTCCCACCGAACGCAGAGTCACCGGCACCGTCGAGAAGCCGGTGAAAATGTTCAGGGCCATGGCCCAGACGATCGAATTGACCAGCACGAACAGCAGCGACGTGTTGCTCGCGCCGAACCACAGGAACGCGACGGGGAGCAGCGCAATGGCCGGCAGCGGATTGAGAGCAGCCGCCAGCGTCTGCAAGGCTTCGCGCCCCCAGACCGAAACGAAGGCCAGCATGTTCATCGCCACCGCGACGAACAATCCGATCCCCATCGCGATCAGGAGGTTCTTCAGCGTCGCCCAGGTATTGTAGACCAGCGACATGTCGCGAATGCCGCGCACGAACGAACTCAGAACCCCCTCGAGCGGGGGCACCAGAACGGGAGACACGCCCGTCAGTTTGACGCCCGCCTGCCATAACGCCAGCAGGACGATGATAATGGTGATGCGACGCCAGTTCAGCCACGTAATGGTCATGCCGTCGCTCCATCAGCCAGCGAAAGGAGGGCGCGAATTTCGTGACGCAGGTTGCTGCTCTCGGGATTGTCGCGCGTTTCGGAATAAGGATTGTCGAAGACGCGCAGGATTCGTCCCGGCGCCCGCCCCATCACCACGATCTTGGCCCCGAGATAGAGCGCCTCGTCGATCGAATGCGTCACGAACACCAGGGTGCATTGCGCCCGGTGCCAGATCTTCATGGTTTCTTCCTGAAGGCTGGCGCGGGTCTGCGCATCGAGGGCCGCGAACGGCTCGTCCATGAGAAGGATCTCGGGAGCGACCGACCACGCCCGCGCGATCGCCACGCGCTGCTTCATTCCGCCTGACAGAGTGTGCGGATAGAAATCGCGATAACGCGCGAGCCCGACGAGATCGAGAAACTCTGCCGCCGTTTTCGCCGCTTCGGCATACGGCACCTTGCGGGTCAGGCGGATGCAATCGACGACATTTCCGAACACGGTCTTCCAGGGGAACAGCTGGTCGAATTCCTGGAACACGACGAACCGGTCCGGTCCGGGCTCGGTGATCAAGCGGCCATTCATGCGGGCTTCGCCCTTGGCCGGCGTCTGAAAGCCCGCCATCACCTTGAGCAGGGTCGACTTGCCGCAGCCAGACGGCCCCAGCAGCATCACCCGGTCGCCTGCCTTGATGTCGAGCGAGACGTTGTCGACGGCAGTAAAGTCGCCGCCGCCGAGCCGATAGCTCACACTGACGCCGTGAAGGCTCAGTTGAGAGCGACTGTCATGACCCATCGCAACCGCAGCGCCATCACGGCGATGACTGGATTCAACGTTGCGATCGGCTTTCTCATCGTTGCCGGCAATCGTCGCCGAAAAGAACCCGGTTTGCACTATCCCCTCCCGTGGTCGTCCTGCACGATCCGATGACTAGATCACTTTCGCCGCCTTCAGACGGTCTAGTTCTTCACCGCTCAGCCCGAGCCAGCGGCCGTAGATTTCTTCGTTGTGCTCTCCAAGAGATGGCCCCGTGCTCACCACTCGCCCCTGGGTATGCGAATAGCGCGGCACGACATTCTGCATCTTGATCGCGCCAAGTTCGGAATCGGGCACCTGGACGATCATCTCGCGTTCCGTGAAGTGAGGATCGGCGAACACATCGGCGATCGAGTTCACCGCGCTCCAGCCCACCTCGTTCTGGTCGAGAGTGATGCGCAACTCCGCAAGGGTGCGCTCGGCGATCGCTGCGGCAATGATCTGATCAAGCGTTTCGCGATGACGCAGGCGATCGACATTGGTCTTGAATCGCGCGTCCTGCGGAAGCTCGCCTTTCCCGATCGCGACGCACAGCCGCTGGAAGATCGCCTGGCTCGACGCGGGAATCGTGATCCAGATGCCATCCTTGCTGCGATAAACATTACTCGGCGCGGAATAGTCGCTGAGATTTCCGGCACGGCCACGAACCACACCGAGCTGGTCGTATTCCGCCGGAAGAAAGTCCAGCATGCGGAATGTCGATTCGACGAGATTCACATCGATCTCCTGCCCCGGAGAGTCAGGCTCGCGCAATCTCTTGTAGAGCGCGCCGAGAATTCCGACCGCGCCGAACAATCCCGTCACCGCATCGGCAATGGGAAAGCCCATATGCAACGGCGTTCCGTCGGGCTCGCCGCAAATATAAGTGAATCCTGATATCGCTTCGGCGACGCGTGCGAAGGCGGGCTTGTCCCGATACGGTCCGGTCTGGCCGTATCCCGTCACGCGCAATATCGTCAGCTTGGGATTGAGTTCGAACAGGCGCTCTTTCGGCAGTCCCCAGCTATCCAGTGTGCCGGGACGGAAATTTTCCACGAGCACGTCAAATCGCGGCAGAAGGCGTTCGAGAAGCGCGCGCCCTTCCGCTTTGCGCAGATCGAGGGTTACGCCCTTCTTGTTGCGGTTGGTGACTTTCCACCATAGCGGCACGCCGTTCTTGTGCGGCGCAAGAGCGCGAAGATGATCGCCCTGTATCGGCATTTCGACCTTGAGCACAGATGCACCAAGATCGGCGAGTAACGTTGCTGACCATGGGGCCGCCAGCACAGTCGAGATATCGAGAATGTTGAGCCCGCGCAGCGGTCCCTCTGTCTCCCCTTGCATCTTCGCTCCCTGCAACGCGCTGAACGCGCTGCGTTTGTGTTTTGCAGCACGTTAGTGGCCACGCATCACGGTCGCTAGACTTCCATCCTGTCTTTCAGTTATGCTGATTCCGGATAGCGAGGTGCGGATGGATTTAAAGAAACTCCATCACTGCGTTGTGGTTGCCGACCTTGGCAGCTTTACCCGGGCAGCATCGCTTCTCGCGGTTCCGCAATCTGTTTTGAGCAGGCAGGTGCGGGATGTCGAAGGCACCATCGGATTGACGTTGCTGCGGCGCACTGGCCGCGGCGTGTTGTTGACCGAGGCCGGCGAGCGCATCCTGCCCGGCCTTCGCTTTCTCGTTGCAGAAGGGCAGCGCATCCTCGAGGACGCGCATCGCATTCAGACCGCTCCGACAGGCATTATTCGCCTTGGCGTTCTCGCGACGCTGGGACCCGTGTTGCTGACACCGCTACTCAATCTCGCATGCGAGCGCCTGCCAGGAATACGGATTCACGTGCTTGAGGGCCTCACCGATCATCTGGATGAAATGCTGGTTGCAGGGCGGCTGGACGTCGCGCTGCTCTACAACAATCGCCAGACGCCGACGCAGACAGACGAAGCAATGCTGCAGACCGATCTCTGTCTGGTCAGCAGTCCCGACGACCCGCACACGGCCGCTCCCACGATTGCCCTTCGCGACCTGCGCAGCCTTCCATTGACATTGCCGGCGCCGCCCAACCGCCTGCGCGCCGTGATCGATCAGGTGTGCCGCAGCAAGAAAATGTCACTCAAGGTGACGACGACGCTGGATGCCATCGGCACGCTGAAGGATCTGGCCGCATCCGGCCGGCTTTACACGATCCTGCCACCGCATTGCGTGGCCGCAGACGTCGCGAACGGCCGGCTGGCGGCATCGCGCATCGTCGATCCGTCGATTACCCGCACGGTGCTGCTGGCGACCTCAAATCAGTACCCGAACGAGCGGGCCTTGAAGGAAACCACCTCGCTGATCCGCGAGGTCATCATCGATCTGATCCACGCGGGAACGCTGCCGGGCCGGACCACCCTCATCAGACGCCAGGCCTGCGCCTGACATCCTTCAGGTCGCGGCCGCCACCACGCCCGATTTCAGAAGCTCGGCCAGTTCGGCCTCGCGATAACCGGCCTCGCGCAAAACCTCTTCGCCATCCGCGCCGATCGCCGAGAGAGGCCTGGTCGGGCGCTTCGGCACGCCGGGAAAGCGATAGGCCAGGCCCATCGTTTCGTAGTCTGCCTTTCCCCCGCCCGTCGTACGGCAGAAGATGCCCGACGCCCTCACGGCGGAATTCGCCATCGCGGCGCCATAGGAGCGAACCACGCCAGCGACGATCTGGTTTCGCGTGAGCAGTTCGACACACGCATCGCTCGTATAGCCCGAAAGAATGTCCTTCAGCGTCGCCCGAAGCGCGGGCCGGTTCGCCACGCGCGCCTCGTTGGTGCAGAAGCGGGGATCGACCACCAGATCCTCTCGTCCGAAAACCCGGCAGAAACGCGCCCAATGATCTTCGGCATAAGCCGACAGAACGATCGCGCCATCCTTGGTCGGCACCAGTTCGGCGGCCGGCGCATTGTTGGGCTGGCCGTTGCCGGTGCGCCGGGGTTCAACGCCGCGCAACAGATAGTCGGTGAAATTGGTTGCCTGCAGACTCAGCGCGACCTCGAGCAGCGAGGTTTCTATCTTCATGCCGCGGCCGGTGCGTTCGCGCTGAAACAGCGCCGCGAGGACAGCCTGCGCCACGACGTGGGTAGTGGCCGAGTCGATGATCGGCACTCCTACCTTCTGCGGCTCGCCCTCCGCATCGCCGGTGATCGACATCAGGCCGCTCTCGGCCTGCGCGGCAATGTCGAACCCGACGCGTCCACGCGAGTTCTCATCAGGCCCGAAGCCGGAGATCGAAGCATAGATGAGGCGAGAATTCAGGTCGCACATCGCCGCCGCGCCCAGCCCGAGCCGGTCCGCGCCGCCCGGCCGCAAGTTCTGGATCACGACATCACTCGACAGAATGAGCCGTTTGGCGACCTCATGGCCCTGCGGGCTCTTCAGATCTACGGCTATCGACTTCTTGCTTCTGTTGTAGGTCTTGACGATGGCATCGCCGTAAGAGCCGGTATGCCTGCTCTGATCGCCCGACAGCGGCTCGATCTTGATGACGTCCGCGCCAAGCTCGAGCAGGATCATCGCGGCTCCCGGCCCGGCGATATACTGCCCCAGATCGATAACCTTGATTCCCTGAAGAGGAAGCGGTTCCGACATTCTTGTTTCCTTATTGTCGTTTCACACGCGGTACGGCCCCAACATTTTCGTCACGCCTCAAGCACTCCGTGCGCTTTTCAGCAGGTGGTCCGCGATGTTGAGCTGATGAATCTGGCTGGTGCCCTCGTAGATGCGGAAGGCACGAACGTCGCGATAGAAGCGCTCGATGCCGGCGCCCTTCACATAGCCCTGACCGCCGAAGATCTGCACCACGCGATCGGCGACGCGGCCGCACATCTCGGTCGCGAGGTATTTGCACATCGACACGTCCATCGCCACGTCCTCGCCGCGATCGCGCTTGCGCGCGGTCGCCAGGATGAGCGCGCGGGCCGCCTCGATATCGACCTTGCAGTCGGCCAGCATCGCCTGCACGAGTTGAAACTCGCCAATGGCGCGGCCGAATTGCTGGCGCTTGCGCGCGTAGCCGATGGCTTCGTCCAGCATACGGATCGCCGGGCCGGTCGAAAGTGCCGAGAGGTTGATCCGCTGCTTGTTCAGCGCCTTCATGATGGATTGAAAGCCCGAGCCCTGCTTCCCGATGATCGCCTTGGCCGGCACGATGCAGTCGCGCAGATAGACTTCGCCGATCGGCGCGCCTTCCTGTCCCATCTTCGGGGTCGATCCCGATGTCTCGAGGCCGGGAGTTCCGCGCTCGACCAGAAAAGCGGTGATCGCGCTTTTGTTGGGCACGCCCTCCTCGGTTCGGGCAAAGACCGTGAACAGATCGGCGATCGGCGCCAGCGTGATGTAACGCTTGGTGCCGTTGAGGCGATAGCTTCCGTCGCTCATCCGCTTGCCGACGGTCTCCAGAGCGGTTGCGTTGGAGCCGGCCTCCGGCTCGGTCAGCGCCAGCGCGCCGGTCAGTTCGCCGGATGCGAGACGCGGCAGATAGGTGCGCTTCAGCTCTTCGCTGCCATCCTGGACGAGCGCCTCGGAGCCGATCCCGGTGTTGATCCCCACCCGCGCGCGAAAAGCCACGGAGCACTGCGACAGTTCGATGTTGGCGAGAGCGAGTTCTTCCGTGGTCAGGCCCGATCCGCCGTATTCCTGCGGAATCGACCAGCCGAAATATCCGCGCTTGCGCATCTCCTGAACGATCTCTTCGGGAATGCGATCATCCCTTTCGACAAGGTCCTCGTTCGGTATCGCGACGTCCCGCACAAACTGCCGAACATCCGCAAGCAGCGCCTGCAATCGCCCATCATCACGAATCAACGCGTTATCCTCCAAAGATCAAACCGGTCCTGCCGCGGATCGAGCATCGATCGGAGACGGCCGACCGAACAGGTTGTTCATGTCGCTCAGCGCGGCCTCGGTCTCCCGCGCCAGCCGGGCCACGATGTCCTCGACGCTCGTCAGCTCGTTGAACCACGCAATGCTCTGGCCCGCGGCTTCGTAAACCAGCGGCTCGATTTCATGTTCTTCGATGGCAGCCAGCAATTCACCGGTCAGCACCTGCTGATAGGGCATCGGCAGAGCCTCGGGCGCATCCTTCGCCGCCCATTCGTCCGACCATGCGCTGCGGATCACACGGCACGGCTTGCCGCTGTGCGCGCGCGTCAGAACCGTGTCTTCGCTGCGGGCCGCGAGCAATTTGCGAAGAAGAACCGGCGGCGTGCCATACTCGCGCGCCGTCAGCCAGGCCGTGCCGAGCCACGCCCCCTGAGCACCCAGTGCGAATGAAGCGGCGATCTGCCGCCCGCACCCGATCCCGCCCGCGGCAAGCACCGGCAGGGATCCGGCCGCTTCGACGATCTGCGGCACCAACGTGAATGTGCCGACCGGCCCGGTGTGGCCGCCCGCGTCGTAACCCTGTGCCACGAGAACATCGACGCCCGCCTCGCGCGCGGCCATCGCATGGCGCGCCGCGCCGACCAGCGCGAAGGTCAGCTTGCCGCGCGATTTCGCTTTGGCGATCACGTCGGCGGGCAGCCCCACCGCGGTCACCACCGCATCGGCTTCGGACGCAAGCACGGCATCGGTCTGCGCCCGGAAGAAATCCTGATTGCGCAACTGCGTCGAAAAGAAATTTCCCTTGCGGGCAGCCGGCACATCGTACTTCGCCTTGAGGCCATCGACGAAGGCGCGATGCCGCTCCGGCGTCTTGGCATAGGCGGACTGGCGATCAGCCTCGTCGCCAGCCAGCTTCGGATACATCAGGTCGACGCCAAACGGCCGGTTCCCGATCCGCTTGCGGATCAGCGCAAGATCGGCCGCGATCCGATCCGGTGTTTCGCGCGCGGCGCCAAACACCGGAAAGCCTCCACATTCGGCGAGCGCGACCGTCACGTCCACCGAATGTGAAAAACCGAAGATCGGAACGTCAATGCCGATCCGATCGCAGATCGGCGTCCGTAGCGACGAGGTCATTGCTGTTTCGATGCCTTGACGACGGCGGTGAGCTTGTCGTGGTCAGTTTTCATCAGCGTGCCGAGTTCGGCCAGCGACATCGGCTTGCCGGGAACATCGGCCTTGGACAGACGCTGCTTCACCTCGGGCGAATCCAGAGCGCGGCTGATGGCGGCGTTGATCTTCTCGGTGACGTCCTTCGGCGTCGCAGCCGGAACGTACATGCCGTACCACGGCACGAACGCGGCTTCAGGGAAGCCTGCCTCGGCGACGGTCGGCACGTCGGGCAGATCCTTGATCCGCTCATGCGTGAACGTCGCGAGAGGCCTGATGGTGCCGTCCTTGATATGCGGCAAGGCAAGAACCAGCGACACGATTTCGAACTGAACCTGGTTGCCGATCAGATCGACCAGCGCCGGCGGCTGCCCCTTGTAGCCGATGTTGGTGAGCTTGATGCCCGCCACCTGAAACAGCTTCTTGGCCGACAGATCGATCGACGAGCCCGCGCCCGGATTGCCGAAATTGAGGTGACCCGGCTCGGCCTTGGCCTTGGCGACGAATTCCTTCAGGGTTTTTGCCGGGAAAGATGTCGGGACAACCGCGACGCTCTGGTTCCAGACCGGCAGGCCGACGCATTTGAAATCGCGCATCGGCTTCCAGCCGGCGTGAGGATGAAGGGTCGGATTGACCAGAGCCGCCGGCCCGCTGATCAGCCAAGTGTAACCGTCGGGAGCGCTCTTTGCGACGTACGCGGTGCCGATGTTGCTGTCTGCGCCCGGCTTGGATTCGACGATGACGGCCTGTTTCCAGTCACGGCCGATTTGATCGGCAACGGTGCGCGCGACGATATCGACGATACCGCCGGCAGGGTACGGAACGATCAAATGGATCGGCTTGTCGGGGAAACCCGCGGCAGAGGCCGCGGCGGACGAGAGAATGAAAGCTGCACCGGCGAGTAAGCCGATCAAACGACGACCCATCGTATTCCTCCTTTGCAATTTGCTTGAGTGCTCCGTCTATCTGCGACGCGCCCTTTCTCCGGGGGATTCTCGCCGCAGGATCATTGTCCGCCCGTGAGCGAGCGGATGCTTCTCACCAGCCCGAGCATGCGCGGGCCGCAGTCACGCTCGACCTGCTCGGGATTGAATCGAAACGAAGGAATTCCGCAGTTGACGGCCAGGCATTGGCCGCTCTCGGTGCGATAAAGCGGCGCCGCCACGCCGTAGATCTCAGGGACCCATTCGCCGAGCGAGATCGCAAAGCCGCGCGTGCGGCAGGTCTCGATCTCCGCGAGCGTCGACTCGCGAATGCGCCGCCACTCATCCGGCCGGCTTGCCTCCATCGCGGCGACGAAGGCCTCGAACTCATCCTTGGTGTACAGCGACAGCAACGAACGCCCCACCGCCGTCGAGGCCAGCGGCGCGGTGAATCCGATATCGGGCACGTGCGGCGCCACGTCGGTCATGCGCAGGGTCTGGAGATAGATGAAGTCGAGCCCGAACGGAGTCGCGATCGAAACCGTGCCTCCCGCGTAGGTGGCGTAGTCCCGCATCATCGGTCGCGCGAGCTGGCGCACCTTCAGGCCAGCCAGCAAGGGATAGGCGATCGCCAGAATGCCGACGCCGGGCAGGTAGCGCCCGGTCTGATCGCGACGAAGATAACCGAGGGCCGTGAGCGTGTGAGCGAGACGCGACACCGTCGGGCGCGACAGCCCGGTGTGAAGCGCAATCTCGCTGTTGGACAGTGAGCCTGTCGAATTGCGGAAGGCCTCGAGGATACCGAGACCGTGCGCCAGCGTCGTCGCGAATGCGGGATCCGACCGGGCAGCTTGGTCTGCACCATTCGGCAAAAGATCGGCGTCAGCTACATCTGCGGGATTCAAGCTCATGATCGGAAGTTGACGTTACCCCTCCTCTTTGTCAAGATGAAGAAACCAACAGACATATCGTTCAATATATCAAAACTCGAGAGTGTCTAATGGACTTTGGTCTTTCCAGCCGTGCGCTGGAGTGGCGGGACCGCCTCATCAGTTTTTTCGACGCCGAGGTCCTGCCGCGGCACCCCGCCTGGCTTGAGCACGTCCGGCAAAACCAGCAGCCCGCGTTCATGGGCGACCTGCAGCGCAAGGCCCGCGCCGCCGGATTATGGAATCTGGCCCTGCCCGACCTCGCAGCGGATGAGCCCGGCACGCGACTGTCCAATCTCGATTACGCCCCGCTCGCGGAACACATGGGGCGGCTGTTCTGGGCGTCCGAGGCTTTCAACTGCCAGCCGCCCGACGTTCCCAACATGATCGCGCTGCAGAACTGCGCCAACGCCGAACAGAAGGACCGCTGGCTGCGGCCGCTGCTGAATGCCGAAACGCGATCGGCGTTCGGGATGACCGAGCCTGACGTGGCATCGTCCGACGCCACCAACATCGCCACCACCATCACGAAGCGCGGCGGCGACTACATCGTGAATGGCCGGAAGTGGTTCATCACCGGAGCGGCGCATCCGCGATGCAGCTTTCTGCTGGTGCTTGGCGTCAGCGATCCGGACGCCGCACGCACCCAGCGGCATAGCTGCCTGATCGTGCCGATGGAGACGGAAGGCGTTCGTCTGGTGCGCCCGCTGCGCTGGATGGGCTGCGAGGATCATGTGGCGCCGATCGGCGAACTCGAATTCGACAATGTGCGCGTTCCCGCCGAGAACCTGATCGGCCGCGAAGGCGACGGCTTCAAGGTGGCGCAGGTGCGGCTGGGTCCGGCGCGCCTGCATCATTGCATGAGATCAATCGGCACCTGCGAGGTCCTGATCGAACTGATGATGGCGCGCGCCGCGGAACGAATGACGTTCGGCCGCGCGGTGATCGAATATGACACGGTGCAGCGCTGGATTGCCGAGTCGCGTGTCGAACTCGAGCAGGCACGCCTTTTGACATACCGCTGCGCCTGGCTGCTCGACCGTGACGGCCACCATGGCGCATGGCGCGACGTTTCGCTGATCAAGATCGCGGTCCCCGCCATGCTTCAGCGCATCGCCGACCGCGCCATGCAGGTGTTCGGCGCCATGGGCGGTTCCGACGACACGCCGATTCATCAAGCCCTGGCCTGGGGCCGCATGCTGCGCATCGGAGACGGCCCCGACGAGGTTCATCTTCGCCAGATCTTCCGCATGGAGAAGCGCCCTCCATGGTCGATCGCCGACAGCCCCTATCTGCGGCCGATGAATCGGGAGCGGCGCAAGACACCAGAGTTTGGAACCATCGAATGACGTCTTTCAGGGCATACCGGCACTTCACGGAAGGCGGCAACGTCTCGGGGCGGATTGAAACCATCACGCTCGACGATCTGTCGCCCGGCGAGGTCATCATCCGCACTGCCTATGCGAGCGTGAACTACAAGGACGCCCTTGCCGCGCATGGCCGAAACAAGATCATTCGCGACTATCCCCGGATCGGAGGCATCGATCTGTTCGGTACGGTTACGGAAAGCCGCGATCCCAATATCAAGCCCGGCGATTCCGTGGTGGCGCATGGCTTCGGTATCGGCGTCGATCATGACGGCGGATATGCCGAGTACGCGCGCATCAAAAACGATTGGGTGATGCCGCTGCCGGCAGGACTGACCCTGCGCGACGCCGCCGCTGTCGGCGTCGCCGGTTACACCGCGGCGCTGTCGATCCACCTGATGGAATTGAACGGCCTCACTCCGCAATCGGGACGCGTCGCCGTGAATGGCGCGACCGGCGGCGTCGCCAGCATCGCGATCGATATGCTTGCGGCAAACGGCTATTCCGTCACCGCCATCACGGGCAAGAAAGACGCGCGAGAGTATTTGATCGGCCTTGGGGCGGCCGATGTCATGGACCGCGATACCATCCCTCCGGCTCCGCGGCCGCTGGAAGCAGCGACGTGGGCGGGCGCGGTGGATTCGCTGGGCGGAGACGCTCTCGCCTGGCTGACCCGGACGATGCAGCCGCAAGGCGTGATTACGGCATTCGGCAATGCCCTCGGCGCTGAACTGCACACAACCGTGATGCCCTTCATCCTGCGCGGCGTGCGCCTGATCGGCGTCAACGCCAACAGCCCCATGCCGCTGCGCCGTGAAGTCTGGCAGCGCATCGCGACCGATCTCAAGCCTCGTCATCTGACCAGCATCGTCAACGAGATCGGCCTCGATCAATTGCCCGACGCCTTCGCGCGGCTGATCGAGAATCGCAACACCGGGCGCATCGTGGTGTCGTTGCAATGATTTCACGCCTATTTGCTCCGGACATCCGCGACGAGACCGGTCGCGGCATAAACGACAACACAGGTTCGCAAGAGGGAGCGATCTAGGGCGGCACCGCCACGCCGCCATAGACGACCGACGTCGCAACAAAAACAACAAGCCGTCGGTCAGAAATACACAGGGAGAGACAAGTGCGATCGATTTTCAGCCAGAAACGCGATCTCTGCAGCGGCCTCCTCGTTTCTTTGATCGGGGCCGGGGCGATATTGCAGGGGGTGCAGTATCCACTGGGCACGCTGGCCAATATCGGGCCGGGCATGTTCCCGACCGGAATTGGCGCGCTGCTGACGGTTGTCGGCATTGCCATTGCGGTATCCGGTCTCAACGTCAGGGATGAGCGCGAAAACCGCGCACCGGACTGGCGCGGCTGGGGCTGCATCATCGGCGGCACACTCGCCTTCGCGATCCTTGGCGCCTATGCCGGCCTGGTCGCCGCGACATTTGCGCTGGTCTTCATCTCCGCGCTCGGCGACAGGACGAACACGATACTTCAGGCCGCCATCCTTGCCGCCGCGATGGTCGTCGTCAGCGTCGTTGTTTTCTGGTGGGCGCTGCAATTGCAGATGCCGCTGCTGCCCTGGAGCTGAGCCATGATCCAGCAAGCTTTGATCGATCTCTGGCATGGCTTCGGGATCGCACTCGAACCGCACAACCTGATGTGGGCGTTCTTCGGCGTGCTGATCGGCAACATGGTCGGCGTGCTGCCCGGCCTCGGCGCGCTCTCCGCGATCTCGATCCTGTTGCCGCTGACATTCGTCATGCACGCCGTTCCGGCATTGATGATGCTGGCGGGAATTTTCTACGGCTGCATTTACGGTGGCGCGATCGGCGCGATCCTTCTCAACCTTCCCACGCATCCGCCCCATGCGGTGACCTGCATCGACGGCTATCCGATGACGAAGCAGGGAAAGGGCGGCACGGCGCTGGGCATCACAATGCTCGCCTCCTTCTTCGCCGCCTCGGTCGGCATCATCGTGATGATCTTTTTCTCGCCGGTTCTGGTCAGCCTTGCTTTCAAGTTCAGCCCCGCCGACATCTTCTCCGTCATGCTGCTCGGCCTGGTCGCAGGCGCGACGATGAGCGGAGGCACTCCCATGAAGGGCGTCGCCATGACCCTCATCGGCATTCTGTGCGGGGTCGCAGGCACCGATGTCAGCAGCGGCGCCATCCGGTTTACGTTCGGCCTGCCCGAACTCGCCGACGGCGTCGGCCTTGTCGCGATCTGCATGGGACTGTTCGGCGTCGCTGACTTTCTGCAGAACGTCAACCATACGACCTTTGTCGGCGCCGGCGCCAAGGTGAGACTGCGCGACATGCGGCCCAGCAAGGCCGAACTGCGTCAGGCGTTTCTGCCGATGGTGCGGGGAACGCTGGTCGGCACGCTGTTCGGCGCACTACCCGGCACCGGACCGACGGTGACGACATTCATCGCATACGCACTCGAGCGCAAGATCGCGCGCAATCCCGAGCGCTTCGGGCACGGCGCAATTGAAGGAGTCGCGAGCCCGGAAGCATCGTCCCATGCCAAAACCCAGGTCGACTTCATTCCGACCATGTGCCTTGGCATTCCGGGGGACTCGGTGATGGCGCTGCTGCTCGGGGCGCTGATGATCCAGGGCATCGCGCCGGGTCCGCAACTGATCACGGAACATCGCGACCTGTTCTGGGGTCTGGTCGCGAGTTTCTGGATCGGCAACATCCTGCTCGTCATCCTCAATGTTCCGATGATCGGCGTATGGGTGAAGCTGCTCCAGGTGCCCTATCGCTATCTTTTCCCGTCGGCGCTTTTCTTCATCGCGGTCGGCGTGTTCAGCACCACGAACAGCGTTTTTCAGGTGATCGAGGTGCTGTTCTTCGGCATCGTGGGCGTCGTGTTCATGAGGCTGCGCCTGCCGATCACACCGATCCTGCTGGGCTTCGTGCTGGGGCCGATGGTCGAGGAGAACTTCCGGCGCGCCCTGCAACTGTCGCACGGCGATCTCGAAACATTCGTCAACCGCCCGATCAGCGCGTTCTTCATCGCAGCCAGCGTTCTTCTCGTCGCTGTGCAGGTCGGCGCTCACTTTTACGCGTCGCGGAAGGGGATTACCGGATCCAGCGTCACCGCGCCGTCGCTCTCCGGCCACTAAACACGACCAGGCGTATGAAGAGTACGATAACGGATACCTCGCGATGAAAATGGCATTGCCGTTCGATCGGCTGACGTCCCTCTTGAAATACTTCAGATGGCTTTCAGTTCACGCGCAGACACGGGCCTCCGGCTTGCGCTCGCGCCTGAACAGGCACCTGCCGGGCTTGTTCTACGATCCCACGCGCCACTACATGCGCGGTCCAGGGCCAAAAGCATCGCTGAAACAGAAGTCCTCAGGGCCGGATTCAAAGATCCGCTGATGGGAAGCAGCGTCTTCTGCCGCACACCGTCGGCAACCAGCCGTCCGTCCGGCTATCGAAGGGCCTGAACCACCTTCTCCTGATCGCTCTTGTTCCACCATCCGCCGCCGAGAGCCTGAAACAGCGCCACCGTATTGGCCAGTTGCGAGGCCTGGGCGTCGAGCCGTGCAAGCGACGTCTGCAGATAGGCCTGCTGCGCCGCCAGCAGAAGCGGAACGCTGATCTGCCCCTGGTCCACCTGCTTGCGCAACAGCGCGATGCTCTGCGACGCAGATCGCTCCGCATCGGTCGCAGCGCTGATGGCGCGTGTGCCCGCCTGAAGGGCGCGCAACACGTCGGCGACATTCTGAAAAGCAGCGAGCACCGTGCTGCGATACTGAGCAAGGGACTGCCTGGCCTCTTCTTCCGCGGCGCGCTGCTTGTTGGCTAGCGTCCCCGCGTCGAAAATGGTCTGCGCAGCGCTTCCGGCCAGCATCCAGAGTCCTGCGCCCGGCGTGGCCAGTTCCGCAAAGCGGGCAGCAGAGGCGCCGACATTTCCGGTGAGGGTAATCTGCGGCAAGCGATTGGCGATCGCGACCCCGATCATGGCGTTGGTGGAACGCAGGCTGGCTTCCGCCGCGCGAATATCGGGCCGCTGGCGCACAAGGTCCGCCGGCAGGCTGAGCGGAAGCCGGCGCGGCATCCGGAAAGAGCCCAGGTTGAACGTTTCTTCCGGAGCGTCGCTCGATAGCCGACCGGTCAGGAACGACAACAGATGACGCTGCTGCGCGAGCTGTTTTTCGAGCGGCGGCAGCAGAAGTCTGGTCTGCGCCACGGCTGTCTCCTGAGCAGCGACGTCGGTCAGCGCGATCTGGCCCTGATCCTGCTGCCGCTTCAGCAACCTCAGGACTTCGGATTGCAGATCGATGACCCGGCGCGTTGCCGCGATCTGTCCGCGCAGCCGCCCCTCCTCGATCGCTGCCAGCGCGATGTTACTCGCCAGGGTCAGGTAGACTCCCTCGCGCTGAAACGCGCGCATGTCAGCCTGCGCATCCGCGGACTCGACCAGACGGCGTGTCCCGCCCCACACATCGGCGACGTAGGACACCGTGACCTGGCCGGTGTGCAGATTGAAGATGTTCGCGCCGGATTCGAGTGGCGACGACAGATCGACCGCCACCCGCTGACGGGTCGCATCGAAATTTCCCGCGATGCTGGGAAACAGCGCGCCGCGCTGGGCAAGCGCGTTGGCTTGCGCCACCCTGACAGCGGCTTCCGCGGCGGCAAGGTCCGAATTGTGCGCAATGCCGTCTTCCACGATCCGGTTCAGCGCGGGAGACCGAAACAGTTCCCACCACTGCGGAGGAATTTCAGCGTTGTGGACAATCGGATGGCCGGGCACACGATCTCCGGCCGGGCCGGAAAGATAGCTGGCGGTCTCCGGTGGTGGCTGAGGCTTGAAGTCAGGCCCCACCGCGCAACCGGTCAATATCTGCGCGACCGCAAGCAATCCGGACATCATCATCAGGCGACGATAAGGCCATGCCTGAGTATCTCCACCAGTCCCGGAACCCCGCACCAGCGCCGTTTGCCACCCCCCCTTCACAACATGTCCTTTTTCACGATCGTCCACCCGAGCAGCGTTTCATTCTGCCGGTTCAAACGCCGATTCGGCAGCGGCCGCCGCCACTTTTCGGCGGGAAAATAGCGAGATCAGAGCGGGCAACACCACGAGAATGACGAGCGGCGCGACCATCATTCCGCCGACCACCACGACCGCCAGCGGCTTTTGCACCTGCGAGCCGATGCCGGTGGACATCGCCGCCGGCAACAGGCCGATTCCCGCGATCACGCACGTCATCAGGACCGGCCGCATCTGCGCCTCACCTGCCTGCACGATCGCGTCGATACGCTGCAGGCCGGATTCGATAAGCTGATTGTACTGAGACAGGATCAGGATGCCATTCATCACCGAAATGCCGAACAGCGCGATGAAGCCGATGGCTGCTGAGACGCTGAACGGAATCTGGGTGACGAACAGCGCAAAGATTCCACCGATCACGGCCATTGGAATCACGCTGAGCGCGAGCAGCATGTCCCGCACGGACGAGAAGTTGATCCACAGTAACAGCCCGATGATGGCAAGACTGAGCGGAACGACGATCTGCAGTCGCCCGATCGCATCCTGCAGATTGCGGAATTCACCGACCCACTGGAGATGGGTTCCGGCGGGAAGCTGGACCTCCTGCGCGATCCGCTGTTCGGCCTCCTTGATGGTGCTGCCGAGGTCGCGATCTCGCACGCTGAACTTGATCGGCAAATAGCGCTGCTGCTGTTCGCGGTAGATATATGACGGGCCGGTCACCAGCCGGATGCGCGCAACCTCGCTCAAGGGAATCTGCGTCACGCCTTTCGATCCTGACGCGCCGATCGTGAGTTTGCTGATGGCTTCCGCGCTCTGACGATACTGCGGAGCCAGCCGCACGACGATCGGAAAATGCCGGTCGCTTCCCGGCTCGTAGACATCGCCGGCGGATTCGCCGCCGACCGCCGTCCGGATGGTCGAATTGATATCGCCGGGCGACAGGCCGTAGCGTGCCGCGCGCTCGCGGTCGATATCGATCTGGATGGTCGGCTGGCCGAGCGATGTGAACACGCCGAGATCGGTCACGCCCGGCACCGTCGCCAGCACCGCCTTGATCTTGTCGGCGGTGTCCGTCAACTCCTGCAAGTCGTTGCCGAAAACCTTGATCGAGTTCTCGCCCTTCACGCCCGACACCTGCTCGGCGACGTTGTCCTGCAGATACTGCGAGAAATTGAATTCGATTCCCGGAAATTCCGCGTGGAGCCGCGCCTGAATTTCCTCCGTCAGTTTTTCCTTGTCCAACCCGGGACGCCATTGGCTGACCGGCTTCAGCGGCGTGAAGAACTCGACGTTGAAAAAGCCTGCGGCGTCCGTTCCGTCATCGGGGCGGCCATGCTGGGTGACAACCGTTTCCACCTCGGGGAAGCTGCGGATGACCCGGCGCATGC
This sequence comes from Afipia sp., assembly GCA_051954725.1. Taxonomy (GTDB): domain Bacteria; phylum Pseudomonadota; class Alphaproteobacteria; order Rhizobiales; family Xanthobacteraceae; genus Afipia. The sequence goes on along the minus strand of JBQCHK010000002.1, from coordinate 154,134 downwards.
GGTTGGCGTAGCCATTGCCTTCCTGAAGCGAGATCGTGGCGGGCATGGTGGCCCGCACCCAGAGGTTGCCCTCCTCAAGTTTGGGGAGAAATTCCAGGCCAAGAAAGCGCATCGCGACACCGGCCAGGATAAACACCACGAGCGCCAGAACAGCCGTCAGCTTCCTGTTTCCGACCGCGAGCCGCAGAACCGGGCTGTAGAGATGATGAAGGGTCCGCACCAGCCATGTCTCGGTTTCCTGAACATGCTCCGGCAACAGCAGCGCGCTGAGCGCGGGCGTCACGGTGAATGTCGCGATCAGGCCTCCGGCGATGGCATATGCATAAGTCTTGGCCATCGGGCCGAAGATGTGCCCTTCCACGCCGCTCATGGTGAACAGCGGAATGAATCCCGCGATGATAATTCCGGTCGCAAACACGATCGAGCGACTGACGCTGATGCCCGCGGTGTAGATCGCCAGCAATCGTCCGCTGAGACCGGCGGGCGCGCCGCCTGGCAAGGGCGAGGCAGGCGCATCGTCGCCAAGCTGCCGGAATATCCGCTCCACCATGATCACCGTCGCATCGACGATCAAACCGAAATCGATCGCTCCGACAGACAACAGATTGGCGGATTCACCACGCAGAACCATGATGCCGATGGCAAAGAACAAGGCGAACGGAATCGTCGCTCCCACGATCAGGGCGCTGCGAAGATTTCCGAGAAACACCCACTGCAGCGCGAAAATCAGCAGAATGCCGACCAGCATATTGTGCAGGACTGTGTGGGTGGTGGTGTTGATGAGATCCTGACGATCGTAGATGCGCTCGATCCGAACACCCGGCGGCAGGATCCCGGACGTATTGATCCGCTCGACCTCCGCCTTGACTCGCTCGATGGTGGGCGTGCTTTGCTGGCCGCGCCGCATCAGCACGATGCCTTCGACGATGTCGTCGTCGTTGTCCTGACCCGCGATACCGAGACGGGGCTGATGGCCGATGATCACGGTGGCCACATCGCGGATCAAAACCGGATTGCCGCCGGCCTGAGTCAGCATCGTATTATTGATGTCGTCGATCGACCGAATAAGGCCCACGCCGCGAACAACGGCCGACTGCGTGCCGAGATTGACGATATTTCCGCCAACATTGAGGTTGCTGCTGCGCAGCGTCTGCAGCAGTTGCGACAATGTGAGGCCGTGGGCGACGAGCTTGTCGAGATCGACCTGCAGCTCGAAGGTCTTGGTCTTTCCACCCCAGCCCACGACATCCACGATGCCGGGAACGGCGCGGAAACGACGCTGCAGGACCCAATCCTGGAGGGTCTTCAGGTCAAGCACGCTGTAGCCCGGCGGGCCGACAAGCCTGTAACGATAGATTTCACCGATCGGGCTGACCGGGCTGATCGCGGGTTGAACGCCGTCGGGCAATCCGGAGAGCTGCGACAGACGATTGAGCACCTGCTGGAGCGCTTCGTCGTAAGTATAGGCGTATGTGAACTGCAGCTTCACGTCCGACAGGCCGTAAAGCGAGATGGTTCGCATCACGTGAAGGTTCGGAACACCCGAAAGCTGCGTTTCGATCGGGATCGTGATATAGCGCTCGATTTCTTCGGCAGAAAGTCCGGCGCTCTGGGTGATCACGTCCACCATTGGCGGAACGGGATCGGGATAGGCTTCGATGTTCAGCACCTTGAACGCAGCAAGGCCGCCGACCAGCGTCATGATGAACATGACCAGCATCAGAACGCGCTGCCTCAACGCGAACGCGACGATCGGATTGATCATTGCGAGCTGCCCGTCCTCTGTCAGGTCTGGTTGGCAACGGTCATCCGGTCGATGAACAGGCTGCCGCGCGTGACGATCTTTTCGCCCGCGTTCAGCCCGCTCAAGACCTGGATCAACCGGCCATCCGACTGACCGAGTTCGATCTGGCGCAATTCGACCGATTGATCGTCACCGACCACCCAGACCCGTGCGTTGCTGCCTTCGTAGATCACAGCCTCCAGCGGCACCGCCGGTGTCGGCGTTCCTTCGCTGGTGACGATCGTCACACTCGCGAACATCTCGGGTTTGAGCAGACCGTCGGCATTATCGACGCTGGCGCGAACCAGAAGGCGCCGGTTATCCGGATCTATACCCGGCGCGACATAGTCGATGCGCGCCTCGAACGAACGATCCGGCTGGGTCAATACCTTGAATATCAGGCGCTCGCCGATCCGCACCTTGGCGACATCGGTTTCGCGCACGTAGGCCGCGATCCAGACTTTCGAGGTGTCGCCGATCAGGAACACCGGATCGCTGTCGCTTCCCCCGGCGCTGACGTACTGCCCCGGGCCGATCTTGCGTTGCAGAACCGTTCCGGCCAGCGGCGCATACACCGGCGCATCAGGAGTCAGGGCACCCGTTTTCTCGAATGCATCGATTTCGGCATCGGTTTTTCCAACCAGCCGCAACCGGTTGCGGGCAGCCTGCAGCGCAATTTCCGCCGAACGGGAATCGTTTTCCGCGGCGGTAAGATTCGCCTGTGCTTCCTGCCATTCCCGCTGCGACGCCGCCTTGTCCCTGGCGAGCGACGACATCCTGCGCTCAACGATCTGCGCGAGGTTGACCTGGGACACGGCCTTGTTGCGCGTCGTCAGAGCTACAACAAAATCCTTCTGGGCATCGACCGAATCCGCCGCCTCGATCACAAAAAGAAGCTGGCCTTTCTGAACCGCGTCACCGGGAGCGACCAGCAACTTCGTCACCCGGCCCGCATAGGGCGGAAAGATGCGGGTCGATCGATTCTGGTCGATGGCGATCTTGCCTTCCGTGCGGAATTCGGAGCGAAAAGCATGCTGCTCGACCGGCCGTACGGTCACACTGCTCCACTGCGACGCCGTGAGGCGCAGTTTGCCGTCCGCCCGGTTGATTTCGCTGTCCAGGGCAGCGTTGCGCGCCGCGGTGCCGCGATCGACCTTGAGAACGATCGCCGCCGCCGCAACCACGACCGATGCGGTGATCAAACCGATGACGGCCCGCGGGACTGTCCGCTCGCGCCAGAGTGACACCAGACGAAGCATGATTTCGTATCTCCACTTCCCCATGCTCTGCCGAATTTTTCTCGGGAGCAGCGGGCCTCGTCAGGAATCGATGATTCTGCGTTGGCTTGCGATCTTGCCAGCTCAAGCGAATTGCGGGCGCGATGAAACACAATCCGGCGCACCGCATATCTGCTATAGGAGTTGCATCTTACGGCAGCCTTACAACGCCATGCATGACGCGACCTTACACACAGCTTACAGTCCGGCGCCCGGCGGAGTTAAAATGATACCATTTCCTTGCCCATCTCCGGCCGCCATCGCACCCGGCACATCAGGGGGCACGGCGCTTCCATGAGACTTCTGATTGTCGAGGACAGCGAGGAGCTGGCTGACCTTCTGGCGAAGGGCCTGCAGGCGGCAGGTTACGAGATCGATCTCCTTGCCAATGTGGCCGACGCGCATAGCGCCCTTGGAACGACCCGCTACGCGGCCCTGATTCTGGATCTGGGTCTGCCCGATGGCGATGGACTTTCAATCCTGCGCGAGTTGCGGCACCGGAAAGACCCGATCCCGATCCTTGTGCTCACCGCGCGCGGGGGCGTGGAGGATCGGGTTAGCGGCCTGCGCAGCGGGGCGGACGATTATCTCGTCAAGCCTTTCGCCTTTGACGAACTGGTGGCGCGCCTCGAGGCACTTCTGAGGCGCCCGGGACAGTTGCTCGGCAGCTCACTCCGGCTGTCGAACGTCACGTTCGATACCGAGGGGCGACAGGTGTTTGTCGACATGAAGCCCCAGAACCTCTCCGCCCGGGAGATCGCGGTGCTCGAACTGCTTTTGCGCCGCAAGGGCAGCGTCGTGTCCAAGAAACTCCTCGAAGACCAGATCTTCGGCCTGACTGGCGATGTCGCATCCAATGCCGTCGAAGTCTATGTGCATCGGCTGCGTAAACAGCTTCTGGATATCGGCGCGAGGGTCAGGATCACGACCATTCGGGGCGTCGGCTACGTGATGACGGAGAGCGACTAGTGTGGCGGTTCCGAAGTGCGCAACCGAAGGCGTTGCACGATCGGGGCGAACTTCGGTTTCGGGGAGTTTAGATGGCGCTCAAGAAATCAATCCTGTCGCGGATTGTCGCTCTTCATGTCGTGGCGGTGATTGTCGCGGCGGTGCTCCTGCGATCGGTGCTGCACTGGTCGCTGGCGTCGGATGTAGCGAAACTTCAGCTTGGCACGATGGCGGCGCAGATCGAGATGTTCGCCCGGCATCTGGAGCCGCCATCGGCCACCGGATGGTCCCTGCGCCTTCCGGCGGGCGTGCGCGACCAGTATTCGGACGCGTACGGCCGCTACAGATATGCGATCCTCGACAGTACTGGCACGGTGATCTTCTCATCCAGCGCGCAGAAACAACCGCTGTTTAGCTTCGACCTGAATGCAACGGGAATTGTTCCGCACAAGGCGCGAACTCCGGGAGGAGCGAAAACCATCGCCGGTGCGAGCGCCCGCAAGGACATCGGCGGCCATCCGGTCTGGATACAGGTCGCGGAGGAGCTGTCGCACCGCGACGTGATCGTCGATGACGTTCTCGCCAACTTCCTGCAACAGGTGGTCTGGCTCATCGTCCCCGTTCTGCTTCTCCTCCTCGGCGCCGACATCATCATTTTCCGTCTGGCGATCAGGCCGCTGCACCGTGCATCCGATCGCGCAAAGCACATCAGTCCGACGCGTCTCGATGTGCGCCTGCCAACCGACGACATGCCTCCCGAAATTCTGCCGCTCGTGGAAGCCGTCAATCAGGCGCTGGATCGCCTTGAGCAGGGCTTTCACAGCCAGCGTGAGTTTGCTGCCGACGCGGCGCACGAACTGCGGACACCGCTTGCGATCCTGCGAACGAGAATCGAAACACTCCCGCACAGCGAAGCCAGCCAGGCGCTTAGCCGCGACAGCGAGAACATGAGCCGTGTCGTCAGCCAGTTACTCGATGCGACTGAGCTTGAGACAGCAGTGGTCGACCCGGAGAGCGTTGCTGATCTGTACACCGTTTGCGTGGAGGTGGCGGAGTTCATCGCCCCACTGGCATTGAAACGGAGAAAGAACATCGAACTGATTGGCGTCGAGGAGCCTGTTCTCGTCAGGGGAAACGCCGAGATGATCAGGCGGGCGCTGCGAAACCTGGTCGAGAATGCCCTTCATCATACGCCCGAGGGCACCGCCATCGAGATCATTGTCGGCCGCGACGGCTCTGTCAGCGTCATCGACAACGGCCACGGCGTGCCGCCGGCGGATCGCCAAACGATTTTTCAGCGGTTCTGGCGGAAATCCTCACGCACGAGCGGAGGCGCGGGCCTGGGACTGTCCATCGTCAAAAAGATCGTGGACGCTCACCATGGCAGCGTGACCGTCGAAGACAGTCCCGGCCGCGGCGCCAAGTTCACCATGCGCTTTCCTCTGAGCACCTAGCCTGCGGGATTGACGTCGGGTTTCACCACATTTGGACAACCCACTACCGCGCAACCGCAAGCACCAAGGCTGGCTTACCGCGCCACTACGCTCTTTGGCAGGATGGCATGAACTCCCCAGTTGCCATCGACAACCTGGGAGATGCCGAAATCCACCGCGACCGACATGATCGATATGGCTTCATCCTCCGATATCGCGAAATTGACCATCAGAAACCGGCGCATCTTGCGAAACGCATCCTTCATCGCGAGGTCGATCGATGACTTTCTATAGATTTCGCTTTGTGCCTTCTCTCCCAGTTCGACCAGATAGTTGGCGTGGCTGAAGCCGGTCACGATCCAGGACTCGTCGGTTTCGATCAAGGGATAGGAGAGATCACGGATCGGCTTATCCAGCGCTCCGCCCTTCTTGTGCAGGACAATACGGACATAACCCGTCATCGAACATTCAATCGCGGTGCCGCCAAGTTCGGAATCGCCCTGGGCTGCATGTGGATCGCCGATGGACAGCAGCCCTCCCGGAACCAGCACCGGAAGAAATATCCTGGCTCCCTTCCCCAACCGCCAGTTGTCGAGATTGCCGCCGAAATAGGACGGAGGGATCGAGTCGACCAGATCGGCTTCTTTCGGCGCGACTCCAACCACGCCGAAATGCGGACGAAGCGGAATTCTGATTTTTGACTCCGCCAGATCGACAATCGCGATTGACGAGCGCGCGACCGGAATGCCCGGATAGTCGATCGTCGGATGAGGAATGCCAAACGGATCGGTCTGCTGCGTCCACCTGTAACTGTACACGGGGCGCGCCTGCGGCGGATTCGCCTTGTCGAAAATCTCGTAGATCGTAACGTTTTCCCGCGGCTTGGGATCGGTCAGAACATCGTTGAAATGGAATCCCCACCAGGCGGCAGCATTGCTCCCGAATGAACGCCCTGCAAATTCCGGATTGGCGCACGGTCTTGGAGTAATGTCGAGGAACTCGACCTCGATCGTATCTCCCGGCACCGCGCCCCGGATGGCGATGGGACCGGTCATGATCTGGGTGCCGAATCCTTCGCCGGCTCCCCTCCCCAACACCGATGCATCCATGGGGCCCGCGCCTCGCCGGTCGACTCCTTTCCTGTCAGCGGTCCACTCGAACACATCTTCCGCGTCCGGGTCTCCGCAGATCATTCGATCGTAATCGTCGTAGGCGTGCTGCGTGAGCGTTTCGATGGTGACATGGTCGCCCGACTCGATCTCGAGGATCGGCGTCAGCGAGCGGCTGAAATAGCCCCAGTGCACGGTTCTGGGCGTCGCCCGGATATGATGCCTGCTTTCGCGGCGATGCAACTGAACGGCCCCGTCGTCATCCGTTGCGGCGTCAAGGGCATCGGCTTCGGGCATAACCAGTCTGGATTCCCTGCGTAGAAGGCGAAGCGCATCGGCATTCTTCGAAGGCCAGCCGCGATTGGTCTGGACAGCCTGCTTTGGACCGTGCGCGGAAACCTCTTTGCGAAAATCCGTGGGAGATTTCCCGAAGCGCTCGCGAAACGCCCTGCTGAAATGGGCGGCATCGCTGAATCCCCACGTGAAACATATTTCAGATATCGACAAGGCGTCGAAGCGGGCGTCAACCAGATGACCCGCGCAACGATCGAGGCGGCGGTTGAGCAGATAGTGCGAAAAACTCTCTCCGGCCTTCTCGAAGAGTTTCTGCAGATAGCGCGGCGATATCCCCTCCCTGCGCGCCACATCCCTGAGATTCAAATTTCGGTTCGCGAGTTCGAGCTCGATGCTCCGGCACACCCGGCGCATGATCAACGACTGGGCTCCCGCAATATCCGTGATCGAGCCCACCGACTCGCTGTCTTCCGTGGCCGCAACAATCGTTTCCAGAAGAAGAAGATCAAGGGGCCGAAGCGCCGAATGGCCAATGGTGTCGATGGTCTCCGACAATCCACCGAGAAGCGACGACAGGACCTTACCCGCCCCGGCCTGTCCCTTGATAAGGCGCGCGTCGGCAAGCTTCGCCTGGCCAAGTCGGGAATTGAACGCTGCTCTTGGAATGGAAACGATCAGAGCCTGAAAGCCGGAGACCGACGACAGCCTGATGCAGTGGTGCGACGGCGCAAGGAAAATGTCACCAATGGCGCAGGACCACTTTCTGCCGTCGCTCTCGCAATCGATTTCGCCATCGTTCAGCAGCACCAGAAGAATTGCATCATCCCTGGCTTGCGGCTTGCGGGCCAAAATCTGTGCGCTAGAGGAGAGCCTGGCAAAACATAATCCCAATGGCGACGTGACGAATGCCGCGCAACACGTGAACAGTTCATCGATCCCCTCGCTGGCGAAGCCCAGCTTGTCGATGGCCTGCTCCCAAGCTCCAGCCTTTAGCGATGCGGGATGATCCTCGCTATTGAATGTCGAACCCATCGAGAGAGAGTTCATCATATCGGCTGTCCCAACCTCGTTGAGAGTAACGAGCAGCCCCGCGAGATCAAGCTAAATTGAAGCAAGCGCCCGACACCGATCGGGTGCAGTTCGCCCCGGCCGCAATCCGCGGCCGGGGCGATTTCGACGTCAGGATTTTCGACTACGCGCGATCGGCGAAAACATCCTTGCGGACGATCGCGTGAACGCCCCAGTTGCCATCGACCACCTGGGTGATGCCGAAATCCACGCCGATCGACATGAGCGAGATGGCCTCGTCCTCGGTGAGCCCCCTCGTCTTCATCAGGAAGTGCCGCATCTTCCGGAACGCATCCCGCAATGCGTGGTCGACCGAGCCCTTCTTGTAGATGTCAGTCTGGGCGTTCGGGCCGAGTTCGGCGAGATAGTTCGCGTAGCTGAACCCATGGACCAGCCATTCGTCCTGCGTTTCCAGCATCGGATAGTTCAGCTCTTCCAGCGGTGTGCCGCCGAGATCCTTCTTCTTGTGCAGGACGAACTGGAACGTTCCGTTCAGGGAACACTCGATGGCCGTTCCGCACAATTCGCTGTCGCCCTGTGACGCGTGGGGATCGCCGACCGACAGGAGCGCACCTTCGACCGACACCGGATAGAACATCGTCGCGCCCTTGCCGATGCGCCAATTATCGATGTTGCCGCCGGTGTAGCTCGGAGGAATCGTATCGACGATATCGGCTTCCTTCGGCGCCACGCCGATGGTGCCGAAGTGCGGACGAATAGGCAGGCGCACACCTTTCAGGAAATCATAGTTGCGCTTGGTCTTGGAATGATCGACCGGGATGCCGGGATAATCGATGGTCCGGTGAACGACGCCAAAAGGATCGGTTTGCGGGACCCACTCGAAACTATGAGCCGCCTTCGCCCAGTTTCGCGTGCCCGTGGCATCGACCTCGTAGATCGTGACGACCTCACGCTTCTTGCCGTCGAGCAGATCGTTGTATTGAAAACCCCAGTTTGCAGCGGCGTTGCTGCCAAACGCCTTGCCCTTGTATTCCGGATTGCCTGAGGGACGCAGGGAACAGTCCACGATACGAACTTCGAGAATATCGCCCGGCTGTGCGTCGCGGACATAAACGGGACCGGTCATGATATGCACGCCCATGCCCTCGCCCGCGCCGCGTCCATGCAACGACGCGTCCATCGGCCCCGCTCCGCGGCGATTGACGTTCTTCTTGTCCTTGGTCCAGTGAAATACGCTTTCGACGCCCGGATCGCCTTTGATCATGCGATCATAGTCATCATAGGCATGATGAGTTAGAGCCTCGATCGTCACGAAGTCGCCGGAGTTGATTTCGACCCTCGGCTTCAGGGATTTGCTGAAATATCCCCAGTGCACCGTATCGGCATTCGCCGGCAGATAGTGATGCGTGGGCTGGCCTGCCTGCCGCGCTTGCGCCGTTTGCGCGAGTGCCGGCGTCACCAGCGAGATTCCACCGGCCGTCATGGCCGCCGCCGCGCCCGTGGCCGCAAATCCGCTCTTCAGAAAAGCGCGGCGTTCCGAGTTGAGCTCGGCCTTGAACTTCGCATGGTGCTCGTGAAAGTCCGGACAAAGTCTGTCGTCGCCCATACACATTCGCGTCTCTCCTATTGTCATCCGCGCCGTTATTCACCCGGCATTTCGCGATTATCAGGAGTGCCGACATCCGGCAAAACGCACTGCGTCATGCGCCGGATCTGCAAATCTCCGCGGGCCAACCTGAGAAACTTCGATCTTGTAAGGAGTTAGAGAACCGGCAAGCGCAAGACCCGCTTATCTACCGCACCGCGACAACGCCGACAGTCAAAAGATATGACGCCTGCGATCAAGCCTGCGGCTCACAAATTCGCCTCCCGGAGGCGAAGCCATCAGGGGCATGCGCCTACAAGCGGCGAGAACGCACCGCCGGAGCCGGGATGCGGCGCTCCGGAAAGCAGCACGGAAACATAGGCTGTTGAATTGCCGCTGATAGCCTATCCGAAATAGGCTTGCTGAACTTCTTCCGCCTGGCTCAGCACGCTCGGCGTCCCTTCCATCACGACCTTGCCTTTGGACAGAACGTATCCGTAGTCGGCGATGGCAAGGGTCTGGTGGACGTTCTGCTCGACAAGAAAAACCGGAATCCCGCGTTCCTTGATCTTGCGAATGATGTTGAAGTTCTCCTTGACGAAAAGCGGCGACAAACCGAGCGATGGTTCATCGATCAGGAGAAGCTTCGGCGCGCGCATCAGGCCCCGGCCGATCGAGACCATCGCCTGCTCGCCCCCCGACATCGTGCCGGCAAGCTGCAACCGCCGCTCGGCCAGCCGCGGAAACAGCTGAAAGATTTCTTCCATACGCGCGGCGATGACGTCCCGCGACGCTTCCTGATAGGCGCCGAGCCGCAGATTTTCCTCGACTGTGAGCTTGGGAAAAACCTTCCGCCCTTCCGGAATGCAGGCCATGCCCGCCGCAATCACTTTGTGGGTCGGGAGAGAGGAGATGTCCTGACCGTCGAAAATAATCCGGCCGGCGCGCGGAGGCGTCAGACCCAGAATCGAGCGAATGAGTGTCGTCTTGCCCGAACCGTTGGACCCAAGCAGACAGGTAATGCGTCCCGGCTCGATCTTGAGCGACACACCTTCGAGCACATCCGCCTTGTCATAGGCTGTGTAGACACCCTGGATATCCAGAACGCTGGCCATCTACTCCACCCCCAGATAGGCTTCTTGCACCTGCTTGTCCGCCGCCACCTGGCGGTAAGGCCCCTCCGCGATCTTCCGTCCGAAATTGAGCACCACGCAGCGATCCGTGATCCGCTCGATCAGCCCCATCTCGTGCTCGACGATGATGATCGCGAGATTCTTGTTGAGCTCGCGCACCTGCAGGATGTCATCCATCAGTTCCTTGGTCTCGTCATGCGTCATGCCGGCCGAAGGCTCATCGAGCAGGAGCAGCTTGGGTTGGCTGATCAGGGCACGGCAAATCTCGATACGGCGACGGTCGATCATCGGCAGTCCGCCGATCGGCTCGAACAGGCGCCCGACCAGTTGCGGCTCAAACACCTCCAGCAGCTTGCGTGCCTCGATGTAGTTCTCCTCGAACTCACGCCGGAAATCATTGCGGCGCATCAGGTTGAACCAGAGCCCCTGATTAAGCCGCCTGTGATTGCCGATCATGATGTTGTCGAAGATCGACAAGGACAGCGACAGGCGCGAGCGCTGGAACGTTCGCGAGATGCCAGCACGATAGATCTTGTGCGGCGGAGCCTGTGTCATGCTCTGACCGTCGAACGTGATAGTGCCGCTGTTCGCGCCATAAATGCCGGTGACGACGTTAAAGAAGGTCGTCTTGCCCGAGCCATTGGGACCGATCAGGCCAATGATCTCCTGCGCCGACGCCGACAGGTCGAGATTGTCGAGCGCGACCACGCCGCCAAACTTCCGCGTCACTCCGCGGGCTTCGAGCAAGGTCATGAGCGCGCTCCCGGGAAATATTGGCGCACGGGACGCGGGAGCAAGCCCTCCGGCCGGAACAGCAACACTGCAATAACGATCAGCGCGTAAAGCAGGAAGCGATATTCCTGGATGGTCTGCAGTTTTTCCGGCACCACCACCACGATGAACGTGGCGACGATGACGCCCCACGGATTCCCGATCCCGCCGAGCAGAAGAACCGACACCATGATCAGCGAATCGGAAAAGGCATAATTGTTCGGGGCGACAAAGGAGCCGACCATGCCGAACAGCGCGCCGGCGGTGCCGATAACGAAATTGCCGAGAAGGAAAGCGACAATCTTCCACCGCGCAATATCCAGACCGAAGCAGCCCGCGGCGGTTTCATCGAGCCGGATCGCATCCAGATTGAGACCGATCCACGAGCGATCGAGACGGCGCACCAGAACAAAGGCTGCGCTCAGCAACACCATGCTCGCAATGAAGTAATTGAGATAGAACGACATCTCGGCCGATCCGATCTCGAAATTATCGCTGAATGACCAGCCAAGGATGCTCATGCCCTTCACTTGCATGCCTTGCGGACCGCCGAGAACGTCATTCACTTCGAGGAAGGTCTTGAGCAACAGCGCGAACGCGATTGTCACCAGAGCGGCATAGTGACCACGTGTGCGCAGCACGGGCAGTAACAGGAGCGAGCCGATGGCCGCCGCGAGAAGGCCGCCGATCGGAATAATCAGAAGCGATGGCACCGAGGTATGAGTGCCGAGAACAGCAGATGTATAGGCGCCGATTCCAAAGAACGACGCGCCCGCGAAATTCAGAACGCCGGCCTGACCGAACTGGATATTCAGGCCCAGCGCGGCCACGGCGTACAGCAGAACCGTGACGAACAGCAGCAATACAAAGTGGTCGTCGTGAAAATAACCGGCGACCACGAACGCCGCGAGTACCGCGCACAGATTGAGCGCATTCTCGCGATCCCGGAAACTGTCTCCGACCTGCTCCAGCCAGCCGGCATAGTGAGCAATGCCTACGAGCACGACTGCTGCCACCAGCAGGCCAATAATCAGCATCTGCTGCTCGGCAGATAGAAGCGCGATCAGATAGACCGTCGTGAACGCCAGCGACAACAGACCTGGCAGAAGGGAACTCTGCGCCTTCCCTGACATAGCCGACATCATTTCAGACCCGCTCGCTGACTTTTTCCTGGATCAGTCCGGTGGGACGCCACGCAATCAGCGCGATGACCGCGGCGAAAGCGAAGACATCCTTGTAGGCGCTGGCGAACGGCAGCGCGACCGTTCCGATGGCCTGAAGGGCAGCGAACATGAATCCACCGATGATGGCGCCATAGATGCTGCCCAGACCGCCGATGATCGCGGCGGCAAATCCGATGACGCCGAGATACAGGCCCATCCCGAAATTGATCTCGTTGTAATAGAGGCCGTTCATCACACCCGCATAAGCCGCCAGACCGGATCCGATCGCGAAGGTTACCAGCACAACGGCGGTGAAGTTCACGCCCATGGTGCGGGCGGTTTCCTCGTCCTGCGCCACGGCGCGGATCGCCAGGCCCAGTTTGGTCCGGTTAAGCAGGAGCTGCAGTCCGACGATGACAAGCACGCCGGCCGCGAACATCAAAACGTTGTCGAGGCGTAGATTGAAGTTACCGATATTGATCGACGACGTCGGCAACAGCGGCGGAAACGGTTTCGGATTGGCGCCCTGCGGATAGAAGAGACGAACGGATTCGCGCAGAACCGTTCCCAGCATCAGGGTGATCAGAAGCGTATTGAGTGGCGGCGCCGACCGCAACGGCATCACCAGATAGCGGGCGATCACCATGCCCAGCACGGCCATGGAAAGAATCGCCGCCATGAGCATCACCAGCAACAGCACCGGGCTGGAATGAACACCGATCGCGCTCAGCCCGACAAACGTCGCCAGCGCCGCGAAGGCGCCCACGGTCAGAACGTCACCGTGCGAGAACTTGATGATATCCAGCACGCCGAAAAACAGCGTAAAGCCCACTGCGACGAGCGCGTACATCATGCCGAGCATGAGCGCATTGGTGACGTACTGAGCCAGCAGGCCTACGTCCATCGCGAAATCTCCCCACCCCTGTCGACATCGGGCGCAAGGCGATCACCCGCCTTGCGCCCGGTGCGTTACTTCTGACCTGGCAGCTTGCGCTTGCCGCTGGCGTACTCGCTGTCGTCCCATTCGACAAACTTGCCGTCCTGCACGACATATTTGGTGATGACCGCCACAACGTTCTGGCCGTGGTCGTCGAACGTGACCTTGCCAACGATGGAGTCACGGTCCTTCACGTTCAGAAGATCCGCGATGACCTTTTTCCGGTTCGGGCCGACCCGATCGATCGTGTTGAGAATCATGTCCATCGCCGCATAGGCAAACGCGCCATACGCTTCCGGAGGATTGTCGTACTTCTGAGCGTTGTACTTCTCCATGAAGAACTTGCCGCCCGGAAGTTTCTCCACCGGCGCGCCTTCACGAAACGCCAGTGTTCCTTCGGCCAGCGGCCCGAGGCCTGCGATATAGGCGTCCGACACGATGCCCGAGGTGCCATCGAAGACTGCCTTGATTCCGAGCTTTTCCATCTGCGACCGGATGCGGACGCCGATCGGAGTCAGCCCGCCGAAGTAGATCACTTCCGGGTTCAGCGCCTTGATCTGGGTGAGTTCGGCCGTGAAGTCCTGCTGATCCGCAGTCACGCCGAAGGTGCCGACAATCTTGCCGCCGAGCTTAGTGAAAGCCTGGCTGAAATACTGATTGTGCCCCTTGCCGTAATCGGTCGTGTCATGGATCACAGCCACTGTCTTGTAGCCGAGCTTGGTGATCAATTCGGCATTGGCGTCGTTCTGGTTGATCATCGTGCCGTTAACGCGATGAACCTCCGCGTACTTGTTGCGATAGGTGATGTCCGGGAGCACCGCGCCCCACACGATCACGGGCAGGCCGAACTTGTGATAGATGTCCACCGTCGCGATCGCGGTCGCGGAGCAGTAATGCGTCGCTGCAGCGATGATTTCCTTGTCCGCCGCCATCTTGGTCGCCGCCTGAACGGCGACGTTCGGCTTGCACTCGTCGTCAAGCACGACGAGCTCGTATTCGTATTTCGAATTGGGGTTGGCGTTGTGCAGCTTGACGGCGAGATCCGCTGAATTGCGGCCGCCAAGCCCGTTAACGGACACGCCGCCCGTCAGCGGCCCGATGAATCCGACCTTGACCTTGTCCTTGGCTTGTGCGGCCCCGACCAGCGTGCTGGCAACAATCGCACACGCAGCCATACAGCCCAATTGCCTCGCAAAACTCACCATCGCTTCCTCCCTTGCGGCTCCTGCCCGCCGATCTAGCCCTGTCTCACCTGGTCAATTCAACAAATGCTCTCAACAGCTGCATTCAATGTCAATATTCCTGTATACAATATCCCGCATAGCTCGATTACCCTTTATTATGACGATGCGCATCGTGGACTGTCTGCAGCATGTGCCTGCGCGGCCCGCGGAGAATTAAAGCAACAGCCGTGCCAAAATCCGCTCTGACGAAACTTCGTTCGGATCAGGCAGATACATCGGCTTGTCCGACAACTTCCCTTTCCACCACCGAAAACACCACTCATCGCGGCAAAATTGAAATCTTTCCAGCGACGCACCCGCCGTCACAGATCAATGCAACAAGGCGTTGCCGTTATCGCTGCGCGCTTTAGCCGCTCGCCGCCGCATCCGGTCAGCGTGGAGGTAATGGCGGCGCACTCATGGGCGGCCTGCGACAACGAACAGCCTGCTCCATTCCGTAGGCAAGATTGATCAGCTTGCCCTCGTCCCATGGACGACCGACAAGCTCGACACCAACAGGCACGCCGATCGGCGCCCTGTCGTCCGGCTTCGAAAAGCCTGCGGGTAGTGCAATCGAGGGAAAGCCGGTGATGGAAGCCAGCACGCCGTTTCGCTCGATCTGGCGCGAGCCGATCGGTACCACTAGCCGTTGCTGGTGGGGAAAGATCAGCGCATCAAGTTCGTTTTCGATCAGGATTTCCAGCACGCGGTCGCGCAGTTTCTGCCGCGCCAGAAGACGCTGCTGATACTCGGTAGAATCGCGGCTGAGTTCCTGCGCCTTGCGCAATTCCAGGCCGATGCTCGGCGAAAATTTTCCTGATGCAAGAATCTCATGCAGCGACTTGACCGGCGCGCGAGGCGCGGAAGCAGAGAGGTATTGATTCAGATCAGACTTCAGGTCGTACAGATGCACACTCACGTCCGAAGCCAGCACATTGGTATCGAGGGCGGAGTCCTGGATGGAAACCGTGGCAACACCTTCCTGCTGGAGACGTTCGATCAAACCACGCACGACCGCGTTGACATCCTGATGCTCCGGGCGTGTGCCGAAAAGCGTCTCCAGAACGCCTATCCGCGCCCCCTTCAGCCCGCCAGCCGTGAGGTATTGCGTATAGTCCGGCTTGATATGACCCGAACTCGAAGCTGTGGCAGGGTCGTCCGCATCCGGACCCGCGATGACGTTCAGCATCCTGACGGCATCGGTCAGCGTGCGGGCCATCGGCCCGGCGACGTCCTGCACGCTTGAATACGGAATGACGCCCGCACGGCTGACCAGCCCTACCGTCGGCCGGATTCCGACAATGCTGTTGGCCGAGGCAGGTGACCGGATCGAATTCACAGTATCGGTTCCGATTCCGAGGATCGCATAGTTTGCGGCAAGACCCGCCCCGGTGCCGCCGCTTGATCCGCCCGGGGTGCGCGACAGATCGTAGGGATTGCGCGTCTGCCCTCCGAGTGAACTGATCGTTTCTCCCCAGACCGCGAACTCATGAAGATTGGCCTTGGCGAGCACAATCGCCCCGGCCGCCTTGAGCTTTCGAACAATCGTGGCATCGGCCGCAGGGATAAAGCCTTCGAGACTGACCGACCCGCCCGTCGTCGGCATATCCTTGGTATTCACATTGTCCTTGAGCAGAACCGGAATGCCATGCAGAGGACCAACGAAGCCGCGCTCCTCGAACTTGGCGTCAAGTTCGTCGGCCACCGCGAGCGCATGCGGGTTGATTTCGATAACGGCGTTCAAGGCGGGGCCCTGCGCGTCGAACGCCTCGATGCGAGCCAGGCACATTTCCACCAATTGACGCGACGTCAGCGCGCCCTGCTCCATCGCGGCGTGAACATCGGAGACAGTCGCTTCGTGTAAAACAAATTTCGACATTCCATTGCCCTGTTCCGCCGAAGGAGGTTTCGGCAAGCTGACACACACCCGTCAAAGGCCCTCCGACGTCGTCGTGTCGAATACTTACCTTCCCATTGCATCCTTTACTATATAAACTGCATACAACGAACTATTCGCTGCATACTGTATGTCTTCTGAAGCTGATGCTATCGGACGATGAGCAGGCCGGGGCTTACGCAGATGAGTCAGTCTTACAAGCTCAAGCAGGCAATTGAGGATGCTGTCATCGCGGGGGAATTTCTTCCCGGCGATCGTCTCGACGAGATTTCACTGGCGGAACGCTTCGGGGTGTCGCGAACGCCCGTCCGGGAAGCGCTGCTGCAACTGGGCGCCGAAGGCTTCATAGAGATCAGGCCGCGACGCGGCGCCATCGTCAGCATTCTTTCACCGACGCAGCTATTCGAAATGTTCGAGACCATGGCGGAAGTCGAAAGCGCGTGCGGCCGCCTTGCAGCGCGCCGTCTTACGCCGGAGAATGATGCGGCCATGGAAGAAGCTCACCGCGCATGTGAGAGGGCGGCACAAGACGGCGACACGGAACAATACTACGCGATGAACCGCAACTTCCATGAAGCGATCTATCGCGCCACCCGCAACGCGTTTCTCGCAGACCAGGCCTTCGCGCTTCACAAGCGGCTCAGCGCCTATCGCCGTGTCCAGCTTCGAGCACGCAATCGGCTGCTGCAATCCTTGCAGGAGCATGCCGGCATTCTCGAGGCAATTCGCGCAGGCAACGAGCAACTCGCGGCCAACCGCCTCCATGGCCACGTCCTCGTTCAGGGCGAACGCTTTTCCGACATGATGCTAAATCTGAAAGCCGAGGGCCGGGCGGCGAAAGCCGCAGGCTGATCATTGCCGGCAGGCTGTCAGGCAAGCGTTACGCCGAAAACGCCGACGCCAACGCTGTCGAGCAGATCGGCATACATCGCCCAAGTTTCACATTCCTGAAAGCGCACAAAGCACCCCCACAACGTTAGCCAACAGCGGTTGCGTTGCTTATCCTCCCGGCATCCATGGAGGAACGACAATGAAGGAAACGCTGCTGTTCTCACCGATGCGGCTTCGGGATGTTGAGTTGAAAAATCGCATCGTCGTCGCACCGATGCATCAGTACTCCGCCGAGAAAGGCTTCCCCACCAACTGGCATCTCGTCAACGCCGGAAAATTCGCGGCCGGCGGCGCGGGGCTGGTGATCGTCGAGTCCACCAAGGTCGAGCGCCGCGGTTGCGGAACGCTCGGCGATCTCGGCATCTGGGACGACAAATTCATCGCGCCGCTCGCCAACATCGCGCAGTTCATCAAGGCCAACGGCGCCGCCGCCGGCATCCAGCTTGGCCACACCGGCCGCAAGGGGAAGACCCGGCGGCCGTGGGAAGGCGATGGTCCGCTGTCAGCGGAAACGCTGGCGCAGGTCGAGGACCTGAAGGATTGGGACATCGTCGGACCGAGCGCCGTCCCCTTCGGCGATGGCTGGACAGTGCCGCGCGCCCTCGAACGCAGCGAAATCGCCGGCGCTGTGGATGCATGGGGCAAAGCCGCCGCTCGTGCCGACCGCGCCGGGTTCGACGTGCTCGAAATCCATGGTGCGCATGGCTACCTGATCCACGAATTCCTGTCGCCGGAAGCCAATCAGCGCACGGACGATTACGGTGGCTCCGAAGAAAACCGCATGCGCTTCGCGATCGAGGTTGTCGAGTCGATCCGCGCTCACTGGCCTCAATCCAAGCCGCTGTTCATGCGGCTGTCGGTCGAAGACGAGGCTGGCTGGGGGCCTGCCGAGAACGTTCGGCTGGCGAAGATTCTCAAGACCAAGGGCGTCGATGTCATCGATTGCAGCACCGGCGGTCTCACCAGCAAGGTGCCGAACTTCTTCCGCCTGAACGAGTATGGCTACCAGGTCCAGTTCGCTGACCAGATCAAGCGCGAGGCGGACATCATGACCATGGCCGTCGGCTTGATCATTCATGGCGATCAGGCGGAAGCCATCCTGCAGAACAAGCAGGCCGATCTCATCGCGGTGGGTCGCGAGTTTCTCAACAATCCGAACTGGGCGATGGATGCGGCGCAAAAGCTCGGGGCCGATCCGACGTTCAGCAACGCTCCGCCGCAATTCGGCTTCTGGCTGGCCAAGCGGGCGCGGCGCGGCTTCGGCGGCAACCCATCAACCTGGCAGAACGGTATCGCAGCCGATCAATAGGCAAGACTGAGGACAAGCAAAAGCCGGCAGTTCGATCGAAACTGCCGGCTTTTTTCTTAAGATGCGGAACATCGCCGCCGCGACGACAGCAATCCTCAGAAGCCGTAAAGACGCGCCGGATTATCGACCAGAATCTTGCGGCGAACTGCTTCATCCGGGACGCATTTGAACAGCAGGCGAATGAGATCGGCCTCCTTGGGAAGCGTCTCCGGCGTATGACCGACATGCGGCCAATCCGATCCCCAGACCAGTTGATCCGGATTGGCAGCGACCAGCGCCTTCATGAACGCTTCGGTGTCGGCATAAGGTGTGCCCTGTCGGGTGTTGCGGTCGGCGCCGGAAATCTTGCACCAGTAGCGCCCGGTCTTGAGGCGATCGCAGAACTTCCGGAAGCCCGGATAGTCGACGGTTTTCTCCGTCATGGTCCGGCCCATGTGGTCGATGACGAAATTGAGCGGCAATTTCTCCAGCTCCGGCGCCATCGCATCGAGATCACCGGTCTCGATCCAGAGCTGAGCATGCCAGCCACGTTCCGCCAGACGCGGCGCCAGTGCCGTCAGGTCGTCGAAATTCATGCCGCCGGTCGACACCGGCTTGCCGTCCTGACGCAGAAGATTGATGCGACAGCCCTTGAAGCCAGCGTCGGTCAGTTCATCAAGGCGACGATCGGTAACCTCGCGCTTCAGAATCGCGACCGCGCGCAGACGTTCAGGATAACGTCGCAGAGCATCGAGCGTCACTTCGTTATCGTCGCCTGCCGCGAGCGCATGAACGATGACACCCCGCGCAACCCCAATCGAGTCCCACATCGCGAACAGCGTTTCGACCGGAAACGGTTGCACCGGCGAGAACCGCCCTTCGTTCTGCGACGGAAACCGATCATACGGTCCGTAGATGTGGACGTGGCAATCACTGCTGCCTTGGGGAAACTTGAACTCTGAGCCGCTCGCAGCCGCCATCACCGTTACCTCTCTTCTTTTATACGCCGAGATACGCTTCCTGAATGTCGGGCGCATTGGCAATCTCGGCCGCCGACCCCGCACGCACAATCCGGCCGACGCGCAGGACATAGGCGCGATCGGCGATCTTGAGCGCGGCGCGCATGTTCTGCTCGACGAGCAGCGCCGCAATTCCCTTCGCCCGAAGTTCGGCGATTGAACTGAGCACGAACTTTGTCAGAACCGGCGACAAGCCAAGTGACGGCTCGTCGAACAGGATCAATCGGGGGCGCGCCATGAGCCCGCGACCGATCGCCAGCATCTGCTGCTCGCCACCGCTCAACCCACCTGCCAGCTGCGAGATACGCTCCTTGAGGCGGGGAAACATCGCAAGAATATCTGCAACGTCGAACTTCGGCCCGCCACCGTTTGAATCCACGATCAGGAGGTTTTTCTCGACCGTCATGTCAGGAAAAATCTCGCGCCCTTCCGGCACGTGGCTGATGCCCATGCGGCTGGTCTGCCACGGCTTGCTGCCGTCGATGCGCTTTCCTTCCAGCGATATCGAACCGCCGGTGATCGGCAGAACGCCCGAAATCGAGTTCAACAGGGTGGTTTTGCCGGCGCCATTGGCGCCAAGGATCGCAACGATCTCTCCCGGCCGGATCACAATCGAGACGTCACGGAGCGCGGAGACTTTGCCGTAAGCCGCCGAAATTCCATCTACTCGCAACAGTTCAGTCATCTTCGGCTCCAAGATAGGCCGAGATCACCTCGGGATGTTTGAACACCTGATCAGGCGCATCGACCGTGACAGGCCGCCCGTCCACCACGACCAGCGCGCGGCGACACAACGCTTTGATCACTGTCATGTCATGCTCGACGATGACGACGGTCCGCCCGGGCGCGATAGTTTCGATCAGCGCGATGAAGTCGGCGGTCTCCCGCCCATTCATGCCGGCAGCCGGCTCGTCGAGAAACAGGATTTTCGGATCCGACATCAGGGCAACAGCTACAGCCAGGCGGCGCTGAACGCCATACGCCAGCACGTTCGCGGTACGATCGCGAACCTCCGTCAGGCCCGAGAGAGCGAGCACTTCCTCAGCCTTGGTTTCGAACGCCCGGCGTTCGGTCCGATAGGCCGCGCCACCGAACATTCGGCCGAGAACCGAGTGATGGAAGCCGGTGTGATAGCCATAGAGAAGGTTGTCATAGACCGTCGCTTCCCCGAACACGGCCGTGCGCTGGAAAGTCCGCCCGACGCCATTACGAGCAACAAGGTGCGGGCTCATCTCGTCGACATCCTGGCCCAGCACTTCGATGCGACCGCTGGTCGGCTTGGTGATGCCGCAAAGAATATCGAACAGTGTCGATTTTCCAGCGCCGTTCGGGCCGATGATGCCGAAGACCTCGCCTTCGTTGACAGTCAGGCTGACGCCATCGAGAGCCACCACGCCGCCATAACGCTTGCGGATATCGGTCGCGCGAACCGCGGCCGGTGCCTGCGCGTGAAACTGATCAGGTCGCATCTGGTTCACCGCGGCCTCCCTTCGCACGCTCGAACAGCCCCTTGGCGATCTGATGAAGCCCTCCGGGGGCGAACGTCATGATCAGGATGATCGCCGCCGAGAAAATCAGGATGCGCACGTTCGGATCGAGGCTGAGATAGTAAGGAATGATACTGAAGATCACGGCACCGATGATCGGACCGATCAGGAGACCGGTGCCGCCGATCAGCACCATCAGAAGCGCATCGACCGTATTCGCCACCGAGAAAACCTCGGGCGTGACGATCTGGGTGTAGGGCACGCACAACGCTCCCCCCAATGCCGCGATTGGTGCGCTGAGAATGAAGGCCTTGAGGCGTTCACGGAACACGTCGATGCCCACGGACTGCGCGAGATGGCGGTTCTGGCGGATGCTTTCGATCGCATAGCCGAACCTGGACGATCTCACCGCGGCCAGAAAAAGGACCACGAGCAACAGGATCGTGGCCGTTACGAAGAAGTAGTTACGCGGCTCGGCAAGCAGGAACGGGCCGACCTTGATCGGTGGAAACCCGAACATGCCGAGCGGACCGCCGGTGATGTCCGCGAGATTGAGCGCCGCGACCATTGCAACGCCCGAGAGGCCCCACGAGACGATTGCGAAATACGCACCGGTGAGCCGCAGGGTTAGCCAACCAAGGATCGCCGCCGTCACGACCGACACCAGCATCGCCATCACCACCGCAGCTTCGAACGGCAGGCCAAGCTTGGTCATCCCGATACCCGCGCCGTAAGCGCCGATGCCAAAGAAAATGCATTGTCCGAGCGGGACCTCGCCCAATCCACCCAGCATGATGTTGATACTGAGCGCGAACAGGGCGAAGGCGCAGGTATAGCCAGCCAGCGTGATGATGAAGGTGTTGTCGACCAGCAGCCCGAACAGCACTGCGGCCAGCACGACCACGGCGGCAACCCAAAGCCATGAACGCGATGACTGCGGTTTTCCGGATGACGGGAGCACAGGTGACGCCGCCGAAGCCACGGCGGAAGACGTTTGCGACATGATTGTCAGTGCCTATAGAGTTGCGGGCGTCCCATGAGGCCTTGCGGCCACAGGAGAAGGACGGCAATCACGAGAATCCAGCCGAGCGCCGGCGTCCACGAAACCGAGACGTAGGTTTCAAACATCGCATTCCCGACCCCGATCAGAAGGGAGCCCAAGAGCGCGCCGGCAATGCTGCCCATCCCGCCGAGGATCACCACCGTAAATCCGGTGATCAGCGTCGTGTGCCCCATTGTCGGGAAAGCAGTCACAATCGGCGCCATCAATGCACCGGCAAATCCTGCGGCGGCGACACCGACGATGAAGGACATGTTGCGGATCATCGGAACGTTGATGCCCGAATAGAGTGCGCCGCGCGGATTCTGCGCCACCGCCAGAACCTGCTGGCCCTTGATGGTGTAGCGCAACCACGCGCCGAAGGCTGCGAGAACCAGAACCGAGGCGAGCACGATGAACAGGCGCTGCCCGGCGATCAGAATGCCGAACCCGGACCATGTACTCTCCGAAAACGGCGACCCGATCGGGTGTGGGTCCGGACCGAAGATCAGGATCAGGGCCGCGGTCAAAGCCTGACCGATCGCGAACGTGACGATGATCGAGCCATGATGGCTCTCGCCGTACACCGCATGACGAATGATCGCGTACTCGGTGACGTAGGCGACGATTGCAACCAGAAGAACGGCGAACGGCAGGGTGACCAGATAGGGAACGCCCCACATGTTGAGGAGCAGAACCCCGTACGCGCCGATCGCGTAGAACGCGCCATGCGCGAAGTTGGCGATATGCAGGATACCGAAGACAAGCGTCAGCCCGACCGCGATAACGGCGTAGCTCGCCCCCAGCACCAGCCCGTTCACCAGCGTTTGCAGAAAGAGGTCCATGTCCCTGCCGTCGCCTTCGCGTTACTGCGTCTTCATGACTTCAAGCTGAGTCAGCTTGCCGTCCTTGACCTGCTGGATGAAAAAGTACGGCGCCCGGGCACGGCCCTTCGCGTCGAACTTGAGTGCACCGCGCGGCGATTGCCAGGCGTTGTCGCGAATGGTTTTCGAGATCTTCGCGTAATCGGTCGCGGTTCCGGCCTTGTCCATGGCTGCGGCAATCAGGTGAACCGCTTCGTAGATGACCAGATTTCCTTTGCCCGGATCGGCATTGTACTTCTTGGTGTAGGCATCGATGAACGCCTTGGTCTCCTCGGTCGGCGCCGGGACCATGAAAATCTCGCCGGTGATCACACCATCCATCGCACCTTTGGCGGGAGCCAGCGTGTTAGGGCTGACGACGCCCGGAGACATGACTTCCTTCGGGAAGCCACCGAGCTGACGGACCTGCTTCCAGAGCTGGGCCGAACGCGCCGGATAAGCGTCCGCCACATAAAGCAGATCGGGATTCAGCGACTTGATCTTGGTGATGATCGAGGTGAAGTCGGTCGTGTCGGCATCATAAGTCGAAACATTGACGAGTTCGATGCCGGCATCCTTGAGCGACTTTTTCAGCAGCTCCAGCACCGTCTTGTTGAACTCGGTGTTCTCGCCCATGTAGGCGACCTTTTTGGGCTTCAGCGTGTTGACGATGTAGCTGTTGAACGCTTCGGAGTTGCCCGACACCGTGTTGTTGATCTGGAACAGCCACGGACTGCCCTGCTCGGTAATCGCATCGGCCTGCGCGGCTGCGTTCACGTGCAGGATGCGATTGCGCGTCACCGACGATTCCGCGAGCACCACCGAGCTGTTGGTTCCACCGGTGATCGCGTTGGCCCGGTCGATCGACATGAGCTTCTGGACAGCGGCAACGCCGCCCTGCGGCGAACCCTTGTCGTCCTCGTAGACCAGCTCGATCTTGCGGCCATTGAGAATGCCGCCCTTCGCATTGATCTCTTCGGCGGCAAGCTCCGCGCCGCGCTTGACGTCCTGACCATAGGTTGCAGCCGACCCGGACAATGGTGCGGCAATGCCAATGCGGACCGGATCGGCAGCGTTGGCTGCCGTTCCAGCCAACAGCCCGGCGACAACCGTCAAAATCATGGGAAGAGAACGCGACATATCAAAGAGCCCCTTATTGCGTTAAAACGATGCTTCAGGCCGCAAGCGTGCGGCGGAACATATCGAACAGCCGTTCCCAGTGCCGTTCGGTGCTGGACTTGTGAAACAGCCGTCGCGACGGGAACGCGAAGCCGTGCTCGGCTTCGGGATAGATTTCGATACGGGAATTGATCTTGGCCTTGTCCAGGATGGACTGGAGCTCCTTGAGGGTCTCCGGCGGCGCGTAGACGTCATGCTCGGCGCATGCGAAGTACATCTCGCCCTTGATCTTGGACGCGGTGAGATGCGCTGAATCCGGCTGGTCCGTGATCAATCGCGCGCCATAGACCGACGCAGAAGACGCCACGCGGTCGGCAAATGTACCGGCCACACGGAAGACATAGCGGCCACTCATGCAGTAGCCGACGACGCCGACCTTGCCCTTGCGTGCAGCCGCATCGGTATCGAGGAAATCGAAAACGGCCTGCGTATCCTGCTCGACCATCGTATTGGACAGGCTGCGATTGAGCTTCCACATCCATGCAAGGTTTTCGGCGTAGGCCGGATCATGCAAACGATTTGCATCGAGATCGACCGATCGCGCGAGGCGATAGTACAGGTTCGGCATGATCACGTAGTAGCCGACAGTGGCGATCCGCCGGCACATATCGCACAGCTCCTCGCGAACGCCGACGGAATCCATGTAGAAAATGACCACCGGAAACGGGCCGTTGCCGTCGGGACGAACGATGAAAGTGTTCATCACTCCGTCTCTGGTCTGAATATCGACGACGGATTCCTGCATCGCGGTCTCCTGCCCCTATTGTTGCGGTTGCGACTCTTGGGCCGCTTTGACCGGATCATTATGCGGGGCAGAAAACCGTTGATCTAGAATTTTCAGATAAGTGGTGACACTTCCATACTTGTGAAAATCGCGATGAGACTATTCGTCGCGATCCACGAACTGCGCGATGCCTTCGCGAAGCTCGGCAAGAATCTGATCCTTCTTTTCTTCAAGACGATCGACCGGCCCGCCAACGCCGATCGCAAGAATGCGGCCGTGCCGCCGGATCGGCAGCAGCATGCCGATGACGCCGGCGCCTGCAGTCACGGTGTGGCGGGAAAAGACGTAACCTTGTTCACGAACCTCGCGAACACGCGCCATCAAATCCGGAAGCGCGATCCGATTAGCCGGCTCTTCCTCGATATTGATGCGGCGTAACAAGCGATCGATGGTGTCGTCGGTTCGCGCGCTGAGAAGCAGCCAGCCGAGGCCCGACCGCGCGAGGGGGCGCACGGTCCCAGGTTTCAGATGATAGCGGATGGCATATTGTGATGGGACAATGTGGATGTACTGCGCGAACAGATCGCTCTGCGTCCCGATGCTGATGGTTTCCTTGGTGACCTCGCTCATGTGTTTCATGAGCGCGAGAATACGGCCTTCACCGAACAGAGCGCCCTGCACCCAATTCCCGAGCGTGGCGATCCGCATCGTCGGCATATAAGTGCGCGAATAGGCGTCGTAATCGAGATAGCCCATCACGACCATGCTCTTCAGCAGAGCGGAAGCGCTCGATACGGGATAGCCGAAGTGGATCGACATATCCTTCAGGCTGGCGGGCTGCTGAACCTCATCGAAGTATTCCAGCACTTCAAAGATGCGTCGCGCCGTCTTGATGACGCTGTTCTGCGTCGACAACTTCAATCCCTTTCACGGATGTGAAAACAAAAACTCTCTATCAGAATTTATTCCAGCAAAACGCAGGCTTTGCTAGGTCCGTCGACAAGGGAGTCCCGCATGGCTGAAATGCAAGAAATTCTGAGCACCACATCCGACCGCGTCGCCACGATCACATTCAACCGGCCGGACCGGATGAACGCATGGACGCCGACCATGGAGGCCGCCTTTCGGCAGGCGATCGAGAACGCGGCGAAAGACGACGATATCCGCGCCATTGTCATCACCGGCGCGGGGCGCGGTTTCTGCGTGGGCGCCGAGATGAGCAATCTCGCATCGAGCTCAGGCGGAAAGACCGCTGCGCCCGCGCGGCCGCAGGCCACCGGCAATTTCGACCAGCGCTACAGCTATCTGCTCGCGGTTCCAAAGCCGATCATCGCGGCCATCAACGGCGCTGTCGCGGGCGTGGGGCTGTGCATCTCGCTTTACTGCGACGTGCGCTATATGGCTGCCGGCAGCAAGCTGTCGTCCGCATTCGCGAGGCGTGGCCTCGTTGCCGAACACGGCAGCGCCTGGATGCTTCCGCGTCTCATCGGAACAATGAACGCCGCCGATCTTCTCCTGTCCGGACGCACCGTGCAGGCCGAGGAAGTAGAGCGGATGGGCCTGGTACGCGTTCTCCCCGCTGATGGCTTCCTTACCGCGGTGCAAGTCATCGCATCCGACTTCGCCAACCTGTCATCACCGCGCTCAATGGGCGTGATCAAGCGTCAGCTCATGCTGGCGCCATTCCAGGATCTGGCGGAAGCCACGCGGCTTTCCGAAGAAGAGATCGCAAAGTGCCGCGGCACCGAGGACTATAAGGAAGGCGTCGCGCACTTCGTTGAAAAGCGAAAGCCGAATTTTACCGGCCGCTGATCTTTTACGCGCGCGACAACAAAGCGCGCTCAGCGTCCCGCGAAATTCGGGACGCGCCGCTCGGCGGTTGCCTTCACGCCTTCCTTGAAGTCGGCGGTCTCGCGCAGCCAGCTCTGCTCTTTCAGTTCATGATCGGTTGCCGCTTTGACGCGATCGGCCAGCCCGGCGCGCATGGTCGCGCGGGTGGAGATCAACCCAAGCGGGGAATTTTCGGCAATCTCGCCGGCCAGTTTGAGCGCCGCCGCCCTCACCTCATCCTGCGCAACCAGGACGCTTGCGAGCCCCATCTTGAACGCTTCCTCGCCGGTCACGCGGCGACTGGTGTAAAACATCAATGCAGCATTGGTCTGGCCAACCACCTCCGGCAAAGTCACCGTCAGACCGAAACCAGGATGGAAGCCGAGCCGCGTAAAGTTGGCCGCGAAGCGCGCTTCCGGACAGGTGACACGGAAGTCAGCCGACATCGCGAGGCCGAAGCCGCCGCCAATCGCGGCGCCATGCACCGCCGCAACAATCGGCTTCTTGTTGCGGAAAATCCTCACAGCCTCGATATAGAGTGCGCCGGAATTTCGCCGCTTCGCGTCAGGACTTGTATCCGCAGCGGGACTGCCGAAGTTCGCGCCGGCGCAGAATGCCTTGCCCTGAGCCGCAAGTACGACCGCGCGGCAGTTTCCATCCGCATCGATCCGATCGAGCTCATCGGCAATCTGCCTGATCAGATCGAGATCGAAAAAGTTCAACGGCGGCCGGCAAATCTCGATTGTGGTGACGTGGCCCGAAGATGAAACCTGTAGATCGCTGCTCATTCCCAAAAACCTCTGTAGCTATGGTCAGCGCAGGCCCAGCCCGCGCGCGATGATACCACGCAGCACCTCGGTGGTGCCGCCCTGAATGGTGAGCTTCGGCGCGATCTTGAGATAGAAAGCCAGCCGTTGCTCGAGCGTTTCGTGGTTAGTCGAATCGGGAGAGAGGAATGCGGCCAGTTCGCGCGCGCGATGGGGCAGCGCCTGCTCCCAAAGCGTTCCCAGATCCTTGACGATCGCCGCCTCGACCACCGGCTCCTTACCCGCCTCGAGCATTCCGGCGACGGACACCGACATGCGCCGCAGGGTGTGGAGCTGCGCCACCAGCCGCCCGATGCCCTCCGCTGCACGTGTATCTGGCTTGTCGCCTATCGCACGCACCAACTCGCTCAACGCGCCGTAGGTTTCGAGAAAGCGTTCCGGGCCGCTGCGCTCATACGCCAATTCGCTAGTCGCCTGCTTCCAGGCGCCGTCGATCTCCCCGATGACATGATCGTCCGGGATCAGTGCGTTGTCGAAGACGACCTCGTTGAACTCCTTCTGCCCGCTCATCTGGCCGATGAGGTTGCACTTGATTCCCGGCGTTTTCATATCGACGAGGAATGACGTCAGGCCGTGCCGACGATTTTCCTTGGTGGGCGGCGAGGTACGGAACAGACCGATCATGTAATCGGATTGATGCGCGTTGCTGGTCCAGATCTTGGTGCCGTTGATCAGCCAACCGCCATCTGTTTTTGTCGCCTTGGTCTTCGCCGCAAACAGGTCCGAGCCGGAACCCGGCTCGCTCATGCCGATGCAGAAACCCACCTCGCCGCGAATGATGCGCGGCAGGATATTCTGCTTGATACTCTCGCTCGCATATCGGATCAGCGTCGGCCCACTCTGACGATCGGCCACAAAGAAGCGCCGCGTCGGCGCATTGGCGACCCGCATTTCTTCTGTGACGACATAGCGTTCCAGAAAGCTGCGCTCCTGACCGCCGTATTTCTTTGACCAGGTCATGCCGATCCAGCCGCGTTCGCCGACGCGACGGCTAAAGGCATCGGCGCTGGCCGGATCGGCCTTCGGGTTGTGCGGATTGAACGTGCCACGCGCAACCTCATCGGCCAGAAAGTCCCGGACCTCCTTGCGCAGTTCCTGACAATGCGACGGCAGGCGAATGGGATCGAAGCGAAGTGCAACAGTCATGGCCTGCTCCTTGTTAGCGCGACGCGACCAGCGACCACAACTCATCGGCGCCGCGACGGGCGACGAATTCACCCAGCCTCACGCTCCAATAGCTCTCATTGCCGAAATCATCGCGCCAGCTCAGGGCACGAAGCGTCAGGCGATGCAACACATGCTCATCGGTGAAGCCGATCGCGCCATGAACCTGATGGGCAATCGCGGTCCCGCGTTCCGCAGCCTCGCTGCAGCGTATCTTCGCGGCGGCGACCTCAAGTGTTCCAGCGTCATCGGCAAGGCTCCCGGCTGCCACCGCTTCGGCCGCGGAACATGCTGCCGCGACGGCCGCGGCGGTTTCTCCACCAAGGCGCGCGAGGTTGTGCTGAACAGCCTGAAACTTTGAAATCTGCTTTTCAAACGCAATCCGCTCGGTCGAGTATCTTACCGAGATCGCCAGCATGGTTTCCAGCGCACCCGCCATCTGCTGCGCGCGAACCGCAGCGCCCATCGACAACAGCGAATCTGCACTGAAGTTTTCCGGCGCCGGCGCGACCGCCAGCGGCTTCACCTTGGCGAACGTGACCGTATCGGACGCCTCGCCCGCAAGGTTCTCGCCTTCCGAACTCTGGCAGGATCTGGCATCAACCAGCGCGATCATCGCGCCATGCGATGATTCCGCGACCACCGCGAGATGGGACACCTCGCGCGCGAAAGCCACCTTTCGCGCGACACCGTTCAGCATTCCCGCAGCATCAAGGGTGATGCGGTCGTGCGGATGAGACGGTGCGACGCCCATCATTCCCGATGGCGCGGCGATTCCGCCTCGTGCCAGCAGCCAGCCGGCCAGCATGGTTTCCGCCAGCGGCACGGAGAGCGCGGCCCGTCCGGCCGCGCGCAACACGCCAAAACCATCATCAAGCCCCGCGCCGGCGCCACCCTGCGCCTCGGGGACCCATGCCAACGTCAGGCCGGATTCTTCCAACGCCCGCCAGACCGTCGCTTTCCACGTGTCGTTCTTCGCATTGATAATGGTCTGGGAGTCCGCGAGGTCGGCGAAGATACGTTCCGCTGTCTCGATGATGATGTTCTCGCCTTCCACGGTGCTTCCTCTTGTTGTTATTGCGTTCCGTCAGAGCTTGGTCAGGCCTCGGGCTTGCCGATCACTCCTTCAGCTTCCAGCCTATCGATCTCCGCGGGATCGAGATTCAGCATTTTCACGAGAATTTCCTGGTTGTGCTGACCCAGACGCGGCGACGGTGTGGGCGCGACCTTATCGGCACCGTGCAATCGCAACGGACTGTTCGGCACCACCACCTTGCCGAACTGCGGATGATCGATCCATTCGAGCATGCCGCGCTCGTGCATGTGTTTGTCGTTGGTGACTTCGATCAGATCGCGAACTGGCGCCGATGGCACCTTGCAGGACCGGAATCGCTCGAATGCCTCGGCTTTTGTATGACGCTGCGTCCATTCGGAAATCAGAGCATCGGTCTCCTCGATATTCCTGACCCGTGCCGGGCGCGTCGAAAACCGTTCGTCGCCAACCAGATCCTTCCGCTCGATGGCCTCCAGCAGATTGTTCCAGTGCCCTTCGTTGATACCGATAATGGCGATAAAGCCGTCCGAAGTCGGATAGACATTGTAGGGGGCTGCAGCCAGACCGCCGTGACGATTTCCGGTGCGTGGCGGGGCAATACCCTTGTCGTAGACAAAGGCAAGATTCGACGCGAGCGCGGGATAAACCGCTTCCTGCATCGCGACTTCGACGAGACGGCCCTTGCCGGTGAACGTGCGCTCATACAACGCCGTCATGACGCCTGCATAAAGATGGATGCCGCTGAGGAAATCCACCACGGCGGGACCCGCCTTCACGGGCGGGCCGTCGGGAAATCCCGTGACGCTCATCATGCCGGATGCAGCCTGCACCGTGATGTCCATGGCAAGATTGTCGCGATCCGGACCCGACAATCCGTAGCCCGATCCCGACGCATAGATGAGCCGGGGGTTCAGCCTGTTCAGCACTGACCAGCCGATCCCGAGCTTGTCCATGACGCCCGGCGCATAGTTCTCGAGCAAGATGTCTGCGTTCGCGACAAGCTGCTTGAGAATCTCGCGTCCCTTGTCACTCTTTAGATTAAGAGTGATTGCACGCTTGTTTGCGTTCAACATCGCAAAAGGAACAGCCGCCCCCTTGCTGACGTGGACGCGCTGGCGGATCGGTTCACCGCCCAGCGGCTCGACTTTAATGACGTTCGCCCCTGCTTTCGCCATCAACAACGTGGCGTAGGGTCCCTGATACACCTGCCCCAGATCGATGACCGTTATGCCATCGAGCGGAAGGTTTCGTCGTTCGGTCACGCTCTGATTCCTGTTCGCTATGCGCGCGGATACAGGATCGCGACCGCGTTGTGCTATCGCGATCTTGCATTCGCGAGGTGCCTTGCCCGCACCTTCTTTACCGCATGACCATGAAAGAGCGACCGGGAAAAATCCAGAGGCGCCATGTGGATGAATGCATTTGCATATCCGTGAAAATCACGGGCCGAGACATTCCGGGGTGCCGGTTGAAGCGTCAGTTGGCGAAATTGCGACGATCGGACGGTCCGTCGCGGTTACGTCATCGACACGCGCATCTCTTAGCGTCGTCCCTCTCGATCTGCGAACGCAGCGGAGAAGGCCCCACTAGGCGCTCGCAACACAAATCCTATGCCCGAAAATGGCTAGCGCTGGCACGGCACGCACAGGCGGGGTTGCGAGCAACACCGACCACCGAAATGCATTCGAGCGCAGCCGTATCATCCGGCAGCAGCAACCGCGGCTTTCGTCCGCGCGAACGGATCGCCATGAAGAGTCTTGCCCGCCGTTTCAGGCATGAAACGAAGCGCGAGCAATCCAACGAGGCATGCCAGCATCATATAGTAAGCAGGCATCAGTTCGTCGCCGGTCAGCGTGATGAGGCCACTACCGATTGCTGGCGCGGTGCCGCCAAAAATTGACGTCGAGATGTTGTAAGCGATCGCAAATCCCGCGAAGCGTACGTGAGTGGGAAACATGGCTGGAAACGTCGCCGAAATAGTCGCGAGTTGCGGCACGTAAAGCAGCCCCAGCAGGATGAACCCCGCACAGGCGCCGGCAAGCCCTGTCCCCATCAGCATGTAGAGAGGCGTCACCGCCAACAGCAGGCCGATCAATGAGAACCGCCACATCGGCCGGCGTCCGATCCGGTCCGACACATGCCCCGCCAATGGCAAACACAGCATCATGAACAGCATGCCGATCAACGGAACGATCAGCGCCTGGTCAGACGACAGACCGATACGCCGCTGAAGGTAGGTCGGCATATAGCTGAGCAAGGTATAATTGACGACATTGAGCGCGACGACGAGGCCGGCGACAACCAGCATCGGCCGCCAGTGCTCCCGCATCAGCGCCGCGAGGCCGGGCGATGCTCGCCCCCCGCCTTCGGATTCGAGTGCACGAAAGATCGGAGTATCCTCCATCCTCGCACGCAGATACATGCCGATCATTCCCATCGGCGCGGCGATCAAGAACGGAATTCGCCAGCCCCAATCGTGCATTGCCGCATCGCCGAGCAGCAGCGAGAAAGCAAGCATCAGGAATGCGCCGAGCGAAAACCCGGCCAAGGTGCCGAACTCCAGGAAGCTCCCGTAGAAGCCCCGCCGATCGTCCGGCGCGTATTCGGCCATGAACGTCGCCGCCCCGCCGTATTCGCCACCGGTGGAAAAGCCCTGCACCATGCGGAGCAGAATGAGCAGCAGAGGCGCCCAGAAGCCGATGCTGTCATAGGACGGGATGAGCCCGACGCCCAGCGTTGCGCCCGACATCAGCAGGATTGTCAGCGCGAGTACGGACTTCCTGCCCAGCCGATCCCCCAGCGATCCCCAGAACACGCCGCCGAGCGGGCGAACAAGAAAGGAGATCGCGAAGGTTGCCAACGCAAAAAGAGTAGCTTCGGCGACGTCGCCAGGGAAGAGCGCCGCCGAGATATACGTCACGCCATATGCATAGATGCCGTAGTCGAACCATTCCGTCGCGTTGCCCATGGCGGAAGCGATGATCGCCCGTCGCAGCGTGGCAGGATCGACGCTCGAACTGGATAATGAAGGAGTGGAGGTCATCATGATGTCTGTCCTGCGACGGTTGGATCGTCGGGTGTATTGGGATCAAGCAGCGACGCCATCGGTGTGGTTCGCGGCAGAATCTGGAAGTCCTGCTGCTCGGGCGCGGGAACAGGCGCCGCAGCCTTCTGCCGCCACACTCCGAAAACCGCTGTCGCACCGGCGCATGAGGCAATGAACAGGAACAAGCCGCCGGTGGCCCAGCCGGTCATCAGCGCCGCTCCGGCAACCGGACCGATTGCCGCGCCTATCGAGTAAAGCAGCACCAGCCGGCCACTCGCGGCAACTCGCTCGGACGCCATCAGGCGATCGTTGCAATGCGCAACACACAATGGATAAAGAGCGAAGCTCAGACCACCGAACATGGCGCCCAGAATCAGCAACGGCGGGCCGCCAGACGACAGAAACGAGATAGCAAGGCTGACGCAGAATGCTGCCGCGAAACTCAGCACAATGACCAGCCGCCGATCATAGCGATCGGACAGCCGGCCCAACGGCCATTGCAGGGCGACGCCGCCAAGAATAACGACCATCATGAAGGTGGCGGTTTGAGCCAGATCCAGCCCCAGCCGCCGCACCTGCACCGCGGCAAGACCATAGAACGCGCCAAGCATCAGGCCGACCGAGACGGCCCCGACGGTGCCGAGCGGTGAAGCGGTGAACAACGTTCCGATGCCGAACGCTGTCGCTTCTGCCGGCGGTGGCGCCGAGGTTCGTGTGAGGCATAACGGAATGGTCGCCAGCGAAATGAGTATGGAGGCCAGTTGAAAAGGAACGGAAGACAGCTCGCCACTCGCACCCAGCAGCAATTGACCCACCGCCTGTCCGCAATACAGCGCCACCATATAGGCGGCGAGCACGCTGCCACGGGTCTGCGTATCCGCCCGCTCGTTCAGCCAGCTTTCAAGGCAAACGAAAACGCCGGCGACGCAGAGGCCGTCGATCAACCGCAGCCCCGCCCAGAAAAACGGAGAGTCAAACAGGGAATAGCCGAGGGTGCTGGCGGACAGCAGCGCGACGAACGCCGCAAACGCCCGAATATGACCGACACGCCGCACGATGCGACTTGATCGCAGGGCTCCAATCACAAGCCCCCCAAAGTACGCAGTGGCCACCGCACCGATAACCATCGTGCTCTGCCCGGCCCGCTCAAGCCGCAACCCGAGCAGCGTCGCCATGAAACCGCTGCCCGCCATCAGCGTGAAGATGGCGAGCAGTAGACTGCGTACAGGTGCGATTGCCGGAAGCATTCCGAATGCGATGCGCGCCGTTACGCGGCGCACCGGCTTTCAGTTTGCCCCTCGCCCGCCTCCACCAGAGCACGATGCAACGCCCGAACAGCTTCGTCAAAATGCGCGACGTCGACAACAAACTGCACGTCGACATTCCGAATCTGGTGCTGCATGGCAATGACATCGATGTTCGCGGCTCGCAGCGCGCAAAGTGCATCGCATACAAGGCTAGGGTCTGCGATGTCGCTGCCGATGATCGAGACCATCGCCACCCCTTGAGCGGAAATCGACGCATCGGGATAGCGCTGCTGAAGATCGGCGAGGATGCGGGTCATGGTTGCAGCATCCGTCGACAGATAGTGGGTGATGGTATTGGCGTTAGAGGACTTGCTGACAATCCAGGCGTTATGGCGGGTCAGAACCTCCAGGATGGCAGCGTCGAAGCCCTTCACGCCCACCATATCCTGCTCGAAGAACTGCAGTGCCTGCATCCGGCGGATGCCGGTCACGATTTCCACGCGCGGCTTGTCGGAGACATAGGCACCGCTGATCAAGGTGCCCTCGTCCTCCCGGTCGAACGTGTTGCGCACGCGGAGCGGAATGTTAGTCTGGCGCAACCCGCGCCCAGCGCCCGGATGGATGGCCTCCATCCCGAGATTGGCGAGTTGATCGGCCACGTCGTAATTGGTGCGACCGATCTTGCGCGCACTCTCGATGCCGACCAGCTTGGGATCCGCACTGGAAAGATGAAACTCCTTGTGGATGATCGCCTCGCGCGCACCGGTCAGGACGGCAATCCGGGAGAACGTCATTTCGGAATAGCCGCGAGCATAGCGGCGAACCATTCCAACCTCACACCCGGCATATCCGGTCACGATCGGCATCGTGGTGTCGACGTCGTCCGAAATGCGCGCTTCGCGAATCCGGTCGTCGAGGCTGAGCAAATTCTGCTCGTTCCACAATGTCAGGTCGACAAACCGGGCATTGACGCCGCGATCGCGCAACAACAATGCGGTGCTATGCGCGCTGTGCGCCTCGCCGATGCCAGCAAGCAGTTCGCGAATGGCGATCAATTGCTCCTTGATACAGAATCGGCCGTGGCTGCGCAGCCGTGCGAGGTCGTCGAGACACGCGGTAATGGAATCGATCCGCGTATCGACAAAGCTGTCGGCATTCGCCCGGCTGTCGGACCGGGCGAACATCTTCGCATTATGAGCATGCATGGCGGCGCGCACCTGAGCCATCGCCTGTCGCCAGCCGGCCTCGCCGTCATCGGCAACGAAGCGCGCGTATACGCCGGGCTCGCCGGTCTTCTTCTGCTCCAGCAGCAAATCCGTCATGCCGGCATAGGCCGACACGACGAAAATGCGGTTGTAGAGATCGGCGCCCGTTCGACCAGCGATCAGGACGTTATCGAACAGCGTGCCGGTGGCGACCATCGATGTGCCGCCAATCTTCTCGACGCTATGGCAACCACTCATGCCAGAGCACCCTCCATCAGCAACCCGCGTTGTGGCGTCAGCGCTTTCGGCTCGCCTCGCGCGGCAATGAAAGCCGGCCGCGGCTTCTTCGCACCGAACGGCACCTTCAGCCGGTTACTCACGGCATTGTAGACGAAGAACGCGTTCGCCCGCGGAAACGGCGTGATGTTGCCGTTCGATCCGTGCATGGTGTTGCAATCGAAGATCACAACGGTGCCCGCCTTGCCGGTCGGAGCCGTGATCCCGTGGCGATGCGCCAGTTCGGTCAGGCTATGCCGATCCGGGACACCGTATTCCTGCTTCTTCAGCGAGGTGAGGTAGTGATTGTCCGGCGTTGCGCCGACGCAGGTGAGGAACACGCGATGTGAGCCCGGCATAAGCATCAATGGGCCGTTGTCCGGCGTATTCTCGGCCAGCAGAACCGACATCGACAGGGCGCGCATGCGCGGCATGCCGTCTTCGACATGCCAGGTTTCGAAGTCCGAATGCCAGTAGAACTCCTTGCCCTCGAAGCCCGGCTTGTAGTTCAGGCGCGACTGGTGAATGTACACCTTGTCGTTCAGCAGAAATTCCGCGACGCCCGCGAGCCGCTGGTCCGCGGCCAGTCGGCCAATCACGTCGCTCTGAGCATGAATCTCGAAGATCGACCGAATCTCCTCGCCGCCCGGCTCGGTGATAACCGTTTCCGGGTTCAGACCGGCGGGACTGGAGAGCAGTTCTTTCGATTGCTTCTGAAGGAAGGAAACCTCGTCCGGAGAAAATATATCCTCGAGAACGAGGAAGCCGTCACGATCGAACTTCTCGGCCTGCTGCTGCGTGAGCGGAGCGGATTTGTCCCACTCGCTATGGACGACAGGATCAAGCCGCGGAAGCATCTGCGCCTCTGAGGCGACACGGGAGGGGTAAATGTCTGTCACAGCGTTTACCTCTTTCAACGGGTTTCAGGAGTTGACGGCCGCCTTGGGCGACGCATCGGTATCAGCGGGATAGGCGCCGGTCTCGTCGTGCACTTCCCGGCCGGTGACAGGAGGATTGAATACACAGGCGGTCAGGATGTCGGTTTCCGGACGGACGATGTGCTGGTCGTTGGCGTTGAGCGCGTACATGACGCCCGGCGCGAGCTTATGGGTTTTGCCTGTACCGAGATCCTCGATCGTGCCCGTGCCCTTCAGCACGAACACCGCCTCGAGATGATTCTGGTAGTGCATCTTCAGTTCTTCACCCGCGAACATCGTGGTGATGTGGAAGGAGAAGCCCATGCCGTCGTCCTTGAGCAGCAGGCGCGCGCTTTCCCAGCCGTTCGATTTGACGAGGCGGTCGGTCTTGCGGATATCGCGGAGTTGGCGAACGATCATTTCTTCTTCCTTTCGTTATTCGGCGGCGACGCCGTAACTTCCGGTCATCACCGTACGGATTGAATTTTCCAGAATGTCGAGACCGGTGATCAGGTCGGCATCGTCGATGACCAGGGGCGCGAGCACCTTCACGATCTCGTCGTGCGCACCGCTGGTTTCGATGATCAGACCCGCGGCGAAGCATGCGCTGGTAATGGTCTCAGCCACTTCGCCGGAACCGACATCGATGCCGCGCATCATGCCGCGACCACGGGTCGAAAGACCGAACTCGCCGGCGATTGCGTCCAGGCGCTGCTCGAGCAATTGCCCTTTGCGGCAAATGTCCTGTTCGAACGCACCATCCGCCCAGAAATGCCGGAGTGCGGCAGTCGCCGTCACGAAGGCATGATTATTGCCCCTGAAGGTGCCGTTATGTTCGCCAGGCGACCATTGATCCAGTTCAGGCCGCAGGAGGGTCAGAGCGAAGGGCAGCCCCATGCCGGAGAGTGATTTCGCCATGGTGACGATATCCGGCGTGAACCCCATACCTTCAAAACTGAAGAACTTTCCAGAGCGGCCGCAGCCGGCCTGAATGTCGTCGACGATAAGCAAGGCTCCGTGCCGTTTGGCGATGTCGGCGATCGCACGCAGCCACTCAGGCGATGCTGCGTTCAGACCGCCCTCGCCCTGCACCGTCTCGACAAGGATCGCCGCCGGCGCATCGAGGCCGCTGGAAGGATCCGACAACCGCCGCTCAAGCAGCGATGCTGTATCGACGTCAGGACCATGATAGCCGTCATAAGGCTCATGGCTGACATGGCTGAGCGGCACACCCGCGCCGGAGCGCTTCGCGGCATTGCCGGTGCAGGCCAGTGCGCCGAGGGTCATGCCGTGGAAGCCGTTTGTGAAGGCAATCACCAGTTCGCGGCCCGTCACCTTGCGGGCCAGCTTGATCGCGGCCTCGACAGCGTTGGTCCCCGTCGGGCCGGTGAACATCGCGCGATAGTCCAGCCCGCGCGGCTTCAAGATGAGCGAGTCGAAGGTTGCAAGAAACTCGGCCTTTGCGTCGGTGTGCAAGTCGAGACCATGCGCAATGCCATCTGCCGAAACATAGTCGACCAGCGCCTCTTTCAGCGCGGGATGATTGTGCCCGTAGTTGAGCGTCGAACATCCCGAGAGGAAGTCGAGGTAACGACCGCCCTGATTGTCGTACATCCAGACGTTTTCGGCGCGATTGAATTGTCGCGGCATCGACCGGGCATAGCTGCGCACAACCGACTCCCGGCTTTCGTAAATGGACCGGTCGGGCATGCGGCTGCTTGGTTTTGGCCGTGTCTGGCGAGCACGCGTGAACGTTGTCATGTCGTCAGTTCTCCTGGTTTAGATTTGATTGTCGGCTTTTCGGCGAGGTAGCGGACCGATGCGCGCCAGCCACTCCGTTGCGTGGGCGCCGGCGAAATGCGCGTCGCGATCAAACATCACGCTCTTGGTCAGTCGCGCGCTCCAGGCGCGCGCCAATCCTTGAAACAACGCCCAGGACGGACCGTTGTCATCGGTCACTGTCGTGATGAGATGCGTAGCCCCCTCAGCGATCGGCCTATCGAGCAGCGCATTGATCATACGCTGTGCCAGACCCTGGCCGCGCGCCACCTTTGCGACCGCAACTTGCCAGACAAAGAAACTGTCCGGCTCGGCAGGCGGTCGATAGCCAGAAACCCATCCCACAATTTGCCCGTCGCGTTCGGCGACGATGCAGGAATCCGCGAAGTGAGAGCACTGGAGAAGGTTGCAATAAGCGGAATTGGTGTCCAGCGGAGCGCAGGCCGCAATCAGGCTGGTGATGGCCGGGCCGTCCGCGGCCACCGGCTTACGCAGCCGAACTATTTTGTCCGCGCCCGGAACGCTGCCCTTGTGCGCAGCAGACGATCCACCAGCAATATCAGTCCGGCGGTCGCTATTTGTTTCGATTTCCGAACTAATTGCTTCATTCTCCGAATTAATATGTGGCTTAATATAGTCACCCACAAGGCATATGCAACGTTTTGCGCGGGAAATTTAGGTTCCACGTCCCTCAGACTCGAACTAAATCCTTTGGTTTACAAAAGAAAATTAACCCACCTCCGACCGTCGCCAAGTTCGGATTCGCGTTGATTTGGCGGTAACGCTAAGAACGAAGCATGAAATCAGAGATTGCCTCGCTGACATTGCGCGCCCTTCGGCGCGTGCTGCGCGCCACAGAGATCGGCAGCCGCCAACTGGCCGCCGCGACCGGGCTCACGACCTCGCAATGGTTGGTGCTGCGGGAAATCGACGCGCGCGGAAGCGCAACCCCTGGAACTGTCGCGCAGGCGCTGCAGTTCAGCCAGGCAACGATTACGACGATCGTTGATCGGCTGGCCGCGCTTGGTTTCGTGCGACGCGAACGCAACACGAAAGACAAACGCCAGTTCCTCCTGACCGCCACGCCGACAGGCCACGATGCCGTCGCCAACGCGCCGGATCTTCTTCACCTGTCATTCTCGGATCGCTTTGTTCAGTTGCCGCAATGGGAGCAGGCCATGATCCTCGCGGCGGTCGAACGGCTGGCTATTCTTCTCGATGCACACAACATCGATGCCGCTCCACTTCTGGATAGCGGCGCCATCGATCGATCCGATCCCCATTAACTGACGATAGCAGGATCGCCCTTGAATCCGGTTGCGGCGAAGGCGATCGTCCAGCTCGTTCCCATGAACAAGATCGTTCGCGCAGCGTCAGAGCCGAAGAAGATACGTGTGGGACCCTTCCAGAACGCGCTCACCACGCTGATTGTCGAGGGTCGCCGACATCGTGACAATGCCCGTGGTCCGCTGCGGCTTGAGGCCGGTTATCTCCAGCATCGGGTAGATCGTATCGTCAGGGAAGACACCGCGCAGAAACTTCGCGCTCACCTCAGTGAACCCGATCAGGTGCGGTCCCACCACATGCGGAAACAGCCCCGCCCCCGCCGCCGTCAGACTCAATACGTGCAGCCCATGGGCCAGCAAATCATGATGGCCAAGCGCTTTACAATACTCACGATCATAGTGGACCGGATGATTGTCACCTGTCAGCGCCTGAAACGCGGAAAAGTGCGCGTGCGTGATTGTCCTCGCCGGAAGCGGATACTTCTCCCCGACCTTCAGCTCGGAGAATCGCCGGATCGGAAGGAGCGGCCTGCTGAGTGGATCCATGTCTGCCATCTGATTGAGTGCTCCCGTTTACCAGCGAGGCTTCCTGTTTTCCTGAAACGCGCGAAGCCCCTCGCGCGCATCGTCTGTTCCAGCAATTGTGCAGAAGCTGTCGACCACGTTTTCGATCGATCTGCGATAATCGAGGTCATTTGCCCGCATGAACGCGGCACGTCCCAGCCGCATCACATTCGCTGACTTTGCGGCAAAAGACTGCGCGAGTTCGCGCGCCGCCGCCATCACAGCATCGTCGGCGACTACCTTGCTGACGATGCCGAGCGATTGCGCCTCGTCCGCCGGAAATGACCGACCCGAAAATAGCAACTCGAAGGCGCAATGCCGCCCGACAATCCGCGGCAGATGAATGAAATGAATTCCCGGAATCAGCCCAAGCTCAATCTCCGGATAGCCGAATGTCGCGCGCTCGCTTGCAATCACCACGTCGCAGGAAACGGCGACCGTCATCCCGCCGCCTCGCGCTGCGCCGTTGACCGCCGCGATCGACGGCTTTCCAAGCCTGTACTGCGCATCATAAAGGTCGATATAGAGGCCTTTCAACACGTTGTAGATATGATCCGACGGCTGATCGAGGATGAGATGAAGATCGAGTCCTGCACAGAATCTCCGTGGAATATTCGACGTTATGATTACGGCGCGCACCTTGGCGTCGTCGGCCGCACAATTGAGTGCGGCAACGAGCTCCCGGATCATCTCAAGGCTCAGGGCGTTAACCGGAGTCCGTTGCAATGAGATTTCCGCGACAGCGTCGACGACCTGATAGCTGAGAGAATTAAAGTCGGTCATGACGTACTCCAGAGCAAATCATTGGGCTGATTCCGCAGGATTCGATAATCTTGCCACCATCCGATTGCCGGGACCAAGGCGCATCGCAGCCTGTACAAATCCGCTCACACCTCGCGTTCTCCGAACGTCGCGTTCACCGGCACCGACTATCCCGCGAACTCTTTCCTGATCGCGTCAGTATGACCGCCCAACGCCGGAACTGCGCCGAGACGTCTGTCCTCTCCTCGAAACGTTGCCGGAGGAGCCACGACATCGACTGCCCCCACCGGCGTCTGAACCGTAGCCCGCCGCAACTGAGGATGTCGGGACAACGCCTCGACATTGTTGACACGCGCAAAGGCCAGATCGGCAGATGTGAGACGGACAATCGCCTCCTCGACAGAAAGGATCGACATCACGGAATGAACAATGGCATTCAACTGATCCTTGTTCTGGGTCCGATCCTGATTGGTCGCGAAACGAGGATCCTCGATCAATGACACATCCTTGAGAACAAACTCGCAAAACCGCTGCCATTCGCGGTGATTCTGAACGCTTACCAGAACCGCGCCGTCGCGCGTCTGATAGGCGCCATAAGGCACGATCAAGGGATGACCAAGGCCGGTGCGCGGCCAATCGCGTCCCGCATGCTCGTAGGTCAGAAGCGGCACCGTCATCCAGTCCGCCATGCTCTCGAACAAGGAAACGTGGATCGCAGCACCCTCTCCCGTTTTTCCACGACGGACCAAGGCTTCGAGGATCGCCGCATGCGCGTACATTCCCGTTGCGACATCGCACGCTGACACGCCGACGCGCCCGGGCTCCTGTGGACTGCCCGTGACATAGGCGATGCCGCTTTCCGCCTGAACCATCAGGTCGTAAGCTCGCATATCCCTCATTGGGCCCGTTTCACCGTACCCGGTGATATCGCAAGTGATCAATTCGGGTCGCTCCGCGCGCAGCTTGCTGGAGCCGAAACCACCACGCTCTGCGGCGCCGGGACCCAGATTTTGAATCACAACATCAGCGCGGCTGATTAGCCTTTGGAGCAATGCGGCATCTTGCGGCTGCCGAAAATCCAGCACCACCGACTCTTTGCCGCGATTGACCCAGACGTAATATGTGCTTTCCCCACGAATGGCGCTGTCATAGCCGCGCGTGAAGTCGCCCTCCGGGCGCTCGATCTTGATCACTCTCGCGCCTGCGTCGGCGAGCCGGCACGACGCCAAGGGAGCCGCCACGGCCTGCTCGATGGCCACCACAAGAATTCCGGACAAAGGCTGAGTCTGACTCAAATCAATACCTCCGACGCTCGGGCAAACGGCGCTCCGGTCCGACCGCGAAGCGATCACCCGGCAAGCATGAATTCGGCATACCAGCGGGTGTTGCCCCATTCAATCACATAATTTATCATTCAATATGTTGAATACGCAGTTGCGCACGGAAAAATTAGCCCATGCATGTCGTCGAAAGCGTCCGGACCGCGATCTCAATCCTGCGGTTCCTCACGTCTCAGCCAAAGTCATACGGCGTAAACGCCATCGCCCGAGAACTCGGGGTCAGTCCGAGCACGTGCTTCAACATTGTAAAGACGCTGGTGCTCGAAGGTTTGCTGGAGTTTGACGAGCGCGATAAAAGCTACGCGCCAGGTCCGGCACTTGCCGCGCTCGTCCCCAAGGGCAATAGCGACAGGGATATCTTCCATCGCGTGGAAGCCGATCTTGACGATATCGCCAGGCGTTTTTCCTGCACGTCCTCGCTTTGGCGACGGACGGGCGAACGCTTGATCCTCATAGATTCGGCACGTGGTGACGCGATGATGAGCGTGCACATGAATTCAGGCCTGCGATTGCCAGCATTGCTCGGAGCAATGGGGCGATGCATTGCCGGCCACTCGGCCTGGGGGAGGACGAGAATCGAAACTGCGTTCCGCAAGGTGCACTGGGAGAAGGCGCCACCATTTCGCAGCTTCATGAAAGAAGCTGCAGAGGCCAAGCGGGCGGGCTGGGCGATCGACATCGACAACTATATGCTCGGACTGACCACTATCGCGGCTCCCGTACGGGACGTCACCGGTGATATTCGGTTCTGCATCGCCAACATCGTGCTGAGCGGCTCGCGCT
This sequence comes from Afipia sp., assembly GCA_051954725.1. Lineage (GTDB taxonomy): Bacteria > Pseudomonadota > Alphaproteobacteria > Rhizobiales > Xanthobacteraceae > Afipia. The sequence continues at coordinate 110,982 of JBQCHK010000002.1, read as the reverse complement.
CTCAGAGTGAATTAGACAAGCTTGGCACCGCGACTGCGGCGCTCGGCCTGGCGCTCGGCACAAGATTGTTCGCCGCCACATAAGTGTCGATCGTCTTCATCAGAAGTGCCGCAAATATCTCTGAAAGTTGCTCGTGCTATTCTGTTTCCGTCATGAAGACATCCGTGCGCTGCGAGGTCAAAATCCTCTGCCCCTCGGCCGATTCAAGATCGCATGATGCATCGACCTGCACGAAGCGCGGACGCTGCTCGACCAGTGTCAGCTTTGCACGAATACGAAATGCGTCATCAGGATTGACCGCTCGCCGAAACCGGACTTCCCGGATCGCTGCCGCCTGACCGTGGGCCCCACCGATCACCGCATACATCTCCTGAAGGAGCTTTGGAATCAGAGCAAGCAGAAGCTGGCCCGGGACGATTGTTTTTCCGGAAGGCAATTCGCGCGCCGCACGCCCGACATCCGTATGAATCCAGTTTTGATCACCCGTCAGTGCGACAAAACGATTGATCTCCTCCTGTGTGACTGAAAGCCATCGGCCCGGTGCAAAATCGCGTCCGACGTAAGCGGCCAGTTCAATCGCCTTCGAAACCAGCAACGGCGCGATAATATGCGAGGACGAACGCTCCCCTCCCGGCTCGCTCATCTCATCATTCCCGCAAATCATATTGTCACCAGCAGCGCGCTGCCGAGTCCGCCAGCCGCAGCAATCGCCGCAAGTCCGAGCGCTCCCGGCTTTTCCTTCTGCATTTCATGCCACAATCGCACCGCAAGAATCGCGCCGGATGCGCCGATTGGATGGCCGCGCGCCAGCGCGCCGCCGCCCCGGTTGAGCACAGACGGCTCCACGCCGATCCCTTCCGCGCAGGCGATGGCCTGGGCCGCGAAAGCCTCCATGATTTCGGCGACAGCAATCGTCCCGGGCGCGATCCGCTGGGCCGTGAACAAGGCCTTGGCCGCGGCGATCGGTGCGATGCCAGGAATCGCGGGATCGTCGCCGCATCGGGTCGCCGCCACGATCCGCACTGGCCGCTCCACCTCGAGACGTCGCAGCATCACCTCCGACACCATCAATACGGCGGCGGCGGCGTCAGCCTCCACTGCAACCGTCGCGCGCGTCACGCCATACAGCGCCCCTCCCGCAATCGGTGGCAAGCGTGCACACAATGAGCCAGTCAACGCGCGAGGAAAAGCATCGCCAGACAATCCCGCCAGCGGCACGATTTCATTGGAGCCGAGGGGATTATCGAGCGCCTTGCGATGGCTGGCGATCGCAAAAGCATCCTGCCTTTCGCGTCGAATATCGAATGTTTCCGCCAGCGCTGCAGCGGCGGCAATCATGTCCGGATCCCGCTCGGGCCAGGGAGTGAAAGGAGGCCTGTCGTAGGGCTGTGGCGCTTCTTCGGCATGACGCGGCCGCCGCGACCGCAACGGCGCCCGGCTGAAACTTTCGACACCTCCTGCAATGACGGCGTCTGCCCCGCCATTTGCAATGCGGTCGGCGGCTATCATGATCGCGTCGAGTCCTCCGCAACACTGGCTATCCAGAGTCAACGCAGGAACGCGAACCGGCACTTCCGCGCGTAATGCGGCGAGCCGCGCCGGATTGCCGCCAGCATAGAGCGCGTTGCCAAAAATCACGTCGTCGATTGCTTCCGCTGCGATGCCGGCATCGGACAAGAGCGCCCGGATCGGGGCTTCGCCAAGTTCGTCGACTTCCACCGCCTTGAACGCACCATTGCGCGGAGCGACAGCGGTGCGGCGTGCGGCGACAAGATATGCGGCGCTCACGAGAGCACCTCATATAACTGACATTCCCACATCCGGCGCAATGCCTCGAAATCATTCTTGCCGGACGACGTCAGCGGCCACTGCTGCGGCAGTACGAATTGGCGCGGAATCTTGTAGAGCGGCAGGTAGCTGCGCGCATAAGCGATTATATCTGACGCAGTGACGGATACCTGCGCATGGAGCTTGAGCAACGCCAACAGCCGTTCGCCCCGGCGATCATCGTCGACGCCGAGTACCGACGCTGCCGCCACGGCGGGATGCCCCTCAAGCACACGCTCGACTTCCTCCGGGTGCACGTTCTTGCCGGATGTAATGATCATTCGGCTGGCCCGGCCAACCAACCGCAGATAGCCACCCTGATCGAGAACGCCGACATCACCGACCGATATGGCATCGCCATCGCGCAACAATGCGGTTGCGTCTCCGCATGCATAGTCGATGAAAACGAAAGGACTGGCCACGAACACCTGCCCGACATCTCCCGGCGGCAAGCGCCGCCCGCGATGATCGCGGATCGAAAGATCAACGCCGGCAAACGCACGGCCGACCGAACCTTGCGGAACGTCCTCATCGTCTTTCGCAACCGTAATAAAACTGAGCTCCGAGGCGCCATAGAACTCGGCAAAACGGGCCACCGGAAATTGCTCGCGCAAAGCGTCGGCCGCGCGACCCTGCCATTTCGCACCTGACGACAGAATCCAGCGCATCGTTGCGAACTGTGTCGAGCGCTCGCGCACGGCTGAATCAACAATCATTTCGAGCTGAGTCGGTACACCGTAAAGGATGCTGGCGTTGTGGGTTTCTATCAGTCTGCAGATCAGATTCGGACGAAACTGCCGGCACAGGATAACCGTCGCTCCGGCATACAGCCCGTGCGCAAGCCCGTAGAGAAACAGCGAATGCGTCAGAGCCCCCGGCGCGAGAACGACATCTCGTGCGTCAATGTCGAACTCACGATCACCCGCGCGGAAGCTCTCGACCCAGGACAGATGATGACGTCGATAACCTTTTGGCAGACCGGTGGAGCCTGACGTAAATCCTACGTAGAATGGCGATAAGGGGTCAGGCTCCGGCACGGATTGGAATGAGGTCTTCGCACCAATAGCATCCGCAATAACCGCGAATGGCTCGTGTGAGCCAATCACCGTTGGTGCGCTTCCCCCAGCAGCCAGTGTCGAATCCTCGCTCACCAGAAGACCTGGCGAGAGAGCCTTGATCGCGAGCCGCGTCGTTTCGACCGGCCAGCTCGGGTCAAGAATCTGTGCCTCTCGCCCCGCCCGTGCGGCAGCAAGAAACAGCAATACCAGCGCGGGACAGTTCGGTAGATGCAATCCAACGCCGCGCCCAACCGGAACGATATCCGAGAGATGAGCCGCAAGACGATCCACGGCCTGATTGAGCTCACGCCAGGTGATCGCGTGGCCGTCGCAGACAACCGCAACGCGGTTGGGGTGCGCCAGAGCGTGCTGCCGCAACGTCGCCGTGATGGTCTGATGGTCGATCACGCCCGGCTCGCGATCGCGGCAGGATAACCACGATACGAAACTTCCGCGACGAAGGCGGTTGCCAGAGCTTTCAGCAAGTCTCCCGGCACGAAGATGGCGATGGCGACGAGTGCCTGAAGCAGGCTCATCCGCGCCACAACCATCAGGCCAGCAACACCACAGGCATATTCCACCACGACGCCGCCGATCAATGCCGCAACAAAGGCGGATGCAAAAACTGGCAAAGTCTTGAGTCGTTCCATGACCAAGCCGGACACAAACGCAGCAGGAATGAAACCAAGCAGAAAGCCGACCGACGGCCCAAACAGCACACCAAGCCCACCGCGGCCGCCTGACAGCAATGGCGCCCCCAGCAGGACCACAAACAGAAACAGCAACACCGCAAGCGCGCCATGGCGTGGACCGAGAATGATTCCAGCCAGCATCACGCCGAGCGTTTGAGCTGTAATCGGTACGCTCACGGCAATCGGCAGCATGACAGCGGGAAGCATTCCCAGCGCGCCGATGATAGCTGCCATCAGGGCAATACGAACAATGGCTCGGGATTCCACGTGATCTCTCCTACGACACCTTGCGTCGACGATCGACAGGGACGGTATCAAACCCCCTTGCATCGAGCGACTCGGCGACCCGATCAGCTAGTTGCAGAACATCGGCGAGGAAAACGGCCAAAAGCCGTATCGGAACACGACGGCGGGTTCGAGCCTTCCAGGCCTCCTCCCTCGCGCGCCACCGCGTCAGCAAGACCGGGACAAAGCGCAAGACAAGCGCAACCGCAAGCGCCATCTTGCGTGGATTGACGCCCAGCGGACGAAGCAGGCTGAAGACCGGCGCAAGCGCATCCATCAGCGCACTTATCGTCGTGGTCATGCTGACGAGATCAGCAAGAAGAACCATCACCAATATTCGCAAACTGACAACGACCCCGGCATGCCAGCCACTCGACAATGCCTGCACGCTCCCGACTATAATGAGCAATGGCACCAGCGGCCGCAGTAGCGCCATGCGCGCGAAGCCCGGACGTCCAAAGCCTGCATAGATTGCCAGCACAATCGCCAGCACGCTGGCCAGTATCCGCCAGTCATCGACCGGCAGCAGCAACAGGCTGAATAGCGCCAGGCTCCCCAGCTTGATCCCTGCCGGAATGCGGTGCAGCCAGGTTGCGGGCACGAGGCCGTCGGTCATCATGCCGTGACAAGGTCCGCTGCACCGGCCATCGCCGCATGCGTGCGATAGGCCTGTAGCACATCGGCGGGAAGACCATCCTTGCGAACAAGGCCTGCCTCCAGCCAGATCACCCGATCGAACTGCGTCAGCAGTTCAAAATCATGGGACGCCATCACGATCTGTTGCGGCAGGTTCATGATCTTGCGGGACAGCGCGAGCCGGGTCGGAAGATCAAGGCTTGAGAAAGGTTCATCCATGAGCAGAACCGACGGTCCTGTAGCAAGCACCGCCAGAATACAGACAAGCTGCTTTTGACCTCCCGACAGTTCGTTGACATTGCGATCCACCCATGCGGCGCAGCCATGCTGCTCCAGCAACGCCAATGCCTGCTGGCGCGCCTGCCGCGCTGGCATTCCTCGCTCAGTCAGTCCGAAGGAGATTTCCTCGCCAACTGTCGGAAAAATGAGCTGATGGTCCGGGTTCTGAAATACAAAGCCGACATGCGCCGGTAGCTCCTTACGATGACGCGCCGTCTCGAGCCCCGCCACGACAATCCGGCCACTGCTCGGCAGCAATAGACCATTGATCAGCCGAAGCATGGTGCTTTTTCCGGAGCCGTTGTCGCCGATAATCCCGATACGCCCCGCGTCGAGGCGGAGTGCAGGCAGCGACAAAAGCTGGCGGTTCGCACGCCGGACCTCCACAGCCTCAAACGCAATATTGCTCGGGGCAACCGATTCATCGCTTGGGGACATCGCGGGACGTTCTCGTAAAACACTCGGCATGCATCTGACCATTAAGGAGTTCCGCCTCCCCCTCCTGGAAGGAGGCGGGACAATCAGCGCAATATAGACTCCCGCGGCGGCCGTCACCACCGCTCCCGCAAGGAGCAGTCCTGCCGTCGGGTCATTGCGCGCATTGCATCCCCCGCAGACGCGGTTAAACCGGGATGATTAACTTCGTGGCGGAATCCCGAAGTTTGCTATGCTGGATTCTCACGGAAATAAGCGCCACCACAACAAAAGTCGATAATAATGACCGCTCCCTATGTACCGCAGATCACCCTGTATCGTCGCTGGCTTCAGGACGAGCGGGGATTGAGCTTTTCCAGCTATGAAGACCTGTGGCAGTGGTCGGTGCGCGATCTCGACGGTTTCTGGCGGAGCATCTGGGACTATTTCGATCTGAGATCGCCGACAGCATTTCAGGACGTCTTGACCGAGCGCAGGATGCCCGGGGCGATATGGTTTCCGGGCGCATCAGTCAACTACGCCCATCAGGTATTCCGGCACGTCAAGGAAGCGGATGCGGCCGGCCTGCCCGCGATCGTCAGCAGTGGCGAGGACGGCGTGTTGACGGAGACGAGCTGGCCGGAGTTGCGGCGGAAGGTGGCGGCGCTGGCGCTGCATTTGAAAAATCTGGGCGTGCAACCCGGCGACCGCGTTGCTGCGTACCTGCCGAACATTCCCGAAACCATCGTTGCATTCCTGGCGACAGCAAGCATCGGTGCGATCTGGAGCGTTTGCGCACCGGACATGGCCGCGCCAGCCGTGATCGACCGCTTCAAGCAGATCGAACCAAAGATTCTGATTGCCTGCGATGCCGTGACCTATGCCGGCCGACGCCACGATCGCCGCGCCGTAGTCGAAGAGCTACGACGATTGCTGCCCACCGTTGAGCACGTCATCCTTCATAGCGATGACAACACCGCAGCTACGTCTGACGTGCCCCTATCATCGATCCTTGCAAGACAAAGCACCGCGATCGATGCGTTCGAGCCGGTCTGGCTGCCATTCGACCATCCGCTTTGGATTGTTTATTCGAGCGGAACAACCGGCTTGCCAAAACCGATCGTCCACAGTCATGGCGGCGTGGTCATCGTGGCGCTGCCGCTCCTTGCGCTACACAACGACCTCGGCTGTTCCTACCAGCCGAATTCTTTTGGAGAGCGTTATCATTGGTACAGTTCGACCGGCTGGATCATGTGGAATTGTCAGGTCAATGGCCTTCTGAACGGAACAACCTGCTGCATTTTCGACGGCAGCCCCGCCGGATCGAAAGATCATCCAGATTGGACGACGTTGTGGCGCTTCGTCGCCGATTCCGGGTCGACGTTCTTCGGCGCGGGTGCGGCGTTCTTTGCAAGTTGCACAAAGGCTGACATCGACCTTGCCTCAGTAGGCAATCTCTCTCATTTGCGCGCCCTCGGCTCGACCGGCTCGCCGCTCAGCGCCGACACACAGGCCTGGTTCAACGAGCGCCTCGCCGCGATCGCCGAAACAAACGGTAACAACGCTCAGGCAAATATGTGGTGGGCAAACATATCAGGAGGCACAGATTTCGCCGGAGCGTTTATCGGTGGAAACCGCGAGCTGCCGCAAACACCTGGCACAATGCAGTGCCGATTGCTTGGAGCGGCTGTAGAAGCTTTCAACGACCAGGGGCGTCCGGTCGTTGACGAGGTCGGCGAGCTCGTCTGCACCGAACCGTTGCCATCGATGCCGTTGCGGTTCTGGAACGACGAAGGCGACGCACGCTACCGCGCCAGCTATTTCGAAACCTATCCCGACAATTTCGATGGCAGCGGCCGGGGACCAGTCTGGCGCCATGGCGACTGGCTCAAGGTCAACCCGGACGGCTCCTGCATCATCTATGGCCGCAGCGATACGACGATCAACCGGCATGGACTACGCATGGGGACGAGCGAGCTCTACTCCGCCATCGAGGCCCTGCCGGAAGTCGTGGACTCGATGGTCGTCGACCTCGAGTATCTTGGGCGCGAAAGCTATATGCCCCTGTTTATCGTATTGCGTGCAGGCATCGTGCTGGATGGGACGATGGAAGGCCGGATAAACAAGGCGATCGAAGCCGGTTTGTCTCGCCGGTTTCTCCCGAACGAGATCATTGCCGTCCCAGAGATTCCACGAACTCTCTCCGGCAAGAAGCAGGAGCTGCCGATCAAGAAACTCCTGCTGGGCCATTCCGTGGAAAAGGTCATCAACAAGGATGCTATGGCCAATCCGAGCTGCCTCGATTGGTATCTGGACTTCGCGAAGAACTATCTGGAAAGAAGCCCGGCTCAGCGGTGAGCGGACGCGCGATCAAGCTGTCGTCTTGTCGAGCTCGAAAGCTTGTCGGCTACCGGACTAGCTGGAGTAAACACCTGGCGGAGAAGTCGCGGCGCCGGATCAGTCTCGAACTATTTGACGACGAACAGGCTGTATCCGCTGCGTCTTGCGCTCGATACAGGCGGCCGCTATCGCCGCCTTGTCGGGAGCGACCGGCGCGGAAAAGACAAAGCCCTGCACCCAGTCGCAATCAAGTTCGCCGAGCACATCCACTTCGGCCGGCAGTTCGGCTCCTTCGGCCACCACCGTCATGCCGAGCCCACGCGACAGCGCGACGATGCCGCCCAGCAGTTTACGCTTCTCCGGCGCGTTGGAAATGCCGTCCACAAACGCCCGGTCCACCTTCAACTGATCAAAGGGCAACCGTGTAAGATAGCCGAGCGAGGAATAGCCCGAACCGAAATCGTCGAGCGCCAGCCGGACGCCGAGACCGGAGAGCGCCGTCAGCGTGCGACTGATCTGCTGCTCGGTATGATCCACGAACAGGCTTTCAGTCAGTTCCAGGCAAAGGAGCTCTGCGGGAAAACCGGTCTCCGCCAGCACGTTCGCGACGACTGTCGCGAAATCCTGGTTCCAGAGTTGCGCCGGCGAAACATTCACTGACATCGTGCGCGGAGGCAGCCCGGCATCCAGCCAGGCGCGCCCCTGCCGGCAAGCCTCTTCCAGCACCCATCGGCCAAGATCGACAATCAGCCCCGAGCTTTCGGCAATGGGGATGAACTCCACTGGCGAGATCGGCCCACGCTCGGGGTGAGACCAGCGCAATAGCGCCTCGAAGCCAACAACGCGGCCGGTCCTCAGGTCCACCTGCGGCTGGTAGTGAGCATGCAGAGCGCCGGTTTCCACCGCATATCGCAGGTGCCTGCGGAGATCGAGCTTTTGCTCAACTATCTCGGCATAGACCGGTTCGAATAACCTGGCCCGGCCGCGGCCGGCCTCCTTCGCCATGTAGAGCGCCTGATCCGCATTGCGCATCGCGATTTCCACACTCGCCCCGTGCTCCGGCAGACACGCGATACCAATGGTGGCACCGATGAAAGCTTCGCCCTCGACAAGATCGATAGGACCGGACAGGCTGACAATGATCCGTTCGGCAAGCCCGATCATCTCGGTCGGCGTCACGGCGGGCCCTTCGCTCAACACCGCGAATTCGTCACCGCCAAGCCGGGCGATAAACACCTGCTCGCCGAGGTCTCGCCTGAGCACTGCCGCCACCCGGATCAAAACCTCGTCGCCGGCGGCATGGCCGAGGGAATCGTTAACCTCCTTGAACCGGTCAAGGTCGATCAGCAGCAGCGCGCCGCTCTGTCCGCGAAGGGCACAACTCTCGATCAGGCTGGCAAGCTGGCGTTTGAACAGCGCGCGGTTCGCAAGACCGGTCAGTGGGTCGCCATAGGCGAGCTGTTCGAGCTGGCGCTCGGCTTCCTTGCGCTCCGTAACGTCCTGCAATGTACCTACGATGCCGATGACCTTGTCATGGGCAATATCAGCCTTGCACGTCACGGCCAGATCGCGGGTTGCGCCGTCTGAGTGCCGGATACGTAAATCGATAGCCTCGGTCCTGCGGGTTCGGATTACCCGCTTTTGTAACTTCCGGAAACGATCCGCATCATCGCCCCAAAAAAGAGGCTCGATGTTCTCATACAATGGCTTGAATGTGTCGGGGTCGAGTCCGAGGAGATGGTAGAGTTCGAGCGACCACACGGTTCTGTCACTGTCCAGCCGGTAGCTCCAAGTCCCGATCTTACCGAGCCGATGCGCCTCCTGCAGTGCGCGCGTGCGCTCCTCGAGCTGGGTTTCCGCGGCCCTCAACTCGGTGATGTCGCTGGACGTGCCGCGATACCCGAGAAACGTGCCGTCATCGGCGAAAATGGGCTTGCCGCTGGTACGGATGCTGATACGCGAGCCGTCCTCTCCGATCAGCGTATAGGTAAAATCGCGGAAAGCGCGATGGGCCTCCATGTCGGCCCGGTGCCGCGCCATAGCCTCCTCATCTTCTGCCGCATAGGTCAGCTCCCAGCGCGCATGCCCGCCAGAGGCGACCGTCTGGAAAGCGGCATTGCCGGCGAGCAGCCGAGGATAGGGCAGCAACCGATGTGCGGCATCGCTTTCCCAGCACCAGTCCGAAGCGGTACTGACGAAATCGGCCAGTCGCTGCTCGCTCTGAGCCAGGCGCCGCAGCGCCGACGTCTCCTCCGTGACATCCCGGACGATACCGGTCACGCGCTGCACCTGACCGCGCTCGTCGAATTCCGGCTGGCCCTGAACCACACAGTCCAGCAGACTACCGTCCGACTTGAGAAGCCTCGCCTGCACCGCATAGGACTGTCCCCAGGCCCAGCAGGCCGCGTAATGCGCCTGCAGAATCTCCCGGCTTTCAGGCACGTATCGCTCGCGCACGGTGGCGATGGGGATCAAGCCATTGGCTGTCTCGAATTCGTAGAAGGCGGCGAGTTCCGGCGATATCCAGAAATCGGTGGCGTCGGCACTATCCGATTCCCAATAGCCCATGCGGGCCATCCTGATGGCGCGCCGCAGCAATCGTTCCTCATGCCAACGCCGACGCGCGACCCTGGTGGGGACCTGCCCTTGCGACAATCTGCGAGCGGCCATCGGTCCCCAACCAAAAACGCTAACGTAAGATTATGCATCCAACCTGTTAGCACATAGCTCGACAATCCGGGAGAGACGCCAATGGCAATCCGGTCCTTTTCGGCGTGTCTGGTATAGTTTCCGTGAATGCCGCAAACCGGCTCCGGATTGCCCTAAAGCCCGGTTTGGTTCGCCGCAGGTTCCTCAGACAATTTGAGGTTTTTCACCGAGGTCGGGATTTGCGTGAAGCCGCAATAGCGCGTTCCTTCCGAGCGACGCTCACCGCCAGCTTGACAGCAGCCGTCTAAGGACCGGTATCGAGCTGACGGCTCGTTGATATCCGCTCAAATACAGGTTGAGGTTGGCGTCGATCGTGCTGGCCGATTTGTCGCCGCGCCCAACATGCGAATCTGTCTCTCCGAACAGAAGCGCCTGCTCGATCTGCTCGGCGCGAATTTCGGCATCGAGAATCTTCAACCGAAGATCTTCCCGCGCGACTGCATCGACCGATGTCTCGCCCGGCAAGCTGCGGCGAATGGAACGCAAAGGCTCAATCACCCCGCTGCGCCATTCCTCAACAACCTCATTCAACTTCTCTATTCTAGACGCCGAAAGGGCATCCCCTTCGGTGCCTCGCCAGGCACAATAGAGCAGCATGTTCACGCTCACGCCCGACTCATCCTGCAGCATCAAACATTCCTGCGCGACGCCGGGCGCAGCGTAGACCTGCAAGGAAAATTGCCAGAATGGATTATCGAGTTTGAGCGATTGATCCATGAATCTTTCTTCAAGAGCGGGTGTTACTCGCCCTCTTTTATCTTTGCGCGCGACCGCTCTCCCGTCCACCGGCGAACAAGTCCCGCATCGATATCGAAAAGATCGAGAACACGGCCAATCGTGTGATCGACCATTTCCTCGATTGAGGCCGGGCGGGCATAGAAGGCCGGCACCGGCGGAAACACAATCCCGCCCGCTTCCGTGACAGCCGCCATCGAACGGATATGACCAAGATGCAACGGCGTCTCGCGCAATAGCAGCACAACGCGTCGGCGTTCCTTCAAAGCAACATCGGCCGCTCGGGAAATAAGATGTCCGGTGACCCCCGTCGCAACTTCCGACATCGTCTTCACCGAGCAAGGCGCGATCACCATTCCAAGCGTATGAAATGATCCACTCGCGCATGCGGCGCCGACGTCATCATTCGAATGAACGACTGTTGCAAGCCGCTCGACGTCGCTTACCTTGTAACTGGTCTCGGCTGCGAGCGTGATTTTGGCAGCCTTGGACATAACCAGGTGCGTCTGAATGCCGGAATCTTTCAGTGCTTCCAGCAAACGCACGCCATATACAACGCCCGAAGCCCCGCTTATTCCAACAATGAGCCGCTTCTGACGAGGCTGCATGATCTCCGCTTTCATATCCTTGTCCTTTGGCAGCTCAAGCCAGAATCCCACATGCCGCCATCAGCCCTTGCGTCCGGCCGGACCTAGGCGGCCGCTTACTCATAACACGCGGTCAGGCGTCAGTTGATCTGAATTAACGCGCAGTTCGATAATCGCCGGCTTGTCAGCCTTGACCGCCCGCTCGAAGGCCGCCTGGAAATCCTCGTGGCGCTCAATGGCTTCGCCATGAGCGCCATACGATTGCGCCAGCAATGCGAAATCCGCATTGAACAGCATCGTTCCGCTGGGGCGCCCCGGGAAGTGATTCTCCTGATGCATGCGGATCGAACCGTACATGCGGTTATTCACGATAATCACCACGATCGGCAGGTTACGCTGAACCGCTGTCGCGAACTCCGGCGACGCCATGGTGAAACAGCCGTCACCGGCGAGGCAAACAACGCTGCGATCAGAATAACGCAGCTTGGCGGCGATCGCTGCAGGCAAGCCGTACCCCATGACACCGGATTTCGGTGCGATCTGGGTTCCCAGCTTTCGATAGCGATAGAAACGATGGAGCCAGATCGAGTAGTTTCCCGCCCCGTTGGTGACGATCGCATCGTCCGGCAGGCGTTCTGCCAGGAAACGAATAACGTGCGAAAGATCAAAGCCGGAGACTTTCGGCGGATTATTCTGATAGCCGACGAACGCAGCCTTGCATTCCTCACGCCACGATCGCCATGCTTCGCTATTGAGCGGTTCGATATCCGCCAGCGCCTGGGCGAAGTGCGACGACTTTGACTGAATGGCGAGCTTTGGTGTGTAAACGCGCCCCAATTCCTCCGCGCCTGGAAAAACGTGAATGAGCGTTTGTTTGGGCGTCGGAACATCAAGCAAGGTATAGCTTTTCGTTGTCACGTCGCCGAGACGATCGCCGATCACCAGCAGGAGATCTGCCTTTTTGACGCACTCGCGAAGCTGTGCGCTCCCGCCAAGGCTGAGATCTCCGATATACTGATCACTCCGGTTATCAAGAATATCTTGCGAGCGGAACCCGGCGATCACCGGAATATCGTTTCTCTCAACAAACGCCCTGAATCGCGCCGCAGCTTCCGGAGTCCACCCGAGGTTTCCGACGATCGCAAGCGGACGCTTCGCTGCCTGGAGCAGCGAACGCACCTGTTGCATTTGCGCGGGCGCCGGCGCCGTTTCAACTACAGCTGCGGGTACCGCATCGCCGACGTCGCTGCTCTCGCTCAGGACGTCCTCCGGAACTGACAGAACGACGGGCCCGGGGCGGCCCTGCGTTGCGATGTGAAATGCTCGGCTGACATATTCGGGAATCTGATCCGCGCTCTCGATTTCCCCGACCCACTTCGTCATGTCGGCAAAGACCCGGGTGTAGTTCAACTCCTGGAATGCTTCTCGGCCACGATGGGCTCGCGGCACCTGGCCAATGATCAGGATCATGGGCGTGGAATCCTGAAATGCAGTGTGCAGGCCGATTGCCGCATGCATGGCCCCGGGACCGCGGCTTACAATGCAGATGCCGGGACGGCCGCTCATCTTGCCGTCGGCTTCCGCCATATGCGAAGCGGTCGCCTCATGACGACAAACAACAAACTGTATCGGATTGTTGTCGCCATAGAGCGCGTCAAAAATCGGCAGCGCGCTTTCACCCGGCACTCCGAATATCCGGTCGATGCCGTTCAGGCGAAGAGCGGAAACCAGGATATTGCCGCCATTTCTGGTTGCACCCGATGTAGCGAGAAAGTTTGATGTCATGTCTTGCACGATCCCGTCCTCATGCTGCGTAGCAGTTTGCCGGCGCAGGATGGTGCTTCTCGAAACAGCGCGCCCCATCCTCGACTTCGCTATCGATGAAGCACGGAACGACTTCCAGGGAATTCATCCTATACCCCACATCGCGGCGAAGACTTCTGCAGCGTGAGCAACAGCCAGCTAGGTCTCCTTGAAAACTTCACCACGCCACCTGACGATCGACGGCATGGCAATGGACAGCAGAAGCCCCGCACTCACGATCAGCAACACGAGGCTTATCGGCCGCTCGAAGAACACCATCGTATTCCCATGGGCTGTGATGAGGCTTCGGCGGAAATTTTCCTCGAGCATCGGGCCAAGTACGAATCCCATCAGGAGCGGCGCCGCCTCCGCGTTGAGCTTTCGCAGAATGTATCCCAGCAGCGCAAATCCGACCGTCATGTAGATATCGAACGAGGAATTGTTGACCGAGAAGACGCCGATGGCGCAAACGACCAGAATGACCAGATAGAGAAGCCGGTAAGGAACCGACAGTAGCTTCACCCAGATTCCGATCATCGGCAGATTGATGATGACGAGCATGGCGTTGCCGATGAACATGCTGGCTATCAGGCCCCAGAAGAGGTCTGGCTGACGCGAAATCACCATGGGTCCCGGCGCGATGCCGTGGAGCGTAAGCGCACCGATCATCAACGCCATGGTTGCGCTGGTCGGAATACCCATCGTGAGCAAAGGCACAAATGACGTTTGAGCCGCAGCATTGTTGGCCGACTCTGGTCCGGCCACACCTTCGACGGCACCGTTGCCAAAGCGCGAGGGATCTTTTGCGACACGCTTTTCCAGCGCATATGCCGAGAACGCCGCGATTGTTGCACCGCCGCCGGGCAAAATTCCGAAAATCGTACCGATGAATGTGCCGCGCAACACAGAAGCCCACGCCCCGCGCAAGACTTTAAACGAAGGCCAGATACTGTTGATGCGCGAATGGTTGACTATGCGCGTGGACACCTGCTCGAGATTCGCGATCACCTCGGCAATGCCGAAGAGGCCCATCACCAGCGCAACGAAATTGATTCCATCCGACAATTCGATCAGGCCAAGGGTCATTCTGGGCTGGCCGGTATTGATGTCCATCCCGACCATTCCCAGCAGCAATCCGAGAAAGATCATCGCAATGGCCTGGAACATCGAGCCATTTGCCAGCACGACCGCGGAAACGAGGCCCAGAACCATCAGCGAAAAGTAGTCCGGAGATTCGAACTGTTGCGCCATCAACGCGAGCGGTGGCCCTGCGACCGCGATAACTACTGTCCCGATGCATCCGGCGACAAACGAGCCGATCGCCGCGACCGCCAATGCTTCTCCTGCGCGGCCTTGCTGGGCCATCTTGTAGCCGTCAACCGCCGTCACAACAGAAGTTGATTCACCGGGAATATTGACGAGAATCGCGGTTGTCGAACCGCCGTATTGTGCGCCGTAGTAAATTCCTGACAGCATGATGATTGCGCCAATCGGGTCGAGCGCAAACGTCACGGGCAGCAACAGCGAGATCGTGGCGACTGGTCCCAATCCTGGAAGCACGCCAATAAGCGTGCCGCAGACCGCGCCGATCAAACAGAAGAGAAGGTTTGTGGGGGTGGCCGCGATGGCAAAGCCGTGGCCCAATAAGCTAAAGACATCCATCATGGCAACAGGCTGACCGGTATTTTGAGGAGCCAAACGAACAGCACGGAAGAAGCAGCCGCGAGTCCAACACCGACTATGAGACTCTCGACAAGACGGGTCTCACGCGACCCGAAATGGGCAACAAGCACCTGCACGAGAATCGCACATATCAATCCAGCGCGCTCCACCAACACACCAAAAAGAGCGAAGGAGAGTAGAACGAAGAAAAGCGGCCTCAGATGGAATGTCTCGACCGGCGTTCCATCCGATGAAATTCCTTTGAAGATCAGAACGATGCCCATCCCCAGCAGGATGAGCGCGAGACCAAGCGGGAAATAACCCGGCCCCATCTCCAGCACTGTTCCAATGTCGAGAGTGCGAACATAGATAAGAGCAAAGATGGCGATTGCTGCGAGCAACAGCCCCGAGAAGAAGTCGGTATTTCCTCGCCAGGTGGTTGGCTTCATCGTGACCTCCGGCGCGGGGAGCAATCATGACTGCTTCCCCGCGCATTATCGAACGATTGGCAGTTCAGCGACGTCGCTGGATCCGGTGTTACTTTTTGCTGGAGATTTCCTTGAGCAGCGTCTTCCACTGCTCGACTTCCTTGTTGATTCGTCCCTGGAACTCATCCGGCGTCGTAAACACCGTTGACGCACCGAGAACTGCCATCTGCTTCTTCACTTCAGGATCCGCGGCCATCTTCTTGTAGGTCGCCGACAGTTTCTGAACGACATTCTCAGGCGTGCCGGCCGGCGCCATCACGCCGTTCCAGGATTCGACGTTGTAGTTCGGCAGAACTTTTTCGGCGATGGTGGGCAACTGCGGCGCAAATTCGCTGCGGTCTTTCGACGTAATCGCAAGCGCTCTTACGGTTTTGGCTTCCATCTGCGGGAGCGCGTCGGTCATGTTGGTGAACGTCAGATTGACTTCGCCGGAGACCACCGCCGCCGTTGCCGGCGCGCCGCCCTTGAACGGAACATGAACCATCTTGGTGCCGGTACGCGCTTCGAAAAGAGCGACCGAGAAATACATCAATCCGCCCGCCCCGCTCGAGCCGAAGTTGAGCTTGCCGGGGTTGGCCTTGGCATAGGAAACCAATTCCTCGATCGACTTCACCGGCAGCGACGGATTGACGATGACCGTCTGTGGAATGGTGCTGACGATGCTGATCGGTCGGAAACTCTTCAGCGGGTCATAGGATGTCTTCTGGGCAACGGGAGCGACAGAGACCGCACCGACGCTGCAGACGCAAAGCGTATAGCCGTCGTTCGGTGACTTCGACAGGAAATCCGTCCCGACGATGCCGCCTCCACCCGCGCGGTTTTCGACAACGACCGTCTGTCCGAGTTCCTTCTCCATGTACCTTGCGGTCACCCGCGACACACCGTCCGTGTAGCCGCCCGGCGCATAGGGCACCACAATCTTGATGGGCTTGCTCGGCCACGTATCCGCGGACGCCGCACCACAGACCAGCATCCCGATTGAAACAACTGCAACTGCAACCTTTTTCATGAACCCCTCCTGTTGGAAACTTCTTGCCTCTTCTGGATTCCAAAACTGGTCAGGAAAGGTTCAAAACCTTCAAGACCGTAGCTGGATCGGCGTTAAAAGCGGACTCGGTTACATCGGTCGGCGCAAATTCGACGCGCCGGAACTTCGCCTGATCCTCAAACGGCACCGTCGCATCGATTCCCAGCTTGGTGCGAATGCCTTCCTTGCTGACGCGGACGTACTCATGCCCTCGTGCGCCTGGAATAATGACGAGATCGCTCGATGCCTCCATACGTGTCGCGACGGCGTACTCCACATCGTGGACGTCCCGGATATCGATATCGTCATCTACAACGATGACCAGATCGAGATCTTTCAGAGCGCCGAACGCAGCAAGCATTGCATTGCGCTGCAGGCCGTTATGTTGGCGACTGGTCTTCTTGACCTGGATGACCGCATGAAAGCGGTGCAACCCGCCGGCGGTCATCTCCGCATCGACGACGATTGGAATGGCCGACTGCAATACTTTAAGCAGGCTGGCTTCAAGAACATACTTGCGAAGCATGACCGTCTCACGCCCGAAACCGTTGATGACGTGATAGATCGGGTTCTTTCGATGCGTTACAGCCGTGATTTGAAGAACAGGCGCGTCGGCAGGCGGCGCAGCGAAGCCGACAAACTCGCCAAATGGCCCTTCGGGCGCCACCTCGTTCGCGAGAATCGTTCCCTCGAGCACGAATTCGCTTTCGGCCGGTATCACGAGATCCTGCGACACGCCCTTCACAACGGAGAGCGCTTTCCCGGCGAGGCCGCCCGCAACCGCGAGTTCGTCTGCCGATTCCGGCATTTGCGAGCCCATTGTCGCCGCCGTGAAATGCAAGGCGAGATCGGTACCGATGCAAACCGCCACCGGCAGGTCCTGGCCCTTCTGCTGCGCACGCTCAAACGCAATACGCAAATGCCTGCCAAGATCGAGTTTAATCGCTACACGATCCGGCCCGATAAGCTGCAAGCGATGATAAGATGCGTTGTAGATGCCGGTGACAGGATCCTTGACCACCACGATGCCTGCGGTGATGTAGCGGCCCGCATCGGCCGGCGCGTGGAAGACGGCCGGGAGCAAACGGCCGATATCGAAGCCGCTCTTCAGAACAACCTCCTGAGCCGGCGCCTCGTTAACGAGCGCAGGCTCGATCGGACCATTCATTGCCCGCTGAATGAGACCGCGAATGCCGTTGAAATCCAGCCCGAACGCCGCTTCGCAGTTCTCCCTCGAGCTCAACAGATTTCCGACGACCGGCGTGCTGTTCTGCTTGATCGCGGAGAACAGGATCGCTTCGCGCCCGTCGAACTTCTTCAGGATCGCCGTGGCCTCGAGATGCTGATCGACCGGCTTGTCATAGGAGAGCAGACGCCCGCTCCTGGCCAGGCGCGATAGAGCTGAGCGAAAGCTCGTATCGAGTATTTTTGACTGCATCATGCTCAGGCCCCTTCCGAATACTGCGCCACCGAAAATGCCCTGGAAGCAAGATCGCCGCGTCTGACTTTCTGCAGTCCAAATTACATAAAAAGCATAGCTAAGGTTCAAAGCTAGTCAAGCTTGGTCGCGCGGAACGGCGCGACCAAATATGTTGCAGAGCGCAAGCGATATGGGCAGTCGATGACCGCGATCGATGCACTCGCCTGGTCACGCCGGATCGAAGTAATGGATTTCCATCAGAAGGCAGCCCTTCTCGGACTTGAAAGGCCCGTGAAAAGCCCCCGGCGGCCGGCACGCATAGGTGTTCGGCTTGAAGGCTTCACCACCATTGCCGTTCTCGTCGTTGCCAACCGTGAGATCACCCGAGAACAGAAAAACTTCTTCCCAATACTCGTGCACGAACGGTTTCGTCGTGTAGACGCCCGGCGCAAATCGCAGAAGTCGGGTGCGGCTTCCTCGCTTGTTTTCCTCGTCCAGCGAACCCGACAGGATCTTCTGCTGGATGCCCGAAGGATATCCCGCGGGCGTTTCCCACCCGCTCGTCATATCGAGAGTATGGAATTCGTCGTGAGCTTTGTTGATTGCCATTGTTTTTTCTCCTGTTAGGCGACAGAGCGTGATGACTTGCCGGCGCCTGCGAGTTCATCGGCGATGTCGTAGCTCGAGAGCATTCGATCCAGCAACGAAGATGCGGATTTCCAGTCATACGACCGGAACGCATGCCCCTTGGTCACGAAGGTCGCGCCGGCATAGAACATCTCATACTGCGAATGGCGTGAGGCAAATTCCGAGCCTGCGGCATCCCACGCGAGTTTGTAGAACTTCACCTTGTCGGCCGCGCTCGCCGCCGGTGACTGTTGCGTCTTGTCAATCAGCTTTGCGATCTCCGGATTCTCGAAATCCTTCACTGATGACGGCAGCATGATCATGCCACCACCGGCAAGCTCCCGGAGCGTATTGATGATCTTGGCGTAAAGCTGCTGCGTGAGAACCTGCGCCGAATAGAGCATCTGACGATCCGGTACGAAATAAGCCCCTCGCTGCTGACCTTTCGTCTCCATCGCAACCACAAGCGCCTCCACCATGCTGACCTCGGCAGCCAGTTGCCCGAGGGTTTCGCGCACCTGGGGAAAGCCGATGACCCCGTTGGTCTCAGCGGTTCGCAGCGCGATACCGGCAAGAAACCGCAACTTGATCGAGAGACGAATCATCGCTTGATAATTCTGATAGACGTGTGCGGGGGTCGCGTGAAACTGCTTCTGGCACATCTCGATGCTGTCAACGATGAAAACGCGATCCCACGGAACCTTTACATCGTCGAAGTAGAGCACCGCATCGTTTTCATCGAAGCGGCTTGCGAGCGGGTTGTCGAAAACCGACGTCGCCGCAGCTTCATACGATTTGCGCGAGAGAATCTTGAGGCCCTTGATATTCATTGGGACGGCGAAGGAGATCGCATATCGCTCATCGCCGGGCTGCAAGGGCTGAATGCAGGTAACGAACACCTCATTCGCCATGATGCCGCCGGTTGCCAGCATCTTCGCGCCACGAACGGTTATGCCCTCGGCGTCGCGGTCGACGACACCGGCAGACAAGAACGGGTCGGCCTGCTGAGCCGCACTCTTGGAACGGTCCGCCTGCGGGTTGATAATGACGTAGGTCAGATAAAGATCATTGTCCCGCGCATAGCGATAGTAATCCGCGAGCGCGCGAGCGCGATTGACGTCATAACCTTCGAACACCTCGAGACCCATATACATGCCGGCAATGCATGACGCGACATGATCCGGCGCACGACCCATGAATCCCGCATGCAACTCGGTCCACGCCTCGAGACCCTTGCGGCGTTTGACGAGCGCATCGTAGGAGCCCGGCAGCTCCCAAATGCGATTGGCGCGCGTCCCGCCATCGGTCTCGAAGGTCATGAGATCGCGATTTTCCGGCGCGCTCTGGAAATCAAACATCTTGCCGATTGATCCGATTGCGGACCGATAGGCGGGATGGGTCGTAGGGTCACTCACCCGCTGACCATCGAGATAAACTTCCCGACCATCACGAAGACTGGCGATATGCTGCGCACCGGTTTTGATCATTGCTTTCCTCGATCGATTTCCATGTCGGAATTTCAGTAGTGCATCGGAAGCGGCCACTGTGGGCTGCTTTCCTGTGTGGCAAGGCCGCGATACGCGCCGCGAAAGAAAATCAACGGATCGTTAACAAAATCGGCCGCGAACCGGACGACACGACCGACGAAAATCAGATGATCGCCGCCGTCATACTGCGCGTAGGGCTCGCATTCGAAATGCGCGAGAGCGCCGGCGAGCAAGGGGGCAGCGCAATGTCCGAGCGTATGCTCGACAGCCGTCCATTTATCGCCCAGCGCCTTGGCGAACTTGTTCGACAGATCTTCCTGACCCCGGCCAAGAATGTTCACCGCGTAACCCTTCGCCTCCGCCATGGCCTGGAGACTGAAGGCCTTACGATCAATCGAAAACAACACCAGCGGCGGATCGAGGGATACGGAGTTGAACGAACTCATCGTCAGGCCGATGACGCTGCCATCGGCTGCTTCGGCCGTGACCACCGCGACGCCCGTCGCAAATTGGCCCAGCGCCCGTCGCAACTCCCGGGAGTCCAGCTCTGCTGTATCTGCCATGCCTCCCCCTCATTAATAGCTTTGTTACAAAGCTATATGGTAGAGACAATTGCTTGCCTGTCAAGAATGGAATGTGCCTTAATGACATGCAGCGTTTCCGCGGTCGCAGTTGACCGCCAGGCTGGCTCTTCGCAGACAAATCCTTGCAGACACGAGAACAGAATGAAGCTTTCCCCCACTCTCGCATCGCTTGCCGACGATCTCGCCAATCGCCGCACAACATCTCAGCAACTCGTGGAAGCGTGTCTCGAGCGCATCAGCGACCCCAAGGGGGAAGGCAGCCGCGTCATGATCGCTTTCGATCGGGAAGCCGCCCTTGCTTCGGCGGCGGCAATGGACCAGTTGCGTCGCAGCGGGGCCGCACCTTCGGCCTATGCCGGCATCCCGATTTCCATCAAGGACCTGTTCGATATCGAAGGACAAACAACCACGGCCGGTTCAAAGGTGCTGGCAAACGCGCCGCCGGCATCTGCAGACGCAACGATTGTCGCGCGCTTGAAGCAGGCCGGGTTTGTGCTGATCGGGCGAACCAACATGTCTGAATTCGCCTATTCAGGCCTGGGCTTCAACCCGCATTACGATACACCTCGCAACCCCTGGGATCGGACAACCGGCCGCGTTCCCGGCGGCTCGTCGTCCGGCGCGGCAATTTCCGTTACCGACGGAATGGCCCATGCCGCCATCGGCACCGACACTGGTGGCTCCTGCCGAATTCCCGCTGCGTTCACCGGACTTGTCGGCTTCAAGCCAACTGCGGCGCGCATCCCGCTGAATGGCTGCCTGCCGCTCGCAACCTCGCTCGATTCAATCGGGCCGATCGCGCGTTCGGTCGCCTGTTGTGAAGCGCTCGACGCCCTTCTGTCAGGAGCACCGCTCGCCCGCCGCAGCATTCCGGCAATGAATCGCTTGCGATTCGCGATTCCCCGTAACGTCGCTTTCGACAACATCGACAGTGAAGTCGCGAGCGCCTTCGAAGGCGCGATTTCTCGCCTGAGCGACCGAGGAGCACAAATCGACAGAATCGCACTCCCGGAGTTTGACCGTGTCGCGGACATCAATGCCAAAGGCGGATTTCCCGCGGCGGAAAGCTATGCCTGGCATCGCGAGCTTATTGAAAAGGCACCCGCGCAATATGATCCACGCGTTCTGGTCCGCATCCAGCGCGGCGCCAATCAAACTGCCGCCGACTATATCGAGCTTGTCGCGAGACGGCGCGCACTTATTACCGACGCAACCCGGCGCTTCGAGCCCTACGACACTGTACTGATGCCTACGGTTGCGATCTTGCCGCCCACGCTGGAAGAGCTCGCAGACGACAGCGAATTCGGACGCCTGAATCTGCTTTCCCTGCGGAACTGCACCCTGATCAACATGATTGACGGCTGTGCAATTTCGCTGCCGATCGCGCGCGGCGACAACGCCGCCCCTGTCGGACTTATGCTGGCCAAGGAACACGGCCAGGACGCGACGCTGTTTGCGGTCGCAGCGGCGGTGGAACGGGTGGTTTCCGATGAAGGGTAGCGCCTAGCCGAGGATCGGGAGCGATACGATGTCGTAACCGTGGGTGATACTGCGGTTCAGAACCGGATCGACAATCTCATAGTCGAACCGTGATGCAGGGCGAATGCCGCCTTTGGCGGCAAACGTACCACCGAACATGAGGGTGCCATCCGGCATGCCTGCCTTGCCGAATTCGCGCTCGATGAGCTCGGCCGGCGGCAACATGCCGGCAAGCGTTCCTTCCTGATAAAGCTCGCGCTTGCCGTCGATCGTCGCAAACGAGCGCAGCACAAGGCTATCCCAGTGCGCCTGAACGTCGCTGAGCAACCAAACCTCAGGCGCGATGGGCTTGTCGCACATCTGCTTGGAAACAGTGATGTTGTAGGTCTCGACCTTGCGATCTGTGTGATCGGATCCAACGCCAACATAGAGCTGTCCGCCGGTCTGGATCAGTGCAAACTCGACCTCGCCGCTTGAATCGTTTCCGCTCGCCTCAATACTTGTCGTTGTGACGAGACGACTCGCGGCCACGCGGTAGTAGATCGGTGTCGAAGCCGGCCGCGGCACACCAAGCTCTTCAAGCTCGGCAATGTGCTTGTCCCGCGCAACGGGGTCGCGCCCCGTCCACCCTGCAATGACCAGGTTTTGTATTCGAATCGTTCGCGACGATGAGCCACCACGCTCGTGGACAGTAACCTGGATATTGCCGCTCATGATCGCACCTGCACAGCTATTGGCGACAGCGTAATCGCCCGGAACAAACTACTTTGATAGAAAGCTATTATTCAAATGTGGTCAAGCTGCACGATTCTTATTTTTCGTCTTGTCCGCGGCGCGGCTTGTCTTTGTCTTCTGAGTTGGGGCTTTTGACCATTTTGTCGCAAAAGCAAGCTTCGACACCGCCTCATCGCCACAAGGCACAAGATCCGCCATCATGGATGCGAGTTGCTGGAACTGGCTGGAGCTGAGGCAACCAAAAAGCGCATCGTTCACCGGGGCTTGTACGCTGGCAAGGTCGTCAAGCATGCGGCGGGCTTTCGCCGTCACGGTCAACAAAACACGCCGCCGATCGGTTTTGTTGACCCTTTTTCTAACGAGATCGGCGTCGACAAGCTTCGACACCTCGATGGTTACGAAAGCGCCGGAAAGGTGAAGGTGCTCGGCAACCTGACTGACGCCGACACCCTCGTCTCCCTGCAAGTGGGCGATGGTGATCAGCGTCGTATAGGAAATTCCCGATATGCCCAAATGCTCGCCAAAGCCGGCCCGGCATTGGTTTACGCGCGCGCTGAAGGCGAGAAAATCGTGAATGAATTTGCGAAAGAGGGCATCGCTCTCTCCCGTCATCAACTCTGGTTTCGTCACCGTCCGTCGCGACACAGCGGCTGCTCCTCAAATCTCAATTTACTCTTCTGTTTGAGATATGTGGCAGACGAAATCAATAGAGATCAAGCCGGCTCGGCCGTTGCCGTGCGCCACCCTACTTCACAAGCCGGAGAACGCCGTGGCTACCGCAAGACTTCACGGATCGCAATTTCCTGAATCGTCGATTGCCGATCCATGGTCCGCCTATCTCCGTAAGAATCGGAATATCAAGGTGCGAGCTCGCGCATTCGCGCACCATCACCAAGCGTTGATTCATAGGTTGACGACGTCGACTGATGGCCTGCGCGACGACATTGGTGATGCGATGATTCGAAATACTTGTCCTGACCTTATCGGACATTCCCCAACTCACCCCCGCCATTCTGGTATTTGCCCTCGCCGGGACCTCGGTAGTCCTTTCGATGATCCTCGGATCGCTCTATGAGCGCGATCTTGGCGACAACGCTACCGCCGTGCGACCTGCTCCCGCCGAAACATGAGGCCAAGAAGAAGAGCGAGCACAGCGATCGTCGTGCCGCCACCGACGGCAAGCGCCCGGCTGACCATCAGATTGTAGGTGCCGATGCGGCCGTCGCCGGTGACGACGTACACCGCCGCAGGGTGCGCGAACTGGTCGTGGGCCGCATCGTAGGTCGCGCGAAAGCCCAGTTTCTCTGTGATGATCGCGATGCTTTCGCGCGCGCCGCGTAGCATGGCGGTGTGCGCGCAAGCGGACCATTCGTCCCAACTTGCCCCGCCTTCATTGCCGCGCCATCCGTCGCACTGTCCTTGAGATCGAGTCCCGCCACCCTGAGATTGAAATCAGAACCTGCTTTCAGACCAGACTTCGTCAGCGCATCCGCCGTGGCCTGCAGGACGGGACTGCATAAGGTCTCGCAGGTAAAATCGGCGATGATCCACACACCCGGTCGGTTGTCGAGCCAGTCCGCCACGGCCTGAGATCGTCCCTCGCCATCCTGCAATACTGCCGTGACAAGAAGTCGGGCACCTTGCGGCGGCCGAATGGATGAGACCGCCGCGAGATCACGCTGCGTTACTTGCGCGGACGATGGTGCTCCGAATGACGCAGCAGCCGGCAGCGCGAGCAATGCAACACGCAAAGCAAGCTAGGCGCCTTTCTCAAACGAAATCACGGTCATTTATCCTGAAAGCGATTCCGCCGCGTTTTATTTCGAGCAAAACGGACGAAGCGCCGGACATTATCCGGCGCTTCTCCAGGTCTTTCGCCTAAATCTGTGTCGCCCATCCGTCAAACCATAGGGACGCCATAGTAATCGTTGACCGCGCGCGCCCGGGTCGTGTCTCCCCAGTTCCAGTCATCTCGATCCGAATAGCGCGGGGCTTCCTTCAGACGGTCCGTGGTCACCCCGGTTTGATAACCTCCAAGGTCCGGATTGTATTTGAGCGAGGGCCACGGCAGTGGATAGTGATCGTCTCCGATGCCGAGAAAACCACCAAAGCTCAACACCGCGTAAGACACCTTCCCGCTGATCTTGTCGATCATCACGCGTTCAATCGAGCCGATCTTGCTTCCATCCGCACCGTAGACCGCGGTTCCTTCCACCTTGTCGCTCCCGATCAGGTTTCCGGTTTCTTTGATTTCCTGTGCCATGCTGTTCTCCGCTAGGTATGTGAGGAAGCAACGTCCCATTTGGGTTGTCGTTCCTGCGTGCGGTAAATTCATCCGATCCCCACACACCCGACATAATGGCTCAGCGCCGAACCAACACACGCCGCCATCATCAATGCATCATGATCGATGCTTCGGCTGCACTTCCGACATCGCATTGCAGAGTCACAAGCACATGTCATTCGGCGGCTAAGCTCTGAATATGGTCAGGCCCAGAACCAGAAGAACGAGGAAGATCACAACGAAAACGTAGAACAGAAAACGGGCAATGTCGGCGCTGGCAGCGGATATCCCGGTAAAGCCAAACAAGGCAGCGACCAGAGAGATTACGAGGAAGATCAGGGCCCACTTCAGGATAGACATGATCGCACCTCCGCGTCCGGCGCTGCCGACCAATTCGGCGGCCTACGGCAATCAAGCCCGTCAACTCACGGAGCCCGGGGAGGTTCCCGTCCGTCCTTTTGAACGAGTGCCCACGTTTGCCGTTATATCCATGAACACCAAGACGGAGAGATCGCATGGGTTTGGCCGAGTACATGATCGTCAGTCAGGGATCAGGCTGGAGCATCCTTCACGACGGGGAAGCGAGCGGCGACTATTCGACCAAGGAAGCGGCCTTCGAAGCCGCTGCGGCAGCCGCGTCCCTGGCTGTTCGTGAAGGGCATGAAGTTCACCTCAGCGTGCCGAGTCGGGAAGCTGGCAACAAGACTGCGCTGGGCGCCAAGGACAATGCATGAGCCGACGATATGGCGCCGATGTCCATCGTCGGGGAGTTGACCTGGACTTGAAGATCGCTTCGCACCCCCGTGACATGATCCGGATGGGATCGCTAGACTGGCCCGACGCTCAGTTTTAAGTTGCGAACGAGGATAATTGCGCTGCTCGTCTTTGTCGCCGCGCGAGGCTGCTCGAGCCATATTGTGCGAATGATTTATCCATCGCTGGCTGAGATCACGGGCCGCGATCCTGGTTCACGGCGCCACAGCGTCTTTTTAATGGGCAGCGTCCATGGCTTCAGCCTCATCTTCCAAAATTGTCATTTATTCGGCCCTCGCGGGAAATCTACTCGTCGCATTGACCAAATTCACAGCCGCTGCGTGGACTGGAAGCTCAGCGATGCTCAGTGAAGGCGTTCACTCGCTGGTGGACACCATGAATCAGGTTTTGATGCTGTACGGCATTCATCGCGCCGCCCTGCCGCCCGACGAACGGCATCCGCTGGGCTATGGGCGCGAACTCTATTTCTGGAGTTTCGTTGTCGCCCTTCTGATCTTTTCGCTTGGTGCGGGTGTCGCATTCTATGAAGGCATCGCCCACATCATGACGCCAGTAAGAATCGAGAACCCAACCGTCAACTATGTCGTGCTCGGCCTGTCGTTTGTGTTCGAGTCCGCCACATGGTGGATCGCGGTGCGCGAGTTCGACAAACATCGCGGCAAACGAGGATTTATCGAGGAAGCAACACGAAGCCGCGACCCAACCACCTATCTTGTCTTGTTCGAGGATTCGGCGGCCCTGGTCGGAATCGCAATTGCATTTGCCGGAATCGCCGCTTCCGATTATCTCGGACTTCCGGTGCTGGACGGCGTCGCTTCGATCGGGATCGGCGTTATTCTCGCCGCGACGGCACTCTTCCTGGCACGGGAGAGCAAGGGATTGCTGATCGGTGAGCCCGCGCAAGAATCTACCCGTAAATCCATTTCCGCGGTGGTACGAGGCACGCCCGGCGTTCTGGATATTGCCCGCCTGATCACAGTTCATCTCGCTCCGCTACAGATCGTAGTCGCGCTGGATGTCGATTTCGCCGATGATCTGCGAACGTCGGAGGTCGAGCGGGTTGCATCAGCAATCGAAAATGCCATCAAAAGCGAACATCCGGAGGTGGTTGCGGTGTTCCTGAGCCCCCGTAACCCCGCCCCCGCGGATAATTCCACCGAAACGATTCAAGTGCATCCGTAATCCCAGAACTTTCACCATACAGAAATACCGCGACGAGCCAAAAGGAGCCGCCTGGCATTAAACCTGCGTAATGTTCGAACTCTCCGCGTTGCGAACCATTGGCCTATGCAACCAATGGAAAGAGGGAGAATGAGATGAAACGAGCAATCGCTGCTTCGCTCGGCGCAGTGCTTCTGGTCGCCTCCACAGCGGTGTCAGGCGCGGCACCGCTGTCGTCAGCAACAGCGGTCAAAGCCGCAAATGCCGACAACCATTTCACCAGTGTGCGCTGGCGCGGCCATCATCGTCATCACGGCTGGCATCGCCGCCATTGGGGCCATCGTCATTATGGCTGGGGGCCGGCGATCGGCGGGCTCGCCGCAGGCGCCATGATTGGCAGCGCCATTGCCAATAGCAATGCACGCGCCAATGATGCGGTTGCCTACTGCATGAATCGCTTCAAGTCCTATGATCCGGCATCCGGTACATATCTGGGCTACGACGGCCTGCGGCATCCCTGTCCTTAAGACAGATCGGCCCCATTCGATCGGGGGTTTGCTAGATTAAATGCCAAACCGCAGCGATCTTATCGCTGCGGTTTCTTGTTGGCGACGAGCTATGTGACGATGCTTCATAGCCCCACACTCGGCTTCTTGCAGCCCGATTGCTGCAACGCTGACCACCACGCCACTAGTCTACGGCACCGGTAGACAGAACTCCGACGTCCGGCCAGGCAGCCGTTGAATCAACTCATTTCGTTGCGAACCAGAGCTGCCGCCTCGCACATCGCTCGCAACTTTCCGAACGCCACTTGCCGAGGCATGTATTTCATCCCGCAGTCCGGCGCTGGTACGAGCCGCTCAGCCGACACATGCTTCAATCCGTTGCGGATGCGGTCTGCAACGGTGGCAACCGTTTCGATTTCGGGATTTCCCAGATCCAAAACGCCAAGCATGATCGTCTTAGACGACAGGTCCTTGAGAACGCCGAGATCAAGCTTGGGCTGGGCCGCTTCGATTGATATCTGGCTGGCAGTGGTATCGGCGAGTTCGGCTAGGAAAGAGTATCCCGCCGGCTTGTTTGACCCAGGCACGACCGCCGCGTAACCGAAACACAGATGAATCACCGTCGGCACGGTAATTCCCTTGAGCGCGCGGTTGATCGCTTTCACAGCATAACGCTTCGCCATCTCTGGATTGTTACGAACCCACGGCTCGTCAAGCTGGATCACGTCTGCGCCCGCCTTCTGCAGGTCGAGCGCCTCTTCATTGACCGCTTCGGCAAAAGCCATCGCGAGCTCTTCTTCGTCCTTATAAAACTCGTTCTTGGCCTGCTGGCTCATGGTGAACGGGCCCGGCAGCGTGATCTTGGCAGCACGATCGGTGTTTCGCCGGAGAAATTCCATGTCGCCCAATTCGACGGGGCGCGTGCGTCGAACCTTGCCGACGACGCGCGGCACCGGTGTCTTTTGGCTGCCGGTCCGCGCCACGATGATAGCCGGGTTGTCGGCATCGATGCCTTCGAGTGCAGTCGCGAAGCGATTGGAGTAGCTTTCCCGGCGAATCTCGCCATCGGTGACGATATCGATACCCGCGCGCTCCATGTCGCGGATTGCGACGATGGTCGCATCGTCCTGCGCTTCCTCAAGGCGCTCCTCGGGAATCCGCCACATCTCGTGCATGCGTGTACGCGGAACCGACTTCGACAGCATCGCACGATCGACGAGCCATTCGGGCTGCGGATAACTTCCAACGACAGTAGTTGGCAGGATGTGATCTGGCAGCTTCACCATGCTCTTTTCCTTTTTATGGAATCTGTGATTGTTGTTCAGGCCGCTTGCCCTGCGGAACGCGCTGCTTCGTCGATCACAGGATTGCGGAGAATTCCGATACCCGAAACTTCGACTTCGACAACATCGCCCCCTTTCATCCAGAGCGGCGGATTGCGATATGCGCCGACGCCGCCGGTCGTGCCGGTGACGATCACGTCGCCCGCAACAAGTTCCGTGAAGGTGGAGCAGTAGGCGATCAGCGTCGGAACATCGAACACCAGGTCTGAGATCGGCGCACGCTGCACTTCGACGCCGTTCAGGCGCGTGATGAGGGTCTGGGCGCTGATATCGGCAATTTCATCGGTGGTCACCATCCATGGACCGAACCCACCCGTCCCGGCGAAATTCTTGCCGGGCGTGAATTGCGAAGTATGGCGCTGCCAATCACGGATGCTGCCGTCATTATAACAGGCATAGCCTGCAACGTGAGACTGCGCCGTCTCCCGCGAAATGCGACGGCCGCCCTTGCCGATGATAACCGCCATTTCGCCTTCATAGTCGAAACGCTCGGACTCCAGCGGGCGGATCATCGGCTGACCATTGCCGACCTGGCTGTTGGCGAAACGCGTGAAGATCATCGGATGCGGCGGCGTCGGATGGCCGCTTTCGGCCAGATGTGTGGCGTAGTTGACGCCGATACAGAAGATCTTGTCCGGATCGGGAATGGTTGGCAGTAACTCGACGGCCGAGAGCGCATGGTCCGCCTTCTCGCCCTGCAATTTCTTCAATTCACCGAGCGCACCGCCGGCAAGCAGCGCGCGCAACGTCGGATAAGCCGCTAAGCGCCGTCCGGCGTCGATGACGCCGTTATCGATGACAATGCCATAGCTGGCGGTCGAGCCCGCCTTGAAACTTGCAATCTTCATGAGATGCTCTCTTCGATGTTGGAAACGTAGGGATTGATGGGAAGAACGATATCGCCCGAACGGATCGGGACGCAGGCGGGCGGAAACTCCTGGCGGAAGCGCGCGCCCGCCTCAGCGACGCGATCGAGAAAACGTTCGAGATGGGCCATCGCGCCGGTGGGCAGATCGTGCAGAACCATCAGTGTCCAGGGCTGCGACGTGCATTGCGCCAGCCCGCGGTCGACCCATCCGTCCGGATCGTCCCAGTCGCGCGGAATCGCATTCCACAGCACGCAACTGTAACGCCCCTCAACGAGATGATTGACAACCTGCGGCCGCAGCAAGCCTTCATCGAGATTGCCGCCACCACCGAACGGCCGGAACCAGCGTTGCGGATGTGCAAGCGAGCCGAGGATCTGCTGTGTCCGTCCGATTTCGCGCTCCGCGACGTCATCTCCTCGCAGCCGTCCCAGCGGAACCGAATGCGTATAGGTGTGATTGCCGATCCAGTGCCCCTCAGCGTGGGCGCGCGCGGCGAGACGCCGCCGCTCGGGATCCGCGATTTTCTCGCCGATGACGAAGAACGTGGTCTTGATGCCACACCGCGCGAGCACGTCGAGCACTACCGGCGTCACATCCGGCTCCGGCCCGTTATCGAATGACAAGGTGAGATCGAACAAACGCAACACTCCTCACGCCGCCGAAGCGACCGCTCCCGTTCGCGCATCGTCAGCCGCGTTCTGTCCAGCACGCGTGCCCGTCTGCCAGATCGCCGCCTTGCGCTCGACCCACCGCACCAGCGCGCTATATGCGATGGTCAGAACCAGAACCAACAGGACGCCGGCGAAAACGTGCGGACTGTCGAGAATGGTGCGGTAGCGCGAGATCAGGTAACCGATGCCCGCCGACGAAATCAGCATTTCGGATACCACGACGCCGACAATGACAAGCGCGCCGCCGATGCGCAGGCCAGTCAGGACCGTCGGGATCGCCGCGGGAAGGATGACATAGATCAGCCGCTGGGTCAGAGTCGCACCCATGCTGCGCGCAGCGACGAGTAGCTGAGGATCAATCGTCTGGATGCCGGCGGCCGTCCCCAGCATCGTAGGCAGAAATCCATAGATCGACGCAAACGCAATCTTCGATTCCGAGCCGATTCCGAACCACACGTTGAACACCGGATAAAGAATCACGAGCGGAATGGCATAAAGACTCGAGACGATCGGCATCATCAATGTACGCAGCTTCGGAAGGCTGCCAACGACCGCGCCGCACAGAATGCCGCCACCGCAAGCCAGCACCATCGAGATCGACACCTCGTAGAGCGTCACCATCAGGGCATGACCGTATTCGCCGGCGTCGTTCCAGCCTGCCGCCAGCGTAGACGACAGCGACGGCAGAAACAGTTCCGGGATCAGGCCGAGACGCGGCACCAGTTCCCACAGCACGATCAGGGACAGAATGATGAGGCGTCTCAAGGTGTGCGCGGACATGGCTGCCTCACGCCGATTTGCGAATGTGGCGCCAAATGCGGTCGCGCAGAGTGCCGAACGTCTCGCCGCTCAGCATGTCGTAGGTGCGTGGCCGCGGCAGCGGCACCTGCAAGCGGTCGACAATACGCCCCGGCCGGGCCGACATCACCAGCACCTCGTCGGCAAGGTAGACCGCTTCGGTCAGGCTGTGCGTGACGAATACCACCGTCTTGCCGGTCGCGGCCCAGATTCGCAGCAGTTCGTCGCCCATGGTCATGCGGGTCTGCTCGTCGAGCGCGGCGAACGGCTCGTCCATCAGCAACACCGGCGGATTCTGAACCAGCCCTCGCGCAATCGACACGCGCTGCTTCATGCCGCCCGACAGCTCGTGCGGGTGACGCTTGCCGAAACCGTCCAGTCCGACCAGTTTGAGCGCGTCCTGCGCCTTGGCACGGCGCTCGGCCTTCGGCGTCCCCCGGAGCGTCAGCGGAAATTCGACGTTCTCCTCTGCCGTCAGCCACGGAAACAGGCTTGCTTCCTGAAATACGACGCCGACGCGGTCGGGATC
This sequence comes from Afipia sp., assembly GCA_051954725.1. Lineage (GTDB taxonomy): Bacteria > Pseudomonadota > Alphaproteobacteria > Rhizobiales > Xanthobacteraceae > Afipia. The sequence goes on along the minus strand of JBQCHK010000002.1, from coordinate 79,173 downwards.
CGGCTTGGTGATCGGCGTGCCATTGATAAGGACGGTGCCGGAGGTCTGCTCACGCAGTCCGGCCATCATCATCAGAAGCGTGGACTTGCCGCACCCGCTTGGTCCCACCAGCACGACGAAGCGGCCGGGCGTGACCTCGAGCGAGACGTTATCCAGCGCCACCACGTCCTGCGTGGTGGTCTTGAAAACCTGGCTGACGTTGGAAACCTGGATCGCACCGGCACCGGTCGTTGTCGCAGGCTTGAATGACGTTACGTTCGCCAATGGCTGCATCGTGTTTCTATCCATCTGACGAGTTCGTTGAAAATGACGGCGATGACCGAGATCAACACGACCCCGGCCAGCAATTGCTTCATCTGGAAGTTCTCACCCCAAGTCGCGATCATGTGGCCGATGCCTTCGCGCGATGCGTACATCTCCGCGAGCATCACGCCGGTCAGGTTGAAGATCATGGCGATACGCAGCGCTTCGAGAAGCACCGGCAGCATGCTGGGAAGATAAACCCGGAAAACGGTCTGCATCGGCGTCGCCCCATAGGAGCGCGCGACAGTGAGGTGCTCGACCTTGACCGACTCCACCGCCGTGGTGGTCGACATGATGACAATGAAGATCGTCGAGAAGAAGCCGAAGCTGACCTTCTGCGCAAACCCCACGCCAAACACCAGAATGAACATCGGCAGGAAGATCGACTTCGGAATACTGAACGCGAAGAACAGCAGAGGCCTCAGAACATCCGAGATGTAGCGGTTCTCCGCAATCAGAATGCCGATCAGGGCAGCCACCGGAACCCCGAGCACGAATGCCAGCAGCACCTCGCTGCCCGTCACGCCCAAACCCTGCAGCACACTGGTGCGCTGCAGGAGATCCGCCAGCGTCAGCAACGTGTCCGACGCTGAAGGGAGCAGGCGCGGATTCACCGCGCCTGTGCGTGACAGCGTCTCCCACAACGCAAAGAACGCGACCACGACGGCGATACGAGCCGCCCGGAATCTGAATGTCCCGGTCACAACCGACCTTATCAAGGCTTGGTGGGAACAGGCTTGAAGTCGGTGGAGATGATCTCCTCGGCGGACGCTATGTCCTTCAGTCCTCCAAGTTTGGCGAGGTCAATCGACTTCTTCACCGCGGCCAGCACGTTGTCGCCGGACATGCTACCGTCGGTTTCCAGCTTCATGATCGTGTTGTCGTACTCCGCCGCCGCGATCGCGGGAGGCACCTCGTACAAATCCGCGATCAGCTTGACAGTCGTGTCGCGATTATTCCGCATGAACTGCAGCGCGCCGTAGATCGCATTGACGGCCTTCTGAGCGACCTGAGGCTTCTCCTTCGCGAACTTGTCGAGCACGATCCAACCGGATGTCATGTTCGGCGGCACAGCCTTGGCGTAGTCGAGAATGGCCTTTGCCTCACCAGACTGGCTGATCTGAAAACTCAATGGCGAATAGACCACCGCCGCATCGATGTTTCCGGCCAGAAGGTTTGGCACAAGCCCACCGCCGCCGACCGGCACGCGCGTGAACTCAACTTTCCTGTCCTGCAGCGTCCACAGTGCCAATACGTCCGAACCCGATCCGGCCGAGGTGATGCCTACTTTCTTGCCGTTCAAATCCTTCACGGTGAGTGGGGATTTCGCCTGCACCATCAACTGCCAGCCGAAGCTGCCCATCGATGCGTTCGCGATCACCTTGGACATCACGCCCTTTTTCCGGCCCGCTGCGACCAGGGACGGCGGATCAAGAATGATGTCAGCCGCACCTGCGGCCATCGCTTCGAAACATTCCGCACCGCCGCGATACACCGTCAGCTCGGCCTTCAATCCTTCCTTTTCGAAGAGCTTCTGCCGGACGGCGGTCTCAGCGACCGTAGTCGGCCAATAGGTTTTCGTGGGCAACCCGATGCGAATCGTATCGGCGGCAAAGCCAGCGCCCGGTTGAGCGAAAAATGCAATAGCGAACAACGATGCCAGAATATGTCGGCGTGCAATCATAGTGTCTCTCCTCCCTTTTCACTTTTTTAATTGGATGCCGCAGGATCGGCGCTACTGATTATTCGCCGCGCTTCACCTCAAGGATCGGCTCATTGAGCTTTACGAAACGCATCGTGGTCATGAAGTGATCCGCCAGCGACGCCACCGCGGCATCCGCATCGCGCCGCAGAACAGCCTCTACTATCCGCCTGTGCTCCGCCTCAACATCCCGTGGCTGGTTATTCTCACGCCCAAGCGAAAGCCGACGATATCGCTCGCTTTGTTCGTGCAACACATCTCGAAAACCAAGCAGCCAGAGTGAACCGCAAGCACTCACCAATGTGCGGTGAAAGGTGCGATGCCGCACAACCCAGGCTTCGTTGTGCATATTGAGGCCATCGACGTTGAGGAACGGAATCGCGCACAGCGCCGCGAACTCCCGCTCGACCGAAGAAAGCCACGCCGCATCTCCGCGTTCGATGGAGCGACGCAGCGCAAGACCTTCGATATCGATACGCGTCTGCGTGACGTCCTCGAGGTCGGCCTGCGAAACCGGGCTGACCCGAAATCCGCGCTGATCCGAAGCCTGCACCAGCCCGTCGGCGACCAATCGCGACAAAGCCTCGCGCACTGCCGCCAGACTGACCGAGAAATGTTTCGCCAGACTGGCGACGTTGAGCTTCTGCCCTGGCAACAGCTTGGTTGTAAGAATGTCAGAGCGCAACCGTTCAAGCACGGCAGATGTCAGCGTCCGTGGCGCAAGACGCCCATCGTCCCGGATGAAATCCACGCGAATTTCGCTCATGGCGCCATTCGGCCATAGAGATTTGCAGTCGTCAATCGAAAATCGATTATCGTTGAATTGAATCTCAGCTCATGCTTTTCGGCTGTATTCGCACAATGCTTGGGATTGCTTTTTGGGAAGCCTGCGGGGATTTGCGCGGCGACGTCGGCAGCAACGTGGGATTCGCCGCGACCTTGAGATCGTAACCGCTCCGATCACCCGTCATGCCAAAGAGGTTGTCATCTTGGCGTCGCCTGCGGTCCTTCCCTAGGCGACAAGGCACGCGATCGCTGCTGAGCCGAAAGCAGACGATTTCAACTTATTGGCGCACACGAGTGGTGCAGGCAATCCACTGCTGTGTTCGCGATAGGCGAGCAGATAGAACAGACCGGAAGCCGCCTTTTTCATCATTCTGAGGATTGTCGCACTTCAGACTATCGGCGTGTGGCGTCTGCAAAGAAGCGAGGATCATCTGCTGCCCCTCGCAATCCTCGTTCGCGAGCCGCTATCGGTCTACAATCGACTTGATCTGCGCCGGGAGTCGTCTTTCACAGGGACGACTGAACAATTGCCATCATAACCCACTCTCGCGTTGACCTCATGATGCACATCTTATGTCAAACGTTTCAGGCGGTCGGCGGAAACCAGATAGCCCACCACGACCGTAGCAATCGCAGCCAATATCGGGGTGGAGAGTTCACCGAACCCGAATATCGGGGACAAAGGGCTAAAAACCACCAGTAGCGCAGCTGCAAGTGCACCAAGAGAAGTCGTCACAAGAACGGGGCTGGGACGGCTGGAAGCGAACTCGGCATGAGTGCGGATCACGAAGATGACAAGGATCTGCGTGGCAGTGGATTCAATGAACCACGCCGTTCGAAACGCCTCTGGCGTCGCGCGAAAGATCATGATGAGCAAGCCAAACATCACAATATCGAAGATGGAAGACACCGCTCCCATAACCAATGTAAATTGAAGAATCGACTTCATATCCCAAGCGCGCGGCTGCTTGACATCCTCCGGATCCACTTCGTCGAAGGGGATGCCAACCTCCGAAAGATCATAGAGTAAGTTATTCAGAAGTATTTGCACGGGAAGCAAAGGCAAGAACGGCAGCACGACCGAGGCAAGCGCCATCGACAGCATATTCCCGAAGTTGGAGCTTGTTCCCATCCTGACGTACTTGAGGATATTCGCAAAGGTCCGGCGCCCCTCGACAACACCGTCCGCGATAACGCCCAGATCCGGCGCAAGCAAAATCATATCTGCTGCGCGGCGCGCGACGTCAGTTGCGCCTTCAACCGATAAACCGACCTCTGCGGCGTGAATTGCGGGGGCGTCATTGACTCCGTCGCCGAGAAATCCCACGACGTGATCGCGCGCCTGCAGGGCGCGAATGATGCGTGTCTTTTGATCCGGAGAGACGCGCGCAAACAAGTCTGTACGATCGATCCATGCCAAGAGGGCCGAATCCGTGATTCTCTCGAGCTCACCACCGGTAAGAACATTATCGGCGGGAATGTCCAGCTCGCGTGCGACATGCCGTACCACAGCTTCATGGTCCCCTGAGACAACCTTGACCCGGACGCCCGAAGCGGAAAGCCGAGCTATGGCGGTCCGGGCGCTGACTTTTGGCGGATCCATAAACGCGCAGTAGCCGGCAAAGACGAGATTGGCTTCATCCGTTGGTTGCAACTCTCCGTGTGTGGGAGACAATTTTTGCCATGCAATTCCCAAGAGTCGATGCCCCTGAAGGGCTTCCTTCTCCTGATCGCGAAGCAAGGCGGCGCGGCATTCCTTCGTCAGCGGCTTCGTCAGTCCATCGCCATAGTCCACCATCGTGGAACGTGCGATAATGTTCTCCAGCGCTCCCTTGATCACCAGATATCGCCCGCCGAGTCCCTCCACCAGAACTGAAAGAGCACGCCGTTCAAAGTCGAAGGGAAGCTCGTCGAGTTTTCTCCATCCTTGAAGCGATTGTCCGGGTCGATAGCCCAGTACAGCCTCGTCCAGCGCGGTACGGATGCCGCTGCTGAACGTGCTGTTGATCAAAGCAAGATTGAAGGTGCGTTCGCTGGTTTGGCCATCCGGTCCGACATGCCCGACCAGGGCGATCTTTGCCTCTGTCAGCGTCCCGGTCTTGTCCGTACACAATACGTCCATCGCGCCGAGGTCATGGATCGCTGCCAGTCGCTTCACGATTACCGACTTATGCGACATCCGAATGGCTCCCCGGGACAATGTCACCGTCACAATCATGGGAAGCAATTCCGGTGTTAGGCCGACAGCCAGGGCGACCGCGAACAGAAACGATTCCAGAGCGGGCCGCCCGAAAGCGAAGTTGGTTAGAAGGACAAACAGGACGAGAAAAGCGGTGAGCCGCATGATGAGCATGCCGAGACGATGAGTCTCGCGCTCCAGCGCGCTGGGTCTTTCGTTCCCTTCGAGTTCGCCAGCTATAGCCCCGAAGCGCGTGGCGGGTCCGGTTGCGACCGCAAGCATCAGTGCCTCACCGCTGACGATCGACGTTCCAGCGAACAGCGCATTGAATGCCTCGGCCGCGGCTTCTGCGCTGCATAACCCGCTGCGCTTTTCCGTGGGGTACGGCTCTCCCGTCATCACAGCCTCATTCGCATGCGCATTGCGGCTGCTAATCACGATGCCGTCGGCAGGGACGAGATCACCTGCGCGAAGGCTGATCACATCCCCCGGCACGACTTCATCGAGTGGAAACGAGACGAGCCTGCCATCCCGACGACCATCGACGCGGATCGCCACCGAACGCCTCAAGGCGTCGGCAGTCGCCTCCGCGCGGCGCTCCTGCACGACGTCCAGGGCAATCGAAATCGCTACGATCGCACCAATAATCGCAAAACTCGCTGGGTCTCCGGTCGCGGCCGCGATCACCGCCGCCACCAGAAGAATCAAAACCAAAGGCTCAGCAAGTTTACGGATGACCTTTCGAACTAGGCGCCGCCGTTTGGCGCGCACGAATGTATTCAATCCGTATATTTTTGTCCTGCGCGCTGCTTCAAAGGCGCTGAGCCCATTTTCGCTCGTTTCCCATTCACGATAGAGAGACTCAATTGGCCGGCACCAGAACAAACGTGTTTGTTGAGCCGACATCCCCGCCCTCGAATCTGAAGAACGTAATAGCTACCGTGATGGCAATCCGGGCTTCAGAACAAAGCCAGCGTAATTTCGATATCGGGGGCGACGATTGATCTGAATCAAGAACGCATTGTTGGCTGGACGCCAAATTTATCATGCACATCAATCCAATAGATGATGAACAACCTCCGGATACTGCGACATGCGCATAAGTGAGTGGAAGGAGATTGCGGAAGCACCGTTCGACGACGACTTGGAATTGGCAGTGATAGAGGATGAGGAGATTCATCGTCTCGCCGCCCGATGCCGCCGCGCGCCGTCGGGATGGATCGATGCGGCGACCGGCCAGCGCATCGAAGTTCATCCCACTCATTGGCGTCGCTGGCCAAGCTGAGAAGGAGCGGCGGAATGCTCGCCATGGTTCTCGACAGGCCCGGCGTTCCCTTGGAGTTCCGCGAGCTGCCAACGCCTTCTCCCACCGCGGGCGAAGTTCGCGTGACCGTTTCGGCATGCGGCGTGTGCCGCACCGATCTTCATGTCGTTGATGGAGAACTGTCAAACGCCAAACTCCCCATCATTCCGGGCCATGAGATCATCGGATATATCGATGCGATTGGCCCGGGTGTCCATGACCTTAAGATTGGAATGAGAGTTGGCATACCCTGGCTCGCCAAGACATGCGGTGAATGCCCATTCTGCAGGTCCGGCAGGGAGAACCTTTGCGACGCCCCCCTGTTCACTGGGTATACGCGTGACGGCGGTTATGCGACGCATGCGATTGCCGACGAACGTTTTACTTTTGCACTTCCCGAAGGCGACGACATTGCGCAAGCACCTCTTTTGTGCGCGGGCCTGATCGGCTGGCGCTCTCTTCGCATGGCGGGCGATGGCCGTCGCGTCGGATTGTACGGCTTTGGCGCTGCCGCTCATATCGTGGCCCAGATTGCGCTTTGGCAGAAGCGTGAGGTCTATGCCTTCACCCGAAGTGGTGACCACGCTGCGCAGGCATTTGCCCGCCGGCTTGGCGCCTGCTGGAGCGGAGGATCGGATCAGTCGCCTCCAGAACTGCTTGATTGTGCGATCATCTATGCGCCGGTTGGCGCTCTTGTTCCCATCGCGCTCAGCGCCGTACGCAAAGGCGGCCGTGTCGTCTGCGCTGGAATTCACATGAGTGACATTCCTTCATTTCCCTACGATCTTCTTTGGGAAGAACGCGAGCTTCTTTCAGTCGCCAATCTCACACGAAACGACGGGATCGAATTTTTCGAGACGGCTGCCGAGGCAGGCATCGTGACGGAAACTATCGCTTACCCTCTGTCGCGTGCCAACGACGCGTTGTCCGACCTGCGCGCAGGTCGGATTCAAGGGGCGGCCGTCCTTATGCCGCAACTCGAAACCACAGCGCGAGACCGCTCAAGAGTCTGGTCAACGGTGCCGGATGCATCGACCCTGGTCCATGTAAGGTCGCCGAGTTGATATCCCTCCTGCTCTCTCGCCAGAGTTACGTCCGCGTCGGAGGCGTCAGCGCCTCTCTGCTTGATTCGAGCGACCCGAGTTTCGAGGTCCGCCGTCAGGAAGATCCCAACGAATTCGACGGCGGCCCTGCGAGCCTCGCTTTCGACCTTTCCGCGCGCATCTGTATTCATAAACGTTGCATCGACGATGACCGACAAGCCCGCGCTCACCGTTCGAATGGCTCGCTCCATAAGCTCGCCGTAAACGCGGCTCGAGACGTCCGGTCGATAAGCGTCGGGCGACAACGGATCGGTTTCCGGACATCCAAACATATGCTTGCGGATCACGTCGGAGCGGAACACAAGCGCTCCCGGCAAGGGAAGTACAATCCCCGCCAACCTTTTGGCTATGACTGACTTGCCCACTCCGGACAAACCGCCGATACCGATCAACAAGGGCTCGACACGTCGAAGAAGCTGAAGCGCAAGATCAAAATAGCGCCGCGCGGACGTCCTCACTGCCGCGTCATTGCACTTCCTCTGTCCAATCCGCGCAGCGATCACCTTCGCTCGAATGGCGGCGCGCAGCGACATGAAAAAAGCGAGTGCAGCCAAACCGTCGAGCGCTTCCAGTGGTTCCGACGAATCAAAATATCCGTTCAGAACGATATTGGCATTAGCAACCTGTCCGCGCTCGACCAGATCCATGAGCAGAAAGCCAAGATCGTACAGCACGTCTCCGGAGGCAATCACCGGACTGAACTCAATGGCGTCAAACGCGACCGGAGCATCGTTGACGACTGCGATGTTTCCAAGATGGAGATCGCCGTGCCCCTGACGTACGAAGCCTTGGCGACCTCGCTCGATCAACAATGGCCGCAAACGTTCGAGTTCATGGCGCATGCTCCTTTCCAGTTTCACAAGTATCGCTTCAGGAAACAGGTCGGGATAGGCGCGAAATGCCTCGGTATTTTGCCCGATATACGACTCGACGGCACTGAGCCATTGAACAACGTCGGCGGATCGAGCGCCCCGATGCATCGCGAGAGTCATAGCGGCCAGCTTCTCGGCCATCCGAGAGTCTAGAGCACCACGGTCGGCCAGACAATCCAACGTCTGGCTCTCATCGAACCGATGCATCTCGACGGCCCATTCGACGACTTCACCATGTCCGTCGAGTGCCAGATTCCCATTTTTGTCCCGCGTGATCGGCACCACACGTCGATAGAGTTGCGGCGCAAAGCGGCGGTTGACCTCCAGCTCGGCAGCACACGCAGCTCTGCGCTTGTCCAATGTCGAATAATCGAGAAATGGAAAGGATACCGCCCGCTTTACCTTTAGCGCCCGATCCCCAGCGAGAAAAACCGCGGCCCCATGAGTGTCCATCCGGCGGACCGTCTCGCCTCGATGAGTACTGGGTTGCCCAAGAAACTCGAATACTGACGCCTGTACCTCATCATTCACGTACAAGATCCTTCGCGCCCAACAATCCTCTGGCGCCATCCGAGGCGGAAGCTCTATCCCGGAACGCCCAGAACACCTGCTATCAGCGCCATGCGGACGAGGTCCGAAAGGCTGTTGGCCTCCATCTTTGTCATGACGTTGGCCCGATAAATCTCGACAGTTCTCGGACTAATGCTGAGATCGTATGCAATCGTCTTGTTCGGATGTCCGGCGACCAGCCCATTGAGCACTTCGCGTTCACGCTGACTCAGCCGTGAAACCCGCTCTCGGATTCCTTTGTGTTCAACATCACGCTCCTGTTGCGATGCGTGGTCGCGCAACGCCGAACGCACCGCGCGAAGCAAGGTCTCATCGTCGAAGGGCTTCTCGAGAAAATCAGAGGCTCCCTGCTTCATCGCTTCCACGGCCAATGGCACATCGCCGTGACCGGTTATGACAATAACGGGTATGGCATTCTTCTTCTCACGGATCCGCCTGAGCAGATCGATCCCGCTCATATCGGGCATACGAACATCGGTCACCACGCATCCTTTTGCGTGTTCGACCACGTCAAGAAAACTCGGCGCATCCGCATAAACTGCCACGTTCAGTTTAGCGCTCTTGAAAAGGAATGCGAGGGAGTCGCGCATCGCCTCGTCGTCGTCAATCACGTGAACAAGATTCTCATTTCGCATCGCTGAGATCCTCCTGCGTCACGGAGCGCAATGTGAAGCGAAAGACGGTCCCTCCACCCGGGTTTGGCTCCGCCCAGATTCGCCCGCCGTGAGCTTCAACGATGGTCCGGCAGATCGACAAGCCCACGCCCATGCCTTCGCGCTTCGTGGTTACAAATGGTTGAAAAAGCTGCTGGTAAAGAGCCGCTGGGATGCCAGATCCGCTATCGGCGACGCTGATCTCAACCAGCGCCCCCTCCATCTTGATAGCGGAAATAGCGAGGTTTCGATTTTCCGAGTCCTGCATCGCCTCGATCGCGTTGCGAATCAAGTTGAGCAACACCTGCTGAATCTGAACCCTGTCAACAAGGACCAGATCCTTGCTGCCATTAAAATGGAACTGCGTACGGATTCCTTCATTCTTCGCACCAACCAGCGCCAATGCGGCTGCCTCCTCGGCGATCTTGACCAAGCTCTCGATGCGCCTTTCACCCTCTCCCCGTCCGACAAAGTCGCGCAACCGCCGAATGATTTGACCAGCACGGAGCGCCTGCTCCGAGGACTTCTCGATGGCCGTGCGCAACACGCCGGCATCCTCATCCTCACGATCCGCCAGCATTCGTCGGCAACCCATGAGATAGTTGGTGATCGCCGATAGCGGCTGGTTGAGTTCGTGCGCCAGAGTGGATGCCATTTCTCCCATCGCGGTAAGACGAGAAATGTGGAGGAGTTCGGATTGCAGCTCTTGTAACCGCGCTTCGGCACTTTGCCTTTCGGTTAGATCCCTGATGAACCCCGTGAAAAATCGTTGATCGGCAGAACGCATCTCACCCACCGCCAATTCCATCGGAAAGGTCGATCCGTCCTTTCGCTGGCCGACGACGACGCGCCCGATACCGATGATGCGCCGTTCGCCCGTTTCGATATACCGGGAAATATAGCGATCATGCTCATCGCGATAAGGAGACGGCATCAGCATCTTGACGTTCTGCCCGATAGCTTCGGTGGACTTATATCCAAACAACCGCTCCGCCGCAGCGCTGAAGGACCGGACCAGTCCGACCTCGTCGATGACCACCATCGCATCGGGTATCGTATCCAGAATCGATTGAAGGTGAGCTTGTCCGGCTAGAGCAGAATGAGTGCTGCGTGAAGCTTCCATCCGGGCTCTTTTGAGCCGTTCACCAAACCAGGCAACGCCAACGCCCACGATGATGAAAGTTGCGGCGCGGGCCAATTCAACCGAGAAAAGCGGGTCACTCATGTTGAGAAAAATGTGATACTCGCCGGTCACCACCGACTGCAGGGCAAATGCGTAGGCCGTCGCGAAAGCGCCCGGGCCTAGTCCTCCGACGATCCCGGCGACGATCACACAGGGAATCAGGAAGACGTACAGAGTCTGATTGACAACCCCGGGCATCAGAAATGCCTCGACTATCACCACAAGGGTAATCAATGCGACGGCAAGGCCATATGTCATAGCCTGCGTTCGCCACGTCCCCGACGGGACCGACTTGCGAAAATGGCTGAACATATTCCGAACCGCCGCCCTCTGGCTTGGCCCGACGCTCCCGACGCCGCCGGACTTTCTATCGCAGGATGGCCTCACTTCGACCTAAGGAACATCCTTTATAGACGATATCCGAATATTCCCATTCGCGCTCCCGGCCTTTGGAGGCGTCGGCCGCACAAAATACAGGGTGGGCGACCGAACCTCGCTGACTGATCTTGCGATCGACCGCCCGCCGTTTCGGCCTCAAGCAGGGGTTCGCCAGCGCCAATCGCGCACGTCCAGTATGTCTTCGCCGTGAACGCTGATATAGCGCTTGTGTTCGACGAGCTTATCGCGGATCGCCTGTTTGACGTACGCCGCCGAGGATCCCAACCGGGGCACTCTATCGATGATATCCCCAACGAGATGGAAACGATCGATCCGGTTGCGCACGACCATGTCGAACGGCGTCGTTGTCGCCCCCTCCTCGATGTAGCCGCGCACATGAAGATTGGCATGGTTATGACGCTTGTAGGCGAGCCGGTGGATCAGCCATGGATAGCCGTGATACGCAAAGATGATCGGCTTATCCTTGGTGAACAACGTATCAAAATCAAGATCGCTCAATCCATGCGGATGTTGCGTGTTGGGCTGCAACGTCATCAGATCCACGACGTTGACAACGCGCACCGCAAGGTCCGGAAAGTAGCTCCGCGCCAGATCGACGGCGGCCAGCGTTTCGAGCGTCGGTACATCGCCTGCACAAGCCATCACAACCTCGGGCTCTCCGCCGCGATCCGTGCTCGCCCATTCCCACACCCCGATGCCGAAACTGCAATGTTTGATCGCGGCATCCATATCGAGCCACTGCGGGGACGGCTGTTTGCCGGCTACGATGACGTTGACGCGATTCCAGCTTCGGAGGCAGTGATCCATTACCCACAGCAAGGTGTTGGCGTCCGGCGGAAAGTAGACGCGGACGATATCGGCCTTCTTGTTGGCGACGTGATCGACGAAGCCGGGGTCCTGATGACTAAAGCCGTTGTGATCCTGTCGCCAGACATGCGAGGTCAGTATGTAGTTCAGCGAAGCGATCGGACGCCGCCATTCGACATCGCGCGAGGTCTTCAGCCATTTGGCATGCTGATTGAACATCGAATCGACGATATGGATGAAAGCCTCGTAGCACGAGAAAACGCCGTGGCGCCCGGTGAGCAAATAGCCCTCGAGCCAGCCCTGGCAGATGTGCTCACTGAGAATTTCCATCACGCGCCCGTTGCGCGCAAGGTGATCGTCCTCCGGAATGGTCTCGGCCTGCCATGCGCGGTCCGTTGCCTCGAACACCGCTTGCAGGCGATTGGAAGCCGTCTCGTCTGGGCCGAAGATGCGGAAATTCCGGTTTGACCTGTTCTGCCGCATCACATCGCGCAGGAATACGCCGACCTGATATGTCGCCGAGGCGTCGGATTCACCCGGCATGGCGACGCTCACGGCATAGTCCCTGAAATCCGGAAGTCGCAACGGCCGCTTCAGCGCACCGCCGTTCGCGTGAGGATTGGCGCTCATGCGCCGCTCGCCGGCTGGCGCCAGCGCAGCGATCTCGGGTTGCAAGGTTCCATTATCGTCGAACAGGTACTCCGGACGATAGCTTTTCAGCCAATCCTCCAGCAACTTGAGACGACCAGCCTTTCCCATATCGGCGAACGGCACCTGGTGAGATCGCCAGAATCCCTCCGTCTTCAAGCCGTCCACGGTTTTCGGCCCGGTCCAGCCCTTGGGACTCCGAAGCACGATCATCGGCCAGCGCGGGCGTTCGCCGCCATGTCCCATACGAGAGGCCCGTTGAATCTCGTCGATCCTGGCAAAGGCCTTTTCGAATCCCGCCGCCATCGCGCGGTGCATCGGCTCCGGTTCGCTACCTTCCACAAAGATAGGATCGTAACCGTAGCCGCGCATCAAGGCATCGAGTTCGACATGCGGGATGCGTGCAAGAACTGTGGGGTTGGCGATCTTATAGCCGTTGAGATGCAGGATCGGCAGTACCGCGCCATCGGTCACGGGGTTGAGAAACTTGTTGCCGTGCCAGGCAGCCGCGAGCGGCCCTGTCTCCGCTTCACCGTCGCCGATCACGCAGGCAACGATCAATTCCGGATTGTCGAAAGCCGCCCCAAAAGCATGGGAGAGCGAATAGCCAAGCTCGCCCCCTTCATGGATGGATCCTGGTATCTCAGGCGCGACATGACTCGAAATACCGCCCGGGAACGAGAACTGGCGGAACAGCCGGCGCATTCCCTCTTCGTCCTGCGATACGGCAGGGTAGAGTTCGGTATAGGTGCCTTCAAGCCAGGTGTTGGCGACGATACCCGGCGCACCGTGGCCCGGTCCGGTCATGAACAGAACCGAGCGGTCCTGCATTCTGATAATTCTGTTGAGGTGAACATAGAGGAAGTTCAGTCCCGGCACCGTCCCCCAATGGCCAAGCAGCCGCGGCTTGACGTGCTCCCGTTTCAGGGGCTCTCGCAACAGCGGATTGTCAAGCAGGTAAACCTGTCCCACGGAAAGATAGTTCGCCGCCCGCCACCAGGCGTTCAAACATTCGATTTCTGCGGTGGTGAGCGCCGCGCCTGCGGGATTGGTGACTGTGCTTTTCATCGTCTGTCTCCTCGCATTCGGGCAAGCAGGAGCCGGAAACCACTTTTGGCTTTGCCGGCTCCGCATGTCGCAGGGAGCCAATCGTTGGCCCGGACAGCTTGGACCGGCGGCGACCAAAAGGCCTCGCTAGAATCTGACGAACTTAAGGATCATAGCCCGATAACTTTCATCGTATGACGAGCGATCACCGTTTCTTCGTCCGTCGGTATCACGCGCACCGCGACCTTGCTCCGCGAGGAACTGATCAAAGGCGCATGCGCCTCGTTTGCCTGGGCATCAAGCTCAACTCCCAGCCATGCCAGCCGAGCGCATATCGCCTCGCGGATGGACGAGGCATTCTCGCCAATGCCGGCGGTGAACACGATGCCGTCCAGACCGCCTAGCGAACTCGTCAGCGCGCCGACATCCCGCGCAATCCGGTACACGAACAGCTCCACTGCCTGAACAGCATGGGCATCCTCGCTTGCGAGCAGGGTCGGCATGTCGCTCGCAATGCCACCCGACACGCCGAGCAAGCCAGAACGACGGTAAAGCATATCCTCAACCTGGCTCGCCATCATTCCGCGCTCTTGTTCGAGAAAAAGGATAACGCCCGGATCGAGATTGCCGCATCTGGTGCCCATGACCAAACCGTCGAGCGGAGTGAATCCCATCGTCGTATCGACGCTCTGCCCGGCACGCATTGCACACAGGCTAGCTCCGTTGCCCAGATGCGCGGCGATGATCCTGCCGCCACCGAGTTCCGGCGCTATCTCACACAGCCGACCGGCAATATATTCATACGAGAGACCATGGAATCCGTAGCGTCGAATACCGGCATCCTCGAGTTCGCGCGGCAGGCCAAAGCGCGTGGCCACCGATGGCATCGTGCGGTGAAAGGCGGTATCGAAGCAGGCCACCTGCGGCAGGTTGGGACGCAACCGTCCTATGACGCGCATTGGCGCAACGCTGGATGCCTCATGAAGCGGCGCGAGCCCAGACAGCCGGTCGAGCGCATCGAGCAATTTCGTACCCACCTTCTCAGGCTGCATATGGCACCCGCCGCCATGCACGATCCGATGGCCAACGCCGGCTAGGCGGCCGCCGCCAAGCCGGCTTTCGATCCAGGCGATAAAATCGTTCAGCAACATGTCGAACGCCGTACCGCGACCCCAGCGCTTCTCCGCCAGGATGTGTCCGCTGTTGTCTCGCGCTATGAGATGAGGGTCGCTCTCAACTGCCAAGATTGCGCCACGTATCATCACCGGGGGGACGTCACCGAATTCGTTCTCGAATAGTGCGAACTTGATGCTTGACGAACCTACGTTGATCGTCAGGATTACATCCGCCATCTGCCAACGTCCCTCCACTCGGTAACGTGTGGTACGGGCTCGCGCCTGCCCCTCAGGCCAACCCGTTTCACTTCAGTGAAATTCTCACGACGTGCCGTCCAGTATTTTGACGCAGCTCAACAACATGCGTCCGCCGGGCCAGTTTCCATGTAAACGGCCTTACGGCCCTGAACGCCGATGCGATCTTTGGGCTAAGGAACATCCCTTATGGATGATCCCTGAATTTCTCGCCGACACATCGTTCGATATCCATGACGCATCGCCATGGAGGTCCGATATGATTGTACAGAACGCCAGTCATCCGATACCGACACCGGGCAATATCTACGGCTACATAACCGCGCCAACGGAGGCACCCGGTTCCCTTGAGACAATGGGCGTGCCCATGACATTCAAGCGGAACTCGGAGATTTACGGCGAAAAGGAGCCGTCGGACTACCTATACAAGGTGACGACGGGGGCTGTTCGAACCTATCGAATTCTGGCGGATGGACGCCGTCAGATCGGCGCATTCTATCTTCCGGGAGACGTCTTTGGCCTCGAGAGCAGAAAGACACATGTTTTTTCCGCTGAGACGATTACGGATTCGAAACTCGTCGCGATAAAGCGCAGCACCATCGTAACGCTCGCCGCGCGCGACAGCGCGGTGGCGCGCGAACTCTGGAACGTGACGACCTGCGAACTCGAACGCGTACAGCAGCATCTCGTCGCATTGATCAAGAGCGCCGAGGAACGCGTCGCCGGCTTTCTTCTCGAGATGGCCAAACGCACCCCGGGAACCAACCAGGTACAGTTGCCGATGTCCCGCCAGGACATTGCTGACTATCTGGGCCTGACAATCGAAACCGTGTCACGGACCATGACGCATCTTGAGAGTACTGCCGCCATCGCTCTACCAAGCTCACGCTGCGTCGTACTGAGAAACAAGGTCACCCTGGGCCGACTGAACAGCTGATCGACGTTGCAATGGACTACGCCATGCTGGATTGGTGGCACAGAACTCTGCGGGCGTTTCGCGTCCTGCGCTCGCCCAACGTCAAGCTGGATGAGCCTTCCGAAAGGCCTGCCCCGCTCACTCGCGGAACGTGGCCTACGACTACCAGCTATTCTCGCTATAGCCGCCTTCCAGATCAGCCCAAGACGAACCCGCCGGGCGATAACGCTCAAAATGGGAACAAGGGACAGAAGCCGTGAACGAACTTCTCAAAGTTCCGCACAATGCGCTACTTCTGGTCGGCGACGGAAAGAAAGCGTTGTTTCTTCGCAACGAGGGCGATGCGCTGTCGCGACATCTTGTTGTCGAAAGCGTTTTCGAAATTGAGAATCCCGCGAGTCGCGCACAGGGGAGCGATCGTCCCGGACGGGTCTTTGGCAGAGCCGAATCGCATCGCCGCAGCGGTGTTCAGGCCACGGATCTACATAGATTAACGAAAGACAGGTTTGCCCGCGAGATTGTCCAGGAGATCAAAGCGTACATTAAAACTCGCGACGTTACGGCTCTCATCCTGATCGCGCCTGCGCGCACATTGTCTGAATTTCGGGAGCTTCTCGACACCGAGACGACAGCGTTTCACGTCACGGAAATCGAAAAAGACCTGACGAAACATTCCATTGATGACATCGAGCGGGAAATCACGCGTCTTCTGTCGTAATTCAGCCCGCACTAAGCCAGAACACCCCAACCCGTACGTTGAGTGTGCCTGCACCTCACGGCCAGCGGGCAGCGGACTAAGGCCCAGTTCGCTGATCTCAGGTATGGCGTCCGCGAGCAGTGACCGCGTACGCGGTTGATCTGTATCAAAGCCTGCGGTTGGGGAAGCAGGGATTCTGGTCACGGTGATCAAAGCAATATTCCTGAACGGACACTCTGAAGGGATCTGGACTATGCAGACCGTTCATCCCCTAAAGGCAGGCCTCGCCCTGGGCGTGACGCTTGGTACATTCCATCTGATGTGGGCGCTTCTCGTCGCGTCGGGTTGGGCTCAGCCTGTAGTCGATTTCCTTTTCTGGCTCCACTTCATCAAACCGGTCTACACCGTAGCGCCTTTCGATCCTTCGATTGCTCTTCTGTTAGTGGCAGTCACCGCAATTGCCGGATTCTTCGGAGCATTCATTTTCAGCTTGATCTGGAAAGCGTTGCAGCCAGGGGCCGGATTGCGGCGCTGACGGCATTTCGGAAGATTCCGGAATGCGTCGCCAATCGCCGCCATCCGGATTGAGCCATATCAATATGCTCACGCGTTAGCTCGGCCAGGATGTCGTCGCTGAGGGTATGGACGAAGGCTCCGGATGCCATGCGACCATTGGACATCGTAATCGACGGAGAGCGCCTGGAGCTTCTGGCCAATGGTTCGTGGACGGCACCGCGTGCGGCCGAGCTTCAGGCCATGATGGAGGCGGCGAGGCAGGCCGCGCCGGCGACGCGCACCACGATTATCGACCTCACCGGGATCCAGGAACTCGACACATTTGGTGCCTGGCTGATCGAACAAGCACGCCGGCAGATCAGCGCGCAGGGGCGCGAAGTTTCACTCGTCGGGGTCACGGAGCGCTACCATGATCTGATTGAAGAGCTTCGGCAGGTCAACCGGTCGATTTCGTCCGCCCGCCCCGCGGCGAACATGCTTCGGGACAGCATGGAATGGATCGGACGACGATCCGTTCAGCTGGGATCCGATTTCGTTGCGTTGCTGGCAATCCTGGGCGCAGTTGGCGAGGCGCTGATCCGCGTTCTGGCTCATCCCCGCTCGTTCCGCCTGACATCCACGGTTCATCAGCTCGATCGGGTTGCTTGGCAGGCCGTTCCCATCATCGCGCTGATCACTTTCCTGATCGGCGGCATCATCGCCCAACAAGGCATCTTTCACTTTCGGAAATTTGGCGCCGAAGATTATGTCGTCGATCTCGTGGGCATCCTGGTGCTGCGGGAAATCGGCGTTCTTCTCGTCGCTATCATGGTCGCCGGACGCTCAGGCAGTTCATACACCGCTGAGCTTGGCTCCATGAAAATGCGTGAGGAAATCGACGCCTTGCGAACGATGGGCCTCGACCCGATCGAAGTTCTGATTCTGCCTCGCATGCTGGCGCTGGTATGTGCGATGCCGATCCTTACGTTTCTGGGATCCATGGCTGCACTCTATGGCGGGGGGATAGTCGCCTGGCTGTATGCAGGCATGAGTCCCGAGATTTTTATTGCCCGCATCAAGGAGACAATCTCAATCGACCACTTCAAAGTCGGCATGATCAAGGCTCCCTTCATGGCTCTGGTCATAGGCGCAGTCTCCTGCGCGGAAGGCTTTAAGGTCAAAGGAAGCTCCGAATCCCTCGGCGTGCAGACTACCGCTTCGGTCGTAAGATCAATCTTTCTCGTCATCGTTCTCGACGGCCTGTTTGCGATCTTCTTCGCCTCGATAGGGATGTAGTCCATGGGCGGGACGAGCACAGACATTGCCATTCACGTCGGCAACCTGGTGGTCGGATTCGGCGACCATATCGTGCTCGATCATTTGTCTCTGGACGTGCGGCGTGGGGAGATTCTGGGTGTCGTCGGCGCTTCTGGCGGCGGCAAGTCGGTATTGCTGCGCACCATGCTCGGCCTGCTTCCAAAGCGTGAAGGAACAATCGAGATTCTCGGAATCAACACGGACAGCGCAACCGCAGAACAACTGCGCTCGATAGGTCAGCGATGCGGCACGTTGTTTCAGCAGGGAGCCCTGTTCTCATCGCTGACGGTGCTCGAGAATGTGCAGTTTCCAATGCGTGAGTATCTCGTCGCCCCCGAGCAACTGCTCAAGGATGTAGCCATGGCAAAGCTTGAGATGGTGGGCATCAACTCCGACGATGCCCGAAAATTTCCCTCCGAACTTTCCGGCGGAATGACGAAGCGCGTCGCACTGGCGCGCGCGCTTGCTCTGGATCCGGAAATCGTTTTTCTGGATGAACCCACATCAGGTCTGGATCCGATCGCGGCTGAAGATTTCGATCTTCTGATCCGGACGCTGCAGCGCACGCTGGGGCTGACCGTCTACATGAATACCCACGATCTCGACACCCTCAACAACGTATGCGACCGCGTTGCAGCGCTCGCCGGCGGCAAGATCGCCGCTCTCGGCTCCATGGAAACGATGCAGGTCTGCACTCACCCGTGGGTGAAAGCTTATTTTGGCGGCAAGCGCGCGCACATAGCCCGCGCGTCGGCCTCCCCTGAAAGCGTAGGGCAGTAATCATGGAAACCCGGGCGCGCTATGTATTGATCGGAACCTTTGTGGTGGCGGCAATCGCCGGCGTCTTTGGATTCGTTTACTGGCTCCATTCAAGTGGAGGCCTTACCAGCCGTTCCAGCTATCTGATTCGTTTTGAGCGAAGCGTATCCGGCCTGCGGGCAGGCTCGGCGGTGCTATTCAATGGCATGCGTGTCGGCGAGGTAACAGCCCTCAATGTGGAACCAAGCAATCCGCGCCAGGTCCTTGCAACCGTGGTCGTTGACCGAACCACGCCCGTGCGCGCCGACACCCAGGTAGACATCGAAGTTCAGGGCCTCATGGGATCGCCCTCAGTCGCGCTTTTCGGAGGCACAGCGGATGCTTCGCCCGTCGAATCTCGGAACGGCGAAATTCCAGTTCTCGTCGCCAATCCGACCGCCGGTCAGGACATGATGCAAGCTGCTCGTGCGACATTGAAGAATCTGGATGCAATTCTCGTGGACAATGCTGACCCGTTGAAAAGCGCAATCGCGAACATCAACCAGTTTTCCGGCACCTTGGCCCGCAATTCCCAAAGGTTCGACGATATTCTGGAAGGATTGCAGCGCATGACAGGCGCCTCCACCAAGGCGCCCCCTCGCATTTACGATCTTCGTGCGCCGTCGAAATTCCCTGCCATCGAGAACCGTCCCGAAGGGCAACTCGTCGTCGCCGATCCCACCGCGGCGATCGCCCTCGATACCCAGAAAATCCTGATTCAATCTGATGGAAGCGAGACAGCCAGCTTCCCCGAGGCGCAATGGAGCGACACCATTCCCAAGCTAGTGCAGGCAAGGATCGTTCAGGGATTCGAGAATGCGGGCTATATGGGCGTCTCCCGTCCGCTGGACAACTTCGTCACCGACTATCAGCTCCTGACCGATATTCGCCACTTCCGGATCGTGTCCGCACCGCAGGCGACAGCGCAAATCGAGCTCAGCGCCAAGCTTGTGGATAGCACCGGTCATATCATCGATGGACAGACGTTCCGCGCCGAAACGCCCGTTTCAGAAATGAACGCGTCCGCTATAG
Source organism: Afipia sp. (assembly GCA_051954725.1). GTDB lineage: Bacteria > Pseudomonadota > Alphaproteobacteria > Rhizobiales > Xanthobacteraceae > Afipia. The sequence continues at coordinate 58,993 of JBQCHK010000002.1, read as the reverse complement.
CGGCTGCATTAGATAACACGTTCGCAAAATCCGCCACCGATCTCGTGGTCTGGACGATGGAAAGATTGACGGGCAGATCGCGTCCTCACTGACTCTGGCTTTGAGAGACGCAGAAATGGCGTGCTGGTCAGTAACCGCTGTTCTTGTGGCCGACCGGCTGAACGGGTTGAGCCGACAGAGGCTGAGAACCTCAATCATTGTCGATAGCTTCAATCTCATTGATTTGCTCACCTACGCGCTGGGCGCGCTCGGCGAGCAGATCGTAACTTGAAGCGATGTTTGCCAAACGATCCTGGAGTTTGCCATCGTGCCGCGATGCCGGTGATCTTATGCGGGCAGCGCGGCATCTCCAGTAGCCGGCGCTGTACGCTTCTTGAGGAGTAACGACAGGCACGGCATCGCCAGTCGGGCAAATCTCTTCAAGGACAGACTCAATATCCTCCTTCCATCGGACGATATGCTTCGAATTCGTATACGTTTCTTGAATGATATCTCTTGCAAAATGTCGAACCCAGTAGTTCCTCATCGGTTGCCTCTCTCAATCTTCAGCAAACCTAGATTCTCTTTTACATCCTATATGCCGTTCCTCGACGCGCGTTGACCTCGATCAAAATCGATGGAACCGCAAATGGCTTATCGTTCCAATGAGGGCGGCGGCGTTCCGCATGGGATGGCGAACTCCAGATATCCAGTGCGCTGGAGCTGGCGATGATCGTATCACCTACGCCGGCGCTAATCTCGCCCCTGAAGGCCGCGCTCGTCGATGCGTGGTCTATCAGGTATCCGCCTCAAGAGCGCGCCGAAGCCGGCGAATAATCAGGCGACGCGCCTGCTCATCGGCTGCTGCTTCGATTCTTTCATTCAGATCGAGAATGAACTTCGACATATCGTTATGCGAATCCAGGTGAATGACAGCTTCAGGCGTAAGACGACGCTGCCGCACGGATGGCACGAGTTCAGGAGCGTCCGCTGTCAATTCATAAGCTTCATCCAAAACCGGAACCAATATTCGGGCATAGGGAAAACCTTGATCACGCAGACTTCGGCGCAGTCCTTCGAGCGCCCTTTCCTCACCATGACAGAGGAACAATCCCTTTCGGATGGGACGTCGCGCAGAAATCCACTGCTGAAGCTCCGGTCCATCGGCATGGCCGGAATACTCGTCCATGTACCTTATCCGAGCGTTTACACGGATCTCCTCTCCCTGAATTCGGACGGCCTTGGCGCCATCGACTAGAAAACGACCCAGCGTGCCTTGCGCCTGAAAGCCGACCAGCAGCACGGTTGCGTTCTTGCGCCAGAGCCAGTTCTTCAGATGATGGCGAATCCGCCCTGCATCGCACATGCCACTGGCTGTGATAATGATGTGAAAGCCCGTGAGCTTCTCAATCGCTTTGCTATCGTCGACGCTTTCGGTGAACCGCAAGTGATCCGAGCGAAGGATGCGCTCGATGTCCACATCGGTATCGAGGCTCGATGCGTGTTTACGGAAAACTTCGGTGGCACGGATCGCGAGAGGTGAGTCGAGAAAAACCGGACCGACCTGGACTTCGCCTCGTTCCATTAGATCGATGATATCGACGATCAGCTCCTGTGTCCTTTCGACAGCAAAGGCAGGAATGATCAGAGCACCGCTGACCGCCGCAGCAGCTCGAATCTCCGCAGCAAGCTTTTCGCGCCTTTGAAGGGAGGTGACCGCCGGGCGATCGACATTGCCGTAGGTCGATTCGCAAACAACGTAATCCAGTTCATTTGGAGCAGAGGGTGGGGGCTGGAGCAGCTTGGCCTCTGGTCCGATGTCGCCCGATACCAGTATCCGCAAGGGCACTCCCTCCGAACTGTCCCGGATCTCCACTTCGATCGAGGCTGAACCGAGCAAATGGCCTGCGTTCCAGTATCGCGCACGGACGCCGGATGCTGCATCAAACCAGCTTTCGTACTCAACGGCTTGAAAAGCATCGAGCGAATTGATCGCATCCACCTTGGTATAGATTGGCGAAACATCCGCTTTACCTCGAGCGAGGTTGCGGCGGTTCAATGCGGCGACCTCCATCTCCTGAATGCCGCCGGCATCCGGAAGCATATAGGAGCAAAGGTCGATCGTCCCTTGCGTCGCCATGATCCGCCCCCTGAATCCTGCCTTGATCAATTTTGGGAGAAGTCCACTGTGATCAATGTGGGCATGCGTGAGCAGCACCACATCGATGCTGGACGGATCGAAGGGAAATGCACCATAGTTCAACGCCTTCAGCGTTTTCGGACCTTGAAAGAGACCGCAGTCGACGAGAAAACGCGCCGCAGTCGTCGTAAACAGATAGCAGGATCCCGTTACGGTATGCGCAGCGCCACAGAATTGGATCGTTGTTCCCATCGGCTTCGTCCCTCAAGTATCGACTTCGGAACGCAACGCTTTCGCCAGCGGTTCAGCCAAGGAAATCACGCTGCTTGGGTGAGCCAGGCTGTCAGTCGATCGGATACTGCGAATGCCAGCAAGTTCAAACTGGACGATTTGGTTGGCAGGAAACAGGGCATGGACAACAACAGCGTCGATCGCCGCCGCTCCTGCCGATTTCAGCGCGTGCGCACACGCCAGCAGCGTGCTCCCTGATGAGACGATATCATCGACAAGAAGCACCGGACGTCGTTGGAAGTCTTGCGGAGGGAACGTTATCGTAACCGAATTGTCACCTTGCCGTGTTTTCTGTGCGATTACGAAAGTCAGACCAAGACGGCGGGAGACATCACTGATCCATGGCCGCGATTCTTCATCCGGTCCCACAACGATCGTTGCCGGATCGAGCGGTACCTTTTGCAGATACTTGGCAATCGCCGGCATTGCAGAGATATCTTCGGCGGCAATGCCTGGAAAAATACGGCGAATGTCCTTCGTACGATGAAGATGGGCGTTGACCGTAATCACACGATCGACGGCATTGGACAACAATCTTCCGACGACCCTTTGGCTTATGCCCTCGCAGGACTGGAAGGCTGAGTCCTGACGCATATAGCACAGATAGGGAGCGACCAGAACCAAACGCCGACACCCGTTCCGACGCAAAGCTTCCGCCGCAAACAGCACAGCCATGAGCTTCTCATTCGGAGGATCAAATGCCGCATAGAGAACGGTCGTTGGTTCTGGGGAAGATACGGTCGCGCGGAGTTCGCCGTCGGGAAAACGATGAAGCGAGACCGGCGCTGCTTCTATTCCAAGAATTGCGGCAAGAGCGATCGCAGATTTTGCCGAACCTGGCATATATTGCAGTTGGCATCTACCCATGATCCGCGTTCCTGGTTGACGGCGAAGGGTCCAACGAAAATCCGGTATCGTCAGCCGATGCCCTGAGAGCAAGATCGTGCTCGGAGGGATCGTTTGCATAGATCCGATAGAGGGGATCGCCTCGGGACACGCGATCGCCGATCTTCTTGAAGATTCGGATTCCGGCTCCCTTATCGATAGGCGCTCCCGCGATACGGGCAATACGATTGATCTTCAAACAGTCAATCGCTGACACCACGCCGTCCCCTGACGCAAGTATATCGCTTTGAAGCTCGCCGAGCGTTTTGGCGCAATCTGATGGGCCTTGTGCGGTGACGATGTCCTGCATTTTCTTTAGTGCCGCACCGCTTTCGAGAAGCTCCAGTGCCCGGGCGTAACCTGTGCCTCCCCGCAGGCGGGGATCGTACTCCAGCAGCCGGGCGGCAAGACGAAGCGACTTCTCCCGCAGATCCTGAGGCGCATCCGGCCGATTCTCTAGAACGGCCATGATGTCCTGCACTTCAAGAACCGGCCCCACTCCAAAACCAATCGGTTGACGGCCTTCGGTTGTGACCACTTCTACCGCTATGCCAAAGTGATCTCCGACGAGTTCAAACAGCTTTCGCAAACGCAAAGCCTCGTTGGCACTGGCAATTTTCGAGGAAGGGCCGACAGGAATATCGATCAACAGGTGAGTCACGCCGGCGGCAAGCTTTTTCGACATGATGGAGGCGACCATCTGCTCGTTGGTGTCGAGGCTGAGCACGCGCTCGACCGAGATGAGGATGTCATCTGCGGGAGCCAGATTGACGTGACCGCCCCATACCAGGCACGCGGAACAACTTTCGACGATTTTCCTCATCTCTGCCGTTCCGACGTCTACTCTCGCAAGGACCTCCATCGTATCTGCTGTGCCCGCTGGCGACGTTATCGCGCGAGAGGACGTTTTCGGCATTACAAGGCCATGCGCAGCGACGATCGGGGCGACGATCATCGATGTCCGATTTCCCGGGATGCCACCTATGCAGTGTTTATCGACAACCATTGATTGCGGCCAACGCAATCGCGTTCCCGCTTCGGCCATAGATTCGGTCAAAGCCAGCAACTCATCCGTCGTCATCAGGCGGGCCGCCGAAACGAGAAACGCAGCGATTTCGAGGTCGGAATAGCGATAGTGCGTGAGATCGCCAACGATCCTCCGAATTTCGGAGGCGCTTAGTGTATGTCCCTGGATTTTCGCGCGCACAAAATCGAGACTGTCCGGCGACGGCGCGGGCGAAACGGTTACCAAGGCGCCTTCCGGCATCCCCATGCGGCGGAGAGCTGGCGCGGCAAGTCCCAGTTCATCGGGGCTGACCACGCCGTCATCGTCTGTGATCAAAAGCGTGGCCAGGATCACATTGCTTCCGCCTCGAATTTCGACCCGGCTGAACCCGCTGAAGACATCTGGACGAAGCGCATGGGACCGACGCGAAATCACAGCGACGTTCTCGCGGCCAGTGTCGAGCTTGGCAGACCGGATCTTTAGTTGGGGCCGCCCGACGATATGGTCGGCCTGCGCATGCGGCGCACCTTTTACATTTGCCATCGAAGCACATTGTCGTAGCCGCGTTGCGCACCACTGACCTGAATCAAATCTGGTCGAATCAAAGGGTTAATCGTTGAAGCGATCCAACATTTTCACCCTGCAGCATTGCGATGCGGCGCTATTGATAAAGGTCAATAATGCTGCCGACCTGCGTACTACGATTAAACAAATGCGCGGTAGCAAGGGATATCCGATCCCGATCAGAACATTGCAAAAATCCGGTGCAAAAGCCGCGAGATAGAACATGGCTGATGGTGCGGCGAAGCAGGAACGTTGATGCAGGAAATGCCATGGGAATACGGCGGCATTTGTATCATCTCCTTGAAGCGCCGACCCATGAGGCTCGCGGAGAATTCGTACTCAACTGGCTCATTTCTTCGCTCGTCGTTGCCAGTGTTCTCGGCACGGTACTTGAGTCCGTTCCGGATCTGCGGGCCGCGTATGGCCCTGAGTTCGCGGCCATCGAAACCGCAAGTCTGATCATTTTCAGCATAGAATACACGGCGAGAATCTGGATCGCACCAGAACACATCCCCTACAAACATCTTCCAGCATGGGCAGCCCGTTTTAGCTATATCCGCAGCCCGCAGGGAATTATTGACCTTCTGGCGATAGGCCCTCTTTGGTTCGCGATCTTCGGTATCGTTGACCTGCGCGTGCTGATCGTTCTGCGAATGGCACGCATTCTGAAGCTGATCCGCTATTCGTCCGGAATAAGCTCTCTTCTTGACGTTCTCTGGAGCGAGCGCCGCGCGCTTGGCGGCTGCTTGATCATTCTTGCCTGCAGTACTGTGCTCTCGGCAAGCATCATGCATATCCTGGAGGGGACGGTTCAGTCCGACAAATTCGGTACCATACCGGATGCGATGTGGTGGTCTCTCGTGACATTGAGCACGATCGGCTATGGCGATGTCGTGCCGGCGACGGGGGCGGGCAAGATCGTTGCTGCTATAACCATTATCGGCGGCCTCATGATGGTCGCCCTCCCCGTCGGCATCATCGCAACAGCCTTTTCGGATGTCATCCATCGCCGGGACTTCATCGTTACCTGGAGCATGGTCGCGAGGGTTCCTGCATTCTCTCATCTGACTGCCCGAGATATTGCGGACGTCATGCAACTGCTTCGGGCGCGGCAGTTCGAGAAGAGCGATGTGATCGTTCGACGGGGAGAACACGCCCATGCCATGTACTTTATCGCCGACGGCGAGGTCGAAATCGAGCTTCGGACCAGGGGCAAGATCTACCTCGGCGCGGGCCAGTTTTTCGGAGAACAGGCTCTCCTGAAGAAAACAAAACGTTCCGCCACGGCGACCGCGGCGACACGCGCAAAATTACTGATCCTGGACGCAGCGGATTTTGCAATGCTGAGTTCACGTGAGCCGAGAATTGCCGAACATATTCAGGAGATAGCGTCCCGTCGGGCGCACGACACGGCGCCGGATGGGACGCCCGACGCGATCAACCGATGAGCAATTGATCTTCGTCAATAATACCTCTTGCGGCGCCACTATCCTTATTACTCTACAAGATGGAGGGGAGCCAGCATGTTCAACGGGCTGATCATACCGATTACAGCTTTGGTGCTGTTGGTCGTTTTCGCCGTCGCCTTTATTTGGACCGATCTTCGAGCCCGCAATGGCCTGCAAAAGGGACCTCGGCGTTCGAAGCACAGGCCCTTCTGACTGCAAAACATATGAGATCGATGGACTGAATCGACGAGTCTCGCTCCAATCCGAGCCGTCCCGGATTTGGAGAACAAGTAATTGCAGGGCGTATTCCGCAACAAGAGTGTGAGATGGCAAGCTTCACCCCGGGAAGTGCATGCTTTCGCGGTCTCAGCGAGATGGAGGCGCAGGCACTGCTAAAGGCAGAGGGACACAACGAACTTCCTCAATCCGAGCATCGAACGCTCCTTCGAATCATTATTGACGTCATGCGTGAGCCGATGCTGGTGTTGCTTGTCTCCGGGGGCGTAATCTACCTCATCCTGGGCGATCTCGCCGAAGCCGTCATCATGGTAATTTTCGGCACACTCTCTGTTGGAATTACCGTTATTCAGGAAACCAGGACCGAGCAGGCTCTTGAAAAATTGCGCGATCTGACAAGTCCCCGCGCACTCGTTGTCCGCGATGGCATCCGTCGCAGAATAGCAGGCCGTGATGTCGTTCGAGGCGATATCGTCATATTGGCGGAAGGCGATCGCGTTCCTGCCGATGCAATGCTTCTCGACACGCAAAATCTGCAGATCGATGAATCCTTGCTGACCGGTGAATCCGTGCCGGTACAAAAACAGGCAGGCCCTCCGTCGCAAAACGTTGGCACATGCGCGCAGGACCACGACGCTCGAGCATTTTCTGGGACACTCGTCGTTCGAGGCTCAGGGATTGGGCGTATATCTGCCACCGGGCTTGCCAGCGAGATCGGGAAAATTGGCCAGTCGCTCAACACTATCGAAGTCGAGCCTCCGCGTCTGCAGGCCGAAACGAGACGTCTTGTTACAACGTTCGCCGCGATGGGTGCTGTGGTAAGCGTCCTTGCCGTCCTGCTTCATGGCTTTCTCAGAGGAGGCTGGCTCGAAGCCGTTTTGGGCGGAATCGCACTTGGCATGTCGATGCTCCCGGAAGAATTTCCGGTGGTACTTACTGTCTTCATGGCAATGGGCGCGTGGCGAATTGCACGTGCGCGCGTGCTCACGCGGCGCGCGTCAGCGATCGAGACGTTGGGTTCGGCAACGGTCCTCTGCACCGACAAAACCGGAACATTGACCGAAAACAGAATGTCCGTCGCAGAGCTTCGACTTGAACAGGGCGAAAACCTCAAGGTGGCTCCCGATAGTCGCACACCCATCCCGCCGAATTTCCACAATCTCGCGGTGTTCAGTGTATTGGCCAGCAGCGATCATGCCGTCGATCCAATGGAACGTGCTATCCGCGATTTGAGGCATGAGCGATCCGGCGGTATCGATCACTTGTTCGATGATCGCTGGCGGCTCGTTCACACCTTCGGCCTCCGCCCTGAACTCCCCGCAATGTCGCAGGTCTGGGAAACCTCCGGTCACTCCGCGCAACTTATTGTCGCTGCCAAGGGCGCTCCCGAAGCCATCGCGCACCTGTGCGGATTTTCAGAACATCGCCTGCTCAAGCTGAAGGAAACGCTGGATGCCATGGCTGCCGATGGCCTGCGCATGCTGGGAGTTGCACGCGCATCGCTCCCGGACAAAACGCTTCCGGATTCCCAGGAGAATATAGCCTTCGAGTTCCTCGGATTGGTCGGGTTGGCGGATCCTCTACGGCCGGGGGTCCGTGAAGCAGTCGACCAGTGCAGAACCGCCGGCATTAAGGTGGTGATGATCACCGGCGATCACCCCGCCACGGCGCGCGCTATCGCCTTGCGTGCCGGAATCGATGCCACAAGCCTCGTCACCGGAGACGAACTGCACCGTCTCGACGACGCGAAGCTTGACGAGCGCCTCGAAACGACGACGATATTCGCTCGGATCACACCTGACCAGAAGCACCGGATCGTGGAGCGTCTCAAAGCCGGCGGCGCCACAGTGGCCATGACCGGTGACGGCGTGAACGATGCGCCGTCGCTCAAAGCGGCCCATATCGGCATCGCAATGGGCAGTCGCGGAACCGATGTCGCCCGCGAAGCGTCGTCCATCGTCCTGCTCGACGATGACTTCAACTCCATCGTCAGGTCCGTCCGTCTTGGCCGCAGGATCTACGACAATCTGCGCAAGGCGATGGTTTTCATCTTGTCCGTTCACGTTCCAGTCGCCGGAATGGCGTTAATGCCACTCCTGTTCGGAACTCCGATTTTGCTCGGCCCAATTCATATCGCGTTTCTGGAAATGATCATTGACCCAGTATGCTCGCTCGCTTTTGAAGCGGAGGATGAGGAGAAAGACATTATGCAGCGACCGCCTCGCCCGCCGAACGAGCGTTTGTTCTCCGTCCCACTGATGATGTGGAGCCTGTTTCAGGGTGCATTGACCCTGACTTTCCTCATTGCCGTCTTTGCTGTGGTCTACGATTACGACATGCCCGGCAATGAAATGAGGGCGTTACTGTTTTTCGCGCTGGTCGTCTCAATCGTGAGCCTTATTTTTGTCAACCGTTCGTATAGTCCTTCGTTGATCACAACTTTCGCCCGCCGTAATCCGGTTCTGATCGCTGTACTTCTTGCAGTTTCAATATCGCTCAGCCTCACCCTGCTGTGGCCACGGGCAACCTCCCTGTTCCGCTTTGGTCCCCTTCATCTTGACGATCTCGCGCTGGCCGCAGGGGTTGGATTGTCCTTGCTCGTAACTTTGGAAGTCCTCAAGGCATTATGGGCCAGGCGCCCGGGCTGGACTGAGAGGCCTCTTCAAGCGCGTCGCCTCGATGTCGACGCATTTTGAGATGGATCAACGCGAGTGCCCACGGACGCGATAGAGATTCCGGTACATTAATCGCGTCGGAGCAGACGATGTCATTCAAGGACGTTTTGATCGCCCTAGCGACTTATCCTGAACGTACCTCCAACTCGAGCATCGAAAATGCGGTTCAGTTGACGAGCGTTCTGGGCGCTCGCGCCTCGGCTATCGCCTGCGAAGTCAGAGTGCCCGCGCCTGGAAGCCCACTAGGTACCGCACTGCTCAATGTGCCCGCAATGGTCGCAGCCGAGCTGCGCAAAAGCGCAGCCAACGCACAAGACGTTCTCGCAGAATTTCAGGACGCTGCCGAGCGCAACAATATCCTCCAGGACACCATCCTCGAAAAATGCTCGACTGCCGAAGCTCCAGACCTTCTGACCGACTACGCCCGCCTGCGGGATCTGACGATAGTCCCGATGGCCGATGCTGACGGCAACGAAAGATGGTACGCGGAAACCATCATCTTCGGCTCCGGACGGCCTGTGATCGTTCTGCCGCCAAAGCTGCCGGCGGGGACGCCTAAATCAATCGACAACGTGGTCATAGCCTGGGATTTCAGCCGGCAATCATCGCGAGCCGTGGCGGATGCATTGCCCATCCTGCAGCGGACAAAGCACGTTTTCATTCTGACCGTCACGAATGAGAAGATCATCGACACCAAACAATCCGGCGTTGAACTGGCCAAGTATCTTTCCCGACATGGCGTGGACGTCGTCCTCGACGTCGTGGATGCTGCCGGGCGAGACATTGGGACAGTTCTCAGATCCCACATTCGACTGCGCGATAGCGACCTGCTGGTCATGGGCGCTTATGGTCACTCGCGTTTCCGCGAGTTCGTTCTGGGCGGCGCCACCAGAAGCATGCTGCTTAAACCTCCTGTGCCGGTCTTCCTTTCCCACTGATCCAGGCAGGCGGTGCAGTTGATGTAGGTCAATAGCCATTTGAATCGGCTTTCTAGAATAGGTCACTCAATGTGAGGTTTCATCATGATCAAGGACATCATTCTGAATATCGAACCGGACGCCAGCCGGGACGGCGTTAGCGACTATGCCATCTCGATAGCCGAAGAGTTCGAATCTCATTTGGCGGGAGTGGGCATGGCTGGCCTGGATATCCCAACCGTCATGATGCCGGACTTTCCAACCGATCTGGTAGGAAAAATCCTCCTGGAGAATGAAGAGATTGCCAAACAATCCATCAAGCGGTTTGAACAGGCTGCCACACGTCAGGGCATTTCGTTCGAGCAGCGGCTTGTTACCAGGCAGGTCGCGGCCCCGAACGCCTTCTCAGCGATGGCGCGACGGTTCGATCTGAGCGTCGTCATGCAAACCGATGTTGATGAAGGCGCCATCAATGAGATGCTGATCGAAGCAACGTTATTCGATTCCGGACGACCGATTGTCGTCGTACCGTATTTCCAGAAAGATCCCTTGAAACTGGACAAGATCGTGTGCTGCTGGGATGGAAGTCGGGCGGCGACACGGGCCATCAATGACGCGATGCCGTTCCTGAAACGCGCAAAAAGCACAGAGCTTTTTATCGTCATCAACGAGAAAACTTCAGGTGACGATGAAATCCGAGGAGTCGAGATGGCCAACCACCTCGCTCGTCATGGCGTTCATGTCGACGTCGAAACCACGCCGGTTGCGGACATCGATGTTCCTGATGCGATCCTTTCTCACGCCGCCGACTGCTCGGCGAACCTGATCGTCATGGGCGGATACGGACATTCGCGTTTGCGGGAGTTCGTACTCGGAGGCGCGACGCGTACAATTTTGTCATCGATGACCGCTCCGGTCTTCATGTCGCACTGATAGACGACCGCGAGCCTCGCGACGATCGCAGCGAGGTTCGCGCACGTCGACGCCCGGCTAAACTGACCGAACTACAGTTTCATGCGATCAAGGAGCTGGTCGCGCCACACGTACTGATGTATGAGCGCCGCTCCCGCATGGAGGAGAGCGACCAGGACGGTCAAATTCGCCGCGAGTTCATGCCATTCGTTGATGGCGCGCCGAGTCGCAGCGTCCCCCGTCCCGACCTGAGGAAGAGACCAGAGACCAAACAGATTTAAGCCGCGATATAGCGCGTCGGCGATCCCGAGCAGGACCACGACACCCAGGAGGGCGTACAATGTGTAATGCGTCGCCTTTGCCACTACATACAGCACACCCGTGTCGGCCGGTGGCAGGACGCGCCCTAGGTGCACCCGCCAGGCGATCCGCGTTAGGAGGACGAGGGCGGTAGCGCACCCGAGAACTACATGGACAGACCACAGGCTGGTGCGGAACGGGCCGCGCGGTGCCCAGTCAGCCGTCTGACCGATGACCCACAGAGCAGCGATGAGACCAACTGTGATCCAGTGCAGCCAAATTGTCGTTGGATCATAGCGTGGAGCATCAGCGTGATTACGATACTGGGTCGACGTTACCATTCCTGAAATCCTCTCCGGCGAACAACACTCACCTGGCGACGATCGTTCCTTCAGCACATCCTCCTACTGCTTCTGGCGACGAGGCCAGAATGCAAATACCGCGACGAAAGCCGCAAGCAAGATCACTGAAATCATCGTCTGAACGAAACTGAAGTTCAGAGCGTCACGTGCCACGAACCATGCCGTGATCGGCGCGGCAAGCGAGAGGATCAGGCGCAGAATCCAAGCCATATGTTGACCTTAGAAAGCCTGCTTTTGATCCGATGACTCCACACTACTCGGTCGTGACAACTCCTCGTCCTCGGGCGACTGCATATACAAACCGGACATCGGCTCAATCCAGCACAGATGGTCGTGAACCAGCTTGACGCCATCGACGTTCTCCGCGGCGACGATTGCGGCCCGACGAAAACTTTCCTCGGTAATACATCCGCTGAGATGAACGATGCCATCCTTCACCACGACTTCCAAACCGATCGGCCGCCAGTCGCTCTCCTGGATCGTCCGGATAATACGCTCTCGGATCCGATCGTCGGTCGCTGAGGGGGTCGGAATTTCACCGCCAACACTCGCAATCGCCTGCAAGAGGTTCGAGCGAGTGACTATTCCGACTATGCTTTCTCCACGCATGACTGGAACACGCTTGATGTGGTTCTTTTCCATGAGGCGAACGATATCCTCGATGGAGGTGTCCTCATTCACGGTAATGACACGTTGTGTCATCACCTCCCCGACCTTGCGGCCGTGCTCTTTCACGAAATCTTCAGCAACGCCGGACGAACCAACAAGGAATGAAAGCCAGCGACTTCGCCTCCGCTCGGTATTTATCTCTCCCCGGCGCAGAAAGTCGCCCTCCGACACAATGCCGATCAACTTACCTTTGTTATCGACGACTGGGAGCCCACTAATGTGACGTCGCAACATCGTGTTCACGGCGTGGACGACGCTCGCTTCGGGAGACGTCGTCACAACATCAAAAGTCATGATCTGATGCGCGCGCATGATGATCTCCTCGCTCGTTTGGGATCATGGTACTCACTACCACCGGACACGGTTTGACGCAGATCAATTCCGGGGCCGTCCGATCCCGAGATGAGTTCACGATTGATTCTGATCAATTCATCTCCGCCTGATCTTGCTAGTCATCGAACGGCTGGGAGATTCGGAGACACACCATGAAAAGTCTTATTCCCGTGACCAACGAGCACAGGCTTTTTGGCCGTCAGTTCAGCCCCCTTACGGCCTTGCAGCAGGAGATCGACCGGCTCTTCGACGGGTTCGGCCGAGGTTTTTCCGCCACTTCGGCCTCCCCGTTGCTCCCAAACATGGACGTCAGCGAGACCGAGAAGGAGATTGAAATTACCGCAGAACTGCCGGGGCTGGAGGAGAAAGATGTTCAATTGAACGTCGCTGACAATCTCCTCACCATTCGCGGAGAGAAAAAGAGCCACCGGGAAGAAAAAGAAAAGGACTATCGTCTGGTGGAGCGCAGCTATGGCTCCTTCCAGCGCACGATTGAATTGCCCAACGGCGTTAACCCGGACAGCATCCAGGCGACGATCTCGAAGGGCGTCCTCAAGGTTGTGGTGCCCAAGCCCGCTCCCGCACAAACAAAGAAGATTGCGGTCAAAACAGCGGCCTAATTCCAACATTGCGCGCCGCCTCACCCTGCGGCGCGCAATGTGCTGGATGTACTGCAAATGAGCGAACCATGCATAGATTCCTCGAGGAAGTCACGGCGCACTACATGACAAGTCCGGCGAAAGTCATCTCGCCAGACACGACAATGCGCGAGCTTATGGCGAAGTTTGAGGAAGATGATTTCAACGCCTACCCGGTTCGCGAGAACGGACACATTGTTGGCGTCGTCACCAAGTTCGACTGCCTGCACTGCTTTGCGTTCACGCCCCGCAACATGGTTCCGCACTATGACGAGTTGATGCGCCAAAGCGCGAACCAGATCATGACTAAAACATTCGTCTACGTCAGACCGATGACCAAGCTGACCCGCGTGCTACAGCTCATGATCGAGCATCGGCTTAGAAGCATGCCGGTACTGGAATCGAACCAAAGCCTGGCTGGCATGATCTCCAGAGAGGATATTCTGAAAGCCTTGAAGCGATGCTGCGGCACTGCTCATTGAGTTTTCGCAGAAGATGGATGTCGACGAGGCGAGTGAACTCACTATGGGTCGCTTCAAAGTGGGCTGACCGATGCAACGCGGAATGTATGAAATTGGTCGCTTTCCTTGATCGAGACGTACTCACCCACAACGAAATGCTCATCCGAGAAATGATAACCAGCTTCGCTGGGCATGCCTCCAGCGACATCATACTCGATCGCCCAGTTGCCGCCCGGCCGGTGAACCAGATGCCCCACCCCATCGGCTTCGTTCGGCCTGCGCCGGACTACGCGGCATGCAGCCCGATGCTTTTTCCAGAGGTTCGCATCAATCGTTCCGTCCAGCGTGAGCGGCGCAATAATGGTATAGCCAATCGCGAGGTCGCCGACCGGATGGCCCGGCTCCCGCGCCAGTTCAAGCTGAATGTTGCGAAATGTACTCGGCAGATCCGCGTTCAGGATTTTGTTGAGGACGACCTTGCTCATTCTTTTTCCCACGATCAGCGATCTAGTCCCTTTTCGTAGCGCGCTACGCGAAACGAATTTTTGATCTTTCTCAAAAATCTGATCTCTCTCGAAGATCGCGGGAGTTCCCATCGGCGAGTCCGACTTTCCTATTCGCGATGTTGAAGTCACGTTCGTCAACGCTCAAGCGTCCTCAGAAAGGAAAGAAGATCATTGATCTGATCCGGCTCGAGTCGAAACATCGGCATGGTGGGATGCCCGGTGTCGATACCTTCGGCGAGAGCTTCAGCGAGCGTCTCCACCGGATAGCGGCGGTGAAGCTCCCTGAACGGTGGCGCGATCTTGAGCGGACTCGGAGTGTAGCGATCGATTGAATGACACCGCGCGCAGTTCTCTCTTGCGAGAACTCGACCACGGAGTTCGCTGGCGGATTCCGCCACGGCGGCGCTGGTGATGAACATCATAACGCCGGCCAGGATAAGCTGGTGCCGCATGTAACCTCCCGTCACGTGCTAGTGCATGAGCAATGCGCAAAGCGAGCGCTACTTCAGAAGGTGTCTGGTAACGCCGCCAAACACCCAGCTGAATCGGCTGGTGCCATGCGCTCCCGCCACGATCACAGGGGCCGGGAATCGAACCGCCAGACCGGGCGCCGTCCCCAGTCTATTGACCTCGCCGGGTTCAGTTTTGATCTAGCTCAGTTTCTGACCGTGGCGGCTTGCATAAAATTCCGATGCGGATGTCTGCGGCTCGCTGGCGAGACAGGGAGAAAGATATGACATTCAGAACGATTATGGCGAACCTGGCGCTGGACCGATCCAACGATGCGTGCCTCGCAATCGCAGGAGATCTCGCTCAGCGCTTCGAGGCCAATATCATCGGTGTCGCTGCTTCCGATCTCAAGCCGCCGCTCTACTATGCGGAAGGCGATCAGGCTGAAGCCATCTTGAATCAGGAGCGAACGGCGATTCGCGAACGCATCGATCATTTGGAGAAGACGTTCCGCACGCGCCTGGCCAACAAGTCACGAGGGCTTGAATGGCGCTCGGCTATCGACTTCCCGGCACGATTTGTGAGCACCCAGATTCGCGCTGCCGACATACTCGTGACCGGGATTGGCACGGAACCTCACGACACCTATTCGGCTGCCGGCCCGAATGATCTTGTCATGTCCATTGGCCGACCGCTATTTGCCGTCCCCGATGACGTGGAGTGGCTCGATACCCGACGCGTTCTTGTTGCCTGGAAAGACACGCGAGAAGCGCGCCGGGCGATCGTCGATGCCCTGCCCTTGCTCTCCCTTGCCGCGGAAGTCACGGTCGTCGAGATACTGGAAAAAGGAACAGAACGGTTGGCAGCCCAGTCTCGACTGAAAGACGTGCAACGCTGGCTGGCGCAACACGGCATCTCTGGGGAGACATTGGTGATCGATCAACCGGACGACGTCACAATGCGTCTCGATGAAGCCGCATCCGATGTCGGCGCAGGCGTGATCGTTGCTGGCGCTTACGGACACTCGAGGTTTCGCGAATGGGTCTTTGGCGGCGTGACCCGCTACCTTATGACCCAGCGGAAGCGCTGCTTTCTTCTCTCAAGATAAGATGCCGTCCAAACGGCGGCTGCGTATGACACGGCAGTGAGTTGCCGACCAATTCCGTATCGTCGTTTATCGATGATTTCCACATCAACCGCCGTAGCGAGGACAAGGGCGAAACCCAAGTCACCTCCGTCGTGATCAACGGTTACTGGACACCTGAATCGGCGCAGGTACGCTCTGTCGCAAGCGCGAGCCGGTAGCATCCAGATGCCGGCCCGATTTTCAACCGGATCGGCCTTGGGCCCGCCAAATGATCATCGCGTGTGCTATCTCTTCGTCTACCATGTATGACGCAACGTGGCCGTCCCGGCATACGTTTGGGAATTTCCCGACAACTCGGTATCGAACCTGGCGAGCACCGACCAGGCCGATGTAACAAATAGCTCGGCACCGGCGGAAGCGAGCAGCGTGTCCTTCGCGGGTGCCGCTCCACCAACGATAAAGCTCGAGCCGGGAAGCGACTGGAAGACGGCGTTCAGCGTGGGATCATTGACCCAGTCATGAGCCCACGCCACGCGACCACGGAACGTGAGCAATTCATTTGAATCGAGGAGCATCGTGCGATCATAGTGCACGCCAAATTCGCTCCGCGTATCGGTTGCATCACGCGAGCCGTATGACAATGCCAGCACGCCGCCGGAGACATTCGTCTCGTTGTAGGCCGGGGTGTGGAACGTCATTGCCTGCGCGGCAGCATATGGCGTGACGCCGCCAAGCCGTGTCGCAAAGCGATAGCCGCCTTCCAGGCGTCCACCATAACTCTGGGCATCGAAATTTCCCGTGAGGCGGCTACCGGCCAACGCATAACGGTCGGTGGACATCCAGTGGTTTGCAAAGGCGAACGTCGCAGACACATACGCGTGCTCCCATCGCCTGAAGCCATAAAGTCCTGCCTGAAAGGCGTCGCTTTTTCCACCACCCAGTCCGCTGGCGAGGCCCCAATTGGTACCTGCCCCGGAGAAGGCAAAACCGACGGCCGTGTCGGGCGAAATGCGATAGTCAACTCCGCCCGCAGTGCCATAGATGCGCGTTGTGCTGTCGTGCGAACCGGACGCGATGTCTCCAGCGGTTGTAGTGGACCCGCCAAAAGCAGATACCCACGTATTCCATCGCGGCTCGACCCATTGCGGCTTCTTGATCGGCGACTTGAATATGGAAGCATAAGCGCGGGCAACCTCGGACGGCATTCCGTGCTCAGCGGCAAAACCGAGCGCCGATCCTCCGCCAGCCTGTCCCCTGTCCCTTCTCGCAGGATCCAGCATGACTCCGAAGAATCCGTTCATGAGTTGGAACGCGCCCTGTTGCGCATCCGTCGCCGCCTCGCCCGAGACCTGCGACAGCGCATCGCCAAGGCGTCTTCCGCTCAAGCTGAAGATGTTGGAGAAACTGGAGGGCAGCATACCGCCGTTGTTGAAATAGTCGTTGATCGCGTTAGCGACGTGCTGCTGGTTCCGTCCGAGTTGCTGTCCCGCGCCAAGATTCGCCGACGAGATCGTCACGACCGCATCGTTGGCCGTGTAGCCGAGCGAGGTGACAAAGCCTGGCATGCTGGTCTGCAGCGTATCGAACGCGGTACCGCCCAATCCGCCAGCCGCGGAAAGAATGGTAGTGCTGCCCCTCGTATAGTTGCCGGGAGCAAAGTTCACATAGGCGGTGCCGCCGAGGCTTGCCGTCCCGGAGACATTGGTGCGTCCGGCCGCCGTCGGCGAAACCTGCACCGCATACGTCGCGCCGGTGTCGAAGGTCAGGTTGCCATTCACGGTCAGCGCCGCAGTGAGGCTGCCGGGAGTCAGCGTGCCGCCGCCGGCAACCGTCGTTGACGACAGGACGCCAGAGCCCCCGACCGTTCCGCCCGCGTTCACCTGGACTCCGCTCGATGAGGCGATCGAGCCATCGACCATCAAGCGGCCGCCGTTGATCGTCGTTGCGCCGGTGAACGTGTTGGTGCCCGAAAGTGTCAGTGTGCCGGTACCTGTCTTGGTCAACGCCGTCACGGCGCTTCCATCCTCGATCACGCCGCTGAAGATTGTCGAGTTGTTGTTGCCGTTGGCCGTCAGGGTCGCTGCGCCTGCGCCGCTATTGGTGACCGAGCCCGCGCCGGCCAGCGCCCCGATCGCCTGATCGAAGCCGTCAATATCCAGAATGCTGTTCGATGTCACCGTCGTCGTCGAACTGGCGCTCAACGCATTAACGCTTCCGCCCCTCAGTGTCGCCGCAGCGGCCACCGTTCCATCGCCAATGAAGGTATCTGCGGTGTACGCGTTCGGGCCGTTTAGCGTCAGTACATCGGTCGTCGCATCGCCGGACGTTCCGAGAATATGGACATCGCCGGATCCGACGATGCTGTTCAGCGAATTCGCGCCAGTGACGGCGACATTCGGATCACCCGAGATATTGACGATGTTGGCGATCTGCACGCCTGCGAGATGCAGCGTCGCATTGGGATTGAGCGTCACGGCCCCGGTCCCGAGCGCGCCGTTGCTTGCCAGACTCAACGTTCCCGCAGCAACGCGCGTACCGCCAGTATAGGTGTTGGCGCCAGACAGCGTCAGGTCGCCGGTACCAGCCTTGACGAGCATGCCGCCGGTTGCCCCCGGAGCGGAGCATGCGCTGCCGCTCGCGCCGCAATCGCTGATCGTACCGCTGACCGCTGTGGTCTGGTTATTGCCGCCGACGGTCAGCGTGTTGCTGCCGAGGTAGAAATCCCCTGCGCCCGCGATCGAGCCCGCGCCGATCCTGTGGTCGCCGTTTGGCCCGCTGCTCCCGGCGAAATCGACAACACCACCGAGGTTGTTAGTGATGACGGCATTGCCGGCCGTGCTGGTGTCGCGAAATTGAAGCTGGCCGTTGTTGGCGATTGTCGCGCTTCCGGCGCTGCTCGCGTTCTGGAATGCAAGGTAGAGATTATTGGTAATGGCGGCCGTGGACGCGGTCGTATTGTTACTAAAAAACGTAAAGCCGGAATTGTCGATCGTGGTGATCGCACTCAGGTCCGTATTGAACAGATTGAAAATGCCGCCACTGACCGTCACGCCACCGATTATCGAACCGATGTGGGTGGCGTCGCCGAGCTGCAAGGTCCCGTTGCTGACCGTCGTTCCGCCGGTGTAGGTGTTGGCGGTGGTCAGCGTCATCACGCCGGGGCCCGCCTTCACCAGCGAGCCTCCGCTCGCGCCGCTGTTCGCGCAGGCCGTCCCGCCGGCGCCGCAGTCGCTGATAACGCCGCCGAACGTCCCGTTGCCGTTGGCAATGGTGACCTGATTGCTTCCCAGGTAAACATTTCCGCCGCCGATAAACGATCCGATACCGAGCTTGCCATCGCCGGAAAATCCGGTGCTTCCGGACAGATCGACCACGGCGTTGGCGCTGTTGGTGATCGTCGCGCCGCTGCCGTTGCTGTTGCTCGTAAACCCGACATATCCGTTGTTGGCTATATGAGCGCCTCCCGCCAAACTTTGACCGTTGAACATGATCCGATCATTGTTCACGATGTTGCTGGCGCCGGCCGTACTGCTGTCGTTAAAGATCAGCTGGCTGTTGTTAGCGATTGTCGCCGTTCCGGCTTCGCTGCTGTCGCCGAAGGTCAGCTTGTTGTTGTTGGTGATGGCCGCATTGCCGGCCGTGGCGTTCCCGGAGAAATTGATCTCGCTCCTGCCGTCGCCGGTGATGACCGAATTCCCGGCTGTGCTGGTGTCGGCGAAGTTAACCGAGCTGGTGCCGGCGACAAAGGTGGGCCCCGTAATCGTGATTGTCGCATTGCCTGCGGTGCTGTTGCCAAAAAACTGTACGACACCCCGATCAATGTTGTTGATGAAGGCATTGCCCGCACTCGCGCTATCGGAAAACCGCAGGAAGGCGTTCTGGTTGAAAATGCTGGCATCGGCGGCGGTGCTGGTGCCGCTGAAGTTCACCGCGCTGACGACGTTTAAGATGGAAGCGCTGGCCGCGCTGCTGGCGTTCTGAAAGTCGATCCCGCCGCCGTTGGACGTTTGGAGAGCGATGCTGCCGCCGTTGATGACGATGCCCGCTCCGGTGAAATACAGGTGCTGGGACGTTGCCAGATTATTGAGTGTGTAGTTCGACGCTCCGGTGTTGAACGTCCAGCTGTCGATCATTGTCTGGAGGCCCGGGCTGGTCAGCTCGAGCGTGGTGATGTTGGATGCCCCGAAGAAGGCCGTTCCGGTCGGAACCGTCCCGGTGCTCCAGTTGGCTCCGTTGTTCAAGTCAGTGTCGGTAGGATTGGCGAGCCAGGTTGCATCTTGCGCACGCGCTGCGGTGGACGGCAGCGCAAGAGTCCCGGCAAGCGCCAGAACCACAAGCCTCCCCGCAAGCACGCCACGCGAACTCGTCGACCGGAGCGCTCCTCTCGACAGCCCGATACCCTCCCGAAGAAGGATTGCCTCTCCCTGCATTTTACCCTCTCGCGAACTCCACGCGCACGCGCCGCATGCGCGTCCGCGCCACGGCGAAGACCAACCCCAGGGAGAGCCGTCTTCGCCGGTCGCGCTGCTCGCCGAGCCGAATGCGACACCGTATTGTGAAGATTGAGATTTTCCGCCGTGCCCGGACAGCCGCTGTTTGGCTAACGAGCCGTTAGCCTGCACGCAACGCCGACCATCACCGACTCAGGCGGTGACCCAGCTATGCCTGACGCTGCCGGACGGCCATTGATAACGCCGCGCAGCCGCAACGGCTGCCCCGACTGCCGGGCTATGTGGCCGGCCGGCGACCGTTGCCAGGCTGATCTGCCGGAAGACTTCCGGGTCAACCAGCGGACGCATTTCGAGGCCGGGCAACAGGGGCAGGTTTTCAGGCATCACTGCGCAACCGAGACCGGCCCGGACGAGCGACTGTATCCAGTCCTCACGCTCCCCGACATAACGGACATTGACGGCATCGTAGGGCTTGGCAACGCCAAGCCGCGCGAGGTTCGAGGGAAACTCGCAATGCAGGCGCTTGACGTAGTCCTCGCCTTCAAGCTCGCGCATCGGCACCGCGTTCATCTGGCTGAAGCGGTGACCGGGAGCAAAAGAGATATAGAATGCCTCCTTGAAGAGCGGTGTCATCCGGATTCGCTCACCGAGGTCAGGCGAACTGGTCAGGGCAATATCGATCTCGCCACCGATCAGGGCACCTTCCAGCTCTTCACAATTGGCTTCCCAGATGTGGAGCTCGAGGTCGGGCGCCTGATTCCGCAAGGCGGAAAGATAGCCGGTCAGCACGTTGGCGCCGATCGACGCGAAGATGCCCAGCTTCAGCCGCGCGCCCGTAAGCCTGGTGTAGTCCCGGGCCTCGCGTTTTGCTGCCTCGGCGGCACGGCTCATGAGCGAAAAATGCTCGACCATCAGCCGGCCGAGGTCCGTGAGATGCGTCAGGTGGCGCTCGCGGCGGAAGAGCTGCCCACCCAATTCCTCCTCAAGCTGCCGAATCCCGCGGCTGAGCGAGGGCACGCTCACGCCGCACTGCTCGGCGGCGCGCGTGAAATTCAGCGTCTCCCCAGCTTTGAGGAAGTAGCGTATCTGGTGCATTTCCATGATTAGCCCCTGATCCATCCCCCGGAGATTGGTCCAGCCATTGTAAACGCTCTCGTGGACATCGCCAGCGCGACCGTGAGGGGATAGGCAGCGTGTCCGATGCACAAATGCGAACGGAAAAACTTGGACAATCAAATATTGCTCATAATTGAAAATGAAATCAAATGTCCGCTTTGCGCCAATAGCGAACCTTTCTCGCTCTCGCTGACACCAACTGACAAGCCTTGTCACCAAACTTTGTCAGTAGTCGTGGAGTAGCCGGTAACGGAGGCAGCCTCTATGCATGCAGAAAGCGCGGACACCGTTTAACAAAATCGGGATACCTACGAACTGAGTATTGGCGGATGCAGTAGACAGGCGAGAGCGACCAGTGCAAGGATCGGCGTCGACCCGCCTGCCAATGCGGCAATGAGATTGGCCTCGCAATGCCGACGCCTGTCGTGTTGATCATCGCCTCGTCCGGACCTGCGCGCACAGACGCGCACCGATTTCAACTCGATATCACCAACCGGCAACGGTAGCGTCTGCGCCCTGCGCTGCATGCGGCAGCTCAGTCTACTGCACCGAGAGAGCTCTTACGCCTAGCTTACCACTGATAGCGCAACACGCCCTTTCCCGCATAGCTCGCGGTCGTTGCGGAAAACTCGCCATCGAACGTCGCGGCCACCGACACGCCGTTAAACCATGCGAGTTCGGCGGACGCGCTCGTCAGAAGCGCGTCATGCGACGGCATGGCACCGTTGACGATGAAACTCGCGCCGGGCAGCGTCTGGAAACTCGCGGCAATGCTGCGATCGGAATTAAAGTCGTGCGCCCAGGCGGCCCGCCCACGCAATGTCAGGATAGAGTTGTCCAGCGCGAAAGCGCGATCGGCGCGTGCGCCAAGTTCGGTGCGCGCCATGGTGGCATGCTTGGCATCATAGGCCAGCGCAAATGTGCTCGATCCCGAGATCGCCCGCTCGGCGTAGGATGGCAATGCAACATGGACAAGCTGGCCCGCGGCATAGGGTGTAAATCCCATCGCGGGCGTGACGATGCGATAGCCCCCCTCGACGCGGCCGGACAACGTATTGGCATCGAAGTTCGCGCGTAGCCGGTCGGCCCCTGCGAGTGTGAGAGTGCGGTCGCTGGTGACGTCCTGCCAACCATAGGCCAGCGCACCGGAAAGATAAGCCGGTCCGATCGAATGGCGGAGGAAAGCGCCGGCCTGGAACAGATCCGAGCGCCCGCCGCCAAGTGCATCCGCCACCTTGAAACTGGTACCGCCACCCGCCATCGCAAAGCCAACCAGCGTATCGGGCGAGGCGCGATAGTCGGCGCCGACCACCGCGCCATAGATATTGCTGGTTGCGGTCCCCGACCCCACCGCAGCATTGCCGCTTGTGGTCTGCGTGCCGCCGAACCCCGATGCCCAAACGCTCCAGCGCTGATCGAATGACATCGGCCGCGACGCGGGCCTGCGATCTATCGATGCAAAGGCGTCGCGCGCGGTGGCGTGGCCGTTCTCGGTTGGCGCATAAGCGCTGACATTGCCGACGGGCGACTGTGGCGACACGCCGCCGCGACCGGCGAGAAATGGATCGCTGATCATGCCAAGAAAGAGATTTGCGGCATTGATAGACGTCTGCTGTGCGCCGGTCGCGAGTTCGCCGGACACCTGCGTCAATCCAGCCGGACTCAGGCCGGCAAAAGCCTGCGGAATGCCGCCATCGCTGTTGAAGATGTTGACCAGCGCGTTCGAAACGCTCCGCTGGTTGATGTTGAGGCCGGCGGGCGTCGTCATCGCAAGCTGGAGATATGCGTTGTTGGCGTCGTAGCTCAGGCTTGACGTGAAATGAGCCGGCAGGCCCGCGACAGACGAATGGCCAAACGTCGTACCGCCAAGCCCGTTATCCGCCGTCAGGATCGTATAGCGTTGCTTGACGTAGGAGCCTGTCAAGAATGTCGCATTCACTGCAGCACCACCCAGGTCCGCCGTCCCGGTGACATGGACCAGATCGTTGGCCAGCGACACCTGCATCATGTAGGTCGATGCCGCGGTCATGGTCAGGCTGCCTTGCACCGTCAGCCGGCCAACCGGATCACCGGGCGCCAAAACGCCTCCGTTGATCGAGGTCGCGCCAACCGTGCCCGTGCCGGTGAGCCATGCACCCGCGCTCACTGTGGTGAGCGACGACGATGCCAGCGAGCCATTCACCGTCAACGTGCCGTTGTTCACGGCCGTTGCGCCGGAAAAGCTGCTGTTTCCGGTCAACACCAGGATGCCGCCGCCGTCCTTGACGAAAGTGCCAGAGCCGGTGATCGCATTCGTCGCGGTCAGCGTATTGCCCGACCAGACATCGATCGTGCCTGAACCGCTCACGTCGATCGACCGACCCGTGATGATGTTGCCGAATGTCGTCAGCGTACCGCCAGAGAAGTTGATTGCACCTCTGGCATCGCCGAGATTTGCATCGGATATGATTGCCAGCGCGCCGCCCGCGATGGTGGTATCGCCGAGATAGGTATTGTTGCCGCTCAGCAGCAGCGTGCCTGTACCATCCTTGGTCAGGCCGCCGGCTCCGGAAATCGTTCCGGCGAAGAACGTATCGGTCGCCTGATCGATGGTAAGTTGCGCGGAGCCGAGGGCGATGGCGCCACCGGTGCCCCACAGCGAGCGCATCGTCAAGCCGTTGCCGTTAAGATCGAGCGTGCCGCCGGTGATGATGTAGTCGGTGTTGTCGGGAAGCGCCCCCAATCCATCGCTGCGCAACGTGCCCGCCATCAGCAGCGTGCCGCCAAGCCACCCGTTGCTGCCTGACAAAGATAGAGCGCCTTCACCTGTTTTGATCAGAGCACCTGCTCCGGTGGTGGCGCCGGACGCACTCAAGGCGGTACCCGCTGCGATCTCGAACGTTGCACTGTCTAGAAGATTGACGGCGCGCGCAGAACTCATGGTCTGCGTCGTGTATAGCGTGCCAATGCCAGTGTCGAACGTCAGCGCGCCACCGGCATCGCCGAGATTGGCGTCGGACGAAATCTGCAGCGTGCCGCCGCTGATAGTGGTCCCGCCGGAATAGGTGTTGACACCCGACAGGATCAGCGTCCCGTCACCGGATTTGCGCATGCCGTCAGCACCATCGATCGTTGCGCTGATCGTTGCCGTGATATTCGGCAGAACGCGAAGCTCCGGCACCACAATGGTGAAATCCGGACTATCATAGCGATGTAGCAGCAAGGACCCGCCGGCGCCTGCGGCCAACGTGTAATCCCCGTTTGTGAACTCCAGACCGACCGACGATTGCTGACCTTCGATGGTCACGGTGCCGCCGGGCCCTCCGAACGTGCCGTAACCCGACCCCCATGTGGTCGGAACGAAGCCTCCGATCGGATCTAGCCAGTTCGCATTGGCATTGTTCCAGTTGCCGCTGCCCTTGCCGGTACCGTCAGTGCCGCCGCCCCAGGCCTGGAAGATATTGATGCCATTCGGGATGGCGACAAGATTGACCGCGTGCGGCGTCAGCGTATCGATCGTGTAAACATATGCCAGCGGGCTCATCGAAGGCGTGGTGCCAAGCGACAGATCATCGTTGGCCAGCGCACCGCTGTAGGTTATCAGGCTGTAGGTTCCGAACGGCATCGTGCCGTTGCTGGCGATGTTGAGATTCGCTCCGTTCAGGGTGAGATCGCCGCTGACCTTGATCGCGGCCGCGGTGAATGTGTAATCGAAGTTCGACGCTGCACTCAGCGTCATGTCGCCGCCGACCTCGAGCGCGCCTTTGTCCGATACGACAGTGCCGTTGCCATTGACGCTCAGATTGCCGTCGATGCGCAGTGGCAGCCCGCCACTGGGTGCCAACGTGCCACCGTTGTTTACGATTGTCGCGCCGACAGTGCCGTAGCCTTCGATCCGTCCGCCGCTGTTGACGGCGAGAGTGCCGCCCAGCGAGCCATCGTGGGCCAATTTCAACGTGCTGTCCGAAACAATGGTCGAACCGCCGAAACCCGAACTGTTTCCGGTCAGAATGGTGGTTCCGGCCAGGAAGTTGACTGCGCCCGCGCCGGACATGGCGGCGCTGAACGTGTAGTCCGTCGCGGTGTGGTTGAAATTGAGCGTCCCGCCGCCACCGAACAGAATAGACTTGGTGGTCAGCGTGCCCGGTGCAACCGCCGCATCGCCTGCCGCGGCACCAATATTCAGGGCCGAGCCGGAACCCTCAATCTTTGTAGGATCACCGCCAGTATGGACAACGGCGCCATCAGCGATGGTCAATGTCGTACTGGGAAGACTCGCATCCGAACGAAGCGCGAGCGAGGGCAGGCCCCCGAAGTTCGACGTGTTCATAACCGAATTGTTTCCGGTCACCAGTGCGTCGGCGTTAGCGAAAGCTGTTGCGCCGCTATCGATCTTGCCGCCTGCGGAGACCGTCAAACTTCCACCGCCTGGTCCACCGACACTCAGTGTGTTGTCGGGCGAATTCTCCGGAATGAGATGCGTGTTCCAGTACGACCCCGTGCCGGTTACGGTGACCGCGCCGCTGCCGCCTGGCTGTGCCCCTCCGATACTCACCGCGCTGTAGGAGTCGAGCCGGCCGCCATTGGAAATGGTCAGGCTGCCGGTCCCCTTGTTGCCAATCATCAGCGCGGAATAGTTGCTCCATGACGAACCGGGACCGGTGATGACGACGCTGCCGTGAGAACCTGCAGCATTGCCAATCATCGAGCCGAAAACGGGAATGATGTCGAACGCGCCGGCGAAGGTGCCGCCATTCGAGATCGTCAGCGAGCCGGCGCCCTGATCGCCGATCCTTATCGGGTACCAGTTGTACCAGCGCCCGCCATCGATGGTGACGGCGCCGTCCGATCCAGCCGTGCTGCCAATCACAGCATTGGTGCTTTTCAGCGTGGCGCTGCTTCCGGTCAACGCCAGCGTGCCACCATCGACCCGCACATTGTCGAGAGTCGTCGCGTTGGTGCCAGCAACTGACCAGATACTCGTTCCGATTTTCTCGAACTGGTCGAAACCCTGATACTGGCTGCCGAGCGACGACAGATTGAAGCTGCCGTTCGCACCGCCGCTGAGTACCAGAGTATTGGAGTTTCCGCCCGCCACCACGTTGCCGTTGATGGCATAGCTCGCCCATAGCTCGAGCCTATTTCCCCCCGAATAAAGATGCATGGCGTCGGCCCGCGAACCATCTCCGTTCAAGCCGCCCTGAACAGTGCCCTCTACGAGAATGGAGAGTGGGCCAGCCGCCTGCACACCGACGCCGCCACTCTTGCCGAGCGCCCCTGCATGACCCGGGTCGCCGTTGAACGCGTTGCCGCTTGTGAACAAGACGCCGGCCGATCCGGCCCCGCCTACGTCGCCGCCGCTCACCGTGGCGCCAGAAGAAACTGTAAGCGAGCCGGCAGTACGGAACGAGATTCCTATTCCACCGTTGCCGCCATTCCCGCCGTCTCCCGCGCTGCCACCGTTAGCGCCGAGACCGCTTTTTCCCGTACCGCCCGCGCCACCGTCTCCCCCGTGACCACCCCGGACGATCGTTCCGTTTCCAAGAACAATCGAATTGATCCCATCTACAATGAGCGCGGTGCCGCCATCGCCGCCATTGCCGCCGGCGCCAGCAATACCGCCCTTGCCATCGTACTCAGGCGGGTTGTTAGGTGACTGGCCGTAATTGCCGCTGCCACCCATACCGCCCGTTCCTCCGTTGCCTCCGGAGATCGTGCTGTTAGTTAGCGTGACGCTCAGCGCGCCTGCAGCCGATTGTTCGCGCGTTAATCGCAATCCGTCGCCGCCGCCTCCTCCGCCTCCGCCGCCGCCGCCGCCGCCGCCGCGCCCCGGAACATCGGTTACCGCAGCGAACCCCAGGACTCCGATGCCGCCATCGCCGCCGCCACCGCCATCTCCACCAGCCCCTCCCGAAACCGTGACGCCGCTGGTGGCGAACGATCCAGGTACAGAAACGATCGCGCCCATACCGCCGCCGCCACCGCCACCACCACTGCCGCCGTCATGCCCCCAATTGCCAAAAGCGATTCCTACGCCATCGGCGCCATTGTCGCCCACGCCTCCTGTCTGACCTGAGCCGCCCGTTATGGTCTGGCCAGATGTTATTGCGGACCCCAGGAAGCCGAGTCCGCCGGAAGCGCCGCCATCGCCTCCGCCATGGGCGTGTTTACCGCTTCCTCCCTTGCCGCCCGAACTACTGGTTCCCGCTTCCACATTGCGGCCGCCACCGCCTCCCCCGCCACCGCCGCCGCCCTGATCGGATGACGGAATTTGTCCCGCTCCACCGCCGGCATTCTTCGCGCCGTTTCCATGCGTTCCACCCGTACCGCCGGCTCCCCCGGCGACGGCCACGCTTACGGTCGGCAGCAAGCCAAGCCCGATGCCGCCCGCCGAACACGAGAAGCCAAACCCGATGACTGCCGTGGATGAAGCAAGATGACGCAGGCGCCGGCGAATGATCGCCGTAACTGTCGTTCCGACGTTTCGCGAATGGACGTTCCTCATGTTCCGGTCAGCCCGAGCCTGGAAGTACGTACGGGTGCCGCATGTTTTCCGCTATCGTGCGCCCTCATCATCACGGCCCTGCCGGTGCGAGTTCGGCGGCGAGTTCATGCACCGCCATGCGCAAACCCTCGAACATCGCGAAGTTGACGCGGCTGGCCACCACGAAAATACCGAGCTTGCGATTGGGCGACAGCACCACGTAGGTCATGAACCCGCCGATGCCGCCGCTCTTGCCGAGCAACAACGGTACGCCATCCTTCGGCGGCGAGACGATCCAGCCAAGACCCATGCCGATCGAACCCGTCACCTCCGCGCCGACCACGCGGAGCAGTCCATCGTGCGGCCGCCACAGTGCATGCACCAGCGAGAGTGCCGCCGCCGATTTGCTATCGCCATCCAGATGCCAGTGCATCCAGCGCACCATGTCGTTCGCCGTCGAATAGACACCGGCGCTGGCAAGCATGATGTCGGGCACTTCCCAATTGGGGTCAGGCTGGTTGAAAGGATCCAACCCCACCATGAGGCGCGGCTTCTGCTTGCCGGAAAGGCGGGTGGTGGTGTCGGCGAGCGCGAGCGGGGCGACGATCTGCTCCTGCAGCAGATCGCGATACGGCTTGCCTGCCGCCTTGCTCAGCGCCTCGCCGAGCAGGCCGTAGCCGAAGTTGGAATACATCGCCGTGGTGCCGGGCGCGTAGGCCGGCGGGTGTTCCGATATCCACTTCCAGTAATAGTCAGCCTTGAAAGCAAGGAAAGGGTTGCCCTCATTCTCCTTGATCGCAGGATTGCGCAATTCGCGCGGCAATCCGGCGGAGTGCGTGGCGAGATCGAGCAATGTAAACAGCTTGCCGGCAAACGATTTGACCGTGACGCCATCCGGCGCATAGCGCGACAGAGGGTCGGTCAGGCTGACGCGCCCTTGCGCGACGAGTTTCGCGAGCACGTCCGTCGCAAAGACTTTCGAGACCGAGCCAAGGCGGAAGATCGATTGGCCATCCGGTTCGGTCTCGTTGTCGGGACCCGTCTTGCCAAACCCTGCGACAAAGGAATCGTCGCTGCGAACCACGGCAATGATGAGACCTGGCGCTCCTGAATTGAGAAACATCGCCATGCCCGCCATTGACGCCGCATCACGCAACGCCAGATCGTCAGCGCGGCCGGGCGCAGGGGAGATGAGCGAAGCCAGCGCCAGCGACACGAAACAGGCTCTCGCTCCTTTCAACAAACCGGCGGCGGGCGGAACCGCGCGCGTCAGCGACGCAGAGCGTCGTCTATCACCATCGGCAATGCGGTGCCGGCTCGATCGGCTCATGGATCGTCTCACGATGGTCCGAGGATTTGAGATTGAGTCCGATCCATGATCCGCGACCCATCGGTCGCTTTCAATCGCGCATCGACGAACCGACACGCAGGTTCGACCAACGCCACGCTCCGACTGATCAAGGCGCTGCGGAGATCGTGGATTTTTACTGCCCATTCAAGAAGTTAACGAGGTGTTAACTCCGCCGTCAGCGAGCAGTCACCGTTCAAAGTCCGAGCCGCGCGCGCAGTTCGGCGCGACCGGCGCGCGATACCGGCCATGCGTCATCGACGTGCTGGACGCGCAACTGCCAGGCACCGCTCGCGCGGCGATCGATATCGCGAATATGCTGCAGACTGACAATCGCGGTGCGATGGATGCGCAGAAATTCCGCACGCGGCGTTAGCGCCATCCACTGCACCAGCGGACGCTTGTCCAGCACCATCGTGCCGTCAGCCAGCCACGCCTCGGTATAATCGCCGGACGAACGCAGACCGGCGATCATCGCCAGCGGTACACCGCGCACGCCGCCCGCCTTGCGCAGATAGATCAGCGCGGCAAGGCGCTCCGCCGTCTCGATTGTCGGGGTCGACTCGTTGCGATAGCGCGCCGCCGCGATCAGGTCGGCGCATTGAAACAGGGCCTTAATCTCGGACTTGCGCCATCGGCGCCTGGCGTGCACGGCGTCGAAGCCAATGCACGCGCGCAGGCGCCCCTGATGGAACACCGGTACGCTGAGAACGCTTTTGTCGCCTTGGCGCAGCATCTCGGCTTGAAGAGTGCGCGCTGTCCGCGGCAAGGCTCGCACATCGTTGATCATCACCGCCTTGCGCGCGACCAGATGACGATGCAGCCATCCGATCATGGTCACCGGCGTGTTCTGCAAATCATGGATGAAGCCGGTGATGCCGCTGCGGCGCCACTCATGTGTGTTGCGAAACCGCAGCAGTTCGGCGTCGTATTCGAACATCCATGAGCGATCGGCCGCCGCGCCCTCACCGAGCGCCGCAAGGATGGAGTCGATAGCAAGTTCAGCTGGCTGTTGAAGGAAAAGCAAGCCGGCAACATATGCCCAATCGAGCGATGACGCTCTTTCGCATTCGGAGCGCAGGAACATCTCGGTTGCGGGGATCAATTTGCGAGTCAATTGCTGTGTGCCTGTCAGGAGCTTTGCGGATCATCTCGCGACCTGGCACGCTGATGGATAGCAACGAACTAAACTGGTGATGCGCATGCGTCGAGAATGAGAGGCTATGTTAACTCGATCAGCAGGGTCGAGGGAAGAATTCCACAAGGGGAAATCGGTCCACTCTTCGTGACCCGTTTCCCACTATACCCTCGTTTATGACTAGACCCTCTTCTGGACTTGCTCTGCTCCCCGACGCTGGATCATCCGAAGCGAGAGTTTTCGCATTCGACTGAGGTGCTCCCTGAAGCCGAGCCAGCCAGCGCTGAAATTTTTCGGGATTATGGATCATGTCGGCGGGGGCGCCGATGAGCGATTCAACAGCGCTATCGGCGTCTCGTTGCCGATCGCACTGTGTGCCGAACCTCGCTATAGTCCCTACGCCACTCCTCCAGCTTTAATGGCGCCGGAGTTCGCCCAGTACGTCAGGATCCGTTGAAAAGCGCAGACGTCAATGCTGCGAGAGCCACCGCGCCGGCTCCAGTTTCCTTCGACGACCTCCCGGCAATGTCAGTCGCGAGACGCCGCCAGCCGCGAAGAAGTGCTCGTACCGAGAGCATTCCAAATCGAACCACTTCAACCGCTCCGCGTTCGACGTAACGATCAGCCGGGATTCCTGCAGGCGTCAACCAAACCCGTTGTCAGACGGTGAAGCCAGGACCCTGATATCGTTTCACTGTTTGACTGGTTAGTCAATATAGTGGATGATCCCGGTTATCATCTGGCTGCGTGTCGCGACCTTGGTCGTCAATAACACCGTTTGCGCCGTGCTTTGCAGCAAGCAACGACAGCTTCAAATAGCTGCCCCACAGGACTATTTGTGATTAAAGCCGGGACAGGCATTGCTATGCATTGAATGCAACGCATAATCTCGGCTGAGAGCGGAAAGTATGAATATGAGCAAGGAACGATCAACTGCACGCAATCCGTCGAGCAGTGAGCGATCTGCCAAGCCTCGCATGACTCCTCGTTCGCGGAACATTCGGACTTCGGCCCGAAAAGGCGCGGCAGCCGGCACAGACACGCGGCAGAGGATTTTAAACGTCGCAACCCAGGAATTCTCTGCCAAGGGCTACGACGGCGCCCGGGTAGATGACATCATGCGAGTGGCGAAGGTCAGCAAGAACCTGATCTATCACTACTTCGGAAGCAAGGAGCAGTTGTTCATCTCCGTGCTTGAAGCTGCCTACCAGGGAATGCACGACTATCACAGCACCTGGTCGATACAGGCAGGATCCCCGGCGGACGGCATCCGCAAGCTTGTCCGCTCGACCTTCGAATATTGGGAAAAGTCATCCGAGTTCATTGGCCTGCTCAACTCAGAGAATCTCCATCGCGGGCGGCACTTGCGCAAATCGAAGCTGACCAAAGAGGGCTACTCCGGCCTGCTCGACAAGCTTTCGCAACTTCTAAAACAAGGTGAGAAGGCAGGCGATTTCAGACCTTCTGTCGATCCCGTCGAACTCTACATATCTATATCCGCCCTAGCTTATCACTACCTCTCGAACAGATATACCCTGGCCTATCTTCTCGATCGCAAGCTCTCGACCGAAGACGACAAGAACGTGCGAATATCCCATATCGAAGATCTTATCCTTGGTTACCTGCGCGAGGGCGCGCGACGAAAGAAGTAAGCAGTCCGCCGACTTCATCCTGTCACCCGGCTCGGCCACTCCCATCAGACAACTATCGTCGACTGCCTGCTTTCGATACAGCGCAGCACGCTCATCGCCGATAGACTTGATGTCTTCGGATTGGCCGGCAGCGGACGGCCTGCGATGCTCATCGTGAATGAGCCAAATGCGCCGCGCACCTCCAGTTCATGGATATTCTCGGAAACTGTGGGATCGGCCACGATGCGCACGCGCGTTGCGTCGAAACCGAGTCCCGCCAGCGCGATCGTAGCTGCGACGTTCGCGTTCTTCGGAAATCTCAGCGCAGCTTCACGCGCATTCCCTTCAAACAATACCGTCTCCCGGTCAACAGGAAGCGACCCCGAAAGGCTCGCCGGTGGCTTCCGCGCGGAATAGAAAACTTCATCCAGCCCCCCGCGCCGTGCCGCGGACAATGCGTCAATTCCCGCGACAGCTCCGGCCGGAAGAATGATCTTGCTACGTTTCGCCGCGGCCTGAAGGTCTCGCCACAAGCCATCGTGAGCCAGTGCGCCAATCGACACAATCACCAAATCGCTGCCTTGCTCCAGAGCAGCGACGCCATACTGCGCCAACGCTTCATGGCCTGCCGCCTCGACCACGACGTCGGCGGGGGGCAGACTGTCACCGCGCCTGACAATATACGGCTTTGGATCGAGTCGTTGCGACAACCAGTTGCCGATGGCTCCGCTGCCAATCAATGCGACCTTCATTTTCTTCGATCCGCTACTATCGTGGGTTATGCACAAATTCGACGATCGCCTGGCCGAGACGCTCGTCCGAAGTTCCGATGTGGGCGATGGCCGACGTGTGATTGTGACCCGGCAACCACATCGACGGCGGAGCTTTCTGCTTTGCGTTCGCCAATCTATAGACAAGCTCCGCGCAATAGACGTCTATCAGCGGATTTTCAAACTCCGCCCATGCAACGAAGGTAGGCAGGCTTTCGGCATCGACATGACTGACCGCCGAATAATCATCGTAGGCTGAGGAATCCGTTCCATAGTATTGCTCCACTTTCTTCGCGTTCGGATTCTCCGGCAGGTTGTCTGCCCGCACTCTTCCGCTGATGAATATCAAGCCTGCCAGATCGCTCCCCTCGGGAGGCCGAAACCGTGGATCGTACCCATAGCTGCCGGCGTGCGCACCACCCGCCGAGTGCGACATCAGGAAGATCCTGTCGGCATTCCAGCCATAACGAGGAGCCGACGAGCGCGCCCAAGCCACGACCCGGGCGACATCTTCGGTCGCACCGGGATACTTCGTGTCGTTCGCAAGGCGATAGCCGACATTGACTCCCGCAATGCCGTGCCGCGCAAGATACCTCAGAACGTTCGAATAGATCTCGGGACTGCGATTTCGATGACCGCTCACGAAAGCGCCGCCATGAACGAATAGGACCACGGGAGGCGCCGATGCGTTTTCTGGCAGGAAGACGTCGATCACCTGCCGTTCATGATCCCCGTACCTGATGTCCCGGTGCTCCACAACGCCGTCGCGCGGGCTATCCTTCAACACCTCGGAAAAACGCTCGATCATCAGATCGACATGCCCGGCGACGTTCGTCGCCCACCTGGGCCCGATATCGCGCATCAGGTCGCGAAGATCTTCGGGGATGTCCGGCAGCCGGTGTTCGTGAAAGGTCATGTGTCGTCGCATCCTCATTGAGCGGCTCGGCCTAGTTTATCCGCGCCGACCACCAGCATTAGACTAACTAACCGGTTAGGCGTCAATCCGGCCGTCAGCAGCGGATTCGCTCGGATCCGATTGCGCCGCACGCCCGCACGAGCCTGCTTGCCACGGCTGCGAAGTTTGACTAACTAGATAGTTAGTTAGCTATGGAGGCACGGCGCACGATGTTCCACGCAGTTTCCTTCGTCCCGGGCGTAAAGCCAACGTCCGAGGATCAAATCGAATTTCGCCGTCCCCAGGACAACCGCGTCACAGGGCAAATACTGGAGGCGGGCCCAGCGGGGGTCGCTGACGCTGTTGCGAGCGCAAAGGCGGCCTTTCTCGCGCACCGAAAAGGCCCGATGGCGGCGCGAATCGACTGGATGAAGGCTGCAGCAACCGCGATGCGGGATTCGGCGGACGAGATCGCTGCCCTCGTTTCGGAAGACGTGGGCAAGCCTATCCGCATGGCACGATTCGAGGTCAATCGAGGCATCGAGTTCATTGAAGCATGCGCCGCCGCTGTACCGCAGCTAAAAGGCGAGGTGCTCGCGCTGGATGCAGCCCCAGCGGGAGCCGGGCTTACCGGTATGACCCGCAGAATGCCATACGGCGTCGTGGCCGGGATCACGCCGTTCAATGCCCCTGTAAACCTGTTGCTACAGAAGGTTATGCCGGCCGTTGCCGTCGGCAACAGCATCGTGGCGAAACCAGCCTTGGCCGGGACGCGGGTGGCATTGAAGTTGGCCGAGATGTTTGTGGCGGCCGGCTGGCCGCGCGGGTTGTTCAATGTTGTCACCGGCGATCGCGCGACAGCGCTCGCGTTGGTAACCCATCCGGACGTCGCGGCGATTTCTTTCACGGGCGGCACCGCCGCGGGAAACGATCTCGTTCGAGCCGCCGGCGCCCGAAAATTCGTGGCGGAACTCGGATCAAATGCGGCCAATATCGTGCTGGCGGATGCCGATCTGCCGATGGCCGCCGCCAAGATCGCATCGGCCGGATTCGAGGCCAGCGGCCAGCAATGCATCTCCGCGCAACGCGTCCTGGTCGACCGCAGCGTGCTGGATCACTTTCTTCCGGCATTCATCAGCGCCGTCAAAGCGCTGAAAGTGGGAGACGTCTCGGACCCCAAAACCGATATTGGCCCGATGGTTCATCAGGCCGCCGCGGAGCGCGTCATGACGATGGTCAAGGATGCCCTCGATAGGGGCGCCAAGGCCGCTCTCGAACCAAAGCGCGATGGCGCACAGGTTTCTCCGGGCGTCCTGGTTGATGTTCCGCGTGATGCCAGACTCTGGAAGGAAGAGGTCTTCGGGCCGATCGTCGTGGTGACGCCGTTCGAGACGACCGACCAGGCTCTCGAACTGGCGAATGACTCCGACTTCGGACTGCAGGGCGCAGTTTTCACCCGGAGCCTGGCCGAGGTATTCCGTTTCGCCGACGACTTCGAGGTCGGATCGCTGTGGATCAACGAAGCCAGCCGTTTCAGGCTGGATATGTATCCATTCGGAGGCGTCAAGCAGAGCGGCATCGGACGCGAGGGCGTGCACTACGCCATGGAAGAGCTTTCGCAGATCAAATTCGTCGGCATCCGCGCGTAACAAGCCCGGCGTCCTGGTTAAGGAGAAAATTCGATGCAGATGAATGACAGCCAGACCATCGCTGCTTCACGCGAGGCGGTGTGGGCGGCGCTGAACGATCCCGCGGTTTTGAGGCATTGCATTCCCGGGTGTCAGACCTTGGAGATGACATCTCCCACAGACATGTCCGCCAAGGTCACGATCAGAATCGGGCCGGTTAAAGCGACTTTCGGGGGCAAGGTTACGTTGAGCGAACTCGATCCGCCGAACGGCTACCGCATCACGGGCGAAGGATCCGGGGGCGTTGCGGGGTTCGCGAAAGGTGGAGCGGTCATTCGACTTGAGGAGGTCAGCCCGCAGGAAACCATTCTGCACTATCAGGTCGATTCCCAAATCGGGGGAAAGCTGGCTCAGCTCGGCGGTCGTCTGATCGACTCGACCGCCAAGAAACTCGCAAGCGAGTTCTTCACCAAGTTTGGCACAATGGTCACCGGTGAGACTCAAATAGCCGCGTTGTAATTCCGAGCCCAGGCACGCCGCCGTGGAGGCGCCTCCTTTCGGGGCGCCGATCCGCACATTCGTTGCCGTCGCTCGGCGGACACAGAACGACGCTTGCCGGAAGCTAAAGAACCCGACGCGCGACATCCCGCGCCGCGACATAGCCGAAAACGATCGCTGGCCCCAGCGTGATCCCGGGCCCCGGGTAATTTCCACCCATGACGGAATGCATGTCATTTCCACACGCATAAAGCCGCGCGATCGGGCTTCCATCCTTCCGCAGGACTTGCGCGTTCTCGTTGGTCGTGAAGCCTGTCGCCGCCCCGATATCGCCCGGGAAGAGGCGCACGGCATAGAAAGGAGGCTTCTCCAATGTGCCCAGACACGGATTGGGACCATGAGAGAGGTCCCCGGCTGTAATTCGCTGATAGTCCGTCGAACCGCGCCCAAAATCGGGATCGACGCCATCACGCGCAAATCCATTGAAGCGCGCGATCGTCGCGACAAGATTCTCGGGGTTGATACCCAACCTCCTCGCCAGTTCGGGCACGCTGTTCGCACGCGTCAAATATCCATCGCGCACAAATGCATTGCGTCCCCAACGGCCGGGGCGAACCATCCCGAGCCCGTATTTTCTCAACGCTGTCTCATCGGCGATCAGGTAAGCGGGGATGCTTGGAGATACGGCATTCGCTGCGAAGAGTCCCTGCGTGAAGGGATGATACGATAAGGCCTCGTTAACGAAGCGTTCGCCTGACTGATTGACGGTCACCGTTCCCGGTCGACCGCGATCGAAGATGAAGTGCGGAAACACCGCGTTGCTGCCGTCAGCTCTCGCACGAACCGAGACCGGAGACCAGAACGCACTATCGCGATCGTCGTCACCGTAGTGCGCTCCAATGCTGAAGAGCTGCTCGTGCAGAGACCCGGTATGGCCTGGCGCACCGGGACAAAACTCCGCCACGGGCTTTCGCAAGATGCGCTTGCGCAGATCCGGATTCCGATTGAAGCCTCCGGTCGCGGCGACCAAGCCTCCCCGGAAGGAAACTCGCTGCTCCATGCCGTCCTGCATAAGCGTGACTGCGCTCGGGCCATCGCTGTCGGAGTGAATTTCCTTCACCGATGTATTCAACAAGATCGGCACATTCCTTTCGCGCAACGACACGAGGAAGCGGGCGATGAGGGCGTTGCCCATCATCAGCCGTGTACCGCGCGGATACGATAGCCGGTCGATCGCGTGCCGAGTCAATATCTTCATCGAGTGGACGAGCGCGCGAAAAGAACGGGTTGCTGAAAGAAGGTTCAGAACATCTTCCTGATTCACCATCATTCCGCCGAGGATTGTGAACTCGGGAATCGGCTCACGAACAAGATCGAGCAAATCACCGAGCTCTCGCCCATCGAACGGTACCGCTTCCAGAACGCGCCCTTTCAGGGTCGCTCCCGGCAGGTCGCTGTTGTAGTCGGGATGAAGTTTGCGTGCCCGAAAGCGCAGCCGGGAGTTTTCCTCAAGCTTGGCGACAGCCTCCGGCCCGCTCGACAGAAACGCCGACCGAAGCGCCTCGGGCGACTCGTTGCCGACAGACGAGCGAAGATACAGCGCGGCGTTCTCCATACTGTCTTCGGCTCCGACTTCCGTCGCATGGCGTGTATTCGGAATCCAGGCACTCCCGGCCGAGTACGCGCTCGTCCCCCCGATCTTGCCCGTGCTCTCGACAAGCAGGGGTCTGAGGTTGAGTATCGCGGCGGAAAGCGCGGCCGAAAGACCGGCGGCGCCTGTTCCCACGACAACGACATCGAACGAAGAAACGTTTGCGACGTCACGCAACGACGTCATGATGGTAGCCTCCCTTGCTATCAGGCTTCCCCCACAGAACGGCTCGACGCCTCGGACGCCGGAGTCGGCGGCACCCTCCGCTGTCTGAGACCGCCTTCGTGCTGGATCCAACCGACAATCTAGATTTCAAACACG
Organism: Afipia sp.; assembly: GCA_051954725.1. Taxonomy (GTDB): domain Bacteria; phylum Pseudomonadota; class Alphaproteobacteria; order Rhizobiales; family Xanthobacteraceae; genus Afipia. The sequence continues at coordinate 21,223 of JBQCHK010000002.1, read as the reverse complement.
GCACGAACGATTTGCTCCGGACGCACCGGCGTCGAGTTGAACTCAACACAACGCTCGGAGAAGGCGTCGGAAACAGCGTTGGCGATCACGACCGGGGGCGCGATCGCGCTTCCTTCACCGACGCCCTTGACCCCGAGAGGGTTCAGCGGCGAAGGGAAGTGCATATGGACAAGATCGACATGGGGAACATCGCTCGCGCCGGGGCACAGATAGTCCATGAAGGATCCGGTGAGCAGCTGACCCTCGGAGTCATAGCCAAACTCCTCGAGCATCGCGCCACCGAGGCCCTGGACGAATCCGCCATGGATCTGGCCATCGACGAGCATGGGATTTACGACCGTACCGCAATCATGGACGATGACGTACTTCTCGATCTCAAGTCGACCGAGGACCGCATCGATTTCGACGATTGCCGCATGCGTCGCATAAGCCCATGTCACCGTTGGAGGCTCGAAATAGGCTGTCTCCTCAAGGCCCGCAGCCATTCCAGCCGGCCGATTGTTGTCCCATCCGGGACGCGCTGCCTTAGCGACAGCCGCCAACGAAATCTCCTTACCCGGAACGCCGAGCAAGCCGACAGCGCCGTTCCGCAGTTCGAGATCGTCCGGCGAGCACTCCAGGATGTTGGCGGCGATCGCGAAAACCTTCTTCCGCAGCGTATCGCTTGCTCCGTGGATCGCTCCGGAAAGAGTGACCGTGCTCCGGCTTGCAATCGTTCCGAATCCGATCGAAATCGATGACGTATCCGCAAGCGAGACGACCACGTCCCTGGGATCCACCTTCCAGGCATCGGCGACGATCTGCGAGAAGATCGTCTCCATTCCCTGCCCTTGCGCGCAGGCGCCCCCTGCTAGGTAGACTTTTCCGGTTGGGTCGATCCTAATCGTAGCCCCCTCGAAGGGCCCCACGCCTGTGCCTTCGACGTAGCAGCCCAAGCCGAGGCCAAGATACCGGCCTTCGGCCCACGCGGTCCGCTGACGCTCACGGAACGTTTCCAGCCCGCCAATCGCTTCCAGCGCGAGGCGAAGCGATTCAGGATAGTCTCCACTGTCATAGACAATCGGCTCGCCGTCGCGATAGGGAATGCCGACGCTGTAAGGCATTTCTGACGCAGGAATCATATTCCGCATGCGCACGACCGCCGGGTCCAGCTTAAGCTCGCGTGCGATCAAATCCATCATCCGCTCCATGGCGAACGTCGCCTCGGGCCGCCCGGCCCCGCGATATGGCGCATTGGGGACTTTGTTCGTTACGACAATGCGGGAACGCACCGAGAAATGATCGAACTTGTATGGCCCTGGCAGGTGGACAGCCGTGTTGTAGGCGATGCCCGAACCGATCGGATTCCATGCGCCACAATCGACGAAAAAATCATCGCGGAATGCAAGCAACCGACCGTCGTCGTCGAAACCAGCCTCGACCTCGTGCACCTGATCTCGTGAGTGACACGCACTCATGAAATGTTCATATCGATCCTCGACCCATTTGATCGGGCGGCCGATCTCGCGCGCGAGATACGGAATAAGAAGGTCTTCCGGATATACATGCCCCTTGACTCCGAAGCCGCCACCTACGTCGAGCGCAACACTCCGAATCCGCGCCTCCGGCATGCCGAGAACCGTCGACGCCTCGCGCCTGAGCCAGTGCACCACCTGACAGGCGGACCAAATGGTGATGGTGTCCGAGCGCCTGTCATACGAGGAAACAACACCACGACACTCCATGGGGAGCGCGCCGTATCTATGGTGAAGAAAGCGTCGCTTCAAGCGATGCGGCGCGGATTGCAGAGCCGCATCGACATTTCCCTTGCTGACTGAAAAATCACCGATCAGGTTGCTTGCATACTGCTCGTGAAGGATCGGCGCCCCTTCCGATATCCCCGCTTCCGGCTCGACCACGGCATCGAGCGGCTCGATATCGACCGCTACAAGCTCGGCCGCATCCTCGCCCAGATATCGGCTTTCCGCGATGATCACTGCGATGGCCTCACCGACGTGACGAACCTTGTCGTGCGCGAGCAAAGGCTGCTGAGGATTCAGAAAACTGTGCTGAACACGGGTCGTCCACTTCTTTGGCAATGCGAGCTGCGTATCCGGCACCGGCGTCAGAATCTTGGCGAGGTCAGGACCAGCTATGGCGTAGACGACGCCTGGCGACGCCAATGCGCCCGAGAGATCGATGCTCCGGATTCGACCGTGAGCCACCTGACTCCGCACGAAGACAGCGTGCAGCATGCCAGGAAGCTTGAGATCGGCGACAAACTGCCCCGATCCTGTCAGTAAACGCTGATCTTCGCGACGGAGGATGGACTGACCGACGAAATTGCTCTCCGCTTTAGACATGCGCCAACTCACTCCCGCCTGCACGTGCACTCTCGTGTCGCATTTCGGCTGCGGCGGCCAGCACAGCCTTCACGATATTCTGGTAACCCGTGCAACGGCAGATGACCGCCGAAAGCGCCTCCCTTGCCTCCTCCTCCGTCGGCGAAGGATTCGTGCTCAAGAAGTCGATAATGATGGCAAGCATTCCCGGCGTGCAGAAACCGCATTGCAAGGCGTGGTTTTCATGAAATGCTTTCTGTACCGGATGGAACTTGCCACCCTTCGCAATTCCCTCGATTGTGACGATGCTTGCTCCATCCGCCTGCACGGCGAGCATGAGGCAGGACCGGACCGCATGGCCATCCACCATGACGGAACAGACGCCGCAAACGCCATGCTCACAGCCCACGTGCGTTCCGGTAAGATCGAGATTCTCGCGCAGAAAGTCGGCCAGCAGGGTGCGTGGCTCGCATGAGCCCGTCAGGGTCTTTCCGTTCACGTTGCATTCAATTTCAATTCGTCTGGTCACAGCTCTGTCTCCCGCGTGACGATCGGTGCCGCCGGCGTCCGGTCATTGCTCAACTCACGCTTCAATGTGCGGCGCGCTCCAGGACACGCATCGTCAATGTCCTGGTCAAATGACGCCGATATGCCTCGCTCGCGTTCCGATCGGCCATTGGCTCGATCGCCGCAGCCGCGGCATCTCCAGCCCTGGAGATCAAAGCCGCGTCGATCATCTGACCTTCCAGCAACTGCTCCGCAGACATGAGCCGGGTGGAGGTAGGAGAAACACCCGCCGTCGCAAGGCGCGCAGTCTTGCAGCGCGGCCCATCGAACGTCAGGACCGTTGCCACGGCCGCGATCGCGAAATCGCCACGACGCCGGGAAAATTCATCGACGGCGAACCGCGCCTGCGGCGACATCACGGGTATCCGGATCTCGGTCAGGATTTCATCTTCCTCCAGCGTCGTCACCATCGCATCGACAAAAAGATCCGACGCCTTGATGGTGCGCTGCCCGTTGGGTCCGGCGACAACGACTTCGCCTTCAAGCACCTGCAACGCCATCGGCAATTCGGCCGCCGAGTCGGCATTGGCCAGCGACCCGCCGATCGTTCCGCGCGAGCGGGTCGGCAGATGTCCAACCATCTGTATCGTCCTTTTCAGGAGCGGCACCTTCTCGGCGACCAATGCGGAGAACTCGAGCGTTCGCTGCCGGGTCATGGCCCCAATACGCAGCGTGCCGTCGAGGAGCTCGATGAAATCGAGCTCCTCGATCCGATTGAGATCGATGATGACAGATGGCGCCGCAAGGCGAAAATTCATCATCGGCATCAGGGTCTGTCCACCCGCAAGCAGGCGCGCCTCTCCAACATGCTGACTCAATATGTCCAACGCCGCCGAGATCGTCCGGGGCGCATGATAATCGAAGGGTGCGGGCTTCATGTTTGTCCTGGGCCATGTCGGAGACGGTCGGCAATCGACCGCCTCCCTTCGAGCTACGCCTTACGGCTGCGTTGGGATATGTGCCACGGCAGCGCCCAGTTCTCGATCGCCTCGACGATGTAGAACATCACCGTACCGATGACTCCGAGCAGAAAGATCGCAGCGAACGCGCGGGCGCTGTTGAATGACGCCTGACTCGTCAAGATGACGGAGCCAAGGCCTTTTTCGCCCGCGACGAACTCACCGACGATCGCGCCGATGAGGGCAAACGAAATGCCGATTTTTGCTCCCGCAAAAAGGTTCGGCAATGCATTGGGGAAGCGAATCTTCATCATGATATTGCGCCGCGAAGATCGTGCCGACAACGCCAGGTCAATCATGTCGTTGTCGATCGCGCGCAGCCCGATGGTCGTGTTGATGACAATCGGAAAGATTGCGATGATCGCGGCAATCGCAAATTTCGGAGCGCTTCCTGTTCCGAGCCAGATGACGAAGAGCGGCGCCAGCGCCACTTTTGGAACCGAGTTTGTCGCAACCAGTAACGTATAGAATGTCTTGTCGAGAAATCTCGACGACACGATTGCGACCGCGAGAATAACACCTCCGACCAGCGCCATGAGAAATCCAACCAGCGTAATGTACGTGGTGTAGAGCGACTGAGCCGCAAAGAAAGCGGGGTTATTGATAATGTCCACGATGACGACGGAAGGCGCGGGAAGAAGAAATGCCCTCACTTCAAACACGCGAACGGCGGCTTCCCACAAAGCGACGAGACCGACCATCACAAGGATGACGGTTCTTGCATGCTCCGTCTTGCGCCAGCGGGTGACCAGGCTAGTCTGCTTTGGCGAGTCCCATTGACGCGAAGATATGGCGGATGTGCTGGACATATTTTCCGAATTCCTCGGTTTGGCGAATGCTGAGCGGCCGCGGCCGCGGAATATCGATCGGGACGATCTCAGCGATGCGCCCAGGATTTCTTGCCATCACGACAACGCGGTCTGCGAGATAGACCGCTTCATCGATACCGTGCGTGATAAAAATCACTGTCTTGCGGTTCTCATACCAAAGACGCTCAAGTTCGGCGTTCAGGTCGTCGCGCGTCATCGCGTCGAGCGCACCGAACGGTTCGTCCATCAGGAGCAGTTCCGGATTGACGATCAGCGCGCGACAAATCGCCACGCGCTGGCGCATTCCGCCCGATAGCTCCCAGGGATAACGGTGTGCGTAACCGTCGAGACCATATTTGCGCAGGAGCTCCAACGCACGCTGCTCGTAATTCTGGCGCCGCAGTCCTCGGAATTCGACGAGTATGAGAACGTTGTCGAGCACCGTCCTCCAGTCGAGCAGAACGTCGCGCTGGAATACGATGGCCATATTATCTGGTGGCGAGACCACCGTTTTGTTCTGGATTGCGATCGTGCCGGCGGTTATGCCCTGCAGACCGGCAACACACTTCAGAAGCGTACTCTTTCCACAACCGGAGGGACCGACGACACTTATAAATTCACCCGGCGCAACATCGATGCTGATGTCTTCCAGCGCGAGGATCGGATTTCCATCGACGGCATAGGTTTTTCCCACGCCGTCGATCACAATGTAGGGCTGCAGTGGTGTCGGCTTGTCCGCGGCTCTGGGGCTGACAGATGCCCGGTTCATGACGAAACCAGATCGTTCGTATAGTAAGCGGACGGCTTGGTATCACCCTTGATCTGACCGGTCTCGACCATCAATGCGAGGGCATCCTTCCAGTCCGCTTCGGACTGCCACCCAACAGGCTTTCCCTTTGTATTGGGCGTATCGAGAAATTCCTGCGACAACGCGATCTGCTTGCGGATAATCGCGAAATTCAACTGCTTATCGGCACGATTGGCGATCGTTGCCTTGGCTGCTTCGTCGATATGCGCGGGCGCCTCGTAGACATACTCCCAGGCCTTCCGCTGGGTGGCGACAAGCCTGGCCAAAGCGTCCTTCTTTTTCTGCAACGTCTCTTCAGTCGCGATGAATCCATAGCTGGGCACGGAGAATCCGACATCCGCCGTAAGGAACGAACGCGCTGGCCTCGCTTCATCGACATAAGGCTCGCCGAATTCCTTGAGAGACATGAATCCGTCCGCCTGACCGGCTGCGTATGTCGGAACCATCGCGACAGGCGAAACCATCACCACGTTCACCTTGTCCGCGCCCTCGCCACGCCCCAGACCGATGCGCTTGAGATAGACATCGATGTATGGAGCCCACATGCTGCTGGCAAAACAGGTGAGCTTTTTACCGGCAAGCTCTTTCGGACTCTTGGGACCGGTCTTTGCATCGACCGAGACGGCAAGATCGCATCTTCGCAGGAATCCGGCGAATGACGTCACCGGCAATCCCTTGCCGCGGGCAATTGCCATCGGCCCGAGTTGCACAAGTCCGACATCGACGGCCCCGGCAGCGACAAGATTGATGGTATTGAGTGTCCCCGTACCGTCCTGAAGATCTATCGCAAGCTTTTCCTGCTTGAACCACCCCTTCGCAACGGAGAGATGCAGCGGGCCATGCACGCCCCACGGCGCAAAATCCACCCGAACGGACAGCGCATCTTCCGCAAATGCCTGCCCCGCCCTGAGCACGAATGGAGCGGCTACTGCCCCGCTCAAAAATACTCGACGAGATAGCGAACCGCCCGCTTTCGACAAGCTGCCGACGCCACACACTTCCGCTTGGGTAGAATCTTTCATCCGCTTATCCATCGGCTAGAGAGGACCATATGTCTTCCTAGAATTAGACTAACTAGATAGTTAGTTTCCTGTCAAACATATTCCGGAGCCAAGCAACAAGCGCGCCAGCAACTTTAAATGCAGATCGCACGCGTCATTCGCGGTTTGCTCAAACGTCAATCTTTCAGTGCCAGGATTTTGTGCAATGCACCTTGAGGTGAGGCCAAATCACCCGCTGCGTCGCAATAATCTCTGCACGCGGTTGTTCGGAATTTGCTCCTGCGTTTCCTGTGCACACGCCGTTAGGAACCACTTCGCGCTGGTGAAAAGCCGGCAGAAGACAACATAGCCGGCGAATCGCCGCGTTTTCCGATGCAACGCGCGCCATATCGAAGCCTGGGAAGCAAACTCCAAAAGACATTCTCCAGCAACACTCCCGCAACGAACCACGTATCGCGCCAAAATTGCACATTCCACCACGCACCCGGTCTGGCTGAGAAAACTGCTTCCTCGGCGACAACACCTGCGGTCCACCGGTCATACTAAAAGAGCTCGGACAGCCGGGACATAATGACGCGCGCAAGCGCCGCAGCCTTCCACCCGCACACCCGCCACTGTCCTTTTCATTCTTCCATGCCTTGACCGGCGTTCGTCGCTGGAGAATTTACTTCAATGCGCAAGCAAACTTCGGCTTCAGCTTCTCTGTGCCGATTATAATTGCAGCCCTGCCATTCAAACGAGCTCTCGTGTTGGAATTGCTCCGGGGTGCTACGTACGGATGATCCGTCAGAACGAACATCCGCTCCGCGTTACAGAGGTACATCATTGAAGAAGAGAGATTCCCGGGCCGCCATCCGCAACGACACGACTACTCGACGTCCTGCAAAGTTACGCGGACGCAGACGGCGAAATCCAACCCTCGCCCAAGACACCATCCTTCAAGTAGCTCGGGAGCATTTCGTTTCGCACGGCCTCTCCGGCGGCAGGATCGACGAGATCGCTGCGGCCTCCGGTTACAGCAAGGCCATGATCTATCATTATTATGGAAGCAAGGAGTTTCTGTATCGAGCCGTGCTTGAAGATGCCTATCGGCGAGACATTACTCCGCGAAAAGACATCGACATTGACGCGGTTGGACCGGTAGTCGCTCTCGAACGCTTCGTGCGCGATGGAGCGGATGCGATCCGCAAGGACCCATCGATTCTCAATCTGCTTGCGATCGAAAATCTTCACCATGCGAAGCATCTCGAGGGCTCAGCCCTTCCGACGACAACCTACATCACACTGAAGCATCAACTTCAGCACGTCTTGAACGAGGGCGTCCGACGCGGGGTATTTCGCGACGGGCTGGACGTTACAACTTTGTATCTTCTTCTCTCGTCAATCATTTTCCATGCGGTCAGCAATCGGCACACCTTGTCAATCATCCTCGACACGGACATCACTTCGGATTCCTTCATGTCTCGATACGTCGATTCCGCCGTCGATATGGTCGTGAGATACTGCCTGAAGGCACCGCCTGTACCATAAGCCCCAAAGGATACCCACGCACGGCGACGCTCTCGCCCCAACAGAATTGCGGAATCGCCGCGCTTATACTGACGCCCTCCGGAAACCCGACCTCGCCGGCCTGTCTCCCGCACCCACAGCCGGCGCGTTGACAAAACTGACTAACTGGTTAGTCTTATTTCATAGCGCTTGGATAACTGATCGAGAGTTTGGCTTTCGGACCGGCCAACACTTTTGCGGTTGACGCGCGAGCACGATGTGCCGAGGAGATCACGGTGACGAGACAATTCAGGGGAGTCATGCCCTATCTGGTGACGCCGCTTGATGGCCAGGGAAACGTGTCAGAGGATGTGCTGACGCGCCTTTGCAAGGACTTGATAGAAAGCGGCGTTCACGGTCTGACGCCGCTCGGAAGCACCGGCGAATTTGCCTACTTGAACGACAGTCAGCGCAGACAGACCGTCGATGTGACGGTGTCGGCGGCAAGCGGCCGTGTGCCGGTCATCGCGGGAGTAGCCGCAACATCCACAGCACACGCAGTGCAGCAGGCGAAGGCCTACAAGGACGCCGGTGTCGACGGAATATTGGCCATTCTGGAAACCTACTTCCCACTCAGCGACAGAGAGACCGAAGACTACTTCTTGTCGATCGCCGACAGCACCGATCTGCCGGTCGTCATCTACACAAACCCGAATTTTCAGCGCAGCAATCTGACGATCGAGGTCATTGCGCGCCTTAGCCGTCATCCGAACATCGTCGGATTGAAGGATGCATCCACGAATACCGGGCGACTGCTCTCCATCCGCAATCGTTGCGGCGACGCACTCGATGTATTCGCCGCATCGGCACACATCCCGGTTTGCGTCATGATGCTTGGCGGAAAGGGCTGGTTCGCGGGCCCGGCCTGCATCGTTCCGAAGCAAAGCGTCTCCTTGTACGAACTTTGCGTGCAGGAACGATGGACTGAAGCAATGGCGTTGCAGGCACGCCTCTGGCGCGTCAACGAAATCTTCGCGACTTATAATCTGGCCGCCTGCATCAAGGCGGCCCTTGAGGAACAGGGGTATCCCGTTGGTCACCCCATCCGCCCGCAGGGACGCCTCAATGATGAGGAGCGCTCGGCCATAATCTCGGCTCTTCGCGAGGTGGCCTAACTCACCCGCCGGCTGCCCCAAATGAAAATGATCCCGACCTTCCAAGATAGAATGCACGCCCCTTGTACTAACTAGCTAGTCTGTCTAATGTACTAACCAATTGGTTAGTTGCACCGCGGAGATTGAACCGGCCTGCACGGCAGGACTTACCGAAGAGCGTTTGATGCGCTTTCGGGGTCAATTCTGGGGCGAACGTTTACCGGACCCGCACTCAGCGGGATCGCAATCACACTGACCTTTGACGCCGCATCAACTCAGGAGACACAAATGGGAATTGCCAGGCATCCACGCACAAAAGACGTCGAAAACTTGTCCCTTGAGGAGATTAACGATCGCTACATTGCCCGCTTCCGGGACCGGAAGCCGGATTGGGCGGCCTTCGAGGACGCTAAGATCGAAGGATTCAAGCGTGCGCAGCATCGCTTCATCGGCGCCGGCGGATCCGGAAAGCATGGTGCGGGCGGGTTTATCCCGGCGGGAAATTTTACGCTCTCTATCATGTACGTCGAACCCGGACAGGGTAATGCGGCACACACCCACGAAGTAGAGGAAGTGTTCTTCGTGCTTCAGGGCTTCCTCGACGTGTTCGTTGAGGACGAAACGGGCAAGCGCATTACCACGCGGCTTGGTCCCTGGGAGTGCATCTCTGCTCCAGCCGGCGTCATCCATGGCTACGAGAATTGCAGCCTTGAACCGGTCTACTTCCAGGTGATGCTTGGGCGCGGAAAGCCGGAAACCATGGGCTATGCCGATGATCGGCTATTTCAACGTCGTGACGCCCACATCGGTGCCGGCGAGTCAGGCTCCGAACTGGCATAGCCGCAAGAGTTGACGATCGAGCTTCGGGAGCCAGTTGGTGCATTGATCCACCACTGACTCCCTTAGCGAATTGAACGGCTCTACCCTTGGTTCAACACTCCTCTTCTCAAGAAGAGCGCTGCAATTGTCCCGCCTTTCCGTCAGATCGGGTGACCTGCGCCTCTAGAGCGCCCCCGATTTTAGGTTTGGATTTCTGTTCTCCACGAGGAGACGGAGGCGCAAAAGCAGGTTTTCCGAAGAGCAGATCATTCGCGTTCTGAAGGAACACGCCGCCGGTGCATCGCCAAGCGATCCGTGTCGCAAGCAGGCCGACATCACCGGCGACCAGTTCTCCTTCGAGATTGCAAGGACCCACGTCACAAGAACCGCAGGATAGGCCTATTCAATAGTCGCGAGTCCGAGAACGGCTGGCGCCTTGCCTGCACAAACCGTCATCCGGCTAGCTACGTCTCTCGATCAATCCTTACCTTGGTCGGTGATGATCGTTCCGATCTTTTCCCATCGCTGACCGTCAAACCGGACCATCTGAAACTGTTTATTGACGCGATAGTCGGTCGGTGTCGTCGTGACCGAAATGCCCGGCAGCAGCATGTCGAGATTAACATGCGTGAGATGGCTGGCCTGCGCCATGACGTTCTTTCGAGTCAGTTCATCGCCGCATTGCTTGAGAACGTGAACAAGAAGCTGCGCCGTGATGTAACCATAGACATTGAGGTTGGAGTACTTGTCGCCTTCCGGATAGTACTTTTCCATGAAAGCCAGATATCGCTTGTTGCCTTCGTCGTCCTTCCAGACCGGATCAAGCGGATCTTTGACATAGCCGACGCTGATAATGCCTTTCGAGTTCTCGAGGCCTGCCGGCTTAAGCACCGCGCTCACCGATGAGGCGTTGATGTCGATGATATGGATCGGCTTCCAGCCGATCTCGGCGATCTTCTTGATGGCCTGAGCCGCCTGTTTCGGCGTCGAAGCGCTAAATAATAGATCCGCGCCAGCATCCTTTAGTCTCAGCAGCGGCGAGTCGATGGTTGGATCGGAAATCTCGTACGACGCTTCGCCGACGATCATCCTAGATGCCTTATCGCCGAGACCCGCTTTCAGGCCATTGAGATAGTCCCGGCCGAGATCATCGTTCTGGTAAAGTACGCCGATTTTAGCGTTGGGATGCGTTTTCAAGATGTATTGGCCGTAAATACGACCCTCAACGAAATAGTTGGGATTGAATCCCATGGTCCACGGGAAGGTCTTCGGATCGGTAAATCGTGTTGCGCCGGTGGCCGCGAAAAGCTGCGGGACCTTTTTGACGTTGAGATATTTCTGCACCGCTGTATTTGGCGCCGTGCCGATAATCTGGAATGTAAGCAGAACTTCGTCGCTTTCGACCAGCTTACGGACCTGCTCGACAGTTTTCGGTGGGCTGTAGGCATCGTCATACTGAATTAGATTGATCTTGCGTCCATTCACGCCGCCATGATCATTCACCATTTTCATGTAGGCAGCTTGGGCCTTTCCGATCGTTGCGTAGGCCGATGCCGGTCCGCTCAGCGGTATGGTCTGCCCGACCTTGATTTCAGTGTCCGAAGCGCCGGTATCATACTTGTTTTGCGCGTGGGCGCCGGTGATCGACATAGCAATGGCGACAGCTGCCGCGACGAAGATCGTTTTCATAGCTTTCTCCCTGAAGGTCAGGCGATCTCAATGACGTCGGTCTGATCCGCAAGCAGTCGAACGCTGGCCGCGAGAGCAGCTATGCGGGGTCCAATTTCAGATTGAAGTTGTCCGGGCTGCAACCGGAAGGCCGGAATTCCGCAGTTGATCGCGAACGACTGCTTCAGCCGCGGCAGATTAAAGAGTGGCGCAGCGACAGCGTGAATGGCCGGCATGTACTCACCCGGACATGTGCAGAAGCCCTGTTCGGAGCATTCGCGGATGCCGGCACGATATCTGGCACTCCAGGCAGACCATGGATGGGAGCCATCCATCTTCAATCGCTGTTCCAACGCCGCGGCATCCTGCGGCGGCAACGTTGCGGCGGCAGCGCGGCCCATGGCGGTCATAACAATGGGAATGGGCATGCCGATGTCGGGCACATGTGGCCCGACATTCCCCGAGCGGGCCGTCTCGACATAAATGACGGCGGTTCCGTCGAGCAAGCCTATTGAGACGGTACCACTCACGCTCTCCGCAAAATCCTGCATCAAGGGCCGTGCAGTCTGGCGAAATTCCATGCTCGCGAGCAACGGATGCGCCATGCGCAGCGCTCGCGCGCCCAGACCGTACTTCGCAAGTTTGTCGTCGTAACGAAGATACCCGAGCGCGCTGAGCGTATGGGTCAAGCGCGCCACCGTCGGGCGCGGAATGTGGGTTCGCTCCGACAACTCCATGTTGCCAAGGACAGTTGCACCGGCTGCAAAGGCCTCGAGCACAACCAAACCTTTCGCAAGCGTCGTGGCAAACGCCGCGTCGTCTTCGTGCTCGGCCAAGATCGAAAGCGCTGATGGAGACAAGACGAACCTAGGCATGAATATCCTTTCCTCTTGTCATGATTATCGACCTCTGCCCTCTTGTCCATATATTTATTGTTATATGTTTTTCTGTCCATTATGTGGACATGGGCGTTTGCATTAGGGATTTTAGCTGCGACACAGAGGCGGCGGCGCACAACGGCCTATTGATTTCGGGAGTTGCCGCCGCTGTCGGCTTCTGATCGGAAATCGCAGTTACGTTGCGGCCGCGCTTCATCTTTGCGGCAATCAGTCAGCAACGACATCGTGGTCCTGATCTATGATCGTCACCACTGACTGCTGCGCCTGCTTCGCGCGTCAGCCTGGGTAACGACTCCCAGATACGAATAAGGTCACCGATTGAAGAGGCCGCCATCTTACGCATGACGTTGCTGCGATGCAGCTTCACCGTCACTTCGCTGATGCCGAGATCGAACGCGATCTGCTTGTTGACCCGTCCGCGCGCGACTTCGTGCAAAACCCGGCGCTCGCGAGGCGTAAGCTTCTCAAATCGCTCGACGCGGCCCCTGACTGCGCGCGGCGGCGCGATACGCCAGATCGCGATTAATTCCGACGATCACCACATCCAGCACGGTCGGATAGCGCACCGGCTTGGTCGCGGCGCGATAACCCAGTCAATAATAATCCAGGTAGGCGACCTTAGATCAAATCGTCCGACCTCGTTCCGCACACTAGTTCAATAATGCGCCCGAGCGCCTGCCACGATCAGCTTGCGCACCTCTTCCTTGATCTGGTCGGACATCGAGCGATCCTCGAAGGCATGGGACGGAACGGCGATCTCGGCCATCAGGCGGGCCGGAGCACCAAATACGAGGATGCGGTCGGCGAGGAAGATCGCCTCGTCGATGCTATGCGTCACGATCAGGAAGGTGGTGGATTGCGCCTGCGCCAGCGTCTTGAAGTCTTGCCGCAGCCGCGTCGCGGTGACCTCATCGAGCGCACTGAAGGCTTCATCCAGCAGCACCAATTCGGGATCTGGTGCGAATGCGCGGGCGATATTAACGCGCTGACGCATGCCGCCTGACAACTCGCGTGGCAGTGCCTCCTTGAAGCCGGATAGCCCAACGGCATCGAGCCACTTCGCCGCCGTAGCGCGACGGTCCTTCTCCGCCGCGCCTTGTATTTGCAGTCCAATCGCCGCGTTGTCGTTGGCCGATAGCCACGGCAACAGGCGATCCTCCTGGAAGATGCGGGTGATATGCCCCTTCTTCTCCCGCACGAAATTCTGCACCGGCCGTCCGTCGATCAGTATCTGGCCGGCGTCAAGGCTCTTCAAGCCGAGCAGGCAGTCGAGCAGTACCGACTTGCCCGCTCCGGTCGGACCGACGATCGCAACATACTCGCCGGCATGGACAGTGAAGCTGAGATCGGCGATCGCTGTGACGTCGGTGCCATTGGCCTGGCGGAAACTTTTGCGTGCATGCTTCACCGAGAGCTTGGGCGTTGCGGTCTCGGCTGCAGGAATAGCGGTGGGCATCAGATCTCCTTTCCCTCAGTCTCGATGGTGGCTGTCGCCGCGCCAGCGCAGCGTCACGCGCTCGGCGTATTCGATGACTTGCGCCATGATCAGCGCCATCAGCACCAGGAAGATCGTCCAGGCCAGCACGGTCGCCATATCGAACACGTTCTTGGCAAGATCGAGTTCCTTGCCGATGCCGAGCGGCGCACCGACCAACTCGGCGACAATGACTGTACGGACCGCGTTAGCGACGTTGAGCTTGGCGGCGGTGAAGGCCGAGGCCTTGACGTAGGGCCACATCAGTAGCCGCACATGCTGGATCGGGTTGGCGCCGAATGCCAACACCATGTCGGTGAGCTTGCTATCGATCGCGCGAACGCCATCATAGACGCAATACACCGTCACGGGAGTACAAAGCACCACCAGCACAAAACCGATACGCAACTCAGTGCTGGAAAACCAGATTATGACGATGATCACCCAGTTCAGGGCTGGCACGCCCATGATAAATTTGACGATCGGTCGCAGGAATTCGTCGATCCGCGGCGACAGGCCCATAACAAGGCCAATCGGAATGCCAATCACCAGGGAAACGGCGACCGCCACAACGAGGCGGGCCCAAGTTATCAGCCCTTGGGACAACAGGTCCCAGGTCGTCAGGATATTCCAGAAGCTCTTCGCGACGTTGCCAAGTCCGGGAAACAGATAGGGCTTTGTATAGAACGAGGCGATCTGCCACAGGATGGCGATGATCAAGAATGGTAACCCCGCGTGTATGACGCGGCTGATGAAGCTCCGGCTCGCTGTCCTGACGGGCTTTACCGAGGCCGTCGAAAGCGCACCGGTGCTTTTCGGCAGGGGACTGGTTCCATCCGTCATGCGTCAGCTCGCCCACTTATGGTAGATGCCGTCGTCGGGCAGTTCGCTGAGGAAGCCGACCTCCTTAAAGCCGTGGAAGAGTGCGTCAAGATTGGCCTTCTGCGCCGTCGCCGGCTGAACGTCGAACTTGGTGATACCGAGAGTACGACTGAGCTTGAGCGCTTCGCGCGAAACGTGGGTGAACTCGGAGATCAATTTGTCGGCCTCATCCGGGCTCTCATTGTAGAATTGAGCCGCCTCGTGCCACATTTTCATTGTCGCCACGGCGCGCTTGGGATCAGCCTCCACCCAGTCCTTATGGGCGTAAGCGCCGAGATACCACACTGGCGCTTCGCGCTTCATCTTGAGATGATCTCGGATGCCGTCATTCATGTCGCCGACAATATGATAGCCTTGCGTCAACATGCTCGACAGCGCCGGGTCGAACAGCAGCCCTGCATCTGCCTTATCGGCCAACAGCTGCGTCTGCACCGCCACGGGTGGCGAGTTGATGACATTGAGATTCTTGCGCGGGTCGAGCCCATTCTCTTTCAGGAACAGCACCGCCATACCGTAGAATCCGGAACTCGTGGTTGCGGCCACGGTCTTGCCTTCTAGATCCTTGGCCTTCGTGATCTTCGGATCCTTGGACACAAATGCATGGTTGGCGGTGGAAACGGTGAAAAGCAGCTTCAGTGGCACGCCTCGGACGTAGAAGTTGGCGCAGTTATAGATCGCGCCGAAGATATGGCTGGTGCGTCCCGCAGCAAGATCCGAGTATAGCGTCGAAGGATCGCTATAGAGATGGATATCGAAGTCGAGTCCATTCTTCTTATCGAGCTCCAGCTTGCGGATGATTGGCACCAGAAACGAGCCGTTTGACGGCGGTGCAAGACCGCCAGCGCCCGAGCGGTTGACCTGCGCGGCCGCTTGCTCTGGCCGGATCATGCCGCTTCCGAACACTGCGCTGAGACCGAGCATGCCGGTGAATGTCCTGCGGGACCAGTGGCTGATGGGCATCGACAATTCTCCTCGTATCTTCTCTGATTTTTCAGATCGCGGCGGTTTGGAATACGGTCAACACGATGTGGCGATCGGTCCATAAATCCGACTTCATCGGTACATCACCCGGCTCCGCAAATCGTGCACAACAACAATCTCTCCGTGTGCTCAGGCGGCACGGAGTGCCGCCGCGCGATCCAGCGAGTCCAGCATCGCGATCCGGCGCAACAGTTGCCGCCCCTTCTCGCTATCCGCCGCTGCCGCGCGGATCTCATCGCGGAAACGGGCGCGGTCAGCTTCGTC
This sequence comes from Afipia sp., assembly GCA_051954725.1. Lineage (GTDB taxonomy): Bacteria > Pseudomonadota > Alphaproteobacteria > Rhizobiales > Xanthobacteraceae > Afipia. The sequence goes on along the minus strand of JBQCHK010000002.1, from coordinate 5,129 downwards.
CTTCGCTTCGAGGTTGCGTTTGTTGCGGATAGTATCACCTTGGATCGCTTGCATCGTCACGGTGCGGCGCTGCACGTCATAGTCAGCCAGCAAGCGGGCATCGGCCTTGCCATTGATCACCGGACCGAGCTTGGCCGTGAGATTCAACGCGTCGTGGATTCCGCCATTCATACCCATGCCGCCGAGGGGATTGTTGATGTGCGCAGCATCGCCGACCAGAAAGACACGCCCGTTCTGGAAGGACGACGCAACGCGTTGGTGGACGCGGTACAACGTCGTGTGCTGGATCGCGGCGTCGATCTCGGGCGGCACTACGCGGCGGATCGAGGCCTGCGCGTAAACTTCTGACAACGCCTCTGCATCGCTCATCTCCGTAGGCACAGGCATCATGACGCGCCAGGCGCCGAGGATCCGCAAAAGAAAATACCAGCGCTCCGGATCGGCCACATAGCTCACCGGGGACACGCCAGGGCGCAGCGCGGTGAAGTCGACCGGCGTGGTCATGACGAGAAATCGCTCTGGCCAGGTAAAGCCCTCGAACGGAACCTCCTGTGCGCGGCGGACGATACTGTTGGCACCATCGGCGCCGACCAGCCACGAACAATTAAAGCTCACCTCACGTCCGGCCTGCGACGCCGTGAGCGTCACGCAATCAGCAGTCTGCGAAATTCCGGTAACCTCGCAACCAAACTCAATGGCAAACAGAGGATGGCCGCGCAATGTTTCGAGGGCAATTCGCGTCAGCTTGAACTGCTCGGCCTGAAGGCGATACGGATGGCGGGTCAGATCGGAAATGGCAGCAAAGTCGAAAGTCCCCAGCAGCCCGTCCGCGGTGGAACTGTATTGCACCGTCGGCGCCTTAAGTCCCTGCGCGATCAACGCGTCCGCAAAGCCCAGATCCTGCAGCATGTCGAGGGTCGGCGGATGGAACGTCGAGGCACGAGACTCCCTGCTGAGATCGCCGCTCTTCTCAAGGACCAGCACCGGAATTCCCTGCTGCACCAGGCTTGCCGCCGCAACCATACCGACGGGACCCGCGCCCACGACGATCACTGAATGCTTTGTACCGTTCATATCAAACCTCAACTTTAGACACGCAAATTCGCCCAGGCACATCTTCACGCGATGGCTGACACATTGGATGACTGACACATTTCTGCCTCAGCGAGCCAATGCGGCGAGAATGACAAACTCAATCAGGCTGGGTCGTAGTAATGAATCTCGAGCAGCAAGCAGCCGCCGCTCGACTTGAACGGCCCGTGCCAAGCACCGGGCGGGCGCACTGCGTAGGTGTAGCCGGAGAATGACGTGCCACCCTCCCCATTGGCGTCATTGCCTACGGTCAAGTCGCCGGAGACGAGGAAGACCTCTTCCCAGAAGTCATGAACGATCGCCTGCGTGGTGAAGAGCCCCGCCGGGAACTTGAGCAGGCGCGTGCGACTGCCACGTTTGTTGATTGTGTCGAGCGAGCCGGAGAGGATTTTTTCCAGAGCACCTGATTTCGGATCATATCCGTCGGGAAGCTGCCAGCCACCGGTCATGTCCAGGGTGTGAAATTCATGATGTAGTTTTTTGACGGCCACGTGGATCCTCGCGTGAATAAGCAGGGTACAGCCCGTCACATCAACGACAGCACTGCGGTCACCATGGCGTGTCGGAAAGAGGATGTCGCATTACGACGTCTTTTCGCCGCGACGAGAACCGTGCTTGCCGACGCTCCGACAGCAAATCTTTTTTGCCTTGAGCGACCGGGACGTATTCTGGGTAACTTGTGGGCGCTATCGCAAACGATATATTCTGGAGACATCTTGAGTTTTTGGAATGACCTCATGCGACGCAAACTGCCTAGTATTGCGGCATTGACAGCATTCAATGCCGCCGCGCGCCATCTCAGCATCACCCGGGCCGCCGATGAGCTGGCTCTGACCGAAAGCGCAGTGTCCCGTCAGATTTCGCAGCTCGAAGAGCAGCTTGGCGTACGGCTCTTCCATCGCATCAAGAAACGCATCACGCTCACTCGCGCCGGCGCGGCTTACCGCACCCGCGTCGTGCAGATGATCGAGCGTATCGAACGCGATACTCAGGAGGTAATGGGCTATGAGGCTGATGGCTCGATGCTGGAAGTGGCGTCGCTGCCGACGGTCGGCGCAGAGTGGCTGATCCCGCGTCTGCCCGACTTCTATTCGCGCCAGGCCGGCGTCACCGTGCATGTTAGTGCGCGCAACAAACGCTTCTTCTTCAGCGAGAGCGCGCTGGACGGCGCACTCTACTTTGGCCAGCCGGATTGGCCCGGCGCGCGCGCCGACTACCTGTTCGACGAGGTGCTGTTTCCGATGGGCAGTCCTGCATTGCTCGGCCGGCAGGCACGCCTCGCACCGCAAGTAATCGCTCGCCATCGGCTACTGCATCTGGTGACTCGGCCCGAGGCATGGCGACGCTGGTTCCTTGCCGCCAAGATCGACGACGTCAACGTGATGCGGGGTCCGCGCTTCGACATACAGGCGACGTTGATAAGCGCCGCCTGCTCTGGCCTCGGCGTCGCGTTGCTGCCGCGCTTCCTCGTCGCCAACCAACTCCGCTCTGGTCAGCTTAAGGTGTTATCCAACTTATCGATGTTGAGCGAAGGCTCCTACTACTTCGCCTACCCAGAAGAGAAAACGGGCGATACGTTATTAACCGCATTTCGCGCCTGGTTGCAGATCCAGGTCGACTCGTTCCGCCAGCGCGAAGCAGCCCTGCACACCAGCCGCACGACACCGCGGCGTGATGAACGTTAGTCTAGATGTAACGGGACACCGACGTACCCGCGAAGAGATTCGAACTCTACGCCTTAGGTCCGCGGTCCGGAGCTCGGGGACCGATTTCCGATTGTAGTGCCCGTTGGCGCGGCCAATAAGCAACAAGACTGCTCACAAATGACTGGCATTCTGCTGCGAACGGAGCGTTGCTGTAGGGCCTGAAGCCTAACGGCGAAGGTTAGGGTTCATCCTGCAGCGCAATTTTCGCGTGCGGGGTCGAGGTGGTGCGGCGAATGGCGTCGCGCAACCTTCACCCCACCCGCGCTCCCCTCGCCTATCTCCTGCGCAATCGCTTCTACATCGGCGAAGTAACTCCAAACAGCGATCTGACAATCGCCCTATCCGTGCGGAGACCCGCGCCAAGCGTGTTACCGCAATTGCGCAGGGACGCCGATGGCTCGATGAACTCACCTCTGGCACCGTGACCTCGACGCAGGAGATCGCCGACCGGCAGCGATGCAGCGTCCGTCAGGTGAACCGCGCGATCACACTGGCCTTTCTGTCCCCCCGGATCATCGAAGCCGCCATCGAAGGGCGTCTCCCGCGGGGCATCGGCGTTGCGTCCATCCGGCATTTGCCTGCTGAATGGTCAAAACAACACACCGCCCTCGGCCTGAAACTCTGATATCACAGCCGCCATCGACGTTTGCCAGGACCAGAATTATTGGGCCTCGGAGACAGCTCCCGTAAAACGCGCACTCTCCGTCTCTGACCCCGTTGGGCAGAGACCGGAACGTCGAAAACGCCCCAATATCGCGGCCTTTCTGACAACGTAGCGGAGGGTGACGATTTCCGGAGAATGCGTGGTGGCGGAGCCAGTCCAGTGCGAACCGGTCTCCATACGAAATTCCCTGCAAGCAGGGAATTTTACAGGGAATTGTGGGACTTCTGACCGCGACTGGGGAACTGCGGTGGCAAAAACCGCTCAACCCCAGCACTATCTCACGAATTCCCTACGCGACTTAACAGGGAAAACATCCTAACGATCAGGGAACTTCGGAGACAGATCAGAGAATAATGCTCGATGCATTCGGCAACCCCGATCTGCGACAAGTTCGCAATGGTTTCTTCCCCGATGAATTTTTGTGGCCCCTATAACCACCCTCAAGGAAGACACTTCAAGTTTGATGGCACTACTCCGCAGAGCCATCCGCCGGTATTTTGACGAAGTGGAAAACGTTGTGATGTCGTCATCGAGAATATCTGGCAGGATCGGCCGCTGTTGATCTAATCATCCGGCCCGACTTGTCGGCGCTCACACAGCCGGCACGTTCCCTTAATAATTTTTCCTGTCTTGCCACGGGATGCTGCTGTCGGTGAGATCGATGATCGAGATGCCCTGGTCAAGGCAAGCGTTCTTATTGATCGCCTCGTAATCATTGCCCGGTCCATTGATTGGTGGGGTAGTGTGTGGCGAGGCGGATCATTTCGCGGCTTGCATTGTCAAAGAGGCCCTTCTCTACTTGGCCAATTCAAAAGAGGAGCGTGCTATGCTGGCCAAGACAGCGTCTTCCTTCTTAACGAACCTCGGAGTTGCTAGCGCAAACCCCTTCGCATTTCTGACCGTCATCGCCTACGGCGGGCTTTGGTTCCTCTTCCAAAGAGAGACACTCGATTGGCACGGCATCGCAACCCTTGCCACCTGGATGATGACCCTGTTCATCCAGCGGTCGGAGCACCGGGACACCCAGGCTCTACATGCCAAGCTGGATGACCTGTTGCGGGCCCATAACGAAGCCCGATCAGGTCTCACCAAAATTGACGAGCGAGAACCGGAAGAAATCGAGAAATATCGAGAGAGGCGGAACGACGACCAATAAGCTACGCCGCGACCAGTGGAACATGCACGCGCGGACGGTCGTTAGGTTCTTGCGATAACCAGGGGAGGTACGAATGGCCGACGACCTCAAGAACCGCGGGCCGCGAGACGGCCAGAGAATCAACATTCATGAAGACTACGAGGTCCAATATTGGACCAAGGAACTTGGCTGTTCAGAAGCTAGGCTAAACCAGGCGGTTCACGAAGCTGGGGTGATGGTCACAGATGTTCGGAACTGGCTTTCCAGGCATTGAACTTGCTCCGCAAACAGGGACACCGACCATGACAAACGCAAATCACGGAATCGGCTTGGATAAAAAGAACCAGGAGCAGCCTACCGATAAGGAGCGGGCACAAGATTCCAGTTCAAAGAATATACCGGGTCGGGGGCCGCAGAGCGATGTCGAGAGGCGGCAAACGGACGACGGAAAGCCCCGTCAGAGCGAAGACGATATCCAGCGGGAACAACTCGGCCCCCGCGGCGTGCCGGGCCAACCTGACCCAGCGAGGAT
>JBQCHK010000001.1:0-168492 GCA_051954725.1 Afipia sp. | reverse complement strand
CTCGTCGATCGACTTGGCCAGCCGGACACCGCCCTGGGTGCCCGCGGAGGCCTCCTTGAACTTGCCCTTGCCGCGGCCGCCGGCGTGGATCTGGCTCTTCACCACCCACACCGGACCGCCGAGCTGCTTCGCCGCAGCTTCCGCCTCCGACGCCGCGAAAATCGGCACCCCTTTCGAAACCGGAACGCCGAACTCCTTCAGCACCGCCTTCGCCTGATACTCGTGTATGTTCATGACTGGCCCCAATAATCATGATCCGGCGCTGCGACTGCCTGGCCGGATCACGTGAAACAAACGAACGCGGCGGTAAGAAATCCCGGCTTACTTGCCGAGCAGATCGGGCGCGATCTTCTTGCAGGCGTCGACCAGACCCTGCACGGCCGCGACCGACTTGTCGAAGCCTTCGCGGTCCTTGCCGGCCAGCTCGATCTCGACGACGCGCTCGACGCCCTTGGAACCGATCACCACCGGCACGCCGACATACATGTCCTTGACGCCATACTCACCGTTGAGGTGAGCCGCGCAGGGCAGCACGCGCTTCTTGTCGCGCAGATAGCTCTCGGCCATCGCGATCGCCGATGCCGCCGGTGCGTAAAACGCCGAACCGGTCTTGAGCAGATTGACGATCTCGGCGCCGCCGTTGCGGGTGCGATCGACGATTTCGTCGAGGCGAGCCTGCGACGTCCAGCCCATCTTGATCAAATCCGGCAACGGAATGCCGGCGACGGTCGAATACTTCACCAGCGGCACCATGGTGTCGCCGTGGCCACCGAGCACGAACGCTGTGACGTCTTCCACCGAGACGTTGAATTCGTCCGCGAGGAAGTAACGGAAACGCGACGAGTCGAGCACGCCGGCCATGCCGACCACCTTCTTCGCGGGAAGACCGGACGCCTTCTGCAAAGCCCACACCATCGCGTCGAGCGGGTTGGTGATGCAGATCACGAACGCATCCGGCGCGTACTTCTTGATGCCGGCGCCGACCTGCTCCATCACCTTGAGGTTGATGCTGAGAAGATCATCACGGCTCATGCCCGGCTTGCGCGGCACACCCGCGGTGACGATGCAGACATCAGCGCCCGCAAGGCCTTCGTAGGAGTTGGTGCCGGTGAAGCTGGCATCGAACCCATCGACCGGTGACGACTGCGCGATGTCGAGCGACTTGCCCTGCGGGATGCCCTCGGCGATGTCGAACATGACCACGTCGCCCAATTCCTTGAGGCCGACGAGGTGGGCGAGCGTGCCGCCGATCTGACCCGAACCAATCAACGCAATCTTGTGACGTGCCATGGGAAATCTGTCCTTTGAACCCGGCAGGGAGGGAGGGATGAGAAAACTCGGAAGGGTGGTTAGACCTTTCAGCGGATGCGTTCAAGTCGCTGTTCGGCCAAGATTGTCATAGGATTGCTGGCATACAGACGCGATCCGATGCGACCCGGCGCATCACGTCTCGACGAGACCGGTAGTCGAACCACTGGCGGTCGAATCCCGCTGACCATGCGGCAGAGCCAGGTAGGATTCGGAGCCCATCTCGACCAGACGCGATGCGGTGCGCTGGAATTCCATAACCTCGATGCCGTCGCTGGCACGATACAGCGACAGCGGATCGGCATCCGCCGACGCCATCAGCTTCACGTGGTTGTCGTACAACGCGTCGATCAGCGAGATGAACCGCTTGGCGTAGTTGCGGTGCTCATATTGCATGACCGGAATATGATCGATCATCACCGTATGATAGTCGTGAGCGATCCGCAGATAGTCCGCCGCGCCGAGCGGCTTTTCACACAGATCGGCAAACGAAAATCGCGCAACGCCCTGCGCCGAATGTGGCACGTGCAGTACGCGCCCCTTGAGCTGAATGTTACGCGACGGTGCTGACGGGCTGCCGGTGAGCTTCACCCATGCCCTATCGAGCGCGCTGCGCGCAGCATCATCCGCCGGCACCAGCCACATCTTCACACCGGCAAGCTTTTCCATGCGGAAGTCGGTGCGGGCGTCGAGCCGCAGAACATCCATGTGCTCCTTGAGCTGAGCGATGAACGGCAGGAACAATGCGCGGTTGAGGCCACCCTTGTAGAGATCGTCGGGGGCGACGTTGGAGGTCGCGACCACCACGGTGCCAAGCTCGAACAGGCGGGTGAACAGACGACCGAGGATCATCGCGTCGGCGATGTCGGTGACGTGAAACTCGTCGAAGCACAACAGCCATGCCTCGTCGAAAATCGACGCGGCGGCAAGCTGCACCGGATCGCTCTCGGCGATATCCCGACGCGCGATCTTCTGGCGAAAATCGTAGATGCGCTCATGGACGTCCGCCATGAACTCATGGAAGTGGGCGCGACGCTTGTGGGCCACCGTACTGGTCTGGAAGAACAGATCCATCAGCATGGTCTTGCCGCGACCGACCTCGCCATGGATGTAGAGCCCGCGCAGCGGCGGCGCATCCTTGCTGGCGAACAGCCGGCCCAGCAGGCCGTTCTTGCGCGCCGGTCTGTAGCCGGTCAGCCGATCTTCCAGCGCTGAAAACGCCTCGACGGCCATCGCCTGCGCCGGGTCGGCTTCGATCTCGCCGGCGGCGATCAGTGCGGCATAGTGCTGACGGAACGAGGAAGGGGTCGCGGCATCCATGGCCGCTAACGGCCCCAGCAGCGCGAAAAATGCAAGAGCCTATTCGGCAAATGTCGACGCACGCGACCGGGTTACGCGCTCAGCGCATAGGGCGCTTCGACAACGTACGGCCCCCCGCCCACCGACGCGCGCGCCGAGAACAGCACGAACCGCGACGCCATGAAGGTCCGGGTCGGAAAATAGCCGCGCACCGACAGATAATCCGCCAGCTCCTGGCTCGATGTGTCGCGCAGCCGCGCCAGCGTCACGTGCGGCGTGAACTTGCGCCCCTCGGGATCGAAACCGAAACGCTGCATCAGCCGCTCGAGCTCAGCCTGCAGCTCCATCAAGGGACGGCTCGGCGCCACTGACGCCACCACGGCGCGCGGTTTCTTGCCGCCGAAGCTCGACAGCCCCTGCAGCGACACCTCGAACGGTTTGCGATTGATGCGAAACAACGTCGAGGCGATCTCATTGGCGGCCATGCCATCGATGTCGCCGATGAAACGCAGGGTGACGTGATAATCTTCGGGATCGACCCAGCGGGCGCCCGGCAGCCCGCCGCGAAGATAGGCAAGTGACTGGCTGATCTCCGGAGGAATTTCCAGCCCGGTGAACAGACGCGGCATCACGACACTCCTCGATGCTGATGAGGATAACGAATCACGCCCACGAATCACTTGTCTGTTTTTACCGCAGCTCCATGACAGTGCGAAGCGCGTCGATTCGTCCGGCGTACAATTTCTGTTACTGTTATTGCGCGGCGCGCAGCTCGCCGCGGTCTTTGAGAAACGACACGATCGTCGGCAGAATGTTCCGGACGATCACCTCCACGCCCTCGGCTGTAGGATGCATGCCGTCGGACTGATTGAGCTTGGCATCCGCAGCGACCCCTTCGAGGAAGAACGGATACAGCGGAACTCCGTAAGCTTTCGCCAGGTCCGGATAGATCGCATTGAACCGCGCCGCGTAGTCGGCGCCATAGTTGGGCGGCGCATACATCCCGCACAGCAGGACGGCAACGTTACGCGCCTTCAATTTTTTGAGAATGTCCTCGAGTGCCGTGCGCGTCACCTTCGGATCGATGCCGCGCAGCGCGTCGTTGGCGCCGAGTTCGACGATCACCACATCCGTATCAGGGGGGACCGACCAGTCGAGCCGGTCGCGGCCGCCGGTGGAGGTATCGCCGGATACACCGGCATTGGCAATGTCGACGGCGACGCCCTTGTCGCGCAGTGCCTGCTGCAGCCGAACCGGAAACGCGGCCTGCGCCGGCAAGCCATAGCCTGCGGTCAGGGAATCCCCCAGCGCCACCAGCTTGATCGGCTTTCCGCCGGAGGCCGGCTCCGCGAACGCGGATGCGCCGACCATCAGATTGCCAAACGTTAACGCCACAAGAAACATCCGGCGCGCCCCCTCGACCGCGCCGCGCCAGCTCCCATATGACATCCGCATGGACAGTCTCATCGAATCCTCGCCTTCGGCCGGCGCCACGCCGGACACCATCGCCATTTCCAACGTCAATCTCTCGCTCGGGTCGGGAGCCGCACGCGTTCACATTCTAAAGGATGTGAGCCTGCGGATCGGACCGGGCGAAGCGGTCGGGCTGATCGGCCCGTCCGGGTCGGGAAAATCCACGCTGCTGATGGTGATGGCGGGACTGGAACGACCTGACAATGGAGAGGTGGTGGTCAACGGCGTCGCTTTCAACGCCCTTGACGAGGATGGGCTCGCACGCTTCCGCGGGCGCCATGTCGGCATCGTCTTCCAGTCCTTCCATCTGATCCCGACCATGACGGCGATCGAGAATGTCGCGGTGCCGCTCGAACTTGCCGGCCACCCCGATGCACAGGCACGCGCAGCGAAAGAACTCGAACTGGTCGGTCTTGGCGACCGGCTGCATCATTATCCGTCGCAACTGTCCGGCGGCGAACAGCAGCGCGTCGCCCTCGCCCGCGCGCTGGCGCCCGATCCGGCGATCCTCGTCGCCGACGAGCCGACCGGCAATCTCGATGAAGCCACCGGCAAACACATCGTCGATCTGCTGTTTGCCAACCATGCCGAACGTGGAATGACCTTGGTGCTGGTGACCCATGACCACGCGCTGGCGCAACGTTGCGACCGCGTGGTACGGCTGCGCTCCGGCCGCATCGACGGCGCAGCCGGCGAGCGCGCGTGGACCGAAACCGCGTCACTCACATGACGAGCGCCATCCCCGATACATCGCGCACATTGCTGCCGCTGGCGTGGCGCTACGCGCTGCGCGAACTTCGCAGCGGGTTGCGCGGCTTTTATGTTTTCGTCGCCTGCATCGCGCTCGGCGTCATGGCGATTGCCGGCGTCGGATCCGTCGCGGGCAGCCTCAACGACGGACTGGAACACCAGGGCCGTATTCTGCTCGGTGGCGACGCGGCGTTTTCATTGATGCAGCGTGAAGCGACACCTCAGGAGCGCGCGTTCCTCGATGCGCGAGGCGACGTCTCGGTCGCCGCCACCATGCGCGCCATGGCGCGCGCAGCCAGCGGCGATCTCGCGCTGGTCGATCTCAAGGCGGTCGACAAGCGCTATCCGATGCTGGGCACAGCGGCGCTCGATCCATCCATACCGATCGCCGACGCCCTCAGCGAACACGACGGCGTATTCGGCGCCGCCGCCGATCCGGTCCTGCTGGCCCGGCTCGCGCTGAAGCCCGGCGACCGCGTCACCGTCGGCAAGGCCACCTTCGTCATTCGCAGCGCCCTCACCTCGGAGCCTGACAAGCTCGCGAGCAGCATCGGTCTTGGTCCGCGATTTCTGGTCAGCGTCGATGCACTGCGCGCCACCGGCCTGCTGCAGCCTGGAAGTCTGGTGCGCTGGACCTATCGTGTCCGCCTGCCGGGCAATCCGTCCGACGCTGCGACAACGAAACTGACCGACGACGCCCGCGCCGCGCTCCCCGAGGCAGGCTGGCAAATCCGCAGCCGCAACAATGCCTCGCCGCAGCTCGAGCGCAACATCACCCGCTTTACCCAGTTCCTGACGCTGGTCGGCCTCGCCGCGTTGCTGGTTGGCGGCGTCGGCGTCGCCAACGCGATCAAGGGCCATCTCGATCAGCGCCGCGATGTCATTGCGACGTTCAAGGCCCTGGGCGCCACCGGACGCGAGGTGTTCGCGATTTATCTGGCGCAGGTCATGACGCTGGCGGCCGTTGGCGCGATCATCGGCCTGATCGCAGGCGCGGCGCTGCCTTATGCCATCGTCGGCGTGTTCGGAAACATCCTGCCGCTGCCGGTCGATCCGGCGCTTCACCCCGGCGAGCTCGCCCTGTCGTTCCTCTATGGACTCCTGACAGCGTTGGCCTTCGGGCTATGGCCGCTGGCGCGCGTGCACGATTCGCCGGTAGCCACGCTGTTCCGTGAAGATGTCATCTCCGAATTCCGCTGGCCGCGCGGTCGTTATCTCGCCCTGATCGCGCTGGTCGTCGCCATGCTGGTCGCGGTCGCGATCGGCCTCGCCTACGACAAGCGCGTCGCCGCGATCTTCGTCGCGTCGAGCGTCGGTGTCTTCGCCATCCTGCGCGGCGTCGCGTTGCTGCTGATGGCATCGGCGCGCCGCCTGCCGCGGCCGCGCCTCACCATGCTGCGGCTGGCCATCGCCAACATCCACCGGCCCGGCGCGCTGACCCCATCGGTCGTGATGTCGCTAGGGCTGGGCCTCGCGGTACTGGTGACGATCACCCAGATCGACGGCAATCTGCGGCGGCAGTTCATGGCATCGCTGCCCGAACATGCACCGTCGTTTTATTTCATCGATATTCCAGCCGCCGACTCGCAGCGCTTCGGCGACTACCTCAAACAGCAGGTGCCGGACGCCACCATCGAGCGCGTCCCGATGCTGCGCGGACGCATCGTGGCGGCGCGTGGCGTCAAGGCGGAAGACCTCAAACCGTCCACTGACGCCGCCTGGACATTGCAAAGCGACCGCGGCCTGACCTATGCCCGCGAGGTGCCGCGCGGCTCGACCATCGTCGAAGGCAAATGGTGGAGCGCCGATTATTCCGGTCCGCCGCTGGTGTCGATGGAGACGAAGATCGCACAGGGTCTCGGGCTCAAGCTCGGCGACCAGATCACCGTCAACGTGCTCGGCCGCGACATCACCGCGAAGATCGCCAACCTGCGGACGGTGGACTGGCAAAGCCTCGGCATCAATTTCGTGCTGGCCTATTCGCCCGGCACGTTTGCCGGCGCGCCACACACCGACATCGCAACCCTCACTGACCCCAACGCCACCGTCGCCGGTGACGCCCGCCTGATCAAGGCGGTGGCCGCTGCCTTCCCGGCGATCACCAGCGTGCGGGTGCGCGAGGCGCTGGAGACGGTCGGGACCATGGTGACCAACCTTGTCTTCGCCATCCGGGGCGCCAGTTCGGTGACACTGGTCGCGGCCATCCTCGTGCTCGGCGGCGCGCTGGCGGCGGGCCACCGCCACCGGGTCTACGATGCCGTGATCCTGAAAACGCTCGGTGCGACCCGTGCCCGGCTGCTTGGGGCCTACGCGCTCGAGTACCTGATGATCGGCCTTGCCACCGCGCTGTTCGGGGTCGCCGCCGGCTCAATCGCCGCATGGCAGATCGTGACCCGCCTGATGAACCTCGGCTTCGTCTGGCAGGCGGGCAGCTCGGCGCTGGTGGTGCTGGCGGCGCTCGCGGTCACCGTCGGGCTCGGGCTTGCCGGAACATTACTGGCGCTTAACCAAAAGCCCGCGAAGGTGCTCAGAAACTTATGACAATTTGTAGCAGGCCAGACGCGATTTTTGCGACATTCAGCCGCGCACGGTAACTTGTGGTCGCCATGCTAGTTTCCCACATATCGGGCAGGTTCAGAATCGGCTTGATACCGTCATCCGACGGCCTCACTGTCTCGCTTCTGGAATCAACGTATCGCTGACGCCGCCTGCTGCTGCGTCGGTCAACCAAGAGGTTTCGACCATGTCGGACATGGACCGCAACTACGCTTCACCTTTCGGCCGGGCCGCCGGGCGCGCTGACGCCGCGACCGTCGACGCCGGTCTGCGCTCGTACATGCTCAAGATCTACAACTACATGTCGATCGGCCTGGCCATCACCGGCCTCGCCGCCCTCGGTGTGTATATGGCGGCGACCTCGGATGTCGCGACCGCCGCCAGGGTCGGCAATACCTACCTGACGCCGTTCGGCGTGGCGATGTTCGTCAGCCCGCTGAAGTGGCTGTTCATCCTCGCTCCGCTGGTGATGGTGTTCGCCATCTCGTTCGGCATCAACCGCCTGCGGCCCGCGACGGCGCAACTCCTGTTCTGGGCGTTCGCGGCCCTGATGGGTGTGTCGCTGTCGTCGATCTTCCTCGTCTACACCCACACCTCGATTGTGCGGGTGTTCTTCATCACCGCCGCTGCGTTCGGTGCGCTGAGCCTTTACGGTTACAGCACCAAGCGTGACATGACCGGCATGGGTTCGTTCCTGATCATGGGCCTGTTCGGCGTGATCATCGCGAGCCTAGTGAATCTGTTCGTGGCGAGCTCCATGCTGCAGTTCATCGTGTCGGTGGTCGGCGTTCTGGTGTTCGCGGGCCTGACCGCCTGGGACACCCAGCGGCTGAAGAACGACTACATCTACGGCTACGCCAGCCAGGGCGGCGAAATCGCTGAAAAGGCCGCCATCACCGGCGCTCTGTCGCTGTACCTGAACTTCATCAACCTGTTCACGCTGCTGCTGCAGCTTCTGGGACAGCGCGACTGACGAAGGCGCATCCGATGCGAAGAAAGCCCCGGCCAAAAGCCGGGGCTTTTGTTTTCTCGGCGGGCCGGCCGGTCGTCGCTCCTGTCCGGATCGGGCTTGACCAGCCCGTCTCCATGTTGATCTGATCGCCGCCGAAGAACGGCCATCAACGAGTCGCGCCCATGCCCTCCGCCGCAATCCGGCCCGCCACCCTCGACGACGTCCCCGCTATCACCGCAATCTACGAGCACGCCGTCCGGTTCGGCACCGCCACGTTCGAACTGACCCCGCCGGACACCGTCGAGATGACCCGGCGCTACAGCGAGCTGACGACGAAAGGCTTTCCCTATCTGGTGGCAACGGTGGAGGGAGGCGTCGCCGGCTATGCCTATGCCGGGCCGTATCGCGCCCGCCCAGCCTATCGTTTCACCGTCGAGAACTCGATCTATCTTGACCCCGCATCTCACCGGCGCGGCATCGGCGGCGCGCTGATGACCGAACTGATCGCGCAATCAGTCGCGCGCGGCTATCGGCAGATGATCGCGGTGATCGGGGACTCCGCCAATGCAGCGTCAATCGCCCTGCATGGCCGGGCCGGTTTCCAGATGATCGGCACCCATCCCAATGTCGGATTCAAATTCGGGCGCTGGCTGGATTCGGTACTGATGCAGCGCGCGCTCGGCGAAGGCGCCGGCACCACGCCGAAAGACTGACACGCTTCGCGCGAGTCGTGACCGGCTCGCACGCAGCAGCTCACGAACTAGACCACCGCAAGCTTGCGATCGATCACCAGAAGAACCCGGTCGAGTTCGTTACCGCGCCGCAGGATCTGACCGGTTGCGGAGATCACGCTGTACGCGCCCTGCTTGCGCGCAAGGCGCGGGTCTTTTTCGATACGGTAGATCGGCACTTCGGAAGCGCGACGATAGATCGAGAAAACCGCCCGATCTCTCAGAAAATCGATAGCGTAATCGCGCCATTCGCCATCCGAGACCATGCGGCCATAGAGGTTGAGGATGCGGTTCAACTCAAGGCGGTTGAAGGTCACCCGGTTTTGCAGCGGGACGGTGACGACGCTGCGGTCCGTCCCGCGATGATCGCTGGGGTCCGCATCCCCCGATCCGTAATTCATCGGCGCCTCCTGTCACTGGGGTGACATGATCGGCCTGTGTCCGCTCGCCTGCAAGCCTGAATTTGCCGACCGGCCCTCTCACGGCGATTTCAAACAAATCATAATGCTGCCCGAATTCGGACAACCCGGCGCCGCGCTAAATTGCGATCAAATCATCACTGCGTTGGCCCGGTCCTTTCGGCACCGGATTCCTCAGCCCCCAGCCCCCCGGGGTCGGCAGGACCGGGCCTTTGAAATCCCCGCAGTGAGATAATCCCCAATCCTGCGGGCCAACGTGAGTTGGCCCTTTTTCTTTGCCGCGTGACGTCGCCGCTGCACGGTCCACGGCAGGGCCACGCGCATCACGGCCAGCGGCAGGCGCTTTGACGCCCGAGGCCTCCGGCCGAACGGTTCTGACGACTCAGTCGAGGGAAGTGAACGCTGCGCCGAGCATCGCGCCTGGATGATCGCGGTTGCCGTTCTGGACATAGACCACCGCTGCGTCGACACCGTCGCGCGAGATATTCTCGAGCGGCACGCTCCATGCGCCGGCCTTGCCGGTCCAGTCGCCGACCTTCAGCATGTTGCGCACAACGTTGTGGTAGACGATCTGCTTGCCGCGATTTTCACCACGGCCAATGGTGATCGGCACTGCGCGCGACACTGCGCAAATCCACACTTCGCCGTGTTCGCCATTGCCGCGCTCGGCGACCGACACCTTCAGTTCGGTGCCGGCCTTCGACACGCTCACCGGTACGTTCATCACATCCCTGTGGCCGCGCGTGAGATGGACCGCATTTTCGATAGCCGTCTTGTCGCTGCCCAGCACATGCAGCGAACCATTAACGATCACCTGCGGCGTGTAGACATCGCGATCGCCGCGCACATTCGAATAAGCTTTCTGCCGTGCGCTGAAACGTGAATCCGCCAGCGTGTCCTTCCAGCCGAGATAGTCCCAGTAATCGATCGGCAGGCTCAGCGCGATCAGCGATGGGTCTTTCGCCAGATCGCCGAGAATCTTGTCCGCCGGCGGACACGACGAGCATCCCTGCGAGGTGAACAGCTCGACAACCGCACGCGGATCGGCGTTTGCAGGGCGTGCGAGCGCGGCAGCCAGACAAATCCCCAGCACGCCCGACAGAAGCGACGCAAAAGCGCCCACTCCTTTCGTTTCCTTGCTGGAGAAACCGCGGACCACTCGTTTTTCCCTGTCGTTAATCAACCGCTTAAAACGGAAAGGCGACCGTTCATAGGCCGCCTTCCCCTTATTCGCCACTCACTTCGCAGTGAGCCTGTTCACGGATGCGTTTTTGCGCTGCAAGATCACGCGGCAAGGTTACGCAGCACGTACTGCAGAATACCGCCATTGCGATAGTACTCGAGTTCGTCGAGCGTATCGATGCGGCAGAGCAGCGGCACCTGCTTCAGCGACCCGTCGGTGGTGACAATGTCGGCCGACAGCATCTGACGCGGCTTCAGATCGCCCTGCAATCCGCGAATCGTGACCTTCTCATCGCCCTTCAAACCAAGCGACTGCCACGACGTGCCCTCTTCAAAAGTCAGCGGCAGCACGCCCATGCCGACGAGATTCGAGCGATGGATGCGCTCGAAGCTCTGGGTGATCACCGCGCGCACGCCGAGCAGACGCGTGCCCTTCGCGGCCCAGTCGCGCGACGAACCGTTGCCGTACTCAGCGCCCGCAAACACCACCAGCGGCACCTGCTCGGCCTGATACTTCATCGCGGCATCGTAGATCGACATCTGTTCGCCATCGGGCCAGTGCCTCGTGAGGCCGCCTTCCGGAATGTTTCCGTCGGCGCCCTTGAGCATGAAGTTCTTGATGCGGATGTTGGCGAAGGTGCCGCGCATCATCACTTCGTGGTTGCCGCGCCGCGTGCCGTACTGGTTGAAGTCGGCCGGGCGCACCTGCCGTTCCGACAGATACTTGCCGGCGGGCGAGGTCAGCTTAATCGAACCCGCGGGCGAGATGTGGTCGGTGGTGATCTTGTCGCCGAACAGCGCGAGGATGCGCGCGTCGATGATGTCGGTGACCGGATCGGGCTCCTTCTTCATGCCTTCGAAATACGGCGGGTTCTGCACATAGGTCGAACTCATGTTCCACTTGTAGGTGTCGCTCGCCACCGTCTTGATCTTGCGCCAGTTGGTGTCACCCTTGAACACGTCGGCATACTTCTTCTTGAAGATCGTCGAGGTGACGTACTTCTTGATGAAGGCGTTGACCTCCTTCGTGGTCGGCCAGATGTCCTTGAGATAGACCGGCTTGCCATCCTTGCCGGTGCCGAGCGGCTCGGTTTCCAGGTTCTTGGTGACCGTCCCGGCCAGCGCGTAGGTCACGACCAGCGGCGGCGACGCGAGATAGTTCGCCTGCACGTCAGGAGAGACACGGCCTTCGAAGTTGCGGTTACCCGACAGCACGGCCGCAGCAATCACGCTGTTGTCGTTGATCGATTTGGAAATCTCTTCCGGCAGCGGACCTGAATTCCCGATGCAAGTGGTGCAGCCGAAGCCGACGAGATTGAAGCCGACCTTGTCCAGATCCTTCTGCAGGCCGGAGTTGGCGAGATATTCCGCAACCACCTGACTTCCCGGCGCCAGCGAGGTCTTCACCCACGGCTTGGCCTTCAACCCCTTCGCGACAGCGTTGCGCGCAAGCAGACCAGCCGCGATCAGCACGCTCGGGTTCGAGGTATTGGTGCAGGAGGTGATAGCTGCGATCGCCACGTCGCCATGGCCGATCTCGAAATCGCGACCTTCGACGGCGAAGCGCTGGCTGTGATCGATCGCCTTCTTGTACTCGTTGGTCAGCGCGTCGTCGAAACCGCTGGCAACCAGCGGTAGCGCGACACGGCCTTCCGGACGCTTCGGGCCGGCCATTGACGGCACCACGTCCTTGAGATCGAGCACCAGCGTTTCGGTGAATACCGGATCCTTCGACGCCGAGGTGCGGAACAGGCCCTGCGCCTTGGCGTACTTTTCGACCAGCGCGACGCGCGCGGCCGCACGGCCCGAGGTCTTCAGATAATCGAGCGCCGCCTTGTCCACCGGGAAGAAGCCGCAAGTCGCGCCGTACTCCGGAGCCATGTTGCTGATGGTCGCCTTGTCGGCCACCGAGAGGTGATCGAGGCCGGGGCCATAGAACTCGACGAACTTGCCGACCACGCCATGCTTGCGCAGCATCTGCGTCACCGTGAGCACGAGGTCGGTCGACGTCACGCCCTCCTTGAGTTGGCCCTTGAGCTTGAAGCCGACCACGTCCGGCAGCAGCATCGACAGCGGCTGGCCCAGCATCGCGGCTTCCGCCTCGATGCCGCCGACACCCCAGCCAAGCACGGCGAGGCCGTTGACCATGGTGGTGTGCGAATCGGTGCCGACCAGCGAATCCGGATAGGCGACCTCGAAGGTGCCCTTCTTCTTGCCGATGGTGAGCTTTTCTTTCCGCGTCCAGACGGTCTGCGCCAGGTATTCGAGGTTAACCTGATGGCAGATGCCGGTGCCGGGCGGCACGACGGAGAAATTCGAGAACGCCTTCTGACCCCATTTCAGGAATTCGTAGCGTTCCTGGTTCTGCTTGTATTCCTCGGTGACGTTCTTGGCGAAGGCCTTGTTGTCACCGAAGAAGTTCACGATCACCGAATGGTCGATGACGAGATCGACGGGAACCAGCGGGTTGATCTTCTGCGCATCGCCGCCGAGCGCCTTCATCGCGTTGCGCATCGCGGCGAGATCGACCACCGCCGGAACGCCGGTGAAATCCTGCATCAGCACGCGGGCCGGGCGGAAGGCGATTTCGTGCTCGAGCTTGCGCTTCTTGATCCACTTGGAGAAGGCGATGATGTCGTCCTTCTTGACGGTGCGGCCGTCCTCGTTGCGCAGCATGTTCTCGAGCAGCACCTTCATCGAGTAAGGCAGCCGCGAGATGCCCTTCAGGCCGTTCTTTTCGGCGGCGGCAAGGCTGTAATAGACGTAGGTTTTGGCGCCGACCTTGAGGGTTTTCTGGGCTTTGAAGCTGTCGAGCGAGGGCATATGAGGCGATCCCGATTCCATGAGTTAGAGATACCCGGCAAGTGGTATCAAAACACCGCCAGCCAAGAAAGAGCCGCGGGCCTTGTGAGGATGCGCGGTGTGCTGCATCAAGGCCCGGTTCTATAGAATCTTTCCAGACTGCGCGCCACACCGACAATCGTCTCTCGCAACCCTCACGGACTGGTATTTTGAATCGTCACATCACCCGCAGTCACGGTTTTACGGTCGGGCACTCATGAAACTTGCGGGGCGCGGGCTGGCATGTGTGCGAGGCGGGCGCGGGGTGTTCTCGGGCCTCGATTTCGACGTCTCCGGCACGCAGGCGCTGGCGGTCACCGGCATCAACGGCGCGGGCAAATCATCGCTGTTGCGAATCCTCGCCGGACTTCTCCAGGCCGAAGCGGGATCCATCGAACTCGAAGGCGGCGATCCGGAACGCAGCGTCGCTGAGCACGCCCACTATCTCGGCCATCGCGATCCGCTCAAACCGGCTTTGAGCGTGCGCGAAAATCTTGAATTCTGGCAAGCGTTCCTTGGTGGAGAACGCGCAGACATAGCCGACAGCCTGTCCCGGGCCGGCATCAGTCATGCGGCAGAACTTCCTGCCGTCGTCCTCTCCGCCGGCCAGCGCCGGCGGCTGTCGATGGCACGGCTGCTCGCGGTGAAGCGGCCGATCTGGCTGCTCGACGAGCCGACATCGGCGCTCGACGCGGAAGGCCAGAAACTGTTCGCATCACTGATGATGCGTCATCTCGATAACGGCGGACTCATTGTCGCCGCCACGCACGGCCCCCTCGGTATTGAGGCCAGAGAGTTGCGCATCGGAGGCGCCGCATGAGCGCGCTCGCCTCTCTCGTCCGGCGCGATCTGCGCATCGCCATGCGCGCAGGCGGCGGCGCGCTGATCGGCGTCCTGTTCTTTCTCACCGTCGTGGTGCTGATGCCGTTCGCGATCGGCCCCGAACTGCCGCTGCTCAAGCGGCTCGGCCCGGCAATCCTGTGGCTCGGCGCCATGCTGGCCAGCCTGCTCACGCTCGACAGGCTGTTCACGGCCGATCATGACGACGGCTCGCTCGACCTCATCGTCATGAGCCGGACGCCGCTAGAACTCACCTGCCTCGCCAAAGCGCTGGCGCACTGGATCGCCGCGATCCTGCCGCTGATCATCGCGACTCCCGTTCTCGGCATCCTGCTCAATCTCGATCCATCGGCAACGCTCGCCGTTGCACTGACGCTGCTGGCGGGAACGCCGGCGCTGACCCTCACCGGCATGATCGGCGCGGCCATCGCCGTCACCATGCGCCGCGGCGGACTGCTGCTCGCCGTGCTGGTTCTGCCGCTCTCGATTCCCGTGCTGATCTTCGGTGTCGCGGCCTCCAACGCCGCCATCGCCGCGCCCGGATCGTTCGGCACGCCGTTCTCGATCCTGTGCGCGCTGTCGCTGGTTGCGCTCGCGGTCGGCCCGTTCGCCGCGGCGGCCAGCCTGCGGCAGGGACTGGACTGATGCCTCGCGCCGGATCAATTTTTTCGGAAATCGCTTATGCCGCAGGCGGCGCGCATTGCCTGCGGCGGCGCTCACCAGTATCAGGACGCTCATGAGCTGGATCGACTTTGCCAATCCCTCGCGCTTTCTCGCACTCGCCGCGCGGGTGCTGCCGTGGCTTGCAGTCGCGACGGCGGCGCTGCTGGCCATCGGCCTCTATCTGTCGCTGACGGTTCCCGACGACTATCAGCAGGGCGCAACCGTCAAGATCATGTTCATCCATGTTCCCAATGCGTGGCTGTCGATGTTCGTGTGGGGCGTGATGAGCCTGTCGGCGCTCGGCACGCTGGTATGGCGTCACCCGCTCGCCGATGTCGCCGCGAAGGCCGCCGCGCCGATCGGCGCGTCATTCACATTCCTCGCGCTGGTCACCGGTTCGCTGTGGGGCCGGCCGATGTGGGGCACCTACTGGGAGTGGGACGCGCGCCTGACGTCGGTGCTGGTGCTGTTCCTGATGTATCTCGGCCTGATCGCATTGTGGCGCGCGGTCGAAGATCCGTCCCGCGCCGCGCGCGCTGCCGCCGTGCTGACCCTGGTCGGCGCCATCAACATTCCGATCATCAAGTTTTCCGTCGACTGGTGGAACACCCTGCATCAGGGCTCGTCGGTGCTGCGCATGGGCGGCCCGACGCTCGACCGCGCTTACCTCATTCCCTTGCTGGTGATGGCAGTGGCGTTCACCCTGCTGTTCGTCACGTTGCACATCGCGGCCATGCGCAACGAAGTGCTGCGGCGGCGCGTGCGCACGCTGCAGATCATGCAAGCCAGCCGGCAGGCCGCGTAACGCTATGACCCTTGGTCCTTACGCCAGCTTCATCATCTGGTCCTACGCACTGGTGGCGTTTGTCGTCATCGGACTGATCGCATGGATCATCGCCGACCATCGGCACCAGCAGACCAGCCTTCAGAAACTCGAGGCCGAGGGCATGACGCGGCGCTCAGCCCGCAAGGCAGGCGGCGCATGAACGCCGCGCCGGATACGAACGCGCCGCGCCGCCGCTCGTGGCTGGTGCTGCTGCCGCTCATCGCGTTCGCGGGTCTTGCTGCGCTGTTCTGGTTCAGGCTCGGCAGCGGCGATCCCTCACGCATTCCCTCCGCGCTGATCGGGCGCCCGGCTCCACAGACCGCACTGCCGGCGCTTGACGGATTGACGGAGAATGGCAAGCCGGTGCCCGGCCTCGACCCGGCGGCGTTCAAGGGCAATGTCAGCGTCGTCAATGTCTGGGCGTCGTGGTGCGTGCCCTGTCACGACGAAGCGCCGCTGCTGGTTGACCTGGCAAAGGACAAGCGCATCCGGATCGTCGGCATCAACTACAAGGACAAGGCCGATAACGCCCGGCGTTTCCTCGGCCGCTACGGCAACCCGTTCGCGGCGGTCGGCACGGATGTGAACGGCCGGGCCTCGATCGAATGGGGCGTCTATGGCGTGCCGGAGACCTTTCTCATTGGCCGCAACGGCACCATTGCCTACAAGCTGGTCGGGCCGATCACGCCCGACAACATCGAGCGCGTGCTCAAGCCAGAAATTGAAAAGGCGCTGAAGGCCGGCGCGTAAAGTACGCGTCAGCCCTTGGTGATGTCGCCGCGCTCGAGGTCGCTGGCTTCGTCGGTGGCCGGCTCGATGTGATAGCGCTTGATCAGCGGCGTCTGCAGCATGGCGAATACCGCAGTGATCGGAATGACGCCGAACGCTTTGAATGCCACCCAGAAATCCGTGGTCTGCGTGCGCCAGATGATCTCGTTCAGCACCGCCATGGCGGCGAAGAACAACGCCCAGCGGATGGTGAGCTGCTTCCAGCCTGCCGGCGTCAGGTTGAACATCTGATCGAACATCAGCGCGATGAACGAGCGCCCGAACAACAGGCCGATGCCGAGTGTCGCCGCGAACAGCGAATAGATGATGGTCGGCTTGACCTTGATGAAGGTCTCGTCGTGCAGCGCCAGCGTCAACCCGCCGAATACCAGCACGATAAATGCCGTGACCAGAGCCATGATCGGCACATGCTTCGTCACAACATAGGACACCGCAATCGCCGCGACGATCGCGACCATGAAGGCGCCGGTGGCAACGAACAGACCGAATTTCGCATTGGCGCCAAAGAAGACCACCAACGGCCCGAGTTCGGTGGCGAGCTTGAACAACGGGTGCGGCGCGGGCTTACTCATGAATCCTGTCCTGCAATCGCCTTGGCGAAATCCCTGGCGGTGAACGGCGACAGGTCATCGACCCCCTCGCCGACGCCGATGAAGTGCACCGGTAACTTATACTTCGCCGACAGCGCGACGAGAATGCCGCCTCGCGCGGTGCCATCGAGCTTGGTCATCACCAGCCCGGTGACCCCTGCCGTCTTATGGAAGGCATCGACTTGCGACAGCGCGTTCTGGCCGACCGTCGCATCCAGCACCAGCAGCACCGCGTGCGGCGCGGAGGCATCGACCTTGCGGATAACGCGCACGACCTTCTCAAGCTCGACCATCAACTCGGTCTTGTTCTGCAGCCGGCCTGCCGTGTCGATCAAGAGTACGTCGCAGCCATCGGCCATGGCGGCCTCCATCGCCTCGAAGGCGAGGCTGGCGGAGTCCGAGCCTTGTGTCTTGGCGACGACCGGCGACCTGGTGCGCTCACCCCACACCTTGAGCTGCTCGATGGCCGCGGCGCGGAACGTATCGCCCGCCGCCAGCATAACCTTGCGGCCTTCGCCAGAAAATTTCGCCGCGAGCTTGCCGATGGTGGTGGTCTTGCCCGAGCCGTTGACGCCAACAACAAGAATAACGAACGGCTTGTGCGCGGCGTCGATCACCAGCGGCTGCGCCACCGGCGCCAGCACCTTCTCGACCTCTGCGGCGACGATATTCTGGACATCCTCCGCCGACACCGACTTGTCGTATCGGCCACGGCCGACGGCTTCGGCGATCCGCGCCGCGACTTCGGTTCCGAGGTCTGCACGCAGCAGCACATCCTCGATGTCCTCGAGCATCGCGCCATCGAGCTTGCGCTTGGTGACGAGGTCCGCCACCGCGCTGCCGATTGAGCTCGATGTCCGTTTCAGGCCGGCGGACAGGCGCCGCCACCAGCTTTGTTTCGGTTGATCTTGTGTGCTGTCACTCATGCGAGGATTGTGTTAGCCGGTTCACGCCGCAAACGAAAGCCACCGCGACGATGGATACGCCACAGCCGACACCGGAAGAAATTCAGGCCCGCGTGCTTCACCGCGACGGGTTGATGCTGGTGATCGACAAGCCCGCCGGCATTCCGGTGCATCGCGGCCCCAAGGGCGGCGCCAATCTCGAAGCCTCGTTTGACGCCCTGCGCTATGGCCTGCCGCGGCCGCCGGTGCTCGCGCATCGGCTCGACCGCGACACATCGGGCTGTCTGGTGCTCGGCCGCCACCGCAAGGCGACGGCGACGCTCGGACTGCTGTTCAAGCATGGCAAGATTTCCAAGACCTATTGGGCGGCCGTCGAAGGCAGCCCGACTGAGGATGCCGGCGAGATCGACATCCCTTTGGGGCGATTGAATGAAGAACGTGGCTGGTGGCAGAAGCCCGACCCCAACGGGTTCCCCTCGCTGACACGCTGGCAGGTGCTGGGACGCGGCGAGGGCCTGACATGGCTGGCGCTGGAGCCGATCACCGGCCGCACCCACCAGTTGCGCGTCCATTGCTCCGCCATGGGCTGGCCGATCGTCGGCGACAACATCTACGGCAATGGCCCGCGCTTCGGCGAACCGACTCTGCATCTTCATGCGCGCGAAATCGTGATCCCGATTTCGAAAAACAAGCCGCCGGTGCGTGTCGTTGCGCCGGTGCCGCCACATATGCAGGAGCGCCTGCGCGCATGTGGGTGGAATGGGGAAGACGTGGCAATTCAGCAAGACTAGATGTCACACGAGTAATCGTGCGCCATCGTGGGCCGCGATCCTTAGCGAACGGATTGCCCCGGCCTCCCCGTCCGCAATCGCCACCGGCACGAAATGTTCGGTGCGGCCTTGTGTCTCGCTCTCGACCAGCACCTGTCGCGTCTCACCAACTTCCGACGCCAGCCGCCGTTTCAGCGCGGCGTCACCCGCCTGCCGCAAGCGCCGAGCGCGGTCCTTGACCATGGGACCTTCGATCTGCGGCATCTTCGCGGCCGGCGTGCCCGGGCGCGGCGAGTAGGGGAAGACATGCAGGAAGGTAAGACCGCACTCGTCCACGAGATCGCATGAGCGCGAAAACATGTCCTCGGTTTCGGTCGGGAAGCCGGCGATGATGTCGGCCCCGAACGCCATGTCCGGCCGTAGCCGCCGCACCTGCGCGCAAAAGTCGATGGCGTCCTGACGCGAGTGCCGCCGCTTCATGCGCTTCAGGATCATGTCGTCGCCGGCCTGCAGCGACAGATGCAGATGCGGCATCAGCCGTTCGTCAGTCGCAATCGCATCGAGCAGATCGCGATCAGCCTCGATCGAATCGATCGACGATATCCGCAACCGCTTCAGGTCCGGAACGTGACGCAAAATCTGTTTGGTCAACGTGCCGAGCTTGGGCGTGCCCGGAAGATCGGCGCCGTAGCTCGTCAGATCGACGCCGGTCAGCACGATCTCCGCGTGACCCGCTTCGACCAGCGCGCGCACCTGATCGACCACCGCGCCCATCGCGACCGAACGCGAATTGCCGCGCCCGTAGGGAATGATGCAGAACGTGCAGCGATGGTCGCAACCGTTCTGCACCTGCACGAATACGCGAGGCAAGCCGCGCTGATAACCATCGAGCAGATGCGGCGCCATCTCGGTCACCGCCATGATGTCGGCGACTGCAATCTTTTCTTCGGCGGCGAGACCGAATGAGGGCGCATCGGTCAGAGCGGCCCTGGTCGCGCGCCACGCCTCGCGGCGCATCTTGTCGTCGTTGCCAAGCACGCGATCGACCTCGGCCATCTGCGCGAACATCTCGGCTTGTGTCTGCGCCGCGCAGCCGGTGACGACGATTTTTGCATCAGGACGATCGCGCCGCAGCCTGCGGATAGTCTGGCGCGCCTGCGCCACTGCCTCGTTGGTGACGGCGCAGGTGTTGACCACGATGGCGTCATCGAGGCCGGCGCTTGCGGCCTCGCGGCGGATCACTTCCGATTCGAAGCTGTTGAGGCGGCAACCGAAAGTGACAACGTTGACACTCACGCCACACTCGCGAACAGCGACGGATCGAACTGGCCTTCATATTCCAGCACGGCGGGGCCGGTCATCAGCACATGATCGTCGCGCTCGCGCCACTCGATCGTGAGTTCACCGCCCGGCAGTTTCATATTGACGGTACGATTGACCCGCTTGAGCCGCGCAGCGGCCACCGCTGTGGCGCAGGCCGCCGAGCCGCACGCCTTGGTCAGCCCGGCGCCGCGTTCCCAAGTTCGCATCACAATGTGATCGCGATCGACGATATGGGCGAGCGTGATGTTGGCGCGCTCCGGGAAGATCGGATGATTTTCCAAAAGCGGTCCGAAGCGGGTGAGATCGTAGGCCTCGATGTCATCGACCCAGAAGATCGCGTGCGGATTGCCCATGCTGACCACCGATGGCGAATGCAGGATCGGCGCGTCGATCGGCCCGATCTGCAACTCGATATAGCGGGTGTCGCGAAATTCCTCGGCGAGCGGAATGTCCTGCCAGCCGAACTTCGGGGCGCCCATGTCCACGGTGTAGAGGTCCGGCGTCGGCCCCTGCCAGCAGTTGAGCAGACCGGCGCGGGTCTCGAACGTCAACGCATCCTTGCCGGTTTCCGCGAACACCTGCCGCGCGACGCAGCGCATGCCGTTGCCGCAGGCAGCCGCTTCCGAACCATCGTTGTTATAGATGCGGATGAAGGCCGTGGTGCCCTGCAGGCGAGGCGGCTGCAGCACCATCAACTGGTCATAGGCCACGCCGCCCGGGCCGGCGATGGCGCGCGCTTCGTCGGGGCTGATGCCCGTCTTCGAATCGCGCAGATCGAGCACAATGATCTCATTGCCGATCCCGTTCATCTTGGCAAAGCTGTGGCTGGCGAGCGCGCTCATTGTCAGATCCTCTGCCGCCTATATGGCGAATGCCGCCGAATTTGACCAGCCCGCGCCTGGACCCGCCCTACTTCCGCCGTCAGACGCATATCTGTCATGGAAACGTGCAGAGCTGGCACGGAATGGCCGCTGCGGTTCTGATTCAAACGGAACCGAAAACATTCTAGTGTGGGCGGTCCGCCCAGGATGAGGCCGACAGGAATGCCGATGGAGACCGCCGAATGAGCCGCCCCTCCCGTTTTGCCCGCGCTCTGCTGCCCGCCGCGATCTGGCTGAGCCTTTCCGCCCTGGCCTTGGCCCAGACCGCGTCCCCACCGGCCACAACCCCGGCATCACCGCCTGCCGAGCAAAAGGCCCCGGCAGATTCAACGGCAACACCTGCGCCTTCCGCCACGACGCCAGCCCCGGCCACGCCGGCGCCTGACACCGCCTCACCAGCCACCCCGCCGCCCGCATCCGCAACTCCACCCGCCGCCGAGCAAACTCCCGCCACGCCACCGGCTGACCAGAAGGCACAGGCCCCAGAGCCGTTCGGCGAGGAAGTCACGCTCACCGCGAAGAAGGTGCTGTCGCTGCGGGGCACCTCGAACTGGGAATCGGCATTCGACAATATCGTCGAATCGATCAAGACCCTGACCGCCTTCCTCAAGAAGCAGGGCGTCACTCCCGCAGGGCCGACGCTGATCGTCTACACCTCGACCGACGACGCCGGCTTTTCCTACCTAGCGGAAATCCCCGTCGACAAGGATATCAAGGACGTCGGCAAGGATATGAGCATGAGCCAGTCGCCTGACGGCAAGTCGCTCAAATTCGTCCACCACGGCTCCTACGACAACATGGACAACACCTACGAGGCGATCACCAACCACCTCGACGACAAGAAACTCGAGGCGAGGGATACCTTCATCGAGGAATACGTCACCGACCCGCTGACGACCGCCGAGGACAAGCTCGTCATCAATGTTTTCGTACCGCTGAAATAAACGGAGTTTTCTGAATGCGTCATCTTCCAGTCTTTGCCGCGATCGTTCTTGCCTGCGCGATTTCCCCCGCGATTGCGGAGACCCCGCCGCCAGCGATTTCGGTGACCGGCGAAGCGACAATCTCGGTGCCGCCCGATCTTGCCGAAATCAACGGCGGCGTGACCACCGAGGCGAAGACCGCGCGTGACGCCAGCGCCGCCAACAACAAGGCCATGAGCGCCGTGCTGCAAGCGCTCAAGACGTCGGGCATCGCCGACAAGGATATTCAGACCTCGCGACTGTCGCTGCAGCCGCAAAGCGCCCCGATCAAAGGCGATCGCGGCCCGATGCAGATTGTCGGCTATCGCGCCAGCAACCGCGTCACCGTCACCGTGCGCGATGTAGCCAAGGTCGCCAACGCCATCGACGCGCTGGTGTCGAGCGGCGCCAATGACATCAGCGGCATCAGCTTCATGGTGTCGCAGGCCTCGAAACTGCTCGACGAGGCGCGCGGCAAGGCGATCGAGGACGCCCATCGCAAGGCCGACATCTACGCCCGCGCCGCCGGCGTGACGCTGGGCGCGCCGCTGAATATATCCGAACAGGGCATGCCGGGCCCGATGCCCTATCGGAAGATGGCGGCGGTCATGGCCGATTCAGCGCCGGTCGCACCCGGCGAGGAAATGCTGCGAGTATCGGTGAGCGTGTCCTACGCGATCAAGCCGAAGGCACCGTGAGTTCTCTTCGCTTTCGTTGTTTTCTGTCATGCCCGCGCTTGTCGCGGGCATCCACGCCTGAGGAAGCACTGGCTGGAAGACGTGGATGGCCGGGTCGAGCCCGGCCATGACGAAAAGCAGGTGGGGAGCAGCACCTCGAAGGACAATACTGCCCTAAATCTCCATCACCTGCCCGGGCTTGAGCGCGACGAATCTTTCACGGGACATCTGTGCGGCATCAAGTGCCGCGCCGAGCGCCTGAACCGGCGCATCGATCGCCTCGTCGGTGAGCTGGAACGTGCCGTGATGATGCGCGAGCGCCATGTCCGCTCCGCAATCGGCCAGCGCCTTCACCGCGTCTTCCGGGTTCATGTGCTGGTCGCGCATGAACCAGCGCGGCTCGTAAGCGCCGATCGGCAGGATCGCAGTGCGCAGCGGACCATGTGTCTCGCGGACACGGCGGAAGTGGCGACCGTCGCCATAGCCTGAATCGCACACGATATAGATCTTGCCGGCCGGCGTTTCGAGCACGAAGCTCGCCCACAGCGACATGTTACGGTCGAACAGTCCACGCGCGGTCCAGTGCCGTGTCGCCACCAGAGTCACCGCCACGTCATTGCCGAGCTCGATGCGATGGCCCCAGTCGAATCCTTCAGCGCGAATAGCGCTGTCGGCATCACGCATTGTGATGTCATTGCCGAGCGGCGTAACCACGCGCGGCGAAAATGTCGCCGCCAGCCGCGACAGCGTCGCGACGTCGAGATGATCGTAGTGACCGTGCGACACCAGCACGGTATCGATCGGCGGCAGCTTGTCGTAAGCGATGCCCGGATCATTGACCCGCTTCGGCCCCGCGAACGCAAACGGCGAGCAGCGCTCCGACCACACCGGATCAACCAGGATATTGAGGCCGCCGGTCTGGATCAGCCAGCTCGCATGGCCGACGAAAGACAGCCGCGCGCCCGCCCCGTTCACCCGCGGGGGCGGGGTGTCGGCATGGGGGCTCGGCGCCCACTCGGGCCATTTCGCGGCCTGCTTGGTCGCCTGCCAGCGCAGGACCTGCCACAGCGGCTTGGGCGGCGCGCCGTCCGGGTCGAAGAAATGGGTTCCGTTGAAGTGATCGGACACCGGGCCGGCGTAGGTTTTCATGCGGGACATCCAGGCAGACGGCACGCCGACGGCGACAGCTGTGCCGGCCAACAGGCCAAAAAGGCGGCGGCGGGTGAGTTTCATGGTCGGATTGGCCCCGAAAAGCCCGGATTCGGCAAGTGACAGCTTCGCGACCGCCCCGCGGGGCCGGCTTGCCGTAAAAACCTCCTTTTCCGGTCTTTTCTTGACTTTCCGGGCCTATAGGGCTTTAACCGCGCGACTTCTCGGAAAGATTTTCTTTTCGACCCGCCGCCCGGTCCCAGAGGCCGGAGGTCAACGCCCGACAGCGCTGTGCGCCCTCGGGCGCAAACGTGTTTGGAACTTCACCTCCCTGCGGGGAGAGAGCAACGGGATACGACGCCGGAATGTTCGACAATCTGTCGGAAAGGCTCGGAGGCATTCTCGACAAGCTGACGCGGCGCGGCGCGCTGACGGAGGCTGATGTCGACAGCGCCATGCGCGAGGTGCGTCGCGCCCTGCTCGAGGCGGACGTAGCGCTCGAAGTGGTGCGCTCGTTTACCGACAAGGTCCGCGAACAGGCCATCGGCGCGACCGTCGTCAAATCGGTGACGCCGGGCCAGATGGTCGTGAAGATCGTCCACGACCAGCTTGTCGAAACCCTCGGTTCCGACGGCCAGCAGATCGATCTCAACGCGCCCGCTCCGATCGCCATCATGATGGTCGGCCTGCAGGGCTCCGGTAAAACCACCACCACCGCCAAACTGGCGCGCCGCCTGACCCAGCGTGACAAAAAGAAGGTGCTGATGGCGTCGCTCGACGTCTATCGCCCGGCGGCGCAGGAACAGCTCGCGGTGCTTGGCCGCGACCTGTCGATTGAAACCCTGCCCGTGGTGGCCGGACAGATGCCGCCGCAGATCGCGCAGCGCGCGCTGCAGGCCGGCAAGCTCGGCGGCTATGACGTGGTGCTGCTCGACACCGCCGGCCGCACCACGCTCGACGAAGAGATGATGCAGGAAGCCGCCACGGTGAAGACCGCGGCGAACCCGCACGAAGTGCTGCTGGTCGCCGATTCGCTGACCGGTCAGGACGCCGTCAATCTCGCCCGCGCCTTCAATGACCGCGTCGGACTCACCGGCATCGTACTGACCCGCGTCGACGGCGATGGCCGCGGCGGCGCCGCGCTGTCGATGCGCGCGGTCACCGGCAAGCCGATCAAGCTGATCGGCACCGGCGAAAAAACCGACGCGCTCGAAGACTTTCATCCCTCGCGCATCGCCGGCCGCATCCTTGGCATGGGCGACGTGGTGTCGCTGGTCGAGAAAGCCGCCGCCCATATCGACGCGGAGAAAGCCGCGCGCACCGCCGAGAAAATGCGCAAGGGCAAGTTCGACCTTGCCGATCTGCGCGAACAGCTCGTCCAGATGCAGAACATGGGTGGCATCGGCGGCCTGATGGGCATGATGCCCGGCATCGCCAAGATGAAGAATCAACTGGCCGCCGCCAACCTCGACGAGAAGGTCGTGAAGCGCCAGATGGCGGTGATCGATTCGATGACGCGCGAAGAGCGGAAAAATCCCGACATCCTCAAGGCCAGCCGCAAGAAGCGCATCGCCGCCGGCGCCGGCCTCAAGGTCGAGGAAGTCAACAAGCTGCTCAAGATGCACCGGAACATGGCCGACATGATGAAGGCCATGGGTGGCGCCAAGCGCGGCCCGCTCGCGGGCATGGCGCAGGCGATGGGATTTGGCGGCGGCGGCATGCCGTCAGCCGAGGCGATGAAAGAGCTCGCGGAGAAAATGCCCGGCGGCATTCCTCAAGGCGCGCCGACGCTGCCGAAAGATTTCCCCGGCCTTTCCGGCCTTGGAAAACCGACATTGCCGGGACTTGGAAAGCCAGGAATTGGCGGATTTCCAGGCCTCGGCAAGAAGAAGTGACCTCACGATTTTACATTCAACCTGAACACCAAACGGAGACCTAAATGTCAGTCGTCATTCGCCTGTCGCGCGCGGGCACCAAGAAGCGCCCGTTCTATCATGTCGTCGTTGCCGACTCGCGCTTTCCGCGCGATGGCCGCTTCATCGAGCGCCTCGGCTACTTCAACCCGCTGCTGCCGAAGGACAACGAGACCCGCCTCAAGCTCGACATGGACAAGGTCAAGGCCTGGCTCGCCAAGGGCGCCCAGCCGTCGGATCGCGTGATGCGCTTCCTCGATGCATCGGGCGTCGCCAAGCGCACCGCGCGTAGCAACCCGCAGAAGGCCGTGCCGCGCAAGGAGCGCAAGGCAGCAGCCGAAGCAGCGAAGTAATCGCGCACTGTGACCAAGGCAGCGCTGATCTGCGTTGCGAAAATCGGCGCCGCGCATGGCGTGCGCGGCGAAGTGAAGCTGTGGCCGTTCACCGAGGATCCGCTTGCGGTTCTCAACTACGGCCCGCTCACAACGAAGGACGGCGCGCGGCAATTCGAAGTGCTGCGCGCCCGCGAGGCCAAGGATCATCTGGTCGCGGCGATCAAGGGCGTCGCCACGCGGGACGATGCGGCGCGTATCAATGGCATCGAGCTCTACATTCCGCGCGATCGGCTGCCTGACACGGATGACGGCGAATACTACCATGCCGATCTGATCGGCCTGCACGCCGTCGATACCCGGCAGCAGGACATCGGCAAGGTTGTCGCCCTCCATAATTTCGGCGCCGGCGACATCATTGAAATCTCGCCGCCGCGCGGCCCGAGCCTGCTGCTGCCGTTCACCAACGCCGTGGTGCCGACGGTCGACTTCGCCGCCGGCCATGTGGTGGTCGATCTGCCGCAGGAAATCGACGGCGATACGCCGGACGATGACGCTTCTCAACCACCGGACCGCTAGCGATGTGGCGCGCCACCGTGCTCACGCTGTTTCCCGAAATGTTTCCCGGCCCGCTTGGCATCAGTCTCGCGGGTCGCGCGCTCGCATCCGAAATCTGGGCGCTTGAGGCGCGCGACATCCGGGATGCCGCGACCGATCGTCACCGCAGCGTCGATGACACTCCGGCCGGCGGGGGTCCGGGAATGGTGCTGCGCGCCGACGTGCTGGCGGCGGCGATCGACGCCGCCCAAATCGGCCCGGACCGGCCGCGCCTGCTGATGAGCCCGCGCGGAACCCCGTTGACGCAGGACCGCGTGATCCGGCTGGCTGAAGGCCCCGGCCCCGTGATTGTCTGCGGGCGGTTCGAGGGGGTGGACCAGCGGGTCATCGAGGCCCGCGAGCTCGAGGAAATCTCGATCGGGGATTATGTGCTGTCGGGCGGCGAAATCGCCGCTATGGCCCTGATCGACGCCTGCGTCCGGCTTTTGCCGGGGGTTATGGGCAAAATCGCCTCGGGAACCGACGAAAGCTTTTCCGACTCCCTACTGGAATACCCTCAATATACCCGCCCCCAGACCTTCGAGGGCCGTCCGATCCCCGAGGTGCTGGTCTCGGGCGACCACGCCAAAATCGCTGCCTGGCGCCGCGCAGAGGCGGAGGCGCTGACCAAGACCCGCCGGCCCGACCTCTGGGGCGCTGCCGCCGAAAAGCGACAGTCCGGGCCAGCAAAAAAGACGACGGACGGGTGACAACCGCCAATCTTTGGCGTATAGCAGCGCGAAATCCGCGCATGCTGGATACCGAATTTCCGCGCAGCCCCATCCGGGCGCGCCGCCGATGGAGTTTTGCGATGAACATCATTCAGGAACTCGAGAAAGAACAACTCGAGAAGCTTGCCGCCGGCAAGACCATTCCCGATTTCGGACCGGGCGACACCGTGACCGTCAACGTGAAGGTCAAGGAAGGTGAGCGCACCCGCGTGCAGGCCTATGAAGGCGTGTGCATCGGCCGTCACGGCGGCGGCCTCAATGAGAGCTTCACCGTGCGCAAGATTTCCTACGGCGAAGGCGTGGAGCGCGTGTTCCCGATCTACTCGCCGATGATCGACTCGATCAAGCTCGTGCGTCGCGGCAAGGTGCGTCGCGCCAAGCTGTATTACCTGCGTGGTCTGCGCGGCAAGTCGGCCCGCATTGCCGAGCGGCAGGACACCCGTCAGCAGGCAGCTGCCGAGTAATTTCGCGCACATCGCGCAGCAAGTTTCGAAGAACGCGGCCTCGGGCCGCGTTTTTTGTTGCGGCAAAGCGGCTTTCGAAAGCTAGCGCTTGAGCGGACCGTTCATGATCCAGCGATGGCCGAACGGATCGCGCACGATCGCGGTGCGCGTGCCCCAGAAGGAATCGGTCGGCGTCACTTCGCCGGACGCGCCAAGTTTGGTGGCGCGCGCGAAAACCTCGTCAACCTGCTCGGCGGTGGCGAATTCGAGGCTGACCGACATGATGACCGGTTCGGACGGCAGCGGCCCGCGCGTCTTGCCGAATTCCGGAAATGCATCCGCCAGGAACAGCGCACCGCCGTTGATTTCAAGCTCGCAGTGCATGATCCGCAGACCATCCAGCGCCGGCATCAGCGCCTTCTGCTTGGCATCGAAGGCGGCGGTGTAAAACGCGATCGCCCCGGCAGCGGGCGAAACGGTGAGATAGGGCGCAACCGGAGGACGGGCGGACATTGAGTCACCTTATGTAAGGCCTTATATGCGCAAGAATACTTTCCCCTTGCGCATGATGCGAGTAAAAAGCCCTGCCCGGCCGACCGGGCCACAAACAGCAACCGGACCCCTGACGATGGCCAAACCGACGACCCTGTACGACAAGATCTGGAACGATCACCTGGTGGATGAGCAGCCCGACGGCACCTGCCTGCTCTACATTGATCGTCACCTTGTCCATGAGGTCACTTCGCCGCAGGCGTTCGAAGGACTGCGCACCTCGGGCCGCAAGGTTCATGCGCCGGGCAAGACGCTCGCGGTCGTCGATCACAACGTGCCGACCACCGACCGGTCGAAGCCCAATCCCGATCCGGAAAGCGCCGAACAGATCGCAACGCTCGCCGAAAACGCGCGCGAATTCGGCATCGAATATTACAACGAATACGACAAGCGTCAGGGCATCGTGCACGTGATCGGCCCCGAGCAGGGCTTTACGCTGCCGGGCACCACGATCGTGTGCGGCGACAGCCACACCTCGACGCACGGCGCGTTCGGCGCGCTTGCGCATGGCATCGGCACCTCGGAAGTGGAGCATGTGCTCGCCACCCAGACGCTGATCCAGAAGAAGGCGAAGAACATGCGCGCGATCGTCGACGGCAAGCTGCCGGACGGCGTCACGGCGAAAGACATCATCCTTGCCATCATCGGCGAGATCGGCACCGCGGGCGGCACCGGCTACGTGCTGGAATACGCCGGCGACGCGATCCGCTCGCTGACCATGGAAGGCCGCATGACCGTCTGCAACATGTCGATCGAAGGCGGCGCTCGCGCCGGCCTCGTCGCGCCGGACGAGAAGGCGTACGAATTCCTCAAGGGCCGCCCGAAGTCGCCCACCGGCGACGATTGGGACAAGGCAGTGCGATACTGGGAAACGCTGCGCAGTGACGAAGGCGCGCATTTCGACCACGAGATTCGACTCGACGCCGCCAAGCTGCCGCCAATCGTGACCTGGGGCACCTCGCCCGAGGACGTGATCTCCATCACCGGCTTCGTGCCTGATCCTGCGAAGATCGAAGACGAAGCCAAACGTCTGTCGAAGGAGCGCGCGCTGGCTTATATGGGCCTCAAGGCCGGCACCAAGATTACCGACATCAAGCTCGATCGCATCTTCATCGGCTCCTGCACGAACGGCCGCATCGAGGATCTGCGCGCCGCGGCCAAGGTGGTGGAAGGCCATACGGTCAACGGCAACGTCAACGCGATGATCGTGCCAGGCTCGGGCCTCGTGAAAGAGCAGGCGGAGGCCGAGGGTCTCGACAAGATCTTCCTCAAGGCGGGCTTTGAGTGGCGCGAGCCGGGCTGTTCGATGTGCCTTGCCATGAACCCCGACAAGCTGTCGCCGGAAGAGCGTTGCGCCTCGACCTCGAACCGCAACTTCGAAGGCCGCCAGGGCTTCAAGGGCCGCACCCATCTGGTGTCGCCGGCAATGGCAGCGGCGGCGGCAATCGCCGGGCACTTCGTCGACGTTCGTGAGTGGCGTTAAGCGAAGCCCTCAACACTCCCTGACATGAAACAGGCGCCCTCTCGGGCGCCTGTTTGCTTTCGGTCGATCGAAAAATCTGTCGCGCTGATTACCAGCCAAACCCGAAACTGAAGCCCGGACCATAGAAGCGCGGACCGCCGTAATAGTACCGATACGGCCGATAGTAATAAGGCCGCGGATAGTAGTAGGGCCGATAATAATAGGGCCGGTAGTAAGGCCGATAATACGGACGATGGTAATAAGGCCTGTAATAGTGACGTCGATAATAGCGATGACGCCGCCGCGCGCTGATATCCGTCGCCTGAGCAGCGGTCCTGGCATCGTGATTCTGTGAAACGCCTTTCAACGGCGCGGCCGTGGCGGGAGCCGCGATCGCGCCTGAGAATGCCACAGCGGCCACGATGAATGCCGCTCCGAGAATTGCTTTCATGGAAGATTCCTCCAATCCAATTCAACGTAGGGAATAACGCGCTCCAATGGGTCCGGTTTCGCCCGCCGTTCACGAATAATCATTGCAAAAACGGCTGCCGCGTAATCGCGACAGCCGTTCCTCAACTAGCGGTGATGGCGGCGATGATGGTGCCGATAGTGGTGGTGGCGGCGAACCGGCGGGCGGTGCCAGCGATGATGGGGCCGGTAGCGGTGACGATGGCCATGGCTATAGGGAATGGTCTGCACACGACGCCAGTCAACCTTGGTCGTCACGCCGTCAGAGACCTGCCTCGCGGCTGCCGCAGCGCCGGGATTGGCAAGCGACATCGCCTGTGCCGGGACCGATGGCGCCGCCACAAACAACAACCCCGCGACCGCGAGAAAGCCGAGAATCTTTTTCATGAATTTCCACTCCTATCGGATCAAGCCCTTAAAGTTGATCAGACTCGTCTGATCACAGGCATCGTTGTCGCCCTGACGAGCCACAACGCATCCGAAGGCTAGAAGTGGAAACGTGAACGCGACGTGAATATCGCCGTCGCAATCGTGACGCAATCCGATGGCTGGCCGCGCGCTCAGCCGCTCCAGTAGCAATGCATCTTCGGCACGATCACCGTTCCGCTCGGCCGGAGTTCCTGCTCGTAATGCGCATTGCAGATGCGCACCGAGTTGGGACCCGGGCCGCGTGAGCGGCCGTAGATGTGGACCCGGCGCGGTGCCCGCTGTGTCGTTCGCGCCTGCGATGACATGTCGGTCGATGTCGTCACCGGCGCGCCGGCTATTTCCGACGCATGCGCAATGCCAGCGCCCGCCTCCAGGCAGAGAAGGGACAACACGGCACACAGCGCGCGAACATGGCTTTGCATCGGGATGCTCCCGGTTAAAATCGAAAATCCGGTCGGAACGTCCCCGATTGCCCGGGTGACGTCAACTCCGGAAGGCGCGGAACGGCAGGATTTGCGGCCTCTCCCCTGCGCAATTTGCGCTTTTCCACCGCCCGGGTTCGCGATACACAAACCCCAGACATCGGGCCAATCCGGCCATAAAACCGAGAACCGAACGATGGAAAAGTTTACCACCCTGACCGGCGTGGCTGCGCCTCTGAAGATCATCAACGTCGATACCGACATGATCATTCCGAAGCAGTACCTGAAGACGATCAAGCGCACCGGTCTCGGCAAGGGCCTGTTCTCCGAGCAGCGCTACAAGGACGACGGCAGCGAGAACCCCGATTTCGTCCTCAACAAGCCGGCCTATCGCCAGGCGAAGATTCTGGTTGCCGGTGACAATTTCGGCTGCGGCTCGAGCCGCGAGCATGCGCCGTGGGCGCTGGCCGATTTCGGCATCCGCTGCGTGATCTCGACCTCGTTCGGCGACATCTTCTACAACAACTGCTTCAAGAACGGCATCCTGCCGATCCGCGTCAGCCACGAAGAACTCGACAAGCTGTTCGACGATGCCGACCGCGGCGCCAACGCGACGCTGACCGTCGATCTCGAGAAGCAGGAAATCCGCGGCCCCGACGGCGGTACGATCAAGTTCGAACTCGATCCGTTCCGCAAGCATTGCATGCTGAACGGCCTCGATGATATCGGCCTGACGATGCAGAAGAAGGCGTCGATCGACACGTTCGAGACCAGGGAGCGCGCACAGCGTCCTTGGCTCTAACAGCATCTGTTGGTCGGATGACGCAATGGCCGGGATGACCCGGCCATTCGCATTTGCAAAGCCTGAAAAGACGGATCGCTGGCGACAACCGCAACGACCATCGTCGCGTTAGCTGCTGAGATTGGCGATCGCCTCTGAAATCGCGATCGTGCGGCGCGCGATCTCCGCATGCAGCCGCTCCACCATCCGCCCGTCGAGCTGGATCGCCCCCTTGCCGGCATTTTCCGGCAGCCTGAACGCATCGATGATCTTGCGCGAGCGTTCCACCTCGGCGGCTGGCGGCGTATAGATTTCGTTCGCCGCCTCGATCTGGCTCGGGTGAATTAGCGTCTTGCCGTCAAAACCCATGTCGCGGCCCTGGGTGCATTCCTTCGCGAATCCCTCCGCGTCTCCGATGCCGCTATAGGGTCCGTCGAGAATTTCGACACCATAGGCGCGCGCCGCCATGATGCAGTGAGCGAACAGCGGGATCATCGCCTCGCGCCCGGGCAGCATCTTCATCCGCGTCTCCAGCGCAATGTCGTTCGGACCGAACACGAAGCCCGCCAGGCGCATTTCGACATCCTTCGCGCAGGCCGCGATTTCCTTGGCCTGCAACACCGCCATCGGCGTCTCGATCATGGCCCAGACGCGAATCGACATGTCGGCGCCGATGTCCGTCAGACGATCGGCGATGCTTGCCAGATCTTCGGGTCCGTAGATCTTCGGCACGAGAATGCCGTCGGGCTTCGCTTTCGCAGCCATGTCGATATCTTCCAGCCACCACGGCGATTCGAGGCTGTTGATCCGGATGATCACCTCGCGCTTGCCGAAGCCTTTCGCCGCGACCGCCTGGGCGATCTGATCGCGCGCGGCCGCCTTCGCATCGGGCGCCACCGCATCCTCGAGATCGAGAATGATGCCGTCCGCGGGAAGCGTCCGCGCCTTGTCGAGCGCGCGCGGATTGGAGCCGGGCATGAAAAGGACACTGCGGCGTGGGCGGATCATGGCGTCTTCGTCCCCAAAACATCGGAAACTGAGGCGATACCACCTTGGTCCAATGTCCGAAAGCCTTGTTCGGCGCCGACGCATGTGGTTAGCCATCCCCGTCAGCGTCAAGGAGGTCTGCCATGAAGTCGTTTCCGCAAGAACTTATTGCAGGATACAGGGCCTTCGCGACCCATCGCCTGCCGACCGAGCAGTCCCGCTACCGCGATCTCTCCGAGCGCGGGCAATCGCCACCGACCATGGTGATCGGCTGTTGCGACTCCCGCGTATCGCCCGAAGTGATCTTCGACGCCGGGCCGGGCGAATTGTTCGTGGTCCGCAACGTCGCCAACCTGGTTCCGCCCTATGCGCCGGACGGCGAAGCGCACGGCGTCTCCGCCGCGCTGGAATTCGCGGTGCAGGTGCTTCGCGTCAAGAACATCGTGGTGCTGGGACATGCCCAGTGCGGCGGTATCAAAGCGCTGGTGCAGGATCCGGAACCGCTGTCGCCGGGCGACTTCATCGGCAAATGGATGTCGATCCTGGCGCCTGCACTGGACGCGACCAAACATCGCCATCAGGAGGATGACCACGACTTCATCTCCCATGTCGAGAAACAGGCGGTGCTGACCAGTCTCGACAATCTGATGACGTTTCCCTGCATCCGCGTTCTCGCCGAGCGCGGCAAGCTGCAACTGCACGGGGCCTATTTCGGCGTCGCCAAGGGATCGCTGTCGGTTCTCGACCGTGCCACCGGCGAGTTCGCCAAAGTCGACACGCAGGGCCTGGACGCCTGACAACAAAAAGGGCGCCGGTCGCGGCGCCCTTTCGCTCTTGCCTTATTACTTTGCCTTACCGAAGCTGCGCTCAGGCTGCCTTCTTCTTCGGCTGCAGCAGCTTGCGATTGACGAGGCACTCGGCGATCTGGATCGCATTGAGCGCCGCGCCCTTGCGCAGATTGTCCGACACGCACCACAGCGCGATTCCGTTCTCCACCGTCGCATCCTCGCGGATCCGGCTGATGTAGGTCGCGTCCTCGCCCGCGCATTCATACGGCGTGACGTAGCCGCCGGGTTCGCGCTTGTCGATCACGAGGCATCCCGGGGCGCTGCGCAGGATGCTGGTGACCTCCTCAACCGAGATCGGCTTCTCGAACTCGATGTTGACCGCTTCCGCATGTCCGATGAAGACCGGCACTCGCACGCAGGTCGCGGTGAGCTTGATCTTGGGGTCGAGAATCTTCTTGGTCTCGGCCATCATCTTCCATTCTTCCTTGGTGTATCCGTCCTCCATGAACACGTCGATCTGCGGGATCACGTTGAAGGCGATACGCTTCGGAAATTTCTTCGTCACCAGTTCGTCGTTGGTGTAGACGGACTTGGTCTGCGAGAACAGTTCGTCCATCGCATCCTTGCCGGCGCCCGACACCGACTGATAGGTCGAGACGACGACGCGCTTGATCGTCGCGGCATCGTGCAGCGGCTTCAGCGCGACGACGAGTTGCGCCGTCGAGCAGTTCGGATTAGCGATGATGCCGCGCTTGGTGTAGCCGGCGACAGCGGCCGCATTCACTTCCGGCACGATCAGCGGCACGTCGGCGTCATAGCGCCACGCCGACGAGTTATCGATCACCACCGCGCCGGCGGCCGCGATCTTCGGCGACCATTCCTTTGACACCTCGCCGCCGGCCGACATCAGGCAGATATCGACGTCGCTGAAATCGTAGTTTTCAAGCGCTTTGACTTTCAGGGTGCGGTCGCCATAGGACACTTCCACGCCAGTCGAGCGGCGCGAGGCCAGCGCCACGACCTCATCGGCCGGAAACGCGCGTTCGTCCAGAATGCTGAGCATTTCCCGGCCCACATTGCCGGTCGCTCCCACGCAGGCAACCTTGTAACCCATCATTGACTCTCCGAAGAAAAATGCTTCGTCCCCGCCCCGGGCGGAAACGGAAGAGGCAGCGCTTCTATGCGAAAAACGCCGAAAATACAACGCTGACGCGCTTCCGGGGCAGAACCGCCCCTTCCATCGCAGGCAATCGCGTCGGTTTCAAGAATTGAAACAGGGCGCGTTCGCATGAGTGTACTGCCGATCGACCGGGATCCCGTCAACCTGGCGGAGATTCACCCTGCCTTGCGCAGCTTCCG
Organism: Afipia sp.; assembly: GCA_051954725.1. Taxonomy (GTDB): domain Bacteria; phylum Pseudomonadota; class Alphaproteobacteria; order Rhizobiales; family Xanthobacteraceae; genus Afipia. The sequence goes on along the minus strand of JBQCHK010000001.1, from coordinate 133,342 downwards.
GGATGAAGCGCGCGCTTTTACCGTCCGCTTCCTCGCCTATGTCTGCGGCCTCGCGTCGCTGGCCGCGCTGCTCGCTGACCTGCTTGTGGCCCCGGTCGGCGCGGCCATCAAGCCGTCGCCCGCCGTCGAGCCGGGGTGGACGGCCGCCACCCGGCCACAACCGCTATTCACTCTCGCTCGGCTCGATTCATCAGATTTGACAGAAGGTTATGAGGCGTTGCGCCACCCCGGCGGCGGCCGCAGGGATACTCTGCGCTGGGCGCCAGGCGCCGACGGCACCCCCGCCGCGTCGCTCGAATTCTATCGTCCCGGCGATGAAATCGGCCGATTTGGCCCAGCGGATCGCGCCCTCGCCGACCGGATCGGCACCGCGCACCGCGTCCGGGCCGAAGCCAGCGGCGTGATCGCCAGCAAATTCGGCCCCGTTCACCTGATCCGACTGGCCGAGAATGGACCAAACGGGGGCTGCACCGGATTTGCCCGTGACTTTGCCGCCCCGCGCCTGCGCATCAGCGGCTGGGTCTGCCAGCCACCGTCGATCCCCGCGCAGCGTGCGACCATCGCCTGCCTGCTTGACCGGGTGGTGCTGCTGTCGGCGGGAAACGATCCCAAACTGGCGGAATTGTTCGCCCATGCCGAACTGAAGCGCACCGGATGCCATGCCGCGAGCAATAGCCGGGCCGGCTGGATGACCAGTCTCGACGATCCGGTCCTGCGCGGCCGACTGTGATTCGCGAGCCAGAGCTAAATCTCTGGCTCACATGAAACATTTTGACACGGGGGACTGTTATTGTCGCCGAGTGTGGCCCAATTCACCTTGTGGCCTTATTGCCGGAGCGGATAAAATGGCCGCAATCTGGAATTCCCGTGAGGACATAATGGCTTTGAAATTCTTCCGCGCAAACGGTCCCGCAGTGACCATCTCGGGCGCCAAGCTGGCGACACTTGCGCTGGCCACCGCCGCTGTCATGGCGTTCGGCCTGCCCGCATCGGACGCCAATGCCGCGCCGAAGAAGAAGCATCGCGTCGAGCGCAGCGGCCCGGCGAACTATTCCTACCGGTCCGGCCCGCGCACCCGCGTCTACATCACCCGCCGGTCATGGCTCGATGCCGGCACCGAAGTGCTGCCAGGCGAACGCAAATTCACCGACTACGCCTATCCGCCGTCATACAACTACGGCCACAGCATCGACCGCACCTATCAGGCGCGCCAGCCGCTCAGCAGCCCGTGGGATATCGGCGGCTACCCGGAGCGGATTCCGCTCTACTGAATTCGACGAAATATCCGTCCAAACAAAATGCCCGGCAAAAAGCCGGGCATTTTTTATGCGTGCGTGCCCACGCTGATCAGGCGTGCAGCGCCTGCACTTCCTTGAGGATCGCCTCGCCCATCTGCGAAGTCGAAACCACGGTTGAGCCTTCCGACTTGATGTCGCCGGTGCGGATGCCCTTCGCCAGCACATTCGCGATCGCCTGATCGAGCTTGTCGGCAAGCGCGCCCATGTCGAACGAATAGCGCAGCGCCATGCCGAACGAGGTCAGCATCGCCACAGGGTTGGCGAGGCCCTTGCCCGCGATGTCAGGCGCGGAGCCGTGGACCGGCTCGTACAGCGCCTTGCGCTTCTTGGTCTTCTGATCGACCTCGCCGAGCGAGGCCGACGGCAGCATGCCGAGAGAGCCGGTCAGCATCGCCGCGATATCCGAGAGGATGTCGCCGAACAGATTGTCGGTGACGATCACGTCGAACTGCTTGGGCTGACGCACAAGCTGCATCGCGCCGGAATCCGCCAGTTGATGCTCGAGCTGCACGTCCTGGTATTCGCGCGCATGCACCTGTGTGACGACTTCCTTCCACAACACGCCGCTCTTCATGACGTTGTGCTTTTCCATCGAAGTCATCTTGTTGCGGCGCTTGCGGGCAAGCTCGAACGCAACACGCGAAATGCGCTCGATCTCGTAGGTATCGTAGACCTGCGTATCGATTGCGCGCTTCTGGCCGTTGCCGAGATCGGTGATGGTTTTCGGCTCACCGAAATAAACGCCGCCGGTGAGCTCGCGCACGATCATGATGTCGAGGCCTTCGACGACTTCCTTCTTCAGGCTCGACGATTCGGCGAGCGCCGGATAGCAGATCGCCGGCCGCAGGTTGGCGAACAGCGCCATGTCCTTGCGCAGCCGCAGCAGACCGGCTTCGGGACGCGCTTCGTAGGGAACGTCGGCCCATTTTGGGCCACCGACCGCGCCGAAGATCACCGCATCGGAAGCCTGCGCCAGCGCCATGGTCCCGTCGGTAATCGACACCTTGTCCGCATCATAGCTCGAACCGCCGACCAGCCCGGTTTCGGTCTCGAACCTGGCGATGCCCTGCGCATCCAGCCAGTCGATCAGCCGCTTCACCTCGGCCATCACCTCGGGGCCGATGCCGTCACCGGGAAGAAGCAGGAGCTTGTGGGTCGCCATGATCGATATGCCCTGTATTTGGTTTGCGTAGGTCAAAACTCGCCGGACTTGCTAGAGCGCTGCTGCGGGATTTGCAAGACACCATTGTTTTTCGCGGCGCTGTTCGGCGGCACCAAATCCTGCCAGATTGTCGCGCCGGAGCGTTCCTTGTCAGCAGCGAAGAATTCATCGTTATCCGAGATCAACGCGACACGCGCGATCCTCGTGCTTGCGCTCGCCCCCGCCGTGGGATTGGGCATCGGCCGCTTCGCCTATTCGCTGGTGCTGCCGGACATGCGCGACGCGCTCGGATGGTCCTATGCCACCGCCGGCTTCATGAACACAATCAATGCCGCCGGCTACCTCGCAGGCGCGCTCGGCGCCGCCCCGTTCGTGCGCCGGTATGGCCTGTTGGCCGCCGTCTCCGTCGGAACCATTGCCTGCCTGGTCTCGCTGGCGCTGTGCGCGATGACCGGCAATGTCGTCGTCTTCAGCTTTGCGCGATTGCTCGCAGGCCTTGGCGCCGCGATTGCGTTTGTCGGCGGCGGCGCGCTGGCGGCCGGGATCGCACAGGCCCGCCCTGCACAGGGGGCGGTGCTGCTCAGCCTGTTTTACATGGGACCTGCCATCGGGATTGTCATTTCCGGCATCGCAGGCCCGTTCCTGCTTGAGGCGTTCGGGCCGGGCTCATGGTGGATCGTATGGACCGCGCTGACCGCGCTTTCAGCCGTGCTGACACTGCCGGTGATGATGCTGCGTATTGAAAGCACAGAACCCAAAGAGACAAGCGCACCGGCGACCATCGCCCTGTGGCCGATCCTTGCCTACCTGATCGGCTATTTCCTCTTCGGCGCCGGCTACATCGCCTACATGACTTTCATGATCGCCTATATCCGCGATGCGGGCGGAGGCGCTTTCGCTCAAAGCGCGTTCTGGTGCCTGATCGGAATCAGCGCCTTTGGCTCGCCGTGGATCTGGCGCGGCCTGATGGCGCGCGGGCACAGCGGCATGACCACCGCGATCCTGATCGGCGTCACCGCGATCGGCACGGGGCTGGCCCTGTTCGGCTCCGCGCCCGGCCTGCTCGCGATCTCCGCCGTGGTGTTCGGCAACGCGTTCTTCGCCGTGGTGACGGCAACCACCGTCTTCACGCGGCTGAATTACCCAAGACCGGCGTGGCCCAAGGTGATCGGCATTCTCACCGTGTCATTCGGATTGGGACAAACGCTGGGGCCGATCGCCACAGGCGCCATCACCGACGCGATGGGCAGCCTGTCCTATGCGCTCAACGTCTCCGCCGCGGCGCTCGCACTCGGAGCGATCGTTTGCGCGCTCCAGCGCCCGCTGGCGCCGCCACAGGCAGCGTCTTCAGCTCCCGCTGAATGAATTATAGCCCTGATCTTCCCAGTAGCCGCCCTTGTAGTCGTTGGTGACTTCCATCGACACCACGTATTTCGGATTTTTGAATCCGAGTTTGGTCGGCACCCGGATTTTCATCGGAAAACCGTAAGCGCGCGGCAGGATCTTGTCGTCGAACTTGAATGTCATCTGGGTTTGCGGATGCAACGCGCTCGCCATGTCGAGCGGGCTGTTGTAGCCATCGACGTCTGCGCACTGGAACCAGCAGTATTTCGCGCGGGTATCCGCGCCAATGACTTCGAGGAAGTGACGTAGCGGCGTGCCGGTCCAGCTTCCGATCGCGCTCCAGCCCTCGACGCAGATATGACGCGTGATCTGCTTGACCTGCGGCAGTTGATAGAGCTCCCGCAGCGTCCATGACTTCTTGTTGTCGACGAGACCGCGCACCTCGAGCTTCCAGTCATCGCCGTCGATACGCGGGGCATCGTCCAGCGCATAATAGGCATTGAACGGGAAAGGCCGCGTGATCGCGCTTTCCGGATACTCCGGCGCCAGCGTGTCCGGATTGAACAGCATCGCCTGAATGCGATCGTTGAACTTGGACACTTTTGTCAGCAGACCTTCGGCCGACGAGCTGTCGAGCACATCGCAGCCGGTCAGCAATGTGAGCGCGCCGAGGCTCGCGCCTCCCGCAATGAAGCGGCGGCGCGCCGGGTCCGGCAACAGCCTGGCGGCGTCCTTGACCAGCAGCGCCTTGTCGACGCCCGGAATCAGCAGTTTTCGCATGCGGCCCATGACGAGATATCCTTCGTACTCTCAGCGCCCCGTGACCATCGCGCGCAGGCTTTTCGGCACCAGCAGCGCCAGCGCGACGTGAACCACAAGGAATGCAACGATGGCGGCCATACAGAAGAAATGGACATAGCGCGCAGTGTCGTAGCCACCGAACAATGCGGTCAACCACTGCAACTGCACCGGCTTCCAGATCGACAGGCCCGACAGCACCACCAGTATGCCGACCACGATGATGCCGGCGTAAAGCAGCTTCTGCACCTGATTGTAGGTAGCAAGGTCCGCGTGCGAGAGACGACCGGTCAATGCCGCTTTCGTGTCGCTGACCACGCCGCCGGGCGACAGTGGCAACAGCTTGCGGCGGAAGCGGCCGGTGACAAATCCAAGAATAAGATAGACGAGGCCATTGACCATCAGCAGCCACATCGCCGCGAAATGCCACAGCAATGCGCCGGCGAGCCAGCCGCCGAGGGTAATGGAACGGGAAAAAGAAAAATCGAACAGCGGTGACGCGTTGTAGATCTGCCAGCCCGACATGATCATCATGATCATGGCGATGGCGTTGACCCAGTGAACGATCCGCACCCAGACCGGGTGGATCGTTTTCGCGGATTTCTCGTCGGGCGTGGAAAGCTCGGGCACGTGCACGCCGGATGTGGGCAGGCTCGACATGATCGGATCAACCTTGATCAGATAGCGTAACTCTCACCTGTACGCTTTTCGTGCTCCTCTTGTTACCCGATCGCCCCGCAAAATGTACGAGTCGCGCCAAACATTGCCATGCGGGGTGACGGGATCACCGCAATGTGAAGCGGGCCGGGCTGACAGCCCGGCCCGCAGTCTCATTCGAACCGGTCAGGTTGCCGGCATCAGGAGGGTGTTCACCACGTGGATCACGCCGTTCGACTGGTTGACGTTCGGGATGGTGACCTGGGCCTTGTCACCCTTGGCGTCGACGATCCAGATCTTGCCGCCTGAGTGCTTGACTGTCAGCGTTTCGCCTTCGACCGTTTTCAGCTTCTTGCCGTCGGTCAGGTCCGACGATTCGAGTTTGCCGGGCACCACGTGATAGGTGAGAATCTTGGTGAGCGCCGCCTTGTTCTCGGGCTTCACCAGTTTCTCGACGGTGCCTTTCGGCAGCTTGCCGAATGCCGCGTTGGTCGGCGCGAACACCGTGAACGGCCCCGGCCCGGACAGCGTGTCGACAAGACCCGCCGCCTTCACCGCTGCGACAAGCGTGGTGTGATCCTTGGAGTTGACCGCGTTCTGCACGATGTTCTTCGACGGATACATCGCGGCGCCGCCGACCATCACGGTCTTCTCGCCGGACATCTCGCTTTTCATCATCTTGTCCTTGGCCTGAACCGGCGCAACGATCGTGGCCGTGAGAGCCAGTGCGCCGAACGCGGCTGCCGACAAAAGAGCTGTACGCTTGGACATCTATCGTCTCCCGAAAGTGAATGTGAACGTCCGGCAACTCCGCCGAACCCGAACGACGACGCATGACGCGAGGAGCGACTGCGCTGCCGTTGGGCGAGCTACGCAAGACAGGGCCATCGGGGTTCAAAGAATAAATTTTCTGATCGGCGAAACTTTTGTCCGCTTGATCGTACCGCGGCAACGACTTCTCGGTTGCTGCTCCGTCTTATTGTCGGCTGTTTCCAGACAGGCTCAAAAGCGAGGGGAGAGCCGCATGCGGCTCTCCCCGGATTCGTTCGATTTTGGAGCGAAGCTTTTTACTGACAGATGTGATTGCGGCCGTCCTCGCCGCGGAACCATGTGCCAGGCTGACAGACAAATCCGCTCGGCCCGTTGAAACTCGTTGCATTGCCGCTGTAGGCGCCAGGATACGCACCGTTATAGGCATACGCGCCGCCACGGAATGGAGCGCTCGCAATTGCGCCCGCGGTACCCACAGCGCCGCCGGCGATGACGCCTGCCGTGCCGAGCGCACCGCCGACGACATTCGCCGCCACATCACCCGGCCAGAACCCGCTATCACGCCGATCCCAGTGATCGCCGCGATCCCAGCCGGAACCTGCATAATAGGCATTACTGTCATAATACCGCGCGTGGGCGCCCGAACGCGGCTGGACCTGATCCATCGCCAAGGCCGGTGTAGTCATCGCTGCGGCAACAGCCGCAGCGGCGGCAAGCATTCTCATCTTCATCATTGATCGCTCCATGTTCGATTGATGGTCCCTGCCCGAGACATGGAGCTAACAAGGCAGCACCGCGACTGTTCCGGAATGAAGCCCGCATCGAGTCAAAGCAATGTGAGGTTCCTGCTTGCTTGCATTTGACTCAATGCAGCTTCACGGAGGCTGCGCAACTCACGCCCGGCGATCGGGCGCCCGCGCTTAAACGTGCAGCCTGTTCCAGCTCGGGCTGATGAGAATTTCGTTGACGCAGACATGCGGCGGCATGTTGGCGACAAACGCGATGGTACGGCCAAGATCTTCCGGCTGCAGCATGCGCGCCATGTCCTCCTCCGACGGAGGGACGGGCCGTGATTTCAGAATCGGCGTGGCGACCTCACCCGGCGAGATGCAGCAGGCGCGCAAGCCGTTCTTGAACTCTTCGAGATTGAACGAATGAGTGAGCGCGACCACGGCATGCTTGGTTGCCGTATAGGCGGGTCCCGTCATCTTCGACACGAAACGGCCGGCCCATGACGCGACGTTGATGATACTGCCTTCCTTCTGCGCCCGCATGGTCGGCAGCACGGCACGCATGCAATAGAGCAATCCGTTGAGATTGACGTCCACCACCTTGTCCCAGCCGGCGTTGTCGACCTGCTCCCAGCTTCGCCTGGGGACGTTGAGACCGGCGCTGTTCACCAGCAGATCGATGCGGCCATGCTTGCCGATAATGGCCTGCGCGACGGATTCGACCTGATCGGCATTGGCGACGTCGAGCGCGAGAGCCTCGGCCTTGCCGCCGGCCTTGACGATGCTCGCCGCGGCCTTGTCGATCACGTCCTGCCTGCGGCCCGAAATCACCACGGTCCAACTGTCCCTCGCTAGCGCCTGCGCGCCAGCCTCTCCGATTCCGCTGCCGCCGCCCGTCACCCATGCTACTTTTTTCTTGTCGTTGCTCATTCCGCTGGTCTCCGTTGTTGGGTAAAACGTGGACCGATCAATCGTCCCCGCTCAACGTCCGGAATGATGCATGAACGCCTATCCCAACGCGAATCTGTTTTCCCGCCTGTTTGATGACCTTGATGACCCCGCGCGCCTCGCGATCGAAACCGCCGAGGGGCAACGCATCACTTATGGCGATCTGATCGCGATGTCGGGCCGCTACGCGAACTATCTGGTCTCGCGCGGCGTCAGGGTCGGGGATCGTGTTGCAGCGCAAACCGAGAAATCGGTGGCGGGTCTGGTGCTGTATCTCGCGACGGTGCGCGCCGGGGCGATCTATCTGCCGTTGAATACCGCCTATACGCTCAACGAGCTGAGTTATTTCATCGGCGACGCCGAGCCGTCGCTCGTGGTGTGCGATCCATCCAAGGCCGAAGGCATCGCTCCCATCGCCGCGAAAGTCGGCGCCAAGGTCGATACGCTGGACGCCAGCGGCAAGGGCTCGCTGACCGAAGGCGCAGCCAAGGCGAACGCCGATTTCACCACCGCACCGCGCGGGAACGACGATCTCGCCGCCATTCTCTACACGTCGGGAACCACCGGCCGTTCCAAAGGTGCGATGCTGTCGCACGACAATCTGGCATCGAACTCGCGGACGCTGGTCGACTACTGGCGCTTCACCGACAAGGATGTGCTGATCCACGCGCTGCCGATCTATCATACCCACGGTCTGTTCGTCGCAAGCAACGTGACGCTGTTCGCGCGCGGGTCGATGATCTTCCTCAACAAGTTCGATGCCGACCAGGTTATCGACCTGATGGCACGCGCCACCGTGCTGATGGGCGTGCCGACGTTCTACACCCGTCTGCTGCAAAACCCGCGCCTCAGCCGCGAAACGACAAGCCACATGCGGCTGTTCATCTCCGGCTCGGCGCCGCTGCTCGCCGAAACCCATCGCGAATGGTCGGCGCGCACCGGTCACGCCGTGCTCGAACGCTACGGCATGACCGAAACCAATATGAATACCTCGAACCCATACGATGGCGACCGCGTGCCGGGCGCGGTCGGCTTCCCGCTGCCGGGCGTCTCCGCGCGCGTCACCGATCCGGAAACCGGCAAGGAGCTGGCTCGCGATGACATCGGCATGATCGAGGTCAAGGGCCCGAACGTATTCAAGGGCTACTGGCGGATGCCGGAGAAGACGAAAAGCGAATTCCGCGACGATGGTTTTTTCATCACCGGCGATCTCGGCAAGATCGATAGCAAGGGCTACGTCCACATCATCGGACGCGGCAAGGATCTGGTGATTTCCGGCGGATTCAACGTCTATCCGAAGGAGATCGAGAACGAGATCGACGCCATTCCCGGCGTCGTCGAAAGCGCGGTCATCGGTGTGCCTCACGCCGATTTCGGCGAAGGCGTCACCGCTGTCGTGGTTCGGGAAAAGGGCGCGCAGATCGAAGAGGCCGCGGTTCTGAAAGCGCTCGACGGGCGGCTGGCGAAATTCAAAATGCCCAAGCGCGTGCTGTTCGTGGACGAACTGCCGCGCAACACCATGGGCAAGGTGCAGAAGAACGTGCTGCGCGACGCCTATGCCAAACTCTATGCGTAGGAGCGCTTACGCGTAGACCAGGGCGATCACGAAGCGCGCACCCATTGTCAGCAGATACAGTCCGAACGCGATTTCCAGCGTGCGCTTGGACATCGCGTGGGCGACCCTGACGCCGAGCGGCGCGATCAGAAGGCTGGTCGGCATCACCAGCAGCGCACCGATCAACGAGACATATCCCAGCGCGAAGGGAATCTGCAGCGCGGCGACGTCGGGAAAGCGCGCCGCCGCCGGCCACCCGGCGTAGATGTAACCGAGCGCGCCGGGAATGGAGATCAGCACCGCAAGGCCCGATGATGTCCCGACCGCCTGATGGATCGGTCGGCCGTAGAACGTCATCAGCAGGTTGGAGAACAGGCCGCCACCGATTCCCATCAGCGTAGACAGCAACCCGACCACCGCGCCGTAGGCCTTCATTACAAAGCCCTTCGGCAGATCGGTTCCGAGCCGCCAGGTGTCGCGGCCAAACAGCAGCCGCGCAGCCGCCGACCAGGCCACCACGACGAATACGATCTTGAACAGACGCTCCGGCGCGTAGCGCGCGATCACGCTTCCGGCGATGACGCCGACGAGCACCGGCAGCGCCCACTGCTTGAGCACGCTCATATCGACACTGCCACGAGCGCGGTGCGCCCGATACGATCGAACCGACGTCGGGATAATGATGGCCAGCGACGTGCCGATGCAGAGCGGCATGCGGACATCGAGCGGCACGCCGACCAGCCGGAAACACTCGTAAAGCACCGGAACCAGGACGGCGCCGCCGCCGATGCCAAAGACACCGGCGAGAAACCCGGCGACCGCCCCTACAGCGATGAGCGCGAGTGCCAGTTCGACAAGTTCCGCCGGATTGAGCCCCGCCATTTTCCCGCCTCACGCGTCCTCGCCACAATTGAGGCGGGAAGTGAATCCGGCTTCAGAACCAGATTCCGCCGGTTGCATTTGGTATACCAGAAACGCGCGGCTCACCAGCACAGCATAGGCAAAACAATAAGAATGAACCACAATTCTGTTCATGCCAATTTCGGCGTTGCGCTCACTGGATCGACTCCGTAAATAGAAGCCCTCTAATGCGATCCCATAGACGCCGGCGCCGATTTATTCCGTGCCCGCAAACCTTCAAAAGTTGCCGATGACCCCAAGGATCGACCGCCCTCTATCACCTTTCATGAGCTATCGCTGGACGCTGACGATGGCGATGTCCATCGTTCATCGCATCACCGGCATGGCCCTTTATGTCGGCACGCTTTTGATGGCGTGGTGGCTTATTGCCACCGCCTCCGGCCCCAACGCCTACGCCAACATCCAGGCCTTTACTGCGAGCTGGATCGGCCGCGTGATCGTGTTCGGTTACACGTGGGCGTTGCTTCACCACATGCTTGGCGGCATCCGCCACCTGATCTGGGATCTGGGTTACGGCTTCGGCGCCAGCGAGCGCGAATGGCTCACCCGCGCCGCCCTGATCGGCTCCATCACCCTGACGATCGTGCTCTGGATCGTCGCCTATGCCATGGGAGGCGGCCGATGAGCGCGCAGAATTCCGGCAAGCCGTCTTCGATCCGCACGCCGCTCGGCCGCGTCCGTGGTCTGGGCGCCGCCCACGCCGGCACATCCGATTTCTTCCGTCAGCGTCTGACTGCCGTCGGTCTGGTCGTACTGATCATTCCGGTGATCGCGGTGATCATGACGCTGCTCGGCCGCAACCAGGCCGCAGCAGCGCAGATTCTCGGCTCGCCGCTGATCGCGATCATCATGATCCTCTTCATCATCGCCAGCTGCTGGCACATGAAGATCGGCATGCAGGTCGTGCTGGAAGACTACGTTCACGACGAGAAACTCAAGCTGGCCGCGATCATCGCGAACAATTTCTTTTCGTTCGCCGTCGGCCTCGCTTCGATTTACGCCATCATCAAACTTTCATCTGGAGTGTAGCCTATGGCCGCGAACGGCACGAGCGCCAGCGCGCCCACAAATCCGGCCGCCAACGGGCAGGCCTATCCGATTGAGGACCACACCTTCGACGTCGTGGTCGTTGGCGCCGGCGGCGCCGGCCTGCGCGCCGTGGTCGGCTGCAGCGAGGCCGGGCTTCGCACCGCCTGCATCACCAAGGTGTTTCCGACCCGCTCGCACACGGTCGCGGCGCAGGGCGGCATTTCCGCTTCGCTCGGCAATATGCACCCCGACGACTGGCGCTGGCACATGTACGATACCGTCAAGGGATCGGACTGGCTCGGCGATCAGGACTCGATCGAATATCTGGTGCGCAACGCGCCGGATGCGGTTTACGAGCTCGAACACTGGGGCGTGCCGTTCTCGCGCACCGAGGAAGGCAAGATCTTCCAGCGCCCGTTCGGCGGCATGACCGTCGACTACGGCAAGGGCCAGGCCCAGCGCACCTGCGCAGCCGCGGACCGCACCGGCCACGCCATGCTGCACACCATGTACGGCCAGGCGCTGCGTCACTCGGCTGAGTTCTTCATCGAATTCTTCGCGATCGACCTGATCATGGACGATCAGGGCGTCTGCCGCGGCGTCATCGCGCTCAAGCTGGACGACGGCACGCTGCATCGCTTCCGCGCCCAGACCACAATCCTCGCCACCGGCGGTTACGGCCGCGCCTACCTGTCGTGCACTTCGGCGCACACCTGCACCGGCGACGGCGGCGCAATGGTGCTGCGCGCGGGTCTTCCGCTGCAGGACATGGAGTTCGTGCAATTCCATCCGACCGGCATCTTCCCGGCGGGCTGCCTGATCACCGAAGGCGCGCGCGGCGAAGGCGGCTATCTCGTCAACTCCGAAGGCGAGCGCTTCATGGAGCGCTATGCGCCGTCGGCCAAGGATCTCGCCTCACGCGACGTCGTCTCGCGCGCGATGACGATCGAGATTCGCGAAGGTCGCGGCGTCGGCAAGAAGAAAGACCATATGTTCCTGCACCTCGATCATCTCGATCCGAAGGTGTTGCATGAACGTCTGCCGGGCATCTCCGAATCGGCGAAGATTTTCGCCGGCGTCGATGTCACCCGCGAGCCGATCCCGGTTCTGCCGACCGTGCACTACAACATGGGCGGCATCCCGACCAACTATCACGGCGAAGTCGTCACCAAGAAGAACGGCGACGACAATGCCGTCGTTCCCGGCCTGATGGCTGTCGGCGAAGCCGCATGCGTGTCGGTGCATGGCGCCAACCGCCTCGGCTCCAACTCGCTGATCGATCTCGTGGTGTTCGGCCGCGCCGCCGCGCTGCGCTGCGCCGAGAAGCTGACGCCGAACGCCAAGCAGCCCGACCTTCCGGCGAATTCGGCGGAACTCTCGCTCGGTCGTCTCGATCACTTCCGCAACGCCTCCGGCGGCACCCCGACCGCGAAGCTGCGCGACAGCATGCAGCGCGTGATGCAGAACAACTGCGCCGTGTTCCGCACCGGCGAAGTGCTGCAGGAAGGCCAGGACCTGATCCACAAGGTGTTCGGCGGCGTCGGCGACATCGCCGTCACCGACCGCTCGCTGGTCTGGAACACGGACCTTGTCGAGACGCTGGAATTCGACAACCTGATCGCGCAGGCCGTCGTCACCATGGATTCGGCGGCGAACCGCACCGAGAGCCGCGGCGCTCACGCCCGTGAAGACTATGCCGAACGCGACGACAAGAACTGGATGAAGCACACGCTGTCGTGGATCGATGGCAAGGGCAATTCCACCATCGATTATCGTCCGGTGCACGACTACACGATGACCAACGACGTTCAGTACATCCCGCCGAAGGCGCGCGTGTACTGATTTCCCTCTTGCTGGACGTTTAGCGAAAGTTCGAGACCATGGTTCAATTCACCCTGCCGAAAAACTCGACAATCTCTGCCGGCAAGACCTGGCCGAAACCGGAAGGCGCGACTGACGTTCGCGAATACCAGATCTATCGCTGGAATCCGGATGACGGCAAAAACCCGACCATCGACACCTATTACGTCAACACCGCCGACTGCGGCCCGATGGTGCTCGACGGCCTGATCTGGATCAAGAACCACATCGACCCGACGCTGACCTTCCGCCGCTCCTGCCGCGAAGGTGTGTGCGGCTCCTGCGCCATGAACATCGATGGCCAGAACACGCTGGCCTGCACCAAGTCGATGCACGATGTCGCGGACGGCGCGGTGCAGATCAAGCCGCTGCCGCATCAGCCGGTGGTGAAGGATCTCGTCCCGGACCTCACCAACTTCTACGCCCAGTACGCATCGATCGAACCGTGGCTCCACACCACGACAGCGACGCCGCAGAAGGAATGGAAGCAGTCGCCGGAAGACCGCGCCAAGCTCGACGGTCTCTACGAGTGCATCCTGTGCGCCTGCTGCTCGACTTCGTGCCCGAGCTATTGGTGGAACAGCGACCGCTTCCTAGGCCCCGCCGCACTGCTCGCCGCCGATCGCTGGGTCAAGGATTCGCGCGACGAGGCCACCGGCGAACGCCTCGACAACCTCGAGGATCCGTTCCGGCTCTATCGCTGCCACACCATCATGAACTGCGCCAAGGCCTGCCCGAAGGGTCTCAATCCCTCCGAGGCCATCGCCGACCTCAAGCTCAAGATGGTCGAGCGGCAGGTCTGATCGCCACATCATTCTGGACGACGAATGCCCGGCCCCGCGCCGGGCATTTTGTTTGGCGCTTGAAACACGTCGCCGCCTGGGCGATGACTCGCGACATGAGCGCGTTCCGCGATCCGACCGACATCGAGCCGTTCGGCACCTTCGCCCCGAATGCAATGCAGCGCGCGGTGATCGCGGCGGCACACGGCTCCAGCCTGAAGCGCGGCGCGTTCAGGCCGATGCTGTCGCGTCTCGTCGCCCTATTCGGCAGCACTCCGATAGACGCCATGTATCAGGGCGAGGCCTTCCGCCTGCACCCTCAGGGCAACGCAACTGAATGTGGGGTGCTGTTCAATCCCGCCTACAATCTGCCCGAGCTCGATTTCCTCCGCGAATATGCCCCGGTGGGCGGCGTCTTTGTCGACATCGGTGCCAATGTCGGCACCTACGCCATCACGCTGGCGCGTCACGTCGGCGAACACGGCAAGGTCGTCGCCATCGAACCTCATCCGGTGACGGTCGCGCGACTGAAGTTCAATGCTGCCGTGTCGATGCTCTCCAACATTGCGATCGTTGCGGCGGCCGCCGGCGAGACCGATGGCGAACTGAGGATCGAAACCGACCGCGGCAATCTTGGCGCCAGCCATATCAGCGCCGCGCAAACCGGCACCCGGGTCAGTGCGTATCGTCTCCTGACCATTCTGCGGGATGCGGGCATCACCCGCATCGATGCGCTCAAGATCGACATCGAGGGTTATGAGGATCGCGTCCTGACCGGATTCTTTCGGGATGCCCCGCAATCCCTGTGGCCGCGCGCGGTCGCCATCGAACATCTCGAGCGCGCTGTGTGGAAGCAGGACTGCATCGCGGACATGACTCGCCGCGGATACGCTGTCGCCGGAAAGACGCGCAACAATACCTTGCTGGTTCGCACCACATAACTTCAGTTTCTTATCTCCCGTCCATGGAGGCCTGCATGATCGACCATCTCGGCTTTTCGGTTTCGGACTATGAGCGCGCGAAAGAGTTCTACGGCAAGGCGCTCGCACCGCTCGGCTACTCGCTGATCATGGAAGTGACACAGGAGCAGACCGGCGATTTTCCGGCGGCGGGCTTCGGCGCCGACGGCAAGCCGGATTTCTGGATCGGCGGCGAAGGCGGCAACAGCAAGCCGATGCACGTTGCAATTCTCGCCAGGGACCGCGCGAGCGTCGATGCCTTCTATAAGGCTGCGCTCGCTGCCGGCGGACGTGACAATGGCGCGCCCGGCCTGCGCCCGCATTATCACGCCAACTACTACGGCGCCTTCGTGCGCGATGCGGACGGCAATAATATCGAAGCCGTGTGCCACGCTCCGGTGTGAGCGGAAGTCGCGGCCAGCTAGCGAAATACAGGCAGCACAAAGATCGCGATATTGACGAAAAGTCCCAGTGCGTAAATCGCCGAGCGGGCCGCGGCGTAGTCACCGATATAGAGCAAGCCATGCGCAATGCGGGCCGCGATGTAGATCGCGGCCAAGCCATTCACGGCGGCGACCGAAGCGCCCTGCGTGATCGCGACGATGACTGCCGCGGCAAAGAATGGAAAATTCTCGTAAGCATTCTGATGAGCGGCATAAGCCCGCCGCTGGCGCGGCGAAAGCTTTTCGTAGTCCTCGCGCGGGCGGCGATTGTCGCTCTTCGCGCCGAACTTGGCGTAGCTGACCCACACGAGAGGCAGCAGTGCTGCAATGAGCACGCACCAGTAAGCCAGCGGCATCATGCCTCTCCCCGACACGGCTTGATCATCGGAATCTCCTCTGCACGCATCGACGCGTCACGCCCATCCACGCATTCGATCATGGGAACGTATTCGCAACTGAACAGTTGTCAAAAATTGGCGGAGGTTTGTCTGATTTTGCAGCAAGATGGCGAGTGAATTAACATCCATTCATCGGCGAAGAAGATTTGCCGAATCATCTCGCGAAATATGCCGCGCTTCGCCACATTGCCGCCCAACGATTATTCGCTGATCACCAAGACAAACACGCCAGACGGATTTCTCGTCGCTTCGCAGCTCGACATCGTTGCTCAACCCCAAGGACATCATGACGAACATCAGATTGATACTGCTCGCAACCACCGCGATTTCGGCAACCACGCTGTCGCAAGCGCCTGCATTCGCCGATACGCCGCCGATGATTGTTGCGCAGGCAGCGCAACCTGAACAGAAGAAGGAAGCTCCGAAGGCGCCGCCGAAAGCCGCTCATCCTCCGGCAGCGCCGAAAGCTCCGCCGCCGGCCGCTCGCCCAGCGCCACCCGCGCCGCCAAGGGCCGCCCCTCCGGCGCCGCCGAAGGTTGCTCCGCCCGCTCCACCAAAGGCAGCACCGCCTGCTCCGCCAAAGGCGCCGCCACCGGCGCCTCCGAAGGCCGCGCCTCCTCCGCACGCTCCATCGGCACCGCCGAAAGCTGCGCCGACGCCTCCCGCTGCACCCAAGGCCGCGCCTCCGGCGGCTGCCCCTAAAGCCACGCCGACGCCGCCGGCTGCAGCTCCAAAGGCGGCCCCGCCGCCGCCTGCCGCACCGAAGGCTGCACCAACAGCTCCGCCCGCGAAAAGCGAAGCACCCGCATCCCGCACACCGCCGAATGCCCCGCCGGTGCCTCCCGGCGTGCGCGATGTCACGCCGCCGCGCCCCGGCCAGAAAGGCGAGCGCGCCAGGCCGGGTGCTGCTGCTCCAACCGCGCCGAACACCCCGGCTACTCCTCAAACCGCGCCATCGGGCGCGGCAACTCCTCCCGCGGCCGGTACAGCGCCGGGCGCGCCGGGCCCACGCACCGAGCGCCGTGGTCCTCCGCCGGGTCTACCTGCGGGCACGCCGGCCGCGCCGACCGCTGCGCCAGTGGCTGCTCCTCTGCCGCCTGCTCCCGCCATCACCGCCAAACCGATTCCGGCAGGCTCTGCGCGTCCGGGTGCCGCCAACATCGAGGAGATTCGCAAGGAGCGGCGCCAGACCACGGAAGGCGGCCGCACCGTCATTCGCGAACCAGGTCGCGTCATCATCAAGGACCCGAACGGACAATCGTTCATTCGTCATAGCGATGTTGACCGCTTCCGCTACGGCGCGCGCGATGTGAAGGTTCAGCGTCAGGGCAACGACACCCGCACGGTGATCGTGCGTCCCGACGGCACCCAGATCATCACCATCAATGACAACAACGGCCGGCTGCTGCGACGCGTTCGCCGCGACCGCAATGGCCGCGAGTTGATCATTATCGATAACCGTCATCGTGGACCGAGCGGCGCGGGAATCGCGGCCGGCGTTGCTGCCGGTGTCGTGGCTGGCGCTATTGGCGGTTACTTCGTCGCCCTGCCGCCGCCGCAGTTGCACATCCCGCACGACCGCTACATCGTCGAAGCGGAAGATGCGCCGCCGGAACTGATCTACGAAACGCTGGTGGCGCCGCCGGTGGAGCGGCTTGATCGAGCCTACTCGCTCGATGAAATCCGCTACAGCCCGTCGGTTCGTCAGCGGATGCGGAGCATCGATCTCGACACCATCACCTTCGAGACCGGCTCAGCGGAGATCGATCCGAACCAGGCGGCGAAGCTGCAGGTGATCGCCGACAGCATCAACCGCGCCATCCAGCACGATCCGCGCACGGTGTTCCTGATCGAAGGCCACACCGATGCGGTCGGCAACGACGTCGACAATCTGTCGCTGTCGGATCGCCGGGCGGAAGCCGCGGCTGCCCTGCTGACCCAGCAATTCGGCGTTCCGCCGGAGAACCTGACGTCGCAAGGCTACGGCGAGCAGTATCTCAAGGTCCCGACGGATGGGCCCGAGCGCCGCAATCGCCGGGTCACGGTCCGTAACATCACGCCGCTGCTCAACGGCGGCGAGGCCAACGCGGCGCCGCCGCGGCGATAAGACCTCTCTCAAACGTGAAATGGCCGGGACAATGTCCCGGCCATTTTTCTTTCAGGAGAGGTTACAGACAACCACCAGATCTCACCGCCGGAGTGTCCGGGCATGACTACGCCAACCATCGTTCATCGCTCCGCCGCCGAAGGATTTTCGGCAAAAGCCGACAACTATGTGCGCGGGCGGCCGGACTATCCCGATGCCATCGTGGGCTGGCTGCAAGACCGGCTGCACCTCGGCCCGGACAAAACCGTTGTCGATCTCGGCGCGGGCACCGGCAAGTTCACCGCCGTTCTGGTCAAGACTGGCGCACGGGTGATCGCTGTCGAACCGATCAAGGAAATGCGCGAAGATCGAACATACTCTTGCGACGGCCGAGACGCTGGACGGCACCGCGACTGCAATCCCATTGCCCGACCGCAGCGTGGACACGGTGACCTGCGCGCAATCCTTCCATTGGTTCGCAACGAAAGCGGCTTTGGCTGAAGTTCATCGCGTGCTGAAGCCAGGCGGTACTCTTGGGCTCATCTGGAACGTGCGCGATGAAAGCGTGGACTGGGTCGCAAAGCTGACCGGAATCATCACGCCTTATGAAGGCGATACCCCGCGCTTCGCCAAAGGGACCTGGCGCAACGCGTTTCCGTATCCCGGATTCGGACCACTCACGGAAGAGAGCTTCGCCCATAGCCATGCGGGCTCGCCGGAAGATGTCATCATCGACCGCATTCGCTCGACCAGCTTCATCGCTGCCCTGCCCGCCGATGAAGAAGCCAAGGTGGTCAAAGAGCTCCGCGCATTGATCGCGGCGACGCCCGCGCTGGCAGGCAAGGATGTGATCCGCGTGCCCTACAGTACGGTGGCGTATCGGGTAGAGAAGGTCAGGTAAGCACGGCGTCATGCCCATCACGCCGTCTCCGTTTTCGCGGAGACGGCGCAGAGGATTTTTCAGCCCTTATCGCTGTCAAGCCGGGGGATATGCGAGCCCTGACCGGCCGAGAGCAAGCCCGTCTTTGTATAAAGATCCAGCTTGTTGCGCGTATCGGAAATATCGAGATTGCGCATGGTCAACTGACCGATGCGATCGCCCGGCGTGAACGGGGCGTCTTCAACCTTCTCCATGCTGAGCCGCTCCGGCGCATAGGTCAGATTGGGACTCTCGGTATTCAGAATCGAGTAGTCGTTGCCACGGCGCAGTTCGAGCGTCACCTCGCCGGTGATTGCGCGAGCCACCCATCGCTGCGCGGTCTCGCGCAGCATCAAGGCCTGGGAATCGAACCACCGTCCCTGATAGAGCAACCGGCCAAGCCGCATGCCGCTGATCCGGTATTGCTCGATGGTGTCCTCGTTGTGAATGCCGGTGACGAGGCGCTCATAAGCGATGTGAAGCAGCGCCATGCCCGGCGCCTCGTAAATGCCGCGGCTCTTCGCTTCGATGATCCGGTTCTCGATCTGATCGCTCATGCCGAGGCCATGCCGGCCGCCGATGGCATTGGCCTCGAGAAACAGCGCGACAGGATCGGCGAAGGTCTTGCCGTTCAGCGCAACCGGCTGACCTTCAACGAAACGCACGGAAACCGCTTCAGCTTTCACGGAACAATCGTCACGCCAGAACGGAACACCCATGATCGGATTGACGATCTTGATGCCGCTGTCGAGATGTTCGAGATCCTTGGCCTCGTGCGTGGCGCCGAGAATGTTGCTGTCGGTCGAATACGCCTTTTCGGCGCTCATCTTGTAAGCAAAGCCGTGCGCCGTCATGAACGCGGACATTTCTGCGCGGCCGCCCAGTTCATCGATGAATTGCTGATCGAGCCAGGGCTTGTAGATTTGCAGATCCGGATTGGTCAGCAGTCCGTAGCGATAGAACCGCTCGATGTCGTTGCCCTTGTAGGTCGAACCGTCGCCCCAGATGTTGACGCCGTCTTCCTTCATCGCCGAGACCAGCATCGTACCGGTCACCGCGCGGCCGAGCGGCGTGGTGTTGAAATATGCGATGCCGCCGGTCGAGACATGGAAGGCGCCCGACTGAATGGCGGCAACACCTTCGTGAACCAATTGCGTGCGGCAATCCACGAGACGGGCGTTCGTGGCCCCGAACTCCATCGCCTTGCGCGGAATCTCGTCGTAATCGGCCTCGTCTGGCTGGCCGAGATTGGCGGTGTAGGCGAAGACCCGCGCGCCCTTCTGTTTCATCCAGAGCAGCGCCGCGCTGGTGTCGAGCCCGCCCGAGAACGCGATGCCTACATTTTTCCCCTTGGGAAGACTTTTCAGAATCGTACTCATCGAACGTCCATTCAGGCAATTTCGTTTGACGGCTGACAGGCCGGATCAGGCCGGGATTTGACCGGTTTTCTATAGAAAGATTGGCGGACAATGGGAAGGCCGCCGGTCACGGTCTTCTCGTCGCCCCGGCGAAGGCCGGGATCCATCTTAAGTGCCGCTTGAGCGGATGATGGCTCGATATTCGGGCTCAACCGGGAAGCTAGGGATTATGGGTCCCCGCCTGCGCGGGGACGACATCGGTTGTATTGTCAGAACCCGGCCTGATGCGCGGGGACTCACCCACATCCTTGCCGCGCCGCTTCTGCAGCCAGCGGTACCCCGGCCACGCCGCCCGGGTCAGCCAATCGTCGACATCCGCATCGGAAAACCGCGTCGACGGCCAACGATAGATGAAGGCATAGCACAGCCAGATGATGATGAAGGTGACCAGCGCCGCGGCCATCGTATCGGTGAAGAAATGGCCCCCGAAGGCGATGCGCAACCCGCTGGTGGCGACGCCAAATGCGGTCGCCGCCACATAGGCCAGCGGCCGCCATGCCGGAGGTGCAAGCGCCGCCGGGGCATAGGTCCAGAACGCCGTCGCGCCCTCACCCGAGAAGAAGGAACAGTTCTTCGGACATTTGCCGCGCGGGTCCCACCACGGCACGAACTTGAGGTCGCCGTTGAACTCGGTCACCGACACCGGGCGCGGACGGCCCCAGTGAGATTTGAACCCGGCGTTCGACACCAGAATGGCCGACAGCAGAATCGTCACCAGCAGGAAGGTCATCTTGCGGCCGGACATCATCAGCGGCTTGACCGGACGCGCCAGCTTGACGATCAGCGCGATCAATGACGGCAGGACGAATGCCCACGACACCCACATCGCGGCATTGCGCACGAACTCGGTTCCCGGCGCCGATTTGATCGGAAACGCCTTGGTGGCCGCATCGTAGAAATGCGCGGATATTTTCAGATCAAGTTCGGGATAAAGGCCAAACAGCAATCCGAAAATCAGCGACAGCACCAGGGCAATGACAAGTCCGGTCCGGTTCATGGCCGGGTGTGTAGCCGACGCTGCCCGCCATGGAAAGACCTGCGCAATCGACCTGTCGTCCCGATTGCGCGAATTTGGGCGGTCCGTGCTAGCGTTTACCGAAATGTGAGGAGCGCTACCCGCCATGCCCAAACCGGTTCTGGACTTCTGGTTCGATTTTGCGTCGGTTTACTCATTCCTGACATCGGCACGGATCGCGCCTCTGGCGGCGGAGGCAGGCGTCGAGGTGCGCTGGCGCCCGTTCCTGCTCGGGCCGATCTTCCAGTCGCAGGGCCTCAGCGATTCGCCGTTCAACCTGTTCCCCACCAAGGGCCGGCACATGATCCGCGACGTTCAGCGCACCGCCGAGGAAATCGGGGTGGCCTTCCGCTGGCCCGATCAGTTTCCGCAATCGGCGGTCCCGGCTTCACGCATCGCGCTGGTCGGCCTTGAGGAAGGCTGGGGCGAGGATTTCTGTCGCGCGGTGTTTCGCGCCGAGTACTCCGACAATCGCCAGATTTCCGATCCGGCGGTGCTGGCTGAACTTCTGACCCATTTGAAACTTCCGGTCGACGCCACCTTCGCCAAGGCACAGTCCGACGACGTCAAGCTGAGGCTGCGCGAACAGACCGCCGAGGCGCAAAGCCGCGGCTTCTTCGGCGCGCCGACTTTCACCACCGCGAGCGGCGAAATGTTCTGGGGCAATGACAGGCTCGAACAGGCTTTGCGCTGGGCGGTGCGCGAAGCGTAATCAATCGAGCAGCCAGCGAAAGGCGCGGCGCAGTTCGCCGGCACCGTTGCGCTCGTACCAGCGGCCATGCGCGAGAATAACCCGCTCGGGATTCCAGTTGATCATCGTCTCGACAGCGTTCCTGAGCTGCAGCCTGTTGCGACGATATGTCAGCCGCATGTCGCGCGGCATCTGCCCGTCAGGATCCTGCACGCCCCCAAGCCGCGTCAGCCAGCGCATCCACAGCGAACCCACCTTGCGCGGCTCGAAATTCTCGATCGCATCAGTGAGGACCAGCGTCCGGCTCTTGCGATGAAAGAACACCACTTCGGTCATGTAGCTGCCGATCAACCGCAAGGTCGCGATCGCCTCGTCCCAGGGATAACCGTCATCGTGATCGAGGGTCAGGCTGGGAAAATCGATGTGGCCTGCAGCCTGCTCCCGGATGCGCGGCGCGAGATAGACCTGCGCATCGGGATAGGCGCGATGCCAGTCCGGAATCCACCAGTAGTGAATCCGGTTCGGTCCGATGATCCAGCGCACCTGTCCTGCCGCTTCGATCTCCGCTTTCAGTTCGGGCACCAGCGCGGTCGGCGAATGGATCAGCAGATCGCGACCGAGACGAATCACCGTCATCCGGGTCGGAAACGGCATCCTGAGCAGCGGTGGGCCGAATCCGATGACCGGGCCATCCACGATCCAGACATCGTCCGCAACACGCTTAAGCGTGTTGAGCGGCGGATAGGTCTGATGCACGGCATCGTCCATGCGCGCAGTCTACACCACGCACGCGTGCGGTCTATGACGACGGCGTATCGGCGCGAGGGTCGCGGACGGACTCGCGCCAGAGGCCGGCGTTACGCCCCGCGATCATCCAGTAGATCACGCCGCCGAGAATGCCGGCGCCGACCATGACTTCGAGATGACGGCGAACGATGCCGTCGAACGACCATGTCACGGTGTCGAACGGGATGAAGCCGAGATAGCAGCACAGACCGGCGAGGCCGCCGGCAATTGCATAGGCAAGGATACTGCGGATGTAGAACGCCTCGGTGATCACCACCGCGATCATCGCCGGCAGCAGGGCGAAGCCACTGACCAGAACGAAGCCGAAGCCGAGAATGATGTTGATCGTGTCCTGGTTCATCGGCTCCATGGACAGATCGGCCATCTCGGGAAACAGCAGCGCGAAAACGACGACGATCCCGGCGACGAAACAGGCGGCGATGAAGCCGAAGAAGATTGCGAACAGTCGCCCGATGAATGCCATACGCGTCAATTCCAAGTCAGATACGAGCTACTGCACGCCGTGACCCTCAGCGTGAGGAGCGACCGTTTGGTCGCGTCTCGAAGGATGAAGTCCAACACGCCTCATGGTTCGAGACGGCGCCATAGCAGGTGTAGCCTGCGTAAACTTGGCTACGATGCGCTGCCTCACCATGAGGTAAAGCCGATACCTAATCCGTCATCGCCATGGCGCGCAGCGCCTCACGTTCGCGCACTGACAGCTTTTCGGTTTCGGACTTGAGCTGGCCGCAGGCCGCGAGGATGTCACGGCCGCGCGGCGTGCGCACCGGCGACGAATAGCCTGCGTTGAAAATGTACTCCGAGAATTTCTCGATCTGGTCCCAGTCCGAGCATTCGTACCTGCTGCCCGGCCACGGATTGAACGGGATGAGATTAATCTTGGCCGGGATCCCCTTGAGCAGCTTCACCAGGAGTTTCGCGTCATCAAGCGAGTCGTTGACCCCCTTGAGCATCACGTATTCGAACGTGATGCGGCGCGCGTTCGATGCACCGGGATAGGAACGGCAGGCATCGAGCAACTCGGCGATCGGATATTTCCTGTTCAGCGGCACCAGCTCGTTGCGCAGTTCGTCGCGCACGGCGTGAAGCGAGATCGCCAGCATCACGCCGGTCTCCTCGCCCATGCGCGCGATGTTCGGAACCACGCCGGAGGTCGAGAGTGTGATGCGACGACGCGACAGCGCGATGCCTTCGCCGTCGGAGACGATCAGCAATGCGTCGCGCACCGCGTCGAAATTATAAAGCGGCTCACCCATGCCCATCATCACCACATTGGTGACGAGACGATTGCCGTTCGGGGTCTCGCGGTCGATCCAGTCATTGAGACGATCACGCGCCACCATCACCTGCCCGACGATTTCACCCGCCGTCAGGTTGCGCACCAGACGCTGTGTGCCGGTATGACAGAAAGAGCAGTTCAGCGTGCAGCCGACCTGCGATGAGACGCACAGCGTCCCGCGATCGGTCTCCGGAATGTAGACGCACTCGACCTCATGCGCGCGTCCGACGCCATCGCCGGGCAACCGCAGCAACCATTTGCGAGTGCCGTCATTGGAAATCTGTTCGGTAACGACTTCGGGACGATCGACGGTGAAATGACGATCGAGTTCGGCGCGCATGTCCTTCGACACGTTCGACATCTCGGCAAAGGTCTGCGCCCCGCGCACATACATCCAGTGCCAGAGCTGCTGGACCCGCATCTTGCGCTGGCCCGAAGCGACACCGATCTCGCCCAGCTTCTCGGCCAGTTCAGCACGCGACAATCCGATCAGCGACGGCTTGGCCGGCGGCACATAGGTTTCCAGCGCGACCTTTTCCAAAGGCGCGTCGTGCGGGACCTTCTGGGTCGCCTCCGCCGAAATCGTCGTCATGGTCTCATATCCGCTGGAGGATCGTCTGCTGCATGATAGCAGACCGCCGCCAAAAGCACTGCGCAAACAATAGCTTGGGTCTATCCGGGACGCAAAGGCCGGATCCGGCCCGTCCCGCATGCGTCACATACGCATGATCGCAGGGAACATCAATCTCCGCGGCGGCGGCAGACCGGCCAACCGGCGACGGTCGGGAGCCTTATTTCCCGCACTCCTGACCGAGCTTGTCGAGCGCCTGGGTCAGCCCTTTGAGCGAGAAAACGTCCGTGGTGTCGGTCCCGCGCGTCGATTCGCCCTTCACCGTGACATCGGCGCCCTTGCGCAGCGCATCGACGAGCCGGTTCTCTTCGGCTGCGTTCTTGATCCAGATTCCATCACCCTGGGCGTACATCTCGAACTTGGCGCCGCCGATTTCCATCGTCGGATCAGAGCCGGGCTTGAGCGGGTAGCCCATCATGACCGAAACTTCATTCACGACCTTTTCGGCCGGACGGGTCGAGATGAAGGCATAGGCAGGATCGCGCGGGCGGTTTGGCGGATTTGTTTTCGACGACGTGGGCTTCGACAGCACGAAGCAGACCTTCTTGCCGCTCGGCGCTGCGACATATGCGCCCCATGCGCCAAATTGCCCGACCAACGTCGGCTCCTCGCTACCGGCCGCGGCATGCTTGGCGGCGGACTTCGCCGGCGCCTTTGGCGGAGCAGCCTTTGACTTCGTTTGCGCGATAGCCGAGCCGGAAAAGCCGACAGCGAGCATCGTCACCGCAACAATCGTCACAACCCGCTGCACCACCATGAGCGAACCTCCTTCCATGAGTAACGTTCCGGAGATCGCCCCGACTCCCTTGATAGAACAGTCATGAAATAACCGGAAAATCCGATTCTGAAAAGGCAATCAGCCGTTTGGGAAAACAGAGGCGCCACATTGACCGAAGCAATGCGTCAGTTTTTTGGCCGCAGGCTTTGCCGATGCGCATCCCATTGCGCATCGCTCCAGCCGATCAGATCTTCGGCGCCGGATGTGCGCAGATGCGCGCCACCGTCGATCGCAACCATTTCGCCGTTAATGTAGCCGGCGCGATCGGAGACCAGGAAGCTCGCAAGATCGGCCAGCTCCTGATGTTCGCCGACGCGGCCGAGCGGATTGCGCCCGGCGGGTCCATCCGCGGCGCGCCCTTGCGGGTGCAATCGCGCCGTCGCGCCCGCGGTCGGGAATGGTCCCGGCGCAATTGCCACGGTGCGAATGCCTCTCGGCCCCCACTCGACCGCGAGGCTGCGCGTCATCGCCAGCAATCCCGACTTCGCCATCGCGGACGGCACCGTGAAGGCGCGGCCGGTCAGCGTCGATGTCGACAGAATGCTCAGCACCACGCCGCGCGCACCGGCATCGATCCAGCGCCGGCCCGCCGCGATGGTGCAGTAAAGCGCGCCGTGCAGCGTCGGTCCGAGAATCGCATCGGCAGCCCGCGCCGACAGGCGTTCGGTCTGTGCGATGAATGTCGCCGCGGCGTTGTTGACCAGAATGTCGATCGCGCCGTCGCGCCAGATCCCATCCATCATATCCTCGACCGCCGACGCATCGCGGATGTCGCAGGGAAAAATCGTCACGCGCGCGCCGGTATCTCGCGTCAACGTGACCGAGGCCTGTTCGAGATTCTCGCGCCGTCGCCCGCAGATCACGAGTTCCGCACCGAGTTCGGCGAAACGATGAGCCATTGCAGCCCCGAGGCCCGATCCGCCACCGGTGACCAAAATCCGCTTTCCTTTCAGCAAACCCGCCTCGAACATCCGTGCTCCCTCGCTCTGCCGTATCGATACGCCGTGTTTGCAACACACGCTCCGGCAAGCAACGCTTTTCTGCCGTTATTCGTTTTAAACGTCCCCGCCCCGAACCGGATTGTCGCCGGACGCCAAATCCGTCATGAAGGTCGTCCGTTCCCCCCACCTAACCCTGCCCAGGTGTCCCATGAAAGCTATTCTCTGTTCGCAGTTTTGCGGCCCCGATGACCTCGTGCTGGCCGACATTCCGGATCCGGTGGCGGGACCCGGCGAAGCCATCATCGCCGTCAAGTCGGCGGCGCTGAATTTCTTCGATCTGCTCATGATCCAGGGCAAGTATCAGTTCAAGCCGCCCTTCCCGTTTTCACCCGCGGCGGAAATTGCCGGCGTGATCGAAAGCGTCGGTCCCGGCGTCACCGACTTCAAACCAGGCGACCGCGTCGCCGCGTCGATCGGCCATAACGGCGCGCGTGAGAAAGTCGCCGTGCCCGCCACGTCGATTGTGAAGATTCCCGACAATCTCGATTTCGATCGCGCCGCCGGCGTCATCGTGATCTACGGCACCGCGCTTCATGCGCTGCAGGATCGGGCCGATCCCAAGCCCGGCGAAACCCTCGCCGTGTTCGGCGCCGCCGGAGGCACCGGCCTTGCGGCATGTGAGCTCGGCAAGGTTCTCGGCCTCAAGGTGATCGCCTGCGCATCATCCGACGAGAAACTCGAATTCGCGAAAAAACACGGCGCGGACCTCACCATCAACTATGCCAAGGAAGACCTGAAGGAAGCGCTCAAGCGCATCGGCGGCGACAAGGGCATCGACATCGTGTTCGATCCGGTCGGCGGCAGCTATGCCGAAGCCGGCGTGCGTTCGCTGGCGTGGAAGGGCCGTTTCCTTGTGATCGGCTTCGCCGGTGGCGAGATTCCGAAAATCCCGCTCAACCTTGCGCTGCTCAAAGGCTGCGACATTCGCGGCGTGTTCTGGGGTTCGTACATGAAACGCGATCCCAAGCATGGCCGCGCCAGCCTCGAGAAGCTGATGCAGTGGGCCGCCGAAGGCAAGATTTCATCGCACGTCGATCGCACCTTCCCGCTGGCGCAGACCGTCGATGCACTCAAGGTGCTCGCCGGACGCCAGGCCATGGGCAAGGTCATCGTGAATCCGTGACGCTTGCGCGGAGCCGTCGTGTACGCGTTTGACCCGCGCGTTCATCTTGAAATTCGTTTTGATGAGTTTCCGGGTCGAGCAATGACAACGATGCTCTGACGCACTACCCATCCACCTCATCCAGCCCGCGTCGCAATGCTGCGCGGGCTGCTTCGCGATGATCGGGACGAATATGGTTCGCCACGGTGCGGATGGCAGTGGCAAGCACGGCGGCGTCATCGGTAAAGCCGAGCACCGGCAGCATATCGGGCACGAAGTCCAACGGCAGGATGAAGTATGCAATCGCGCCCAGCAGCGCGACCTGCACGTGACGCGGCGTCTCGCGATCGAACGCGCAATAATACGCCGCGAGCAAATCCTCGACGAACGGCAGCTTTGCCGCGACACGCTTGATCTTGAGCCAGAATTTGCGGCGAACCCGCTCGGGATCCTTCGCGAGTTCTTCCGCCGATCCAAAATCCATCACACGCTCGGTTGTCATCACCCAGCCCTGTCTGCCGCGGACCTTCGTGCCGCACACAGGATGTGGTGATCCGGCAACGCGACAGCAAGGGAACCGGGGAAAGGGCTTGCTCTAACGAAGCTGGTCCTCGCGCCCGATCCGAGGGTGGGCCGGCCGGCGTCAAGACCACGCATCAAACGGAACCCGACCCCGCGATCCGGTTCATCGCGTCCGCCAGCGCGATGTCCCGCTCGGTCACGCCGCCGGCATCATGGGTGGAGAGGACCACCTCGACCGTTTTATAGACGTTGCGCCATTCAGGATGGTGATCGTTTTTCTCGGCAACCAGCGCCGCGCGGGTCATGAAACCAAACGCCTCGTTGAAGTTCTTGAACACGAAGGTTCGGGTGATCGCATCCCGGCCATCGACATCGGACCAGCCTTCGAGTTTGGCCACCGCCGCCCGCCGCGCGTCCGCCGACAACTTCTGCACCATCGTCCCCTCCTGCTCACGTCCACGTGACCGCCACACGCTGCGCGACCCGGACCCTGAAAATTCAGCCGCCCTTCATGTTCCGGCCACAATGATCGCCGTCAACCACGCTCGCATGCTTCGCCGCGTATCAGATCAGAAATCTGATATAAGGCGAAGGCGACCGATCTCCAGCACAACCGGTGTCGAATGGACCTGAGGAGTGGACCGGCCGAAACGCCTGCGCGCGACTTGCCGCGATCGGCCTCGCCGCGCAAATCCGGCGTGCGGACCACGCTGATCGTTATCGCCGCCCTTCTCGGCCTCATCGCCATTCTGGGCGGGGCGACTTTTTTCTTCACTCGGCCGGTGACCTTACGCATCGCCGTGGGGCCGCCGAACAGCGATGACGTCAAGGTCGTTCAGGCCATCACCCAGGCCTTCGCCCGTGACCATGCCCACATCCGGCTTCGCCCGATCGTCACCGAAGGCGCGGCCGCAAGCGCCGCCGCCCTGGAGGCAGGCAGGACCGACCTCGCCATCGTGCGCGGTGATCTTCCGATGTCGAAAGACGCTCAGGCCGTCGCCTATCTGCGCAAGAATTTCGCCGTGCTCTGGGTGCCCGGAACCAAGGGCAAGACAGACAAGATCAAATCCATTTCGCAACTCGCCGGCCGCCGCGTCGGTGTCATCGGCAAGACGCCCGCCAACATCAATCTGCTGCATGTCATCCTGGAATATTCGGGCGTGAAGCCTGACAGCGTCCAGACCGTGCAGTTCTCGACCAGTGGGATCGCCGAGCAACTGCGCAACCAGAAGCTCGATGCATGGCTCGCGGTCGGCCCTCTCAACAGCCGGATCACTGCGGAGGCGATTGCGGCGACATCGCGCGCCGGCGTCGAGCCAACGTTCCTGTCGATCACGGCATCGGAAGTCATCGCGCAGAAGGTCGCCGCCTATGATTCCGGAGAAATCCCGGCCGGGACGTTCAGCGCCGCGCCGGCACGTCCCGACGACACGGTGACCACCATCACCTTCGGCCATCACTTCGTTGCCCGTAAATCGTTGTCGGACACCACCGTTGCCGCTTTTGCCCGCCAGCTGTTCGGCGCACGCCAGTCGATCCTGAGCGAGTTTCCTCAGGCCGCCAAAATCGAAACGCCGGACACCGACAAGGATGCTGCGATTACAGCCCATCCCGGCGCCGCGGCCTATGTCGATGGCGAAGAGAAGACCTTCCTCGACAAGTACAGCGACTACATGTGGGGCGGCATTATGCTGCTCTCGGTGCTGGGTTCGGCCGGCGCCTGGTTCGGCGGCTATCTGAAGCGTGACGAACGTGCCGGCAATGTCTCGCAACGTGAACGCTTGCTGGAAATGCTGGCGATCGCGCGCAAGTCCGAATCGATGGATGAACTCGATGCCATGCAGGCCGAGGCTGACGCCATCATGCGCGATACCCTGCACTGCTTCGAAGACGGCGCGATCTCGGAAGGCTCACTGACTGCGTTCAGTATCGCGCTCGAGCAGTTCCATAACGCGGTCGCTGATCGCAAGTCCCTGCTGCTCGACATCTCCGGCCGAACTCTCCGCCGCCCCTTCGCGGTCTAGCCGGCGCGACCTTGCGGAACTGTCGCAGGCACACGCCACCGGACCAGCAAATCAAGCAGCGCCTCACGCGAGTACGGCTTGGTGACCGTCGGCCGCTGACTGAACCGCGCCGGAAACATCGATGCGTCCCGATAGCCGGTCACAAAGGCAAAGGGCACGTTGAGTTCTGCAAGTCTGTCCGCCACCGCAAAGCTGTCGCCGCCGCCGAGCCTGACATCGAGCAATGCGAACGCCGGCACACGCGCGGTGATAGCCCTCATCGCTGTCTCGACGCTCACAGCGGTGCGAACCGAAGATACCCCGAGATCGATCACGACATCGCTGACATCGAGGGCGATCAGCGGATCGTCCTCGACGATCAACACGTCGGGCGGCACTTTGTCATCGGCCGCGTGCGGCCCTTCCAGCGTTATTGGAGGCATCAAGGTCTCAGGCAATTGCGGGCGAGGCCGGAGCGAATGCCCGTAGCGGTTCCCTTGAGGAACCAACACGATCGCGCCATTGCAGTCTGTGCAGTAGTGCACATAAGATCGGACGTTCGGACACGACGGATGCGGCGGCGCTAAAATGATGGATCAGCGGACGGACCCGGCAAGTGAGCGGCCGTTGAACAATCTGCTTCGGCGGCTCTCCTACGTCGACTATGCCCTGATATCGCCGCATCTTGAGCCGGCCACGGGCGCTGTCGACGATCTGCTCTACAATCCGGGCGACAACGTCGAGACGGTGCATTTCCCGTGCGGCCCGACCCTGGTCTCGTTTCTGGTCTCCAACGAAGACGGTCGCGATGTCGAAACCATCCTTGTCGGCCGTGAGGGGGCCGTCGGCGGCATCGTCAGCCATGGCCACTTGCCGGCGTTTACCCGGATTTCGGTGAAGGTCGCGGGGCCGCTGGTGCGGCTCAAGGTTCAGAAACTCGAGGCGGCCAAGGCTCAGGCTCCTTCGATTCGCCAGCTTTTCGCGCGCTATGCCGACTGCATGCTGGCCCAGATGTTTCAGGCCACCGCCTGCAACGCGATCCACTCCATCGAGCAGCGAACCGCAAAGTGGATCGTGGCGGCCATGGACCGGACCGGAGACCATCGGGTTCCCATGACCCACGAGCAGCTATCGACCATGCTGGGGGTAGGCCGCAGCTATGCCAGCCGGGTCATCCAGACCTTCAAGGCCGAAGGCATCCTCGAGACCCGCCGCGGGGCCATCCTTGTCAGGAACCCGGCGGCGCTTTCGGCCCGGTCCTGCCTGTGCAACGAGGCCGTTAAGGATCATTTTGATGAAGTTTTGAGCGGCGTTTACCCCGCCGAAACCGATGAGGCAGCATTTCCGCGCCCGGCGTAAATTCGCGGCGGGGGTCCGCCCAAAACCGTTGTTTTTCGACGAATTCCCACTATATTGCGCCGCAACGAGCGTCCCGTGCCCGGCCCTTTTGGCGCCGGGCACCGCGTTTTCTGGACGCCTTTATGCGCATCAACGAGATCGCCCTGCACTCGCCGTCCTCAAGACGTCGCGCCTCGATAGCTGGAAGACCATAGACACATGAATTTGCGAAATATCGCCATCATCGCCCACGTCGACCATGGCAAGACCACCCTCGTCGACAAGTTGCTGCAACAGTCCGGCATCTATCGCGACAATCAGCGCGTCACCGAGCGCGCGATGGATTCCAACGATCTCGAAAAAGAGCGTGGCATCACCATTCTCGCCAAGTGCACCTCGGTGCAGTGGGAAGATACCCGGATCAACATCGTCGATACTCCCGGCCACGCCGACTTCGGCGGCGAAGTCGAACGCATCCTGTCGATGGTCGATGGCGTGATCGTGCTGGTGGACGCCGCAGAGGGTCCGATGCCGCAGACCAAGTTCGTGGTCGGCAAGGCCCTCAAGCTCGGCCTCAAGCCGATCGTCGCCATCAACAAGGTCGATCGTCCCGACGCGCGCGTCAACGAAGTGGTCAACGAGGTGTTCGACCTGTTCGCCGCGCTCGACGCCACTGACGAGCAGCTCGATTTCCCGATCCTCTACGGTTCGGGCAAGAACGGCTGGATGGGCACGAGCCCTGAGGACAACGACAACGGCATGAAGCCGCTGTTCGAGCTTGTGCTCAAGCACGTCGCACCGCCGGTGACCGAGGACGGCCCGTTCCGTCTGCTCGGCACCATCCTCGAAGCCAATCCCTATCTCGGCCGCATCATCACCGGCCGCGTCGCTTCCGGCACGGTGAAGCCGAACCAGGCGGTGAAAGTCCTGTCGCGCGACGGCAAGCTGGTCGAGCAGGGCCGCATCACCAAAATCCTCGCCTTCCGCGGCCTTGAGCGTCAGCCGGTGGACGTCGCCGAAGCCGGCGACATCGTCGCCATCGCCGGCCTCACCAAAGGCACCGTCGCCGATACGTTCTGCGACATGACGGTGGACGCGCCGATTCAGGCCCAGCCGATCGATCCACCGACCGTGTCGATGTCGTTCATCGTCAACAACTCGCCGCTCGCCGGCACCGAAGGCGACAAGGTGACCAGCCGCCTGATCCGCGACCGCCTGCTGCGCGAAGCCGAAGGCAATGTCGCGCTTCGCGTGACCGAAGCCGCCGACAAGGATTCGATGGAAGTCTCGGGCCGCGGCGAATTGCAGCTCGCGATTCTGATCGAGACCATGCGCCGCGAAGGCTTCGAACTGTCGGTGTCCCGCCCGCGCGTAGTGCTCGCCAAGGACGAGAATGGCCAGTTGCAGGAGCCGATCGAGGAAGTCGTTATCGACGTCGATGAGGAATTCTCCGGCGTGGTCGTTCAGAAGATGAGCGAGCGCAAGGCCGAGATGATCGAGATGCGCCCCTCCGGCGGCAATCGTCTGCGCCTCGTGTTCTACGCGCCGACCCGAGGCCTGATCGGCTATCAGAACGAACTGCTCACCGACACCCGCGGCACCGCGATCATGAACCGCCTGTTCCATGGCTATGCCGCCTACAAGGGCGACATCCAGGGCCGCCGCAACGGCGTCTTGATCTCCAACGATCAGGGCGAAGCGGTCGCCTACGCCATGTTCAAGCTGGAAGATCGCGGTCCGATGATGATCGAGCCGGGCTGGCGGGTTTATCGCGGCATGATCGTCGGCGAGCACACCCGCGACAACGACCTTGAGATCAACGTGCTCAAGGGCAAGCAGCTCACCAATATCCGCACCACCTCGAAGGATGAAGCGGTACGCCTGACCCCACCGATCAAGATGACGCTGGAAAAGGCGCTGGCTTATATCGAAGACGACGAGCTGGTGGAAATCACGCCGAAGTCGATCCGGCTGCGCAAGAAGCACCTCGACCCGAACGAGCGCAAGCGCGCCGAGAAGGCCAGGGAAGCGCTGGCGAGCTGAGTTCGCCTTATCTGATCGCTCAATTTCACGAAGCCCGGCCTTGTGCCGGGCTTCGGCGTCTTATACGTCGGAGTGACGGATTTCCCGGCATGGCAGGCTCGCATGACACTTCCTTCCGATGTCGACGTTGCGATTATCGGCGCGGGAGCGGCGGGACTTGCGGCAGCGCGCGCACTGGAGGGCACACCGCTCTCCGTCATCGTGCTCGAAGCGCGCAACCGGCCGGGCGGCCGCAGCCACACGACGATTCTTCAGAATGACATCGTGTTCGACGTTGGCTGCGAGTGGCTGCATTCAGCGGACAGGAATGCGTTCGTGGCGATCGCGCGCGAGCTTGGCTTCGAGATCAATACCACGCTCCCGCGCTGGCGCGAGCAAAGCCTCAACCTCGGCTTCCCGGCCGAGGATCGCGAGGACTACCTGCGCGCGATGGACGCGTTCGAGGCGCGGATCGAGGCCGCTTCCGACCTGCCGGAAGATTCGCCGGCGAGCAAATGGCTCGAGCCCGGCAATCGCTGGAATGCACGGATCGATGCGATCAGCACTTATGTCAACGGCTGCGAGCTTGACGAGGTCTCGACCTACGACTTCGACGCCTATGAAGACACCGGCATCAACTGGCGCGTCCGCCGCGGCTATGGCGCGCTGATCGCGGCCTATGGCGCGCCATGTCCGGTCGCGCTCGACACAAAGGCGACGCTGATCGATCACTCCGGGCCGCGTGTGACAATCAGCACCTCGCGCGGCGCCGTGACCGCAGGCAAGGTCATTATCACGGCGCCGACCAGCCTGATCGCCAATGAAACGATCCGTTTCCATCCTGCGCTGCCGGACAAGGTCGAAGCCGCCGCCGGACTGCCGCTCGGTCTCGCCAACAAGGTGATGCTGGCACTGGCCGAGCCGGACGCATTGCCGGTCGACGGGCATCTCTACGGCGCCAACCGCGTCGGTACCGGCAGCTATCATTTGCGGCCGATGGGACAGCCGTGCATTTCAGGATTCGTCGGCGGCAGTTTCGCACGCGAATTCGACGAGAAGGGCGACGGCGCGCTCTCGGCGCAAGCCATCGACGAACTGGTCGCGCTGCTCGGTTCGGACTATCGCAGCAGGCTCACGCCGATTGGCGAATCGCGCTGGGCGCATGACGAGTTTGCGCTGGGCTCTTACTCCCACGCACTGCCAGGGCACGCCGACGCGCGCGACGACCTCGCCGCACCTGTCGATGACCGGCTGTTCTTCGCCGGCGAAGCCACGTCGCCGAATTTCTTCTCCACCGCTCACGGCGCGTGGGAAAGCGGCGTGCGGGCGGCGAAAGAGGTGATGGTCGCTAGTCAACATGGAACGCTTCTTTCAAAATCTTAATGAGTTGCAGACCCGCCTCTCGATCTAATTGGATCGTTTGACTTTTCTTTCCTGGGAGCTCTCTAGAACTTCTCCCAAAACTATCGATCTGAACAAAGTTTCGACCGTCGCGTTCAAATATCGAGTACCGCGCGTCGATCGCGTCGTGGATGGAATTTCTATCCATTTGATATTTCTCGAATCTACGAATGCGGGCCAAATCCACCTCCTATTTGAAAACTGCTTTAAGTAAGCGATCGACATCACTCTTCTCCACCAGCCAATGCCCCTCGCTGCCGAATGGCGGCAAGACCCGAAAATCGACGCGATCGCCGCCTGCCGCAAAGGCATCCGCCATCCGCTTTGAGAACGCCGGCGGAAAATACGAATCGTTCTGCGCCAACAGCCATGCCACCGGCACCTTTGCGCCGTGTCCGAAGGACCGCGCCGCCGCGATCAGCCGGTCCGGCGCGCAGATATGTCCCGCACGATTGTCGGCGCGGCCGCCGCGGCCCGGTGCGAATACGACGATGGCCGAGATATCTTTCGGGTTATGGCGCGCCAGCGCCAGCGCGCCCCAGCCCCCAGCCGAATGGCCCATGACAACCGCGGCTCCCTTGTGTGCGAAGGGTTGCTTCCGGATGAACGTCAAAGCTGCCCAAATTGAATTCGCCACCGTCTGCCCGGCGCGCGTGTAATCCGGCGTCGCGCAGCCGCTCTGATCCTCGAGATAGCGTCCGCCGGTCGCGCCGTGACCCGGCCGCTCCGGCACCAGCACCGCGAAGCCACGCGCCACCAGTGCGCCCGCCAAGGCGCGATACTCAGGCTGCGACATCTGCGCCCGGCTGACTGCGTTCTGGGTTGATGCATGAGCCATCACCGCAATCCGGAATGGCCCGTCACCGGGGGGACGGTAGAGAAGCGCGCGCGACGCCGTTTCCGCTTCACCGCTCGGAACCAGCCAAAGCTGACTGCGATACGGTGCGCCTTCCGTCCCCTGCGGCCCGAACGCAGGCTCTGCCATCGCCGCGCCCCGCAGGCCTATCAGCGCGACAACCACCATCCAACTTCGGAAAAGCCGACCGAACATCGGACTGATCATGACGCGCCCCCGCCGGCGCGCCAAGCCGGCCCGCTCAGCTCGCTCTGTCCGCTTTCGGTACACCGTTACATCCACGTGATGCAAAAACCTCACATATTAACCGATTATTAAGGATGGACCTTGATGCCGGCGCGGCGACTTGCTTTGATTGGATCATGAGCACGATCCTGATCGAGGTCCGTCCGGCCAAGGCATCCGATGCGCCCGCCATCGCGGCGACGCACGATGAAGCTTGGCGCGCTGCGTATCAGGGAATCATCCCGGGCGCGGAGCTCGAAAAGCTCATCAATCGCCGCGGTCCACAATGGTGGGATAGCGCAATTCGCAAGGGCAGCCGCGTCAGCGTCCTGTCGTTCGGCGACAAGATCGCCGGCTATGCCAATTACGGCCGCAATCGCGCCCGCAGCCTGCATTTTGAGGGCGAGATCTACGAACTCTACCTGCGTCCCGAATTCCAGGGCCTCGGCTTCGGCCGCAGGCTTTTCACCTTCGCCAAGCGCGACCTGCTCCAGAGCGGGCTGCGGAGCATGGTGATCTGGGCGCTGTCGGACAACGAACCGGCGGTCGAGTTCTATCGCGATCTTGGCGGCCGCATGGTGGCCCGCTCCTCCGAGCGATTCGGCGTGAAGTCCCTCGACAAGGTGGCATTCGCCTGGGGTAGCTGATAATCGGCTGACATGATCGCGCGGCCGGCTTGAACTTGCCGGATTCGGCGCGCTTTATGCCCTGACCAACCACCGTTTCCTTCACGACACAGCACAAGGCCTGTTATGCGTATCGACGCCATTTCGCTTGGAAAAAACCCGCCGCTCGAGGTCAACGTCATTATCGAAGTGCCGGTCGGCGGCGAACCGATCAAATACGAAATGGACAAGGAAGCCGGCACGCTGGTGGTCGATCGCTTCCTCTACACCGCGATGCGTTATCCGGGAAACTACGGGTTTATCCCGCACACCCTGTCGGAGGACGGCGATCCGTGCGACGTGCTGATCGCCAACACCCGCGCCATCGTGCCGGGCGCGGTGATGAGCGTGCGGCCAGTCGGCGTGCTGCTCATGGAAGACGAAGCCGGCGGCGACGAGAAGATCATCGCGGTGCCGACCTCGAAGCTCACGCAGCGTTACGACAAGGTTCAGAACTACAGCGACCTTCCCGAAATCACGCTGCAGCAGATTCAGCACTTCTTCGAGCACTACAAGGACCTCGAGCCGAAAAAATGGGTCAAGGTGCTGCGCTGGGGTAACGCGAGCGAAGCGCAGAAGCTGATTCTCGAAGGCATCGAGCGCGCCAAGAAACAGAAATGACGTGCCGGCGTCCGGCCGGTCTTGCGCAAGGGGCAACGTTTCGATGCGAAGACTGATCAGGATGATCCGCAATCTCGCCGTTCTCCTGATCGCGGCGATCGTCATTCTCGGATGCGCGCTGGGTATCAACGCCCTGATGCAGCCGTCGCGCCAACTGAAGGTCGCCGCGATTGCCCGTGCGCCGGTCGATGAGAAGAGCGCTGCCGATCATCTCGGCGCCGCGATTCGCTTCCGGACCATCTCCAGCGCCAGCGACGCCGAACAGAACGCGGACGCGTTTCGCAGCCTGCAGGCGTATATGGCGGAAACATTTCCGGCGTTTCACGCGGCGGCAAAGCGCGAGAACGTCAACGGCCTGAGCCTGCTTTACACCTGGCAAGGCAGCGATCCGGGCGCGACGCCGATTGCGCTTCTCGCCCATCAGGACGTGGTGCCGATCGCACCGGGCACCGAAAGCAACTGGCAGGCGCCGCCGTTCGAGGGCGCGATCCGCGACGGCTTCATCTGGGGGCGCGGCTCGTGGGACGACAAGGGCAATCTGTTCTCGATCCTTGAAGCCGCAGAGCAACTGGCCATGGAAGGTTTTCGTCCCAAACGCACCATCTACTTCGCCTTCGGCGCGGACGAAGAAGTCGGCGGCCTGCGTGGCGCCAGCGAGATCGCGAAACTGCTGACGCAGCGCGGCGTCAAACTCGACTACGCGATCGACGAAGGCCTGGTAATCGCCGACGGCATGTTGAAAGGCCTCGACCGCCCGGCCGCCCTGATCGGCATTGCCGAGAAAGGCTACGCCACGCTTGATCTGAGCCTGATCGCGACGCCCGGCCATTCCTCGATGCCACCGAAACAGTCAGCCATCGGCATGATGAGCGCGGCATTGGCAAAACTCGACCGCCATCGCATGCCGGCGCGGTTGCAGGGCACGACCCTTGAAATGCTGCAGACACTGGCGCCGGACATGAACCCGGTGAACCGCGTCGTGCTGTCCAATCTCTGGCTGTTCAAGCCGCTGCTGGTGCGCGAGTTCGGCAAGTCGCCGTCCACCGATGCGCTGATCCGCACCACCACGGCGCTGACCATCGTCAACGCCGGCAATCAGGACAACGTGTTGCCGGGCCGGGTCGACGCCACCGTCAATTTCCGGCTGCAGCCCGGCGACACCGAGGCCGACGTGGTCGATCATGTCAAACGCACGATCGACAACGACGCCATCACCATCACGCGGCGCGACGTTAATACCGAGGCGCCGCCGGTGACCTCGACGCAGACGCCGGCCTATCGCGCGCTCAACCGCACCATCCGTGAGGTGTTTCCCGATGTCGTGGTCGCGCCGGGCCTGATGCTGGCGGCCACCGATTCACGGCACTACGCCGGAATCGCACAAAGCATTTTCCGGTTCTCGCCGGTCCGGGCCAAAGCCGAGGATCTGCTGCGTTTCCACGGCACAAACGAGCGCATCAGCATCACGAACTACGCCGATATGATCCGGTTCTACCGGCGGCTGATCGAGAATACGGCGCAGTAAGGCTACACCGCGGGCGCAGGCAGCCCGTTGATCGCGCAAGCCGCGCGCAGCGTGTTGACCAGCAGGCACGCGACGGTCATTTGGCCGACGCCGCCCGGAACGGGCGTCACCGCGCCCGCCACCTGCAGCGCTTCCTGATAGGCCACGTCGCCGATCAGACGATCCTTGCCGCCTGAACCCGGCACGCGGGTGATGCCGACGTCGATCACCGTTGCACCCGGCTTGAGCCAGTCGCCCTTCACCATCTCGGCGCGACCGACAGCGGCGTAAACCAGATCGGCATTGCGGCACAGCTCCGGCAGATCGCGCGAGCGCGAATGGGCAATGGTGACGGTGGCATTCTCGTTGAGCAGCAATTGAACCAGCGGACGCCCGACCAGATTGGAGCGTCCGATCACGATGGCGTTCATCCCCTCAAGCGAAGGATGCACGCTCTTGGTCAGGATGATGCAGCCGAGCGGCGTGCACGGCGCCAGCGCCGGCAGACCGGTGGCAAGCCGTCCCGCGTTGACCGGGTGAAGGCCGTCGACGTCCTTCGCCGGATCGATGGCGTTGACGATGGCGTTGGCGTCCAGCCCCGCCGGCAGCGGAAGCTGAACCAGAATGCCATGCACGGCCGGATCGCGATTGAGCTTGTCGATCAGCGCCAGAACGTCGCTCTGCGCCACATCCGCCGGCAGCAGGTGTTCGAACGACGCCATCCCCGCGGCCTGGGTCTGCTTGTGCTTGCTGCGGACATAGACTTCGCTCGCCGGATCGTTGCCCACCAGCACCACCGCAAGGCCCGGCGTCAGACCATGCGCCGCTTTCACACGCTCGACTTCAGTTGCAACGCGGGCGCGGAGGTCCGCTGCAATGACTTTTCCATCGATGATCCGGGCGGCCATCCTGTATCCTTCGGTTTGATCAGGCGTCGGGCGACGCCGAAAGAAGTCGCAATGCCTCGCCGAGGCGGCGCGGGTCGCCATCGATCGCGATCTGCTTGAGCCGGGATGTCGCGCCTGACAGAACGCGCGCACTCGATTTCGACACCCCAAGCGCCTTCGCGAGCAAATCCGTCACCGCGCGATTGGCCGCGCCGCCCTCGGCGATCGCGCGAACCCTGACCTTCAGTACGCTGCGGCCGTTGGCCAGGGTCTCGATCCCGTCAATCGCGTCTGTCCCGCCGCGTGGCGTAACGCGAACGGAAATAGCAATGCCCTGCGCTGAATAGCGCCACGGATCCATGAAAGAGGTCCAATTGTCCCGGCGGCGCTCAGAACACGTTCGGATAGATGTAGTAGCTGATGACGCGCTGGATAAACATGATGATCAGGATCACGATGATTGGCGAGATATCCAGACCGCCGAAGTTCGGCAGGAAATTCCGGATCGGCCGCAGCACCGGTTCGGTGATCTTGTAGAGGAATTCCGCCACCGACGCCACGAACTGGTTGCGCGTATTGACGACATTGAAAGCGATCAGCCACGACAGGATCGCCGAGGCGATCAGCAGCCAGACATAGAGATCGAGAACAACCAGAATGATATCGAGAATGGCACGCATTGGCGGGTCCGGCTCGCTGAGGGAACTGGTCCCCTAAATATCGGCTCCGCCGGAACCAAACAAGGGACGTCTCCGCCGCAGCCGGCGAAACACGCGATACCGAGATACAAAGTGTGACGTGTTCTTGACTCGGATTGGGCCGGGATTGTAAATGGCGGCCTTGCGAGCCGGTTCGCCCACGCGATCTGGCAGATGGGGCCATAGCTCAGCTGGGAGAGCGCGTCGTTCGCAATGACGAGGTCGGCGGTTCGATCCCGCCTGGCTCCACCAAATCTTCTTCCATTCCCAGAACCTCCCTTCTATGCGGTTGTCGCAACCTGCCGGTATTCTTGGCGGGCGCGACCCATATGCCTGCCAGGGCCGCAATCCCGCATGACTTGTCCGCGGACCCGGTTTGGAGCCTAAATGGCCTCCCGGACACAGACCGGATTGCGCCTTGCTCTGGCGAACCAACGATGGAGGCTGAACGTGCCGACCCAACGCTTTCAATTCCCCGGTACGGACGGGCAGATGCTGGCAGCGGCGCTGGACCTGCCTGACAGCGAAGCATCCTCTTTCGCGCTGCTGGCCCACTGCTTCACCTGCGGAAAAGACGTGCTGGCGGCCAAGCGCATCGCGGAAAGCCTGACAAGGCACGACATCGCGGTGCTGCGATTCGACTTCACCGGCATCGGCGCCAGCGAGGGCGAGTTCGCCAACAGCAATTTCTCCTCCAACATCGCCGATCTGGTCAAAGCCGCCGATTATCTGCGCGAGACTCACAAGGCGCCCGCGATCCTGATCGGCCACAGCCTCGGCGGCGCGGCGATTCTCGCGGCGGCCGCGCAGATTCCCGAAGCCAAGGCGGTTGTGACGATTGCCGCGCCATCCGATCCCGGCCACGTCACCGGGCTGTTCAAGGACCAGATCGAGGACATCCGCCGGGACGGCGAGGTGGAAGTCGCGCTCGCGGGCCGACCGTTCCGCATCCAGCGCCAGTTCCTCGACGACGTTGCCAGCCACCGACTGCTCGACGACGTGGCAACCCTGCACAAGGCGCTGCTGATCTTCCATTCACCCACCGACAATACAGTCGGCATCGACAACGCGACGCATATTTTCGTGGCCGCCAAACATCCGAAGAGTTTTGTCTCGCTGCAGGGCGCGGACCACTTGCTTGGCCGCAAGGAAGACACGTCCTACGTCGCCGACATGATCGCTGCCTGGGCAACCCGTTATCTCGATGCCGCGCCGGCAAACCACGCTGCAGCGATGCCGGAGATCGCCGACGGCGTAGTGGTGCGTGAAACCGGCGCCAGCAAATTCCAGCAGGAAATCGCTGTCGGGAAGCATCGCATGATTGCCGACGAACCGGTCAGCGCCGGAGGCGAGGACAGCGGCCCGGGACCCTACGATTTCCTGCTGGCGGGTCTTGGCGCATGCACGTCGATGACAATGCGGCTCTACGCCGATCGCAAATCGATTCCGCTCGTTCGCACCACGGTGACGCTGAAGCACAGCCGCATCTACGCCAAGGATTGCGAGGAGTGCGAGACCAAGGAAGGCATGATCAGCCGGATCGAGCGCGTGATTGCGATGGAAGGCGACCTCGACGCGGATCAGCGCCGGAAACTGCTGGAAATCGCCGACAAGTGTCCGGTCCACCGCACCCTGACGTCGGAGATCAGTATCGGGACGCGGGCAGCGGAGTAATTACTCGGCGGCGTTGAGCAGTTCGGCGGAATCCGCGTTGTGCAGCCAGCGATCCAGAAACGCCTTCAGCCAGGCGCGCTCCGAGACATCGTGAACCGAGCGCCAGGTGAAATGGTCGTGGCGCGGCCGCGCGCCCGGCAGCGCCAGCCGCTCATGCCCGCGCGTGGTCCAGCGATGCATCATCGCGGTGGTCACATCAGGATGAAACTGGAGCGCGAAACACGAACCGGAGCGGAACGCCTCGATCGGAAAATCGTCACCCTCGGCGAGCAGCTCGCAGCCTGTGGGAAGTTCGAAGCCTTCGCGATGCCAATGGTAAACCTGCTCCGGCCACTGATCGCAAACTGCAAGCCCCGCCTCTGTCGGCCGCACGGCGTAGTAGCCGATCTGCGCCCGGCCCTCGGGATGCGGCGCAACCCTTGCGCCAAGATGTTTCGCCAGCATCTGCGCGCCGAGGCAGATGCCAAGAAATGGCTTCTGCTCGCTCAGCGGCACCTTGATCCAGTCGATCTCGCGAAGAATGTATTCCTCGGAATCGTTGGCGCTCATCGGCCCGCCGAAAATCACCGCGCCCGCATGATGGGCAAGGGTCTCGGGCAGCGGATCACCGAAGCGCGGACGGCGAATATCGAGCGGCAGGCCAAGCGCGCGCAGCGCATTGCCGATCCGCCCCGGCGTCGACATTTCCTGATGCAGCACAATCAGAACCGGAAGGGAACTGGAGGGCCGATCTGGATGCTGCTGTCTCATGAGTCCAAAAACACCGGAAATGACCGCGTCAGCGCAATTCGCGAAAGGCGATGATCCAACGATATGAGCGCCGGAGCAACCCGGACACGAGCACATCCATCATGCGCCGGCAGCGTGCAGTCCTGATTCACGCTCTATACACGATAGGCCCGGAAAGTTACCAGATTCGGTTCTTCCGCAAGCCATCACGACATTTTCACCGCCGGCGCTGCTGCACCCGCGACACCGCCGACAGCACGAACCCGCGTGGCGCGAAACGCAACAGGAACGGGATCGCCTTGATACCGACGCCCGGCAGCACCAGCCGCTTGTTGGCCTTGAGTCCGCGATAGCCCGCCATGGCAGCGGCCCGGGGCGAGACGTTGAGGATCGCCGAATCGAGCCCCGGCACCAGCCCCGCGCGCTGCTGGAATTCGGTCGGCACCGGCCCGGGGCATAGCGCGGTAACATGCACCCCGCTGCGGCCCCATTCGCCGCGCAGCGCCTCGGTCAACGACAGCACATACGCCTTGGTGGCGTAATACACCGCCATGCCCGGACCGGGGAGGAAAGAGGCAATCGAGGCGACGTTGAGAATGCCGCCGCGATGACGCACCACCTGATCGGCAAAACGCAGGCACAGGTCGGTCAGAAGGCGGACGTTGAGATCGATCATCGCGAGCTGCTGGCTGCGATCGAGCGCCATCGCTTCGCCGAACAGACCAAACCCGGCGTTGTTGACCAGAAACTCGACCTCGGCATCTTCGGCCGCGAGCGCCGCCGCGATGGTGTCGCCGGCGTCACGTTGTTCAAGATCGCAGGGAATGACCAGCGGGGGCTCGCGCCCGGCCGCAACGAGTTCGTCGGCGAGTTGTTTCAGGCGATCCTCGCGCCGCGCCACCAGCGCGACCCGGTGTCCGTCGGCGGCGAAGATGCGTGCGAGTTCCCCGCCGATCCCCGAGGAAGCGCCAGTAATCAGCGTTACGCGCACGGTCATCGGGTCTCTTCGATGCGGTCAAAGGGCTTCAGGAAGCAGAAGGTGCGGTCATGCCTAAAGGTTTCAGGCGGCAGGGTCGGGGAGACCATCGGCGACGCGGCGGCGAAGGTTGATCCGCTCCCGCGATGAAACGCCGAGCAAATCCGCAGCACGCCAGACCACATTTTCCTCAAACTCGCTGACATGG
This sequence comes from Afipia sp., assembly GCA_051954725.1. Classification (GTDB taxonomy): domain Bacteria; phylum Pseudomonadota; class Alphaproteobacteria; order Rhizobiales; family Xanthobacteraceae; genus Afipia. The sequence goes on along the minus strand of JBQCHK010000001.1, from coordinate 89,630 downwards.
CCGTCAGCATAGACCAATTCCCACATCATTTCGATGATTCGGAGCCGGCCTTCCTCGGCGACGGACCGCATAATCACGCTGGTGAAATGATAGAGGTCCACCGCCTCGCCTTCCACCAGGGTCGCATCGGCGATCAGGGCGCTGGCGGTGCCGGGATCGAGGCTGAACCGGTGTTCCAGCAGCGCATGGAGCTTGGTTTTCTCGGCCTCCGACGGCGGACCGTCCAGCGAGATCACGTGAATAAGCAGAGCGGTCGCCGCCAGCCGATAGTCGCTGTCGTCGAAGGTGCGATGGTCGGGACCGGTCGGGGAAACAACATCCGAAATGAAGTGGCGCAATCTGTCGAGCATCAATTCCTACATTCGAAGCCGCGGTGACACGATGGGCATGTAGTCCCGAATTCGGGCGGGACCTATGGCGGGAAAATTAAACTCTGGCAATCCGGGCGGGTTCCCCGGTCCCCGGCCGCTGCCGACTTTTGCCGCCCGCTGTTGCCGACAGGCATCAGCTCGTCGCGGCCGGGTTCCGGTCCATCAGGGAATTTCGTAGATCATGACATGGCCGGCGATGCCACGCAGCGCGACGCTCTTCTCCGCCGGCGTCAGCCCCGCTTTCGTCAGAATCGCCGCAACCCCCGGGTCTTTGATGACGTTCCCGGTGGCATTGATGGCTTGCGAGGTGGCCTGCCCCTGGACACGCGCGGCGATGTTGACGGTCTGGCCGAAATAGTCCTGACGCTCATTGAGCATCACCGCGAGACAGGCCCCCTCATGAACGCCGATTTTCACCAGCAGATCCCGGGTGCCGCGCTCGGTGTTGAGCGCGTCCATGGCAGCGCGCATCCGCAACGCCGCGGCGATCGCCTGTGCCGGCTGCACGAACGTCGCCATGACGGCGTCGCCGATGGTTTTGACCACCGCACCGCGCTCCGAAGCAATGATTTCGAGCAACGCGCGAAAGTGCGCGCGCACCAGATCGAACGCAGCGAGATCGCCGACGCGCTCATAGAGCGCCGTCGATCCCTTGAGGTCGGTGAAGAGGAAAGTCAGCGATGTGATCTTCAGCCGCTGATCGAGGTTGAGATTGTCCGCCTTGTAGACGTCGCGGAAGGTCTGGTTGGCGAGCATCCGTTTGGCGGTGACGATCGGCTTGCGCTTGCCGAGAAGATCGTGAAGCGCATCGCCAGCAACCCAGACCGACGGCAGCACCCGCACCTTCGACTGGTTTTCAAGCGCCAGACGGAGCGGCCCCGGCCGCATCGGCGTGGTGCCGGTGGGCGGATGCAGACCGTTGTAGACCAGCGAAAGATGCTGCTTCTCCGTCGCCGGCGCGCCCTGCACGTCGAGAAACTGGGCGGCATGGGTCACCGGCTCGAATACGATGACGAACTGCGCCGGCAATTGCAGCGACAGCACCGCCTTCTCTCCCGGCGGCAATTCGATCGCCTCCAGCGTGGCCTCGTTGACGAGGCGAGAAAACGATTCCTCGCAGATCTCGATGCCTGAACTCCAGAAAATCTGACGACAGTAATCCCACAGCGGCAGTGAATTGGGATCGTGGGCCGCGATCCGCCGCACCCGCGGGCTGACCGTGAAAGACACCTCGACCTGTTCGTCGACCGACGCCTCATAGCCCGCCGCGCACAGCCCGCAATGATAATCCTCCGGGCGAAGCGCCTTCAGCGTATCGTGAACATCGAGCACGCCGCTGCAGCCGGGACACAGCACATTCCATGTCAGGTCGAAGATGCCGAGTTGTGAGGCGTGCAGAAACGTCGAGATCACGCGCTCCTCATCAAGCCCCCGCCGCGAGGAGAAGTCGATCAGGTTGATGCGGTTAAGCTCGTGGTCGGCGCCGGTGGCAATCAGATCTTCGATGGCCCGCACCACCGAGCCGTCCGCAGTCTGTTTCAGCACCGAGAGCAAGGCTTGCGTATCACTCATGACGCAATGTTACGCCCGAACGCAGATGCGATCCAATCGAATCACGCGCTGAGGCGGCGCAGCGCGCAGCACACGGTTATGTGATCAGCGGCGATCGATCCGGAATTCCGGCGAATGATCCGGCTGCGTGGTGACGACGCCGACGGGGATCGCCGGCCGCGTACTGAGCAGCGAAATGTCGAATGCACCCACGATGCGCGACAGCGCGAGCGTCGCCTCGGTCAGCGCGAAATGCGCGCCGATGCATACGCGTGGGCCGACGCCGAACGGCAGGTAAGCGAATTTCTCCGGCGGCGGCGCCCCGGGCAGGAAGCGCGCCGGCATGAAGACATCCGGCTCGCGCCACAGCTTCTTGTGGCGATGAAGCAGCCATGGCGAGATGATGACCACATCGCCCTTGCGTACCGAGCGGCCGTCGATGATGTCGCGCCCCTTGGCGGCGCGGGCGATGATGAAGGCGGGCGGATAAAGCCGCATGGTTTCGTCGATCACCGCGCGTGTGAAGGCGAGACGACTGAAATCGGGCTCACCACCGGCTGCCACCGCGCGCGCTTCTGACGCAACGCGGCTTTGCGTTTCGGGATCGAGCGCCAGCAGATACAACGACCAGAACAACGCTGTCGCCGTGGTCTCATGACCGGCGAGGATCATGGTCGCGACCTGATCGCCCAGATTCTCGTCCGAAAAGCCTTCGCCGGTTTCCGGATCGCGCGCCGCCACCATCAGGTCGAACAGATCGCGCGGATTGGCCGGATCGATCCCCATGGCGCGGCGCTCGGCGATCAGCGATGCAATGAAGCGCACCCAGCGCCGGCGGAACAGTGCGCGCGGCAGATCGCGCGGCGTCGGCCAGTTGCCGGGAAAAAGAATATCGAGGATGTCGGGCTGCGCGAGTCTGCTGCCGTAGTCGTTGACGAAGTTACGCAGCTGTACGCCATGGCGCGCGATCTCGAACGAAAACATCGTACGGCCGGCAATATCGAGCGCCATGCGCTGCATCGCCTCGCGCAGATCGACCGGTCGGCCGACGGCGTCATCGAGTTTCGCGATGGTCTCGCCGATCGCGGCATGCATGTGGGGAACGAGCGTCGTCACCGCGCGCGGCGAGAAGGCCGGGGCCAGCGTGCGCCGTTGCAATTTCCACGGACGGCCCTCCGAGAGCAACAGACCCTGCCCCAGCATGGGCAGCAGCACGCGAATGCCCGCCGACGTGCGCCCGTAGTTCTCGTAGTTCTCGACCAGCACATGGCGGATCGCATCGGGCGAATTGACGATGAAACTCGCGCGGCCGAGAAGCCCGCCTTGCAGCACGTCTTCCTCGTAGGCCCGCTCGCCCCATGTGGCGATCATGTTGTGTCGGACAGCCATCATGCGGCTGAAAGTGGACATCGACTGCGGCGCAACCGGCGGACGCGGCGGCACCAGCAATCCACGCCTGGCGGGAAAATCCACGATCTCGGCAACGCTCACGAGCAGCCTCGCTGTCCTTCGCCCCTCACAACTAGCTAGGATGTCGCACGCGAACGGTCAACAGACGACCTTCGCGGCAAAGGAAGACCGTTAAACGACACAACCGCGGCTTCAGGGCCGCGGTTGATCGGATCAATCTCCAACCGGACCTCACCGGTTCCGGAACGAAAGATCGCCGCGTCCAAAAGACGCGGCGATCGAGATTACTTGACGCCGAACTTCGCCGGGTCGAGCTTGGCATAGACTTCCTTGTACAGAACCTCGCTGAGCTTGGCTGGGTCCGACTCGATCGGCGCAATCAGCTTCTCGTACTTGGCCAGCAGTTCCCTGTATTTCGAGACGAACTGCTCGGCGTCGTCGATCTTCAGCTTGGTCTTCGCGCTCGCGATAACGCCGGGAAGGTCCTTTTCGACGAAGTCCTTGCGCGCCTTCAGCAGGCTCGCGTCCGGCTGCTCGATTGGAATCTTTTTCTGCTTCGCCAGTTCAAGCGCCGCTTTGTCACCGAGATGATACTCGTTCACCGTTCGAACAATGGCGACCGGAAGCGCCTTGAAGATCGCGGCGCGCTGCTCCGTGGTCATCTTCGACCATGTATCGCGATTGAATGCATACAGGTTGCCGGACCGGAACGAGCCGAGGTTGAGCATGACGACGTGATCGGCGGCGTCGGCAAGTCCATGGGTCTTGAGCCCACCCACCGCATAGATCGCGGCGTCGATGATGCCGCGCGAAAGCGATTCATAGATCTCCGACGACGGCACGTTGACGCCGGTGGCGCCTACCGACGTCGCGAAACGATCCCATAGCGAACCGCCAGCCCGCAGCTTCTTACCCTTGATCTTCTCCAGAGAGTTGAGATCGCCCTTGGCGACAAGGACGTAGGGCGCCGTGCTCATTCCGCCGCCGAATATCTGGTTCTGCTTGTCGAACTCGTCCGTGCAGGGCTTGCAGTGCATCATGAAAAGTTCGGTGATGGCCATCGCCGCGGCCATATCGTTTTCTCCCACCATCGCCAGATCGTTAAGCAGAATGCCGTGCGGATAATAGGAGGGCGTGTAGGTGAAGGTGGTGAAACCGACGTCGGCAACCTTGTCACGGATACCGTCCGAAATGGCCTTGGCGCCGAGCAGCGACTCCGCGGGGAAGATACGGACGGTGACATCGCCCTTGGTGTCTTTCTTCACCTCCGAGGCAAACGTTTCGTAACCGACCCCCACGGGATGTTTTGGCGACAGATAATGGGCTGCCTTCAGCGTCGCCGCCGAGGCTCCCGTGCTGAGTCCGATAGCAACCGCCAGAATCGATGTCGCAAACCAGGCTTGTTTCATTCGAAGTCTCCCTTCTCCTGCGTTTCTCAGTTTTTGACTTGCCGTAACTGGGGCGGCATGGCGCCCCAACAAAAATGACGCGCTGCCTATTTGAGCAAGCTGGGCAGAAAGAGCGAAATCTGCGGGAACGCGACAAGCAACCCGACGCAGATCAGATCCGCGACGAGGAACCAGAGCACCCCCTTGAAAATAGTCTCGATCGGAATCGTGTTGCCGACGATTCCCTTGACGACGAACACATTGAGCCCGACGGGCGGTGTGATCAGGCCAATCTCGAGCAGCTTGGTCAGCAGAATGCCGTACCAGATCAGGTTGACGTGCAAGCCTTCCACCGCCGGCAGAAACACCGGCAGCGTCAGCAGCATGATGCCGATCGGATCGAGGAAGCAGCCGAGGAACAGCAGCACCGCCATCGTTCCCAGCACGAGCGCGACCTGGCTGACTTCACCTTCGATCACCACTTCGGCGATGAACGCGGTGAACCCTGACAGAGCCAGAAAGCGCGTGAGAAGAATGGCGCCGATGGCGATGATGAAGATCGCGCCGGTGGTCACCAGCGTTTCCATGATGGCGTTCTTGATCTTCTCAAGCGTCAGGGCGCGCTGGGCGAAGCCGATCACGAATGCGAGAAACGAGCCGATACCGCCGGCTTCCGTCGGCGTGAAGATGCCGCCGAACAGTCCGCCGAAAACACCGACGATCAGCGCAATCACCGGCCACGTGCCGCGGAAAGAATCGAAGCGATCGCGCCAGGTTACCTTTTCCGCCGCCGCGGGCGCGAGCTTGGGATTGAGCTTCACCCGCACGACGATCATCAGGGCGTACAGCAAAGCAGTGAGAAGGCCTGGAAGCACGCCGGCGATGAACAGCTTGCTGATCGGCTGCTCGGCATAGATGCCATAGACCAGCAGAAGAATGCTGGGTGGAATCATCGATCCGATGGTGCCGGCAACCGCGACCGTGCCGGAGGCAAGCCCCTTGTCGTAGCCGCTTCGCAACATCTCGGGCGTCGCGATCCGGCCCATCGCCGCCGCGCACGCGAGCGACGAACCCGTCACTGCGGAGAACCCGGCTGCGGCGCCGACCGAGGCGACCGCAAGGCCGCCCGGCATCCAGGACAGCCACGCTCTGGCGACCCGAAACAATCCGTCGGTCAATTGCGAGTGGAAGCAGATGTATCCCATCAGCAGGAACATCGGCACCGAACTCAAGGTCCAGTGCGAGATGAAGTCATAGGGCACCGTGGTCAAAATGCCCCAGGCTGTGCCGGGTCCGAGCATGACCCACAGCCCCACAAAGGAGACGCCGCCCAGCGCCACTGCCACCGGTACGCGGAGCAGCATCAGAACTATCAGCACTCCAAGCGCAATGCCGCTCAGCGTCAGGTCGTCCATCGAAAGCGCCTCCCTTGTCCCTGACCAGAGACGCTATTCCTGAAGCTCTGCGATCTTGTGATGCGCCAGCACCGATTCGTCGCCCGCGAACAACCGAAAGGCCTTGTGCACGAGCACAAGCGCAATCAGGCCGCAGCCGATCGGAAGATAGAAACGTGTCGGCCAGACGGTGATCGAGACTGTCCCCAGCGCCTCCTCGCCAACCGCGTACTTCTTGAGCGCGTCGCCCCATGTCTGCCAGGCAAAGGCCGTGAAGTACGCCGCCGAGATCAGTGCAACGATGCCGATCAGGATGCTCTGCGCCCGTCGCGGCAGATGCTGCGAGACGAGCTCGACGACGATATGGCCGTTCGATCGCTCGATCATCGCCAGCGGCAGGAATACAACGGCCACCATGTAGTAAGCGGAAACGATTTCCACCGTGCCATGGAGAGGCGCATTGAAAACATAGCGCGCGACGACCTCGGCTGCGATGTGCAGCATCATGAGAATCAACGCAGCACCACCAACCCACGCAACAAGCGTGGAGGCGCGCCCAAGCACCTTGCCTACCATGCGTCCCCCTCGTGGCCGCCGAGCCTGATGTGCCCGGTTCGTTGTCAGCATTTCTTGCTGTGTTTTTTTTGGGAGCGTCTAGCTATCGGCTCTCGATGTCAAGTTAATCGCCTTCTGCATCGCAATGTGGGCCGCGCAGTTCATTCTGCACAATGAAACTGTCATGTTTGCTGCAAGTCGAACAATGACGAGGCCCGGTTGCAAGATCGCCGCTGCGGTCAAGTCGTCGCGGTTGCGTTGGCGAGCGCCGCACCGCGATCGCTGTCGCTGTCGCTGTCATGCATCGCAGTCGTGACTGCGCGCGCCTGTCGATACATGCGGTTCACTCGATCTGTCTTCGGCGAGGTTGTTCCGCGATCTGACTGCTCATGCGCGTCATCGGTGCTCGCAGCACACCAGGATCAAACGCAGACCCTGCGAAGCACGCTGTCAGCACAACAGACCCGGAACGTTTTGGCGATCGCCCGCGCAAGCCAACGGACGGCATCGGGCAAGTCGATTGCGCCCACGGACATGCAAGGCGGTTCGTCCGGCGACGCTCTGTGGTGCTGGTCGGATGCTGTCTGAATAAGTGGTGCCGCAAACAGGACTCGAACCTGTGACCCCGTCATTACGAATGACGTGCTCTACCAACTGAGCTATTGCGGCGAACCCGGCAAATCATGCGCCGTTGGCCCCTGAATATCGGCCATAGCGGGTCTTGGCAAGGACATCGGCCGCAATGGTCAGTAACATGCCTGTTTCAGCCATCTTCGAGCGCCGATCCGCGCAATTCAGCCCACGAGACGCGATAAAAATCCGCGCCAGCCGCCGGGTTGGGCCGATCCCGGCCTCTCCGGATCGCGCAAGTCGTCGATCGCCTCGTCGACGCCGGGGTCGTCCGGCGCCCGGACGATCGGAATGACCGCGGGAGCCGTCCTCTCCTGAGCCGGACGCGGCCGGAACACCGGCGGCGGCATCGCCGGGGGTGGCGGTGCCGGCGGGGCAGCAGATTCGGGCTGAGGCGTTTCGGCCGGCTCCTCAGATCCATCCGCATCCAACGACGGCGCGGGAGTGGCTGTTTCCGAAACAGTTTCGGGCGAATTATCCTGCGGTGTCGGCAGGCTGACCGGTTCAGCTGGCGGCGGCGGCAGAACCGGCTCGTCCATGACCGGATCGGCGGTCAGCGTCCGATCGGATGGGAGGGCCGCCACCGGCGTCACCCACTGGAACGCATCGAGCCGTCCCGTGACCGGCGACACCGGCCGCCAACGATCCGACACGTAGCCATCCGCGGTCCATGCTGGATCGTGCGCGGCGCGCACCGCGCGCAGCATCCAGTGCCGCGCACGGCCGTCGTCGCCGTGTTCCGCACGTTCCAGTTCGGCCATCAGCATCGCAACGCGCTGGGTCGGCGCATCGAGCAGCGGCGCCAGCGCTGTCCGCGCGCGTGCAAATTCGCCTGCATCCATCGCGGCCCGCGCCACCGCCAGCGCGCCCTCGGGATGACCCGGCATCTTCTGCGCCAGCGCCTCGATGCGCGCGAGACGCTCGAGCGCCGAATCCCCAAGCCGCACATGGGCGTAGGCATCGGCGAGATCAGGGTGCGGATGCACCACCCATGCCGCCTCGATCACGCGCATGGCGCGGCGCGTCTGGTTGTCCTCGCTCAGAAATTTCGCAGCCAGCACCGCGGCGGGCACCAGCGTCGGCGCAAGTTTGACCGCCTCCATCGCGCTGACGCGCGAAGCATCCCGGTTCTTGTGCTCGAGTTCGAGCGCACGCGCGGTCAGCAACACGCCGCGCTGGCGTTTGTACGGGGCGGGGTCGATCAGGCCGGCGGCAAGGTTGTTCTCAAGAATTTTCAGCGCGCCATCCCAGTCGCCCTTGGCGCAACGAAAGCCGAGCGCCGCATGCGAGGCCCATGCCGAACCCGGCGCGATCTTCAGCGCCTCTTCTGCCATCGCAACCGCGGTGTAGGGATCGTCATTGCGCTGCGCTTCGATGAACAGACCGCGCAAACCGAGCAGGCGCGTATCCTCGCGTTCGGCCATGGCGCGGAAAGCACGCTGCGCGCCCTCGCGGTCGCCGTCGAGCTGCGCCGTCTGCGCATGCAGCAAAAGCGACAGCGGGTCCTGCTGGGCCAGACGGCGAGCAACGCCTGCATGACGGCGCGCCGCGAATTGATCGCCAGTGCCGACCGCGATCAGGCCACGCGTCACCGCGTCTCGACCGCGGCGATGGCGCCGCTCGCGGCGCATGCGCCGCAGCCGCTCCGGCGTACGCCAGACACCTCGCAGCGCCGACCACGCCACCATGACGACCACCAACAACGCCGCGAGCGCGAAGACAAACACCGGCAGCGAGGTCTCGATGCGCCAGACGTTCCACGACAACGAAACGCTGCCGGTCTGATCGGCGACCCAGGCGACGCCAAGGGCGACAACGGCAATCACTATGAGAAAGGCAATGATGCGAGCCATTATGAAAAACCTGCCACCCGCCTACTGACGCGACGTTGCCGACGCGGGCAGCGCCGCGACGGTGTCCGCAACAAACTTCTGACTGGCGGCGAGCGCGGCGTCGCGCGCAGCCAGCTTGTCGAGCCAGGGCTGGACCGGCGCACGCTCGGCCGGCGACAGCGCCGACAGCTCGCGGCGCGCCGCGCTGATGTCGTCCCGCGCAATGGCCGCTTTGGTGCGCGCAACCACCGCCGCGACATCATCGCCCCCGGTATCGACGCGCCGGATGCGGACCAGTTTCATCGCACTGTGTTGCAGCCGGTCGATAACGCCGCTCGAACTCGGAACTTCCGCCTGCTTCGGTTCGAGGCGCGGCAGAAGCGTTGACAGTTCGCGCAGAAGAGACGCGGCATCGGGAACACCGCTCGCTGCGAACGGATCGAGCGGCTTGAGCGCATCGGCGGACGCAAATCCCTTCACCGCAGCGAGCGACGTTGCGAACGGTGCGCCGCTGCGCACGGCCTGATCGAGCGCGGACGCGGCCGCGACATGCTTTAATCCGGGATCGGGGGCCGGCACCGCAGGTTGAGGCGGCGAAGGCGGCGACGCAGCCAGCTCCGCCGTTGCCCGCTCGATCTTGCCAAGCCGCTCCTCGATGGCCGAAAGATCGACTGCTGGAGCAGCCGACGAGTCGGACCGCGCTGTCTTGAGCGCATTCAGATCGGCAACCGTTTTCTCAGTCTCCGCCCGCAAGGTCGTCACGTCCTCGCGCAATGAAGCCAGTGAGGTTTCGACCGATTTCAGCCGGTCCGCCATCGCCGGATCGATCGACGACTGAGGCGCCGCGCTCTCGGCTGTCCGGGTTTCGATTTTCGCGATACGGGTGTTGAGCGCCGTGAGCGCGGAAGCTTCCTCGCGCTCGGCGACTCCGCCATCATTGAGCGCAAACGGCCATTCGGCCCACAGCGCGACGGCAAAGATCAGTGCGGCGGCCACCGCGCCTGCCAGCGCCGATGCGGCGATCGGCAGCACGCGGGATGGCCGCGGCGGCGGCTCGCCGGCACGGTCGGCCCCGGAATCGCCGCCCGACGGCTGCTCCTGATCGGAATGATCGCTGGCAGGAGAGACATCGGAGACTTCGGATGCTTCGAGATCGATCGTCGGTCCCGGACGCTTGCGCTTCTCTTCCGGGGAGGGCGCTCCGAGATCGGTCACCGTCTCGCCAGCATCGGTCCCGGGCTTGTTGTCGTCCATGGCCAACTCCTGTCCCGAACTGGCAGATACACCTTTCACGCGCCGGACTGTAGCAGATTCGACGCAAACACCTCACCGTGAAGATGGTTTCACGATGCGTTGCAGCGCGTCGAGTGTACTCTTTTCATCCGGCGAATGCGCAACCGCGATCTGGGCCGCGCCGGCTTCGCGCGCCACGGCCGCCACCGCATCGGAGATGCAGCAGTGCGGCAGCGCCAGCGCTGAAATCTCGACACCCGATCCGCGCGCCGCATCGAAAAAAGCGCGTGCACTGCGCCGCGAGAAATGCAGCACCGCCTCGATCGCGTCGGCGTTGAACGCGGTCACGACCTCGGCGGTCAATTGCGGCACCGGCGCCATGCGATAAACCGTATGCGTCACCACGCTGATGCCGCGCGCCTCGAGCTCTCCCGCAAGATCGCGCGACAGAACCTCGCCCGCGAGATAGCACAGCGTGCCGCCTTTCTTCAGTTTACCGACGATCAGATCGCGCAGAGATGCGCCGGCGCCATCGGCGACGAGAATGTTGGTGAAACCAGCCTGCCGCGCGACATCCGCCGTCGCCTCCCCGACTGCGAACAGACGCAGCTTGCGCCAGGCCGCAAGCGATGGATGCTCCGCCACCGCGCGCAACGCATTCGCGCTGGTGACGACGACGCCATCGTAACGAACATCCGCCTTGTCGTGAAACGGAACCGGCTCGAACAGCAGCACCGGCGACAACACGGCGTCATAGCCTCTGGCGCGCAGGGCGGCGGCCGTCGCAGCGTTATCGGGTGCGGGACGCGTGACGAGAACCGCCACGCCTAGACCCCGCCAAACAGGGTGAAGAACTTTTCACCCGCACGTTCGCGCAGTTCCCGCGCCGCATCCGCGCCCAGTTCGGCTGCATCAGCGCGCGAGCCTTCGCGGGTGGTTTCAAACCAATCCTTGCCGTCCGGCGAAATAATAAGGCCACGAAAATCGATGCGCTCGCCATCAACCCGGCAATGGCCGCCGATCGGCGTGCGGCACGATCCGTCGAGCAGCGCGAGAAAGCTGCGCTCGGCGCTCAACGCGACTTCGGTGTCGGAATCCCCGATCGCCGCCACCAGCGCGTTGATGCGATCGTCGGCGCGGCGCGATTCAATGGCGATGGCACCCTGCCCCACCGCCGGCAGGAATTCGTCGATCGCGAAGATTCGTGTTGCTTCCTTTTCAAGCCCCACACGCTTCAAGCCGGCCATGGCGAGCAGCGTCGCGTCCGCCTCGCCGTCGGCAAGCTTGCGCAGACGCGTCTGCACATTGCCGCGAATGACATTGACCTTCAGGTCGGGCCGCAGCCGCAGCACCATGGCCTGACGGCGCAGCGACGCGGTGCCGACCACCGATCCGTGCGGCAACTCGGCGAGCGATTTCGCCTTGTGGCTGATGAACACGTCGCGCGGATCCTCGCGCGGCAGGAACGATGACAGCCAGGTAGTATCCGGCAGGAAAGTCGGCACGTCTTTTGACGAATGAACCGCGATATCGACGCTGCCGGCCAGCAACGCTTCTTCCAGTTCCTTGGTGAACAGCCCCTTGCCGCCGGCTTCGAGCAGCGCGCGATCCTGAATGATGTCGCCGGAGGTCCGGATCGGACGGATCACGATCCGTTCCGGCGCGACATTGTGCGCGCGCGCCAGCCGGTCCTGAACTTCATGAGCCTGAGCCATCGCCAGCGGGCTGCCCCGCGTGCCGATGGTGAGCAGGACATCCGATCCGGAAGATTGCGCGTCTGTGGTCACTTTGCCGCCTTGCTCCATCATGCCCGCTCGTCCATCCATGCAGGACAACGCCGAACGGTCGTTTTCGGGCATGTTTTCTGCTAAAAACACCCCCACTTTTGCTCATTGCGCGCCAATGCTACGCCGGGCAAGAAAAACGCCGCTTTGGCGGCAAAGGCAAGGGCTGAACTTGAGCAGCAAGACATCCACACTGGTTCTGGGCATCGAAACCACCTGCGACGAAACCGCCGCCGCCGTGGTCGAGCGGCAGGCCGATGGCAGCGGACGGATCCTGTCCAACATCGTTCGTTCGCAGATCGACGAACACGCGCCGTTCGGCGGCGTGGTGCCGGAGATCGCCGCTCGCGCCCATGTCGATCTGCTTGACGGGCTGGTCCGCCGCGCGATGACGGAAGCCGGGATCGGTTTCGCGCAACTCGACGGCGTCGCGGCGGCGGCCGGGCCGGGACTGATCGGCGGTGTGATCGTCGGGCTCACCACCGCGAAAGCCATCGCGATGGTCCACAACACGCCGCTGCTCGCGGTCAACCATCTCGAGGCTCACGCGCTGACACCGCGCCTCACCGTGCCGCTGGCGTTTCCCTATTGCCTGTTTCTCGCCTCGGGTGGTCACACCCAGATCGTCGCCGTGCTCGGCGTCGGCGACTATGTGCGGATCGGCACCACGGTCGACGATGCGATGGGCGAAGCCTTCGACAAGGTCGCGAAAATGCTCGACCTTCCTTACCCGGGCGGTCCGCAGGTGGAGCGCGCCGCAGCCAGCGGTGACCCCACGCGGTTCGCATTTCCGCGCCCGATGCTCGGTCGTCCCGACGCGAATTTCTCGCTGTCAGGATTGAAGACCGCGGTTCGCAATGAAGCGAGCCGGCTGATGCCGCTGGAGCCGCAGGACATCAGCGACCTGTGCGCGAGCTTCCAGGCCGCCGTGCTCGAATCGACCGCCGACCGCATCAAGGTCGGACTGAAGATTTTCCAGGAGCGCTTCGGCACGCCGCGTGCGCTGGTCGCGGCCGGCGGCGTGGCCGCCAACCACGCCATTCGCGGCGCACTGCAGGATATCGCCGCACGGGCGCAGACGACGATGATCGTGCCGCCACCGGCGCTGTGCACCGACAACGGCGCGATGATCGCATGGGCCGGCGCGGAGCGGCTAGCCCTCGGCCTCACCGACGAGATGGAAACGGCGCCGCGCGCACGCTGGAAACTCGACGAGACCACTCAAACGCCGGCGAAATTCGCCAACACCCGCGCGCGCCATTGAACGTTTGTTTTGGCTCGTTTTCTTGAAGCGGACCCGTATCCACCTCGCTCGAAAACGCTATAAGTGGCAAGCATGGCATCATACAAAACCATTTCGGTGATCGGCGCGGGCGCATGGGGCACCGCGCTTGCCAATGCCGCCGCGCGCGCGGGGCGCGACGTCATCCTCTATGCGCGGCAGGCACCGATTGCCGCAACCATCAGCACGACCGGTGAAAATCCCCGGCTGCCGGGCGTGCGGATCGATGGCGCGGTGACAACAACGGACGATCTTGCCGCCGCGGCCCGCGCGGATGCGATCCTGCTGGTGGTGCCGGCACAGAACCTGCGCGCCGCCGCGATGGATCTTGCGCCTCATCTGGCGAAAGGCATGCCCATCGTGGTCTGCGCCAAGGGCATCGAGCACGGCTCACACAAGTTCATGACCGAGGTCATTGCCGAGACGATCCCAGGCGCCGTGCCAGCCATCCTGTCGGGACCAAGCTTCGCGTACGATGTCGCGCGCGGCCTGCCGACAGCCGTCACTCTCGCTGCGCATGATGAAGCGCTGGCCGCGTCGCTGGTCCACGCACTGGGCTCGGCGACGTTTCGTCCCTATCACACCACCGATGTACGCGGCGTCGAGATCGGCGGCGCAGCCAAGAACGTGCTGGCGATCGCCGCCGGCATCGTCGTCGGCAAACAGCTCGGCGCATCGGCGCAGGCCGCATTGACCACGCGCGGCTTTGCCGAGCTGATGCGCTTCGGGCGTGCGCTCGGTGCGCGCGCGGAAACAATTTCCGGCCTGTCCGGACTGGGTGACCTGCTGCTGACGTGCTCCAGTCCGCAGTCGCGCAACTTCTCGCTTGGCATCGCGCTGGGACGCGGCGCCAAGCCGACGCCCGGCAAGCTTGCCGAAGGCCAGTTCACCGCGCCGGTGCTGATCGAGCTTGCAGAGCAGACGAATATCGATATGCCGGTGGCGAGCGCTGTCGCCGCCATTCTCGGCGGCGCGCTGACCGTCAACGAAGCGATCGAAACACTCATGATGCGGCCGTTCCGCGCCGAGGGATAGAAGTAATGAACTACTGGCTGGTCAAATCCGAACCGTCGGTGTGGTCGTGGGAGCAACAGGTCGCCAAGGGCGCGAAGGGCGAAGCGTGGACCGGCGTGCGTAATCACTCGGCCAAGCTCAACATGATGAAGATGAAGAAGGGCGACCGCGCCTTCTTCTATCATTCCAACGAGGGCAAGGAGATCGTCGGCATCGTCGAGATCATCCGCGAACATTATCCCGATCCGACCGACAAGACCGGCAAGTTCGTGTGCGTGGACATCAAAGCCGACAAGCCGCTCAAGACTCCGGTGACGCTCGACACCATCAAGACCGACAAGACGCTGTCCGAGATGGACCTGGTGAAACTGTCGCGTCTCTCCGTGCAGAGCGTGAAGCCCGACGAGTGGAAACACATTTGCAAGATGGGCGGGCTCTAGGCGGCCGCGGCGATCAACACTTTCGCCAGAACCTGCTCGCGCCGCGCGGGCGAGCGACAACCCTTCAGGGTCGAGGCAAAGCGTTCGAGGATGCCGTCTTCGAAGGCCGTGACGATGGTGTCGTGCACGTAGCTCTTGCGGCAAATCGCCGGCGTGTTCGAAAGCTCTTCCGCCGCTGCACGCACAGCTTCGAGCACCTGCTTTTTGCGCCCGCGCGCGCTTTCCGCCGGCACGACACGCGCCAGCGATTCGAGCACGGCCGCCGAGGCCATCAGGGTGCGAAAATCTTTCAACGAAATCCGAAGGCCAGCAATCTCGCGCAGGAAGGCGTTGACCTGCGTCGTGTTGACCGCGCGCACCGCGCCATCGCCATCGAGGTACTGGAACATGCGCCTGCCGGGCACCTTGCGCAGGATCTCGATGGCGCGCACCAGCCGCGCCGCCCCGCATTCCTTGCGCACCGATTTATTGCCTTTCGCGCGAAACGTCAGAATGATGCAGTCGTCCTCGACGCTGACGTTTGATTTGTGAAGCGTCGTCGCGCCGCGCGTGCCGTTGAGCCGCGCGTAGGATTCGCTGCCGGGACGAATGGCGGTGCGCGCGATCAGTTCGATGACGGCGGCCAATGCGAATTCGCGCGTCGGCTCGTCCCCGGAAAGATAACGGGCGACGCTGCGGCGGATTGCCGGCAATGCTTCCACGAGCCTGGCAAGGCGATGCGCCTTGCGCAGCTCACGCACTTTTTCCCAATCGGCATGATAGCGATATTGCAGCCGGCCCGCGGCATCGCGTCCGACCGCCTGCAGATGCGACGCCGGATCGCTCGCATACCGCACGTCGACATAAGCCGGCGGCATCGCCAGCGATTTCAGGCGTGACACGGTGGCGCGGTCACGCACCGGCCTGCCGTTCGCGCGGACAAAGGAAAAATTCTTTCCGCGCCTGATCCGCACGATATCGAGTTCGGCCTGATCGCCGAGCCGAAGCCCCAGTTTCCGGGCGATGCGTCTGGTGGACGACGTCTTCGGTGTTGCCCCGCGTCCGACGTTGACCGCACCGCGACCGGCGATTTCAAGGCTTTGCATTGACCTGTTTTCCTTGCGGAAACTCTCGCACGCCAATTCACCGGCGCCGGATTTTGTTCCCGGGCTTGACCGCGATGCGGAACTGCGTTCGAGATGGCCGGATGATCTCCACCCTCGATGCGCCCGCCATCATCACCGACAAAGCCGCATTCATCCGCGCCAATACACGTGCGCAACCCGTGCCGCTGATTCCCGAAATCTCGATTTTCGTCGCCGACGAAGCCGTCCCGCTCTGGCACAAGACCGAAGAGGAACTTGGCGCGGAAGGCTTGCCGCCGCCGTTCTGGGCCTTCGCGTGGGCGGGAGGCCAGGCGCTGGGACGTTACGTGATCGATCATCCGGACGTCGTGCGCGGCAAGGCCGTGCTGGATCTGGCGAGCGGCTCCGGCCTTGTCGGCATTGCCGCGATGAAGGCCGGCGCAACATCGGTGACCTGCGCGGACATCGACGACTTCGCACGGGCCGCGATCATGCTGAACGCCGAACACAATAACGTGCGGCTCGAGCCGGTCGCAGGCGATCTGCTTGCAGCCGCGCAGCCGTCAAGCTGGGATACCATTCTTGCCGGCGATATTTTTTACGAGCGCGATACCGCGCACCGCGCGTTCGCATTTCTATCCGTCCACGCCAATCGCGGGACGGCTGTCCTCATCGGCGATCCTGGACGAAGCTATTTGCCGAAGGACAAACTCACGGTCCGCGCGACCTATGGCGTGCCGGTGACGCGCGAACTCGAAGACACCGAGATCAAGCACACCTCGGTATGGAGTCTGGCGGCGCAATGACGCCGCTCCGACAAAAGTCCTATCCTTTGGCGCTTGTCGCCCCCTCGGGCAAAAGCGCATAGTCCCGCCAAAGACTGGAACAGGCTGCGAGCAGGCAAAGCCACAGCCGCGTATGTGGAGGAAACGATGTCCGACGAGAAGGTGTACGACGTAACGGCGGAGTGGGCCAAGCGGGCCTATGTCGACAATGCCAAGTACCGCGAGATGTACGCACGCTCGATCAACGATCCGAAAGGATTCTGGAGCGAGCACGCCCAGCGGGTCGACTGGATCAAGCCGTTCACCAAAGTCGATAACGCCTCGTTCGCTCCAGGCAACATTTCCATCAAGTGGTTCGAGGATGGCGTCCTCAACGCCGCCTACAATTGCATCGACCGTCATCTCGACAAGCGCGAAGATCAGACCGCGATCATCTGGGAGGGCGACGATCCATCGGAAGCGCGCCACATCACTTACCGCGAGCTTCACGATGAAGTCTGCAAGATGGCCAACATCCTGCGGTTGCGAAACGTCAAGAAAGGCGACCGCGTCACCATCTACATGCCGATGATTCCCGAAGCGGCCTATGCGATTCTCGCCTGCGCGCGCATCGGCGCGATTCATTCGGTGGTGTTCGGCGGCTTCTCGCCGGATTCGCTCGCCGGCCGTATCGAAGATTGCAAATCGAACGTCGTCATCACCGCCGATGAAGGCCTGCGCGGCGGCCGCAAGATTCCATTAAAGGCCAATGTCGATGCCGCGATCGAGAAGGTCGGCGGCGTCGACTGGGTCGTCGTGGTCAAGCGCACCGGCGGCAATGTCGACATGGATCCCAAGCGCGACGTCTGGTATCACGAAGCTGCCGCCGTCGTTGACAGCGACTGTCCTTGCGAGCCGATGAACGCGGAAGATCCGCTGTTCATTCTCTATACTTCCGGCTCGACCGGAAAGCCGAAGGGCGTTCTGCACACCACCGGCGGCTATCTCGTCTATGCCTCGATGACGCACCAGTACGTCTTCGACTATCACGATGGCGACGTCTACTGGTGCACCGCCGACGTCGGCTGGGTGACCGGTCACAGCTACATTCTCTACGGTCCGCTTGCGAACGGCGCGACCACGCTGATGTTCGAAGGCGTGCCGAACTATCCCGACAACTCGCGGTTCTGGCAGGTGGTCGACAAGCACAAGGTCAACATCTTCTACACCGCGCCGACCGCGATCCGCGCGCTGATGCAGGCGGGCGACGAACCGGTGAAGAAGACGTCGCGCAAATCGTTACGGCTGCTCGGTTCGGTCGGCGAGCCGATCAATCCCGAAGCCTGGGAATGGTATCACCGCGTGGTCGGCGACAGCCGCTGCCCGGTGGTCGATACGTGGTGGCAGACCGAAACCGGCGGCATCATGATCTCGCCGCTGCCGGGAGCGATTGCGCAAAAGCCCGGTTCGGCGACGCTGCCGTTCTTCGGCGTGGTGCCGGAGATCGTGGATGCCGACGGCAAGGTGCTGGAAGGCGAATGTTCGGGCAATCTGTGCATCGGGCAATCATGGCCGGGCCAGATGCGCACCGTCTATGGCGACCACGAACGCTTCGAACAAACCTACTTCTCGACCTACAAGGGCAAGTACTTCACCGGCGACGGCTGCCGCCGCGACGCCGATGGCTATTACTGGATCACCGGCCGCGTCGATGACGTGATCAACGTGTCCGGACACCGGATGGGCACGGCCGAGGTGGAAAGCTCGCTGGTGGCCCATGACAGCGTGTCGGAAGCCGCCGTGGTCGGATATCCGCACGACATTAAGGGTCAGGGCATCTATGCCTATGTGACGCTGATGCAGGGCATTGAGCCGACCGAAGAGTTGCGCAAGGAACTCGTGGCCTGGGTACGCAAGGACATCGGTCCGATCGCATCGCCGGATCTGATCCAGTTCGCGCCGGGCCTGCCCAAGACACGCTCGGGCAAGATCATGCGCCGCATCCTGCGCAAAATCGCGGAGGACGAGCCGTCGGCTCTTGGCGACACCACCACGCTTGCCGATCCCGCTGTGGTCACCGACCTCCTCGACAACCGGCAGAACCGCAAAGGCGAATGACGCCCCAGCGCATCCCGCGCCGATCACACGATTGTCAGAGCCACTCGCCGCCAAATTTCGTTTTGGCGGCGAGTGTTGTTTTCAGGCCATTTACTTTGCGCGCTGTATTTTATTCTCATGCCGCCGGATCGCGCCCGCATGGCGGCAGGAGATTTTGAGATGTTGCGGAAACTCGCGGTGGCGCTCGCCGCCCTGTTAGGTCTCGGAGTGTTGTCAGGGACGGCGGCGCAGGCACGCCCCGATCTGGTCGCGGCGCCCGCGGGCTATTCGCCCGGCACCATCGTGGTCAAGACCAGGGAACGCCACCTCTATTACGTGCTCGACGATCGCCATGCGGTGCGTTACCCGGTCGGCGTCGGCAAGCGCGGCAAGGAGTGGGCCGGCGTCACCCGTATCAGCGGCAAGTATCGCAATCCGGCGTGGTCGCCGCCGGCCGATGTGAAGCACGACAATCCCTCGATCCCCGACGTCATTCCCGGCGGCGTGCCCGAGAACCCGATGGGCGTTGCGGCGATGACGCTGGCGGGTGGCGAATACGCCATTCACGGCACCAACCGCCCGAACTCGGTCGGCGGTTTCGTGTCGTATGGCTGCGTGCGGATGTACAACCAGGACATCACCGACCTGTTCGAGCGCGTTTCGGTCGGCACGCAGGTCGTCGTCACCGCGCGCTGATTTCGTTCTCGCCGGAACCAAAGCCGCGCATCCGCGCGGCTTTTTTGTTCCTGAAGTTTTTTCCTGGATTTGATCCTAACGGCTCGCGGTGGCGCACCAGCCGTCGCGATGGCCGCCGCCATAGGCGCGAACGTGGCCGGCGGCCAGAAGCGCGGACGAGACGCTCGGCACGTCGCGCGTCGCAGCCTCGGCCACCACGCGGCCGTTGTATTTGTCGGGACCGACATTGAAGATGGCAACTTCGCCGCCCGCAATCATCTCGCCCAGAACGTCCCGGGCGATTTCGGCCATCTCGCGCTCCTGCGGGCAATGGGCTTTCAGCTCCGGCGCGTCGATGCCGCGCAACCGCACCCGCGTCGTCATCTCCAGGCCAGGCCACAGATGGATGCGGGCCTCGAAAGTATCGCCGTCGATGACCTGAATGACGTCTGCCGGGTACCGGGCCGTCAGATTTCCCTCGCGGGGCCATATCGCGCGGGGATTGTTCGCAACGGTGGACCGCGCCTCCATCGCGCGCCCGGCCGACGCCGCCTCGGGCCGCGGTGATGTCTTTCCGGCCAGCGTCGCGCCCGCAAGCAGGCCAAGACCGAACACACCGGCCAGCAGGACCAGAGTCGGATTGGGCAGGGAAGCGCGGGCGGCTAGGAACATATCCCTAGCTTAGTACAACCTGTGCGATTCGCAATCGCAATCTGAGGTTGTATGCGTGTAAATCCTCCGACCTGCGCTAGAAATCCGACGCGATGCCCTTGCGCTCCCAGTCGCCGTAGCGGGTCGGCTCCGGCCCCTTCGGTCCCTGAACCTCCTTGGGGCCTTTCACCGCGGCCGCTTCGCGCTCGACCTGAGCGCGCCGTTCGGCGGCTTCCGCGAGCGCGCGCTGGGCCGCCGCCGGCAGCGGCTTGCGCGGAGCTTCGGCATCGGTGGCTTCCGTCTCAACGGGCCGTGCGGGCTGATCGGTCATTCGAAAACTCCGGACTGCAGGCAAGAAAGCAGAAAGCACATCCATGCGAAATCGCGTGGGACAAGTTCACGCCGCGACTGTGATGTGACCAAGGCGATTCTTACAATTGGCATATTCGCGTGTCACGGATGCGATCTCGCCGCGGCCACGCCGTCGTCCGTATTCCCGCCAAGTTGTGTACCGTCCGCATGAAACCTTCGAGATTTGTCCCGCCGACCGAGGTGCCCGGCCTCGCCGCGCGCCGGATTGCCGCTGACATTCTCGATGGCGTGCTGCATCGGCGGCGTACGCTCGACGATCAGCTCGAAGGCGCAGGCGTCCATCCCGGCCTGAAAACCCTGTCGGACCGGGACCGCGCGCTGATGCGCCGGCTGGTCGCCACCATCCTGCGCAAGCTCGGCACACTCGGCCATGTCCTGTCGCGCCTGCTCGATCGCGGAATTCCCACCGACGCACCGCGTGCACAGAGCGCGCTGCTGATCGGCGCGACCCAGATTCTCTGGATGGATGTGCCCGACCACGCCGCCGTCGATCTGTCGGTGCGGCTGGTGCAGGCAGACCGGCGCGCCGCGAAATATGCCGGCCTCGTCAACGCCGTGTTGCGCCGCTGCGCGCGCGAGGGCCATCCGCTGGTCGAGGAAGTGCGCAGCGCGATGGTCGATCTGCCGCCATGGCTGGTGAAGCGCTGGGTCGCGCACTATGGCGAGGACAATGCCAAGGCGATGGCTGAAGCGATCGGCCACGAGCCGCCGCTCGATCTCACGGTGAAATCCGACGCGACGGCCTGGGCGACCCGGTTTCACGGCGAAACCATGTCCACCGGGACGGTCCGCACGGTGCTGCAAGGCCCGATCACCATGATGCCGGGCTTCAACGAAGGCCAGTGGTGGATTCAGGACGCAGCGGCAGCATTGCCCGTGAGACTGTTCGGCGATCTTGCCGGCAAGAGCGTGGTCGATCTGTGCGCCGCGCCCGGCGGCAAGACGGCGCAGCTCGCGCATGGCGGCGCGGATGTCACCGCCATCGACCGCTCGCCGGCGCGTGTCGCGCGACTCAAGGAGAATCTTGCACGGCTGTCGCTTGACGCCACCCCGGTGGTGGCCGACGCGACCGAATGGACCGGCGGCCCGTTCGACGGCATCCTGCTGGATGCGCCGTGCGCCGCGACGGGAACCATCCGTCGGCATCCGGACGTCGCCTGGCTGAAACAGGAAAGCGACGTCACGATGCTCGCGACCGTGCAACAGCGGCTGCTGGCGAAGGCGATCTCGCTGCTCAAGCCCGGCGGAACGCTGGTGTACTGCACATGTTCGCTTGAGCCCGAGGAAGGCGAGAACGCGATTGCAGCGCTGCTCGCGACTGAATCCGGCGTCAAACGGGTTCCCGTCACCGCGAGCGAAGTGGCCGGTCATGCCGAACTGATCACGCCGGAGGGCGATTTGCGGACGTTGCCCTGTCATCTGCCCCACGCCGACCCGCGACTGGGCGGTCTCGACGGCTTCTTCGCCGCGCGCCTGATCAAGGCTTGAGCGCCCCGCGTTCCTCATGCATGCGCTGCTTTGGCGCGGGTCCGGCCCCGGATAAACTGCCGGCTTGATTCGCAGCCGCATGGCGGCTGTGGAATCGCGGGCGATCGCGCGGCTTTTTGCCTGTGCAGCCAGCGCCGACAGGGTGTTTCGCTCGCGATTTCAGATTAGAAGATGGCTTGGGGAATTTCGCAACGGGCAGGGCGCGTGGCAGGGCGACGACGCATATCGAAACTTTTGCTGGGCCGCGCCGCGCGGAAGATGATGGCGCATGCGAGCGGCAATTCGATCGCGCTGTCACGCCTGTTCCCGAGCCGGACCGATCGCCTGCTGATCGCCCCGCACGACCTGCGCACCACCGACGCCACCCGCGCCGGCGAAATCTATTCGGGCCGTTTCGTCTTCGCCGGCAAGATCGTCACCTGCCGGGGCCGCTCGGTGTTCGATCTCGATCCGCCGTCGGAAGATTGGGAAGTCGCCCTGCTCGGCTTCGGCTGGCTACGGCATCTGCGCGCCGCCGAATCCGCCGTCACCCGCGCCAACGCGCGCGCCTTGATCGAGGACTGGCTGTCCAACCCGAAGCGAAAGAGCGCGGTCGGGCGACGTGCTGACGTGCTGGCGCGGCGCATCATCTCGCTGCTGTCGCAGGCGCCGCTGGTGCTCAACGACGCCGACAGCAAATTCTATCGCCGCTTCCTGCGTCATCTGTCGCGCGAGATCCGCACGCTTCGCTACACCGCGGCCGACATTCCCGACGGCATGCCGCGGCTGCAGGTGCAAATCTCGCTGTGCTACGCCGCGCTTTGTCTCGCCAACCAGAGCAAGCATATCCGCACGGCCTCGCGCAAACTCTCGGATGAACTGCAACGCCAGATTCTTCCCGACGGCGGGCATATCTCGCGCAATCCGGGCGCGCTGGTCGATCTGCTGCTCGACCTTCTGCCGCTGCGCCAGACTTTCGCCGCGCGCAACCTGCCGCCGCCGCCCGCGTTGCTCAATGCCATCGACCGCATGATGCCGATGCTGCGCTTCTTCCGGCACGGCGACGGCAGCTTCGCATTGTTCAACGGCATGAGCAGCGCGCCGTCGGGCGTGGTGGCCACCCTGCTCGCCTACGATGACACGCACGGCACGCCGATGGCGAGCATGCCGCATACCGGATACGAGCGGCTCGATGCCGGGCCGACGGTGGTGATTGCCGACGCGGGTCCCCCGCCCCCGGCAAGCGTCAGCCAGGACGCCCATGCCGGCTGCCTGTCGTTCGAACTGTCGTCGGGGACGCATCGCATCGTGGTGAATTGCGGAATGCCCTCCACCGGCCGCGACAACTGGCGCGTTTTCGCGCGCAGCACCGCGGCGCATTCGACGCTGACCTATCACGACACATCGTCGTGCCGCTTCGTCGAACGCATGTCGATGAAGAAGATTTTGCACGGCGCCCCGATCGTCGCCGGTCCGCAGAACATCGAAGCCTACCGCGAACTGACCGAAAGCGGCACGCTGCTCACCATGTCGCACGACGGCTATCTCAAGCAGTTCGGCGTCACCCATCGCCGCGTGCTGATGGTGTCGGTCGACGGCAGCCGCATCGAAGGCGAGGACACGGTGGCCAAACGCCCGGGCGGCGCCTTCAAAGGCGGCGCGGACGATTATGCGCTGCGCTTCCATCTTCACCCCTCCGTCAAGGCCAGCCGCCTGAGCGACGGCCACGGCGTCATGCTGGTCCTGCCCAACCGGGACGTGTGGACCTTCGAGGCCGAGAACGATCGGGTCGAGCTCGAGGACAGCGTCTTCCTGGCAGGGTCGGACGGTCCCCGCCGGACCGCGCAGATCGTGATCCAGCACAATGCCCGTCAGGTCTCGACCGTGCGCTGGAATTTCACCCGGTCGTCGGCTTCGGCCTCGGCGACCGCAGCCCGGCGCGACGCGCGGCGGGAGCCCGAACTGCCGCTCTGACAGGCATTTCCGGATCACCAAAATCCGCCTGAAAGCAGGGCGAAACGGTTTTGCCGCCGCCGATTTCATGCTACGCGGCAGGCCTCAATATCTGCACATCCGGGACTGATCTGATGACCGACCATCCGCGCCGGGTAACCCGCGCATTGCTTTCCGTTTCCGACAAATCGGGCCTGATCGAATTCGCCCGCGCGCTGGCCGGACACGGCATCGACCTCGTCTCCACCGGCGGCACCGCTAGGGCGATCGCCGACGCCGGACTGAAGGTCACCGACGTCTCGGAGCTGACCGGATTCCCGGAAATGATGGATGGCCGGGTCAAGACGCTGCATCCGAAAGTCCATGGCGGCCTGCTCGCCATTCGCGACAATGCGGACCACGCCAAATCGATGAAGGATCACGGCATCGCGCCGATCGATCTCCTGGTGGTCAATCTCTATCCGTTCGAGGCGACGGTCGACAAAGGCGCGAGCGAAGAGGACTGCATCGAGAATATCGACATCGGCGGCCCGGCGATGATCCGCGCCGCGGCCAAGAACCACGACGACGTCGCAGTGGTGGTCGAAGCCAGCGACTATCAGGCGGTGCTCGACGAACTGGCCGCCAACAATGGCGCGACCACGCTGTCGTTGCGCAAGCGGCTGGCGGCGAAGGCCTATGCGCGCACCGCCGCCTACGACGCGGCGATTTCGAACTGGTTCGCCGACCGGTTGAAGATCGACGCGCCGGATTTCCGCGCTGTCGGGGGCAGGCTGATCCAGGCGCTGCGCTACGGCGAAAATCCGCACCAGCAGGCGTCGTTTTACAAGACGCCGGACCGCCGTTTCGGCGTCGCCACCGCGCGCCAGCTTCAGGGCAAGGAACTGTCCTACAACAACATCAACGATACCGACGCGGCTTATGAATGCATCGCCGAGTTCGACGCCAAGCGCACCGCCGCCTGCGTCATCGTCAAGCACGCCAATCCATGCGGCGTTGCCGAGGGCCATGATCTCGCCGAAGCCTATCGCAAGGCGCTGGCCTGCGATTCCACTTCTGCCTATGGCGGCATCATCGCATTCAATCGCACCCTCGATGCCGACGCCGCGAACGCGGTCGCCGGAATTTTCACCGAGGTGATCATTGCGCCCGACGCCACCGACGAGGCTATCGCCATCATCGGCAAACGGAAGAATCTGCGCCTGCTGCTGGCCGGCGGCCTGCCCGATCCGCGCGCCGCGGGCCTGACCGCCAAGACCGTAGCCGGCGGCCTTCTGGTTCAGGGCCGCGACAACGCGGTGGTCGATGACATGACGCTCAAGACCGTAACAAAACGCGCCCCGACCGAGGCCGAATTGCGCGATCTGCGCTTCGCCTTCCGCGTCGCCAAGCACGTCAAGTCCAACACCATCATCTACGCGAAGGATCTCGCCACTGTCGGCATCGGCGCCGGCCAGATGAGCCGCGTGGACTCGGCGCGCATCGCTGCGCGCAAGGCCGAAGACGCCGCGAAGGAGCTGAAACTCGCGGCGCCGATGACCAGGGGTTCTGTGGTGGCGTCGGATGCGTTCTTCCCGTTCGCCGACGGCCTGCTGGTCGCGATCGAAGCCGGCGCCACGGCGGTGATCCAGCCCGGCGGTTCGATGCGTGACGACGAAGTCATCAAGGCCGCCGACGAGCACGGCATCGCCATGGTGCTGACCGGCACCCGGCACTTCAAGCACTAGCCCAATCTCTCGACTTGTCATCACCGGGGCCAGCCGGTGATGACATCGAATGCGTCGTAGCGTCCGGAGCTTCAAGATTCGAGATGGCGCCATAGCAGGCGTAGCCTGCGCAAACTTGGCTACGGAGCGCCTCGTCCCTATGAGGAGCTAGGCCCGGGCCGTCTGCACCCGTGACAACAGTGCGAGTCCCGCAAGGAAGAACACGATCAGCACCGCCATGCCGGCTTTCTGGCTCGCCATCAATCCGGTGACGATGCTGACGGCGAGCGGCGCCATGAACGACGTCACTTTTCCCGACAGCGCGAACAGGCCGAAATATTGCGTGATGCGATCCTTCGGCGCGAGGCGGATCAGCAGCGTGCGCGACGCCGCCTGCAACGGCCCCGCCGCCATGCCGATCAGAAAGCCGAGCACGAGATAGGCCTTCTCCGCGGGCGCGGCGAACAGCCCGCCGCCCGGCACCGGCGGCGCGACCTTGATGACGAAAAACAGCGTATCGCGATCGATCGACAGGATCGCGCCGATCGCGGCAAGCAGGATCAGCATGCTGCCCGCGATCACCTTCTTCGGACCGAACATGTCGTCGAGCTTGCCGCCGAGCCACGCGCCAATGGTGCCCGAAAACGCCAGCAGGATTCCGAAAGTGCCGATCTGGATGGTCTGCCAGCCGAACGTACCCGCCGCGTAGATGCCGCCGAAGGCAAACAGCGCCACCAGCGCATCGGTGTAGACCATGTTGGCGATCAGGAATGTCGCCATCACTGGATTGCCGGGCAGCGACGCCAGTGTCTCGCGCAGTTCGCGCAGGCCTTCGCGCACCGCGCCGAGTGCGGGCTTTTTCGCCGCGGTGTCCGGCGTGAATAGAAACATCGGCAGCACGAAGATCACGAACCACAGACCTGTGAGCGGTCCGGTGATGCGATCGCCTTCATGCATGACCGGATCGAGCCCGAACAGCGGCTTGAACCCGAACAGCGTCTTGCCGGTGTCGGCATTCGCGGCGAGAAAGCCGAGCACCAGAACTAGGCTTAGAATTCCGCCGATATAGCCGGTGGCCCAGCCGGTGCCGGACAGCCGGCCGATCTTCTCCGGCGGCACCAGCGTCGGCATCATCGCATTGTTGAACACGGTGGCGAATTCGACGCCAACCGTGGCGACCCCGAACGCGATCAGCAGCGGCAGGATCACCGACGGATCGCCGGGCTTGCCGATCCACATGATCGACGACCCGATCACCAGCAGCGTGCCGAACGCGGCGATCCACGGCTTGCGCCGGCCGCCCGCGTCTGCGATTGCGCCGAGCACCGGCGACATGATGGCGATGATCAGGCCCGCCGCCGCCGTCGCATAGCCCCACATCTCCTGCCCCTTGGCCGGAGTCGCCGCGACGTGGGTTGCGAAGTAGGGCGCGAACACGAAGGTGGTGATCAGGCTGAAGTAGGGCTGCGCCGCCCAATCGAACAGCACCCAGCCGAATACGGCGGACCGTGGCGGATAGGTGCGCGGGACCGCCACGCTGCGATCGTCCAGCGCACTGATGTCAGCCATTCACAATGCTCCTGCCGAATCACCGAAGATGTTTTATCCCGCGGCGCGAAGCATATATTGCCCCCGCACCTTTGCTATCGGCTTTTTCGGCCGAGACAATTTGCCGGAGCCGCTTATGGGATCGTTCACTACTCTGCGCCTCGTCGCCGCTGCAATCGCGACGCTCGTCATGATCGGCAGCGCGCCTGCGCAGGATTCGCGGCATGGCTACTATGCACCGCCGGCATTCGACACGATCAAGCCGGTGGCCGCCCGGCACGGCATGGTTGTGGCGCAGGAGAAGGTCGCGGCACGGATCGGCGCCGATGTGCTCGCGCGTGGCGGCAATGCGGTCGATGCCGCGGTTGCGACGGGATTCGCGATGGCCGTGACTTATCCGCGCGCCGGCAATCTCGGCGGCGGCGGCTTCATGATGATCCATCTCGCGAAAGACAATCAGGACATCGCCCTCGACTACCGCGAGACCGCACCGGCGGCCGCGACCCGCAACATGTTTCTCGGCGCCGACGGCAAGCCCGATCCGGCGAAATCCCGTAACAGCGCACTCGGCATCGGCGTACCCGGCACCGTTGCGGGCCTCGCGCTGGCGCTGGAGCAATACGGCTCGGGCAAGTTCACGCTGCGCGACCTGGTCCAGCCCGCGATTGCGCTGGCGCGCGACGGCTTTGTAATCGCCGACGATATCGCCGACACCTTGCCCGACTGGCACAAGCGGCTGGCGAAATGGCCGTCGAGCCAGAAGATTTTTTCCCGGTCCGATGGCTCCTCGCTGGTTGCAGGCGACAAGCTCGTTCAGAGCGATCTTGCCACAACGCTGGAAGCCATTGCCGCGCGGGGACCGCAGGGATTTTATGAAGGCGCGGTAGCGGAAAAAATCGCAAACGGCATTCGCGCTGCCGGCGGTATCATCACCACCGACGACCTCAAGAATTATCGCGCGGTGACGCGGCAGCCGGTGCGCGGCACCTATCGCGGTTATGACATCGTGTCGATGCCGTTGCCCTCGTCGGGCGGCACGGTACTGATCGAAACTCTCAACATTCTCGAAGGCTACAACCTGCACGGCATGGGTGCGGGTTCGATCGACACGCTGCATGTGATGATCGAGGCGATGAAGCGCGCCTACGCCGATCGCGCGCGTTATCTCGGCGATCCGGCCTTCGTCAATGCGCCGCTGCATCAGCTCATCGCCAAGGACTACGCCGAGCGCCTGCGCGCATCGATCACCATGGGCAAGGCGTCGCCCGCGATCGCGCTCTCGGTGACGCCGCCGCGCGAGGGCAGCAACACCACGCATTTCTCCGTGGTCGATCACGACGGCAATGCCGTCAGCAACACCTACACGCTGAACTTCAGCTACGGCGTCGGCCTCGTGGCGGAAGGCACCGGTGTCCTGCTCAACAACGAGCTCGACGATTTCACCGCGGCGCCCGGCGCGTCGAACGCCTACGGCCTGGTCGGCTTCGAGGCCAACCGGCCCGGACCCGGCAAGCGGCCGCTGTCGTCGATGACGCCGACCATCGTGCTGAAAGACGGCAAGCCGGTGCTGGTCACCGGCTCGCCGGGCGGCAGCCGCATCATCTCGACCGTGCTGCAGGTGATCGTCAACGTACTCGATCATCGCATGAATGTTGCTGCCGCGGTCGCCGCACCCCGGCTGCATCATCAGTGGCTGCCGGACGAAGTGCGTGTCGAGCATGGATTTTCCGACAAGATCCTCGATGCACTGAGGGCGCGCGGCCATACCATCGCGATGCCGCTGGGCCAGACCTCGGCCAATTCGATCGCGGTCACCGCCGACAGCCTGCTCGGGGCGGCGGACCCCCGGACTCGAGGCGCGGAGGCGGCCGGAAACTAGATCGTCTCGGGCCAGGCGTGCCGTTGGCTGGCTAGCGCCCGACCTTGTAAGGCCCGCCCTTTTCCAGCGCGCGGTTATATGCTGGCCGCGCGTGAATCTTCTCGAGCCACGCCATCGCCTTTGGATAGCGCGCATCAAGCCCGGCCCGCGCGGTTGCGGCTTCGAGTGGAAAACTCATCTGGATGTCGGCGGCGGTGAACTCGCCGCCCGCGAACCATTCGCTGTCGGACAGTTCGCCTTCCCAGAATTCGATGTGACGCTTGAGCTGGGGTTCGACCAGCCTCGTCAGCACCTTGCCGAACGCCGCGGTCAACAGCGGACGCATCAGCATCGGCGCCTGTTTCGGGATCATCGTGAACAGCAGCTTCTGCACCAGCAGCGGCATGGCCGACCCTTCGGCATAATGCAGCCAGTAAGTATAGCGCAGTCGCTCCAGTGTTTTCGGCGGCGGAACGAAGCGGCCGTCGCCATAGGTATCGACCAGATACTCGATGATTGCGCCGGACTCGGCAATGACGTTGCCGTCGTCCGTGATCACGGGCGATTTGCCGAGAGGGTGAATCGCGCGCAGCTCCTTCGGGGCCATCATCGAAGGCAGGCGTTGATAACGCACGATCTCGTAGGGCACGCCAAGCTCTTCAAGCAGCCACAGTACGCGCTGCGAACGGGAATTGTTGAGGTGATGGACCGTGAGCATGAAGGCCTCGGGCGTCTTTGGAAGACCACTGGTGCCAGCCAGCGGCTCCGCTGTCGAGCCGAGGGCACACCGGCTCCAGATATTTTATCCGGGTAATATTGACCTGAAGATTTTACCCGGATAAATATGCGCCACATCCAAACACCCGAGTTCGCCCCATGACCCAGCCTGCCCTTTTCATCGCCTTCGCCGGCGACCACCGCCTGGCCTTCGGCCCCCTCCGCGAGGTGGCCGTTGCGGTCAAATACGCCGTCAGCCGCGATGCCTCGCTGACACCACTGATTTTCGAAGCGGAGACCAGCCGCCCGGTCGAAATCGACCTGCGCGGCACCGCCACCGATGTGGCGACCCGGCTCCCGGGAGACGAGGGCACCGGGGCGACGGTTGCGCCCGAAGCGCCAGCGCCGCGCGGACCGGGGCGGCCCAAACTCGGCGTCGTCGCGCGCGAGGTCACGCTGTTGCCGCGTCACTGGGACTGGCTTGCCGCACAACCCGGCGGCGCGTCGGTTGCAATCCGCAAACTGGTCGAGGATGCACGCAAGGCGACAGGCACGCGCGATCGCATGCGGCAGGCACAGGAAGCGGCCTATCAATTCATGGCGGTGATGGCCGGCAACAAGCCGAATTACGAGGACGCGTTACGCGCGCTCTACGCCGGCGACGCCGCGCGCTTCACCGCGCTGATCGCGGCGTGGCCCGAGGATATTCGCGATCACAGCGCGCGGCTGGCCATGGTTGCGTTCGGCCTTGCGCAGACCAGCGCGGCCTGATCGCGACCTCTCACCGAGCGATTGCAGTCATCACAACGAGTCCGTGGGGATCGCGGGCTCGTTGTGCCATGCGCCCTGCCCGGCGGCAGTTCCAAGTTCGAAAATGATATGGATATTTCCGCTTCAGAACCAAACCCTTACGTTAGCTCAATCCCTATTTCCAGAGGACCTTTAGACGCCGTGCGTCGCATCTGAAGCTCCCTTTGCGTTGACAGTTCTAAAATAGAACCTTAATGCTGACCCTCGCCAATTCAATGAAAATCGACGAGGGAGATCGACATGCTCAGGAAAACCGCCTTGGCGGCACTGCTCGCCACCGCGCTTTGCGCACCGGCTTTCGCCGGCAACGCGCCGGGCGTCACCGCAACCGAGATCAAGGTCGGCGCGATCTTTCCGTTCAGCGGTCCGGCATCGGCGCTGGGCAATGTCGGCAAGGCGCTGATCGCCTACGTCCACCTGATCAACGACAAGGGCGGCGTGAACGGCCGCAAGATCAACCTCATCACCGCCGATGATGCCTACAGCCCGCCGAAAACGGTCGAGCATGCGCGCCGTCTCGTCGAATCCGACGAAGTCGCTTTCATGTTCTCGACGCTGGGAACGCCCGGCAATCTGGCGATCGCCAAATATCTCGCCGCCAAGAAAGTCCCGCAGACCTTCATCGTCACCGGCGCATCGCGCTTCACCGACGCCAAGGCTTATCCGCTGATCACGACCGCGCTGCCAAGCTACGACACCGAGTCGAAAGCCTATGCGCGCTACATCGCCAAGGATTTCCCCGACGCCAAGGTAGCTATCCTTTATCAGAACGACGATCTCGGCCGCGATTTCGTCGCGGGCTTCAAGTCCGAATACAAGGATGCGTTCGACAAGAAGGTGGTGACGTCGAGCTACGAGGTCAGCCAGCCGACCATCGACTCGCAGGTGATGTCGCTGAAGAGCACCGGCGCGTCGGTGCTGCTGTTCGCCGGCACGCCCAAATTCGCGGCGCAGGCGATCCGCAAGACCCACGAGTCCGGCTGGAAGCCGCTGTTCATCACCAATCTGGTGTCCAGCTCCATCTCATCGGTGCTGACACCGGCCGGTCTTGACGTTTCCAAGGGCGTCGTGACCGCGACCTATCGCAAGGACGTTGACGATCCGCGCTGGGCCGACGATGCCGGCGTCAAGGAGTACAAGGCGTTCATGGAAAAATACATGCCCGGCGCCGACATCTCGGAGAGCAACTACTTCACCGGCATGCATCAGGGCGTCATTCTCGAAGCCCTGCTCAAACAATGCGGCAACGATCTGTCGCGCGACAACATCGCCAGGCAGGCCCGCAACATCAAGGGACTGGCCCTGCCGCTGTCGCTCCCCGGCATCGTCATGAACACCAGCCCCACCAACAACAAGGTCTACACCCAGCTCAGCCTGCAGCGCTGGAACGGCAAGGCCTGGGATCTGTTCGGCGGCATCATCAACGACGATTCTGAATAGCACAGTTTTGAATGAAGCGGCCGGCTGGATCGCGATTGATGTTGCCGGTCGCATCGCCATAATCGAGTTCACCCGAGGAGAACGACCTTGACCAAGCGCAATGCAACGGCCGCCGTGATCGGCGCGGGCGACTACATCGGCAGCGAGATCGCCAAGAAATTCGCAGCCGAAGGCTTCACGATTTTCGCGGGGCGCCGCAACGGCGACAAGCTCGCGCCTCTGGTCAAGGAGATCGAAGCGGCGGGCGGCGAAATTCACGCCCGCTCGCTCGATGCGCGCAAGGAAGACGAAATCGTCTCGTTCCTCAGCGACGCCGACAAGCACGCCCCGCTCGACGTCTGCATCTTCAACATCGGCGCCAACGTCAACTTCCCGATCCTCGACACCACCGAGCGCGTGTTCCGTAAAGTATGGGAGATGGCGTGCTATTCCGGCTTCCTCGCCGGACGCGAAGCAGCGCGCCTGATGCTGCCGCGCGGCCAGGGCAACATCTTCTTCACCGGCGCGACCGCAAGCCTGCGCGGCGGCCCCGGCTATGCCGCGTTCGCCAGCGCCAAGTTCGGCCTGCGCGCGGTGGCGCAGTCGATCGCGCGCGAGCTTGGGCCGAAAAACATCCACGTCGCGCATCTGGTCATCGATTCCGGCGTCGATACCGAATGGGTGCGCCAGCGCCGCGTCGAGGCCTACGGCCCCGATGCGCTCAACAATCCGGACCTCTTGATGCCGCCATCGTCAGTCGCGGACTCCTACTGGCAACTCTACCAGCAGCCGCGCAGCGCCTGGACCTTCGAGATGGAGATTCGCCCGTTCGGCGAAAAGTGGTAGGACTCTTCGGGTCTGTCTTTTCTTCCCTGCCATTCGTGCGAAACACGCGGCAAGACGTGGAGCTGTCATGCGGATACTGGTGATCGGCGCCGGCGCGACCGGCGGTTATTTCGGCGGCCGGATGTTGCAGGCCGGAGGCGACGTCACGTTTCTGGTCCGCGAAAAGCGGGCCGCGCTCTTGACCGAACAGGGACTCATCATCAAGAGCCCGCTCGGCGACGTGACGCTGCGCAATCCGCCCACCGTCACCGCCGGCAACATCAAGGCGCCCTATGACATCGTCCTCCTGAGCGCAAAGGCTTACGATCTCGACGATGCGATTGCGTCATTCGCGCCGGCGGTCGGCCCCTATACCGCGATCATTCCGGTGCTCAACGGCATGCGTCATCTCGACGTGCTGGACGCGAAGTTCGGCAAGGCCCGCGTGATGGGCGGACAATGCGCCATCGCCGCGCAACTCGACGACAAGGGCGTGATCCACCATTTCATCCCGATGCTGTCCCTGTCGTTCGGCGAGCGCGACGGCGGAATCAGCGACCGCGCGCGGGCGATTGCCGCGGCCCTCAAGGGCGAGCAGTTCGAGGCGACCGCCAGCGACAACATCATGCAGGAGATGTGGGAGAAATGGACGTTTCTGGCGACGCTGGCCGGCTCGACCTGCGTGATGCGGGCGCCGGTCGGCAAGATCGTCGGCGCGCCGGGCGGCGAAGCTTTCGTTCGCGGCGTGCGTGACGAGATCGCGGCGATCGCCAGAGCGGCCGGTCACGACCCGCGCGCTGCGTTTCTCGAGCGCACCGGCGGCATGCTGTTCGACAAAAACTCCAGCCTCACCGCGTCGATGCTGCGCGACATTCAGGGCCATTCGCGTATCGAGGCCGACCATGTGATCGGCGATCTCATTGTTCGCGCCGAGGCCGCCAAACCGGCCATCGGCGTGCCGCTGCTGCGCGTCATCTACACCCATCTGAAGGCCTACGAGGCCCAGCGCGGCTGAACGGCGTTCGCCCAAACCCCGCAACGACGACAAAGGCCGCCGAAAGGCAGCCTTTTGGTCGTTAAATCGCAGTTTTCAGAGTGCCAAGAAATTTCTGGAGCGGGCGAAGGGATTCGAACCCTCGACCCCGACCTTGGCAAGGTCGTGCTCTACCCCTGAGCTACACCCGCATCGCAGAGAATTACGGCGCGTCATCCGCGCCGCCGGCCACCTATGCCAAAACCGGCGGTGCATTGCAACAGCCTCGCGACAGCCAAGACCGTCTATTTTTGGCACCCGCGCCGGTGGACCCGCTGTTCCGCGACAAACCGGCCCGAATTCGCCCGTGGATTGAAAATCGCCCCCTCCGCCGCCAATTATCCTGCGGGCCGTGCTAGAACCGCGCGGCCATTCAACAAAAAACGGCCGGCAGGCGAGGTACCACGTGACGATGATTGACCAGGGCAACGGAGCCGCGGCGGGATCGCCGGATCTGATCAAGGACACTACCACCCAGACCTTCGTTAAGGATGTCATTGAGGAATCGCGCAACCAGCCGGTCCTGATCGACTTCTGGGCGCCGTGGTGCGGCCCGTGCAAGCAGCTCACCCCAATTCTTGAAAAGGCCGTGCGGGCTGCCAAGGGGCGCGTGAAACTCGTCAAAATGAACATCGACGAACATCCGGCGATTCCCGGCCAGATGGGCATCCAGTCGATTCCGGCGGTGATCGCGTTCGTCAACGGCCAGCCCGCCGACGGCTTCATGGGCGCGGTTCCGGAAAGCCAGATCAATGCCTTCATCGACAAGCTGACCCAGGGCATGCCCCCGATGGACGGCTCGGCCGATCTTCTCGGCGAGGCCGAAGCGGCACTCAACGAAGGCGATGCCGCCACCGCCGCTTCACTCTATGCGCAGGCGCTGAGCGAGGACGCATCGAGCATTCCGGCGATCGCCGGTCTGGCGCGCTGCTATGTCGTCGCCGGCGCGCTCGACCAGGCCAGGCAGACGCTCGGCATGGTTCCGGAATCCAAACGCAACGATCCCGCGATCTCGGCGGTGCAGACCATGCTCGATCTCGCCGAGCAGGCGCAGTCGGTCGGCCCGGTGGCCGAACTCGAACAGAAGGTCGCGGCCAACCCGCTCGACCATCAGGCGCGCTTCGATCTCGCCACCGCGCTCAACGCCGCCCACAAGCGCGCCGACGCCGCGAACCATCTGCTCGAAATCATCAAGCGCGACCGCAAGTGGAATGATGATGGTGCGCGCAAGCAGCTCCTGCAGTTTTTCGAAGCCTGGGGCGGCGACGACGACGCAACCGTCGATGCGCGAAAGCGTTTGTCCACCATCCTGTTCTCCTGACCTTCAGGGCGGACGTGAGGTAGCGGATGCCGATCAACGCCGAATATCGCGGACCTGCCGATCTCCCGGAAGTAATTCCGGTGTTTCCGCTGCCGGGCGCGTTGCTGCTGCCGCGCGGCCAGATGCCGCTCAACATTTTCGAGCCGCGCTATCTCGAAATGATCGATGACGCGCTACGCGACGGCCATCGCCTGATCGGCATGATCCAGCCCGATACCACGCATTCGCGCAGCGAATCGGCGCCGTCGCTGTTTCGCGTCGGCTGCGTCGGGCGCATCACCCAGCTCGCGGAGACCGGCGACGGCCGTTACATCCTCGAACTGACCGGCGTGGCGCGCTTCAAGGTCGTCGAGGAACTGTCGGTGAAGACGCCCTACCGCCAGTGCAAGGTCGATTATTTTCCGTTCATCGACGACTTCACCGCGCGCAAGGGCGAAGAAGACGTCGATCGTCAGGCGGTGCTGGCGGCCCTGACGCGCTTCCTCAAGGCCAATCAGCTGAAAGTGGACTGGGACGGCATCAACAACGCGCCCAACGAGGCTTTGGTCAACGCGCTGGCGATGATGTCGCCCTACGGCACCGCGGAGAAGCAGGCGCTGCTCGAAGCACCGGACCTCAAGACACGCGCCGAAATCCTGATCGCGGTCACCGAGATGGATCTCGCCAAGAAGAAAACCTCCGGCGATCCGCCGCTGCAGTAGGACCGCTGCGTCGGCTTGTTTTTAGCGGACCATTTGTTGAAGATTGAAACCATCATCATGTCGAGGACAGAACCGGCCATGAGCATGACGCCCCCCGAGCGGCCCGAAGCGGCCGTCGATCCGAAACTTCTCGAGATTCTGGTCTGCCCGCAAACCAAGGGACCGCTCGAGTTCGACGCCGCGCGTCAGGAACTGATCTCGCGTTCCGCCAAGCTCGCCTATCCGATCCGCGACGGCATTCCGATCATGCTGCCGGAAGAAGCGCGGCCGATCGAGTAGTTCGTCACAGATGAGATGTCATGCCCGGCCTTCGTGCCGGGCATCTCGCTTAGGAGGGCACGCTGCCCGCCTTGCCGGGATCACCGGGACAAGCCCGGTGATGACATCCGATGATTTTGCTGTCGTCAGCGAATAGGCCGCTTCGATCGGCGCTACAGCGCCTCGCCGCGCAACAGCCGCGGCACTTCACCCGACAGCCCAGCCGCCTGACGAATGAAGGCGCTTTTCAGCGGCGGCAGGCGGTCGACCACGCCAAGCCCGATGTCGCGCACGGCGCGCAACAATGTCGACTTGTTCGAGAACAGGAAATTGAGCGAGTTGGTCGCGACCCCCATCGCCATGGTGTCGAAGCGCCGCCAGCGCTGATAGCGCTCGAGCACGTCGGCCTGTCCGGGATCGATGCCGACACGCGCGGCGTCGACAACGACTTCGGCCAGCGCGGCAATGTCCTTGAGGCCCATGTTGAGACCCTGACCCGCGATCGGATGAATCACATGGGCCGCATCGCCGACCAGCGCGAGCCGCTCGGCGATAAACGAACGCGCGACAAAATAGCCGAGCGGGAATGCACGCGGCTTGTCGAGCGCCTCGATCTCGCCGAGCTGCAATCCGAAACGCGCTTCCAGTTCGGCTTTGAATTCGTCCGCCG
Organism: Afipia sp.; assembly: GCA_051954725.1. Taxonomy (GTDB): domain Bacteria; phylum Pseudomonadota; class Alphaproteobacteria; order Rhizobiales; family Xanthobacteraceae; genus Afipia. The sequence continues at coordinate 52,837 of JBQCHK010000001.1, read as the reverse complement.
GCAACGCGACGATACGCGCGGCGTCGCTGCGCTTCTCGGTCCACACCAGCGATGACCGCTTGCCCTTGAGCGGCAGGATCGCGAACGGGCCGGCGGGCAGGAAATGTTCTTCGGCGCGGCCTTCATGATCGCGCTCATGTCCGACCGTGACGACGATACCTGACTGATCGTATTCCCAGCCGTTGGTCAGAATGCCGGCACGCTCGCGCAGCCTTGAGCGCGCGCCATCCGCCGCCACCAGCAGGCTCGCCTCGACCACCGCGCCATCGCCGAAAGTGACGGAAATTCCGTCGGGGCGCGATGCGTAGTCGGTCACCGCGAGGGGCCGCAGTTCGACGCCCTCGCGCTCGGCGCGCTGCGCCAGCGCGTCGATCAGATGACGATTTTCGACCATGTGGGCGAACGGCTCGCCCGGCGCCACATCGCCGGAGAAGGTGAGAAAGGTCGGCCGCACCGCGTCCTCGAGGCGGCTGTCGGTCACCACCATGTCGAGGATCGGCTGGGTGCCGTCGGCGATCTCGTCCCACACCCCGAGAGTCTCGAACAGGCGGCGGCAGGCGGCGACGATCGCGGAGGCGCGCGGATCGCGGCTCGGCCGCATCGCCAGCGCCGGATCGGCGACGATCACCGGGGTCTCCGGGCCAAGCCCCTGTCGCAACGCCAACGCCAGCGCCAGCCCGGCAAAAGCGCCGCCCGCGATCACGATAGCTCGTTGTGCCGCCATGGTTTTCGTATCCCGCACCGATTTCGTGCCGGCGCCCTTGCCTGGCCCCCGGCTTTCAGGGAAATACACGGGAGCGGCGAGGGTTCCGGCGCCCGCGGGTTCTAACAGAGTTGCGCAGCCCCGGAAACCATGCGCCTTTGTCGCGGCGACGCCGATTGCGTCACCAGACTATTCCACGCCAGCGAGACCCTTGATGTCGAAAAGCCTGATCGACCTGATTTCCATCCTCGACATCGAACCGCTCGAGGAGAACCTGTTCCGCGGCCTCAGCCCGAAAACGCGCTGGCAGCGCGTGTTCGGCGGACAGGTGATCGGGCAGGCGCTGGTCGCGTCATGCCGCACCGTCGAAGGCCGGATGCCGCATTCGCTGCATTGCTATTTCATCCTGCCGGGCGATCCGCAGATTCCGATCATCTATCAGGTCGAGCGCCTGCGCGACGGCAAGAGCTATTCGACCCGCCGCGTCACCGCGATCCAGCACGGCCAGGCGATCTTCTCGATGATGGTGTCGTTCCATGTCGACGAGCAGGGCTCGCTCGACCATCAGGACGCAATGCCGGACGTGCCGCCGCCGGAAAAACTCACGGCCGAAGCGCTGTCGAAGGAATCCTTCGCGCAGATGCCGGAATTCATCCGCCGCTATTATGAATCCGATCGTCCGATCGAACTGCGTCCGGTCGAATACAAGCGCTACTTCGGCGAGAAGATTCCCGACGGCAAGATCAACATCTGGATCCGGACCGCCGCGAAACTGCCGGACGATCCGGCGTTGCATCAGTGCGCGCTGGCCTACGCATCGGATTTCTCGCTGCTCGACGCGGTGATGGCGCGTTACGGCCGCACCCTGTTCGACAGCCGGGTGATGCCGGCCAGCCTCGATCACGCAATGTGGTTTCACCGTCCGTTCCGCGCCGACGAATGGCTGCTCTATAGCCAGGACAGCCCGAATGCCCGCAACGGACGCGGTCTCACCCGTGGCCTGATCTTCAAGCCCGACGGCACGCTGGTTGCCTCGGTGGCGCAGGAAGGTTCGGTCCGTGAGCGTCGCGACGTCGCGGACAAGCCCAAGGCCTGACCAAGGCGACGCCGCCGCGCCTTGCATGACGGCGGCTGTTGCCCAATATCCCCGCCCGCTGTGATTTGCGCCGCGCGCGGCCGCACCCGCGAGCCTGCGCCTTGCCAAGAGAATAGGCATCGCTAGAAGGGTGATGCACCGGCACCAAGACCGGCGGCGACCGGGGGCTGCATCATGAAACTCGTCACGGCAATCATCAAACCCTTCAAGCTCGATGAGGTGCGGCAAGCGCTTACCGGCGTCGGCGTGCACGGCATGACGGTGACCGAGGTCAAGGGCTACGGCCGTCAGAAGGGGCACACCGAAATCTATCGCGGCGCCGAGTACGTCGTGAATTTCCTGCCCAAGCTGCGGATCGAGGTCGCGGTTGCGTCCGACCGCGTCGATCAGACCGTGCAGGTCATCACCTCCAGCGCGCGCACCGGACAGATCGGCGATGGCAAGGTATTCGTGACGCCGATCGACAGCGCGGTTCGTATCCGCACCGGAGAGACCGACAGCGACGCTCTCTGATTTCACAGCATAACGGTGCAGCGAAGACGCCGGGTTTCAGATCAACTTTTGAGGATGCCGGGGGATACCATGATCACGCATTGGGCGCGTCGCATTGCAGGCACGACAACCGGAGCCGCCATTGCCGCGCTGGGTTTCGTCGCACCGGCTTGTGCGCAGGCTGTCAGTCCTCTTTCGCCCAGCACAATCAGTCCGGCGGATACCGCGTGGATGACGGTGGCGACCGCCTTTGTGCTGATGATGACCGTGCCCGGTCTCGCGCTGTTCTACGCCGGCATGGTGCGCAAGAAGAACGTGCTGGCGACGATGGCGCAGAGCCTCGCGGCGGTGGCGATGATTTCGATTCTCTGGGTGGTCTACGGCTACAGCCTCACCTTCGTCGGTGACGGCCCCGGCATCGGCACGCTGCATCGTTTCATGCTGTCGGGCATGACCATGGACAGTGTGAGCGCCAGCGCCAAGACGATCCCCGAGGCGCTGTTCGTGCTTTACCAGATGACGTTCGGCGTGATCGCCGTGGCGCTGATCGCGGGCTCGGTCGCCGACCGTATGCGGTTTTCATCCTACATGCTGTTCAGCGCCGGCTGGTTCACGCTGGTCTATGTGCCGCTGGCGCACTGGATCTGGGGCGGCGGATTCCTCGGTCAGGCCGGCGTGCTCGATTTCGCCGGCGGCCTCGTGGTGCATCTCAGCGCCGGCACCGCCGGGCTTGTCGCCTGTCTGATGATGGGCAGCCGCCGCGGCTACGGCTCGGAGAATCTGGCGCCCTACGACCTGTCGCTCGCGGTGATCGGCACCGGCCTGTTGTGGGTCGGCTGGTTCGGATTCAATGGCGGCTCTGCACTGCAGGCCAATTCGCGCGCCGTGATGGCGATCATGTCGACGCATCTCGCCGCCTGCGCCGGCGCGCTGATCTGGAGCGCGCTGGAATGGATCACCCGCCGCAAGCCGTCGGTGCTCGGCATGATCTCGGGCGCGGTGGCGGGGCTCGGCACGATCACGCCGGCGTCCGGCTTCGTTTCGCCTGCCGCGGGAATCGTCATCGGCCTGATCGCCGGAGCCGTGTGCTTCTGGGCCTGCACCGGCCTCAAGCATCGGTTCAAATACGACGACACCCTCGACGTGTTCGGCATTCACGGCATCGGCGGGCTGCTCGGCACGCTGGCGGTCGGCGTATTTGCGTCAAGCGCGATCGGCGGAACCGCCGGCCTGCTCGAAGGCAACCCGCATCAGCTGCTGGTGCAGTTCTACGGCGTCGCGGTCACGCTGGTCTGGACGGCGGCCGTCACCTGGGGCCTGCTCAAGGTGATCGACCTCATGGTCACGCTGCGGGTCTCGCGGGAAAACGAGGTCGAGGGCCTCGACATCACCCAGCACGGCGAAGCACTGCAGTAATCCGACTGGCTTAGGCTGACGCACCATTCTTGCCTGCCTGCTGGGCAGGATTCTGGCGTTTATCTGACGTGCCCATGTTTTCAGCAGGCGTGTCGCCATTTTAGGCGCAGGCCGTTGGCCGACCCCGGGTGACACTCACCTACCCGGAAAAACTGCTGGATTCATAACCTCTTAGGACATTTCGCCGGTCTGGCACGGCATTTGATTCTGTTCCTTCCCATCAGCCTGGCCGCCCGGCCGGGTTCAAGCGGGGAATGAACAGATGAAAATCGTTATGGCGATCATCAAGCCATTCAAGCTGGAAGAGGTCCGCGATGCCCTGACCGCCATCGGCGTGCACGGCCTCACGGTGACGGAAGTAAAGGGCTACGGCCGTCAGAAGGGGCACACCGAAATCTACCGCGGTGCTGAGTACGCGGTGAGCTTCCTGCCCAAGATCAAGATCGAGGTCGCAGTGTCCTCGAACCAGGTCGACCCAACCGTCGAAGCCATCGTCGCGGCCGCGAAAACCGGCCAGATCGGCGACGGCAAGATTTTCGTCATCGGTCTCGATCACGCGGTGCGTATCCGCACCGGCGAAGCCGACGACGCCGCCCTTTGATGCCGCGCTCACAACTTTTCAATCAGGAGTACAAACAAATGACGTTCAAGCGTCCTCTCGGCGCGGGATTGGCGGCTTTCGCCATCGGCCTGTTCGCCGCAACCGCGGCTTACGCCGCACCAACCGTCAACAAGGGCGACAACGCCTGGATGATGACATCGACGATCCTCGTGTTGTTGATGACCATCCCCGGCCTCGCGCTGTTCTACGGCGGCCTCGTTCGCTCCAAGAACATGCTCTCGGTGCTGGCGCAGGTGTTCTACACCGTGTGTATCGTCTGCATCCTGTGGGCGCTCTACGGCTACAGCCTCTCCTTCACCGGCGGCTCGGCCTATATCGGCGGCCTGTCGAAGGCGTTCATGGCGGGCATCACGCCTGACTCGATGGCGGGCACCTTCTCGGCCGACGTCGCGATCTCCGAGATGATCTACTTCTGCTTCCAGATGACCTTCGCCGCGATCACGCCGGCGCTGATCGTCGGCGCGTTTGCCGAGCGCATGAAGTTCTCGGCGGTCGCGCTGTTCATTCCGCTGTGGGTGACGCTGATCTACTTCCCGATGGCGCACATGGTCTGGTACTGGGCCGGCCCGGACGCCGTCACCGAAGCTGCGAAGGCTCTTGCAGCAGCGGCTCCCGACGCCAAGGCTGCGGCGCAGGCCAAGCTCGATGAAGTGATGGCCGACGGCGGCCAGATCTTCCTGTGGGGCGCGCTCGACTTCGCGGGCGGCACCGTGGTGCACATCAATGCCGGCATCGCCGGTCTTGTCGGCGCCCTCATGGTCGGCAAGCGCATCGGCTACGGCAAGGAGCTGATGGCCCCGCATTCGCTGACCATGACCATGATCGGCGCTTCGCTGCTCTGGGTCGGCTGGTTCGGTTTCAACGCCGGCTCGAATCTCGAAGCCTCCGGCGGCGCGGCGCTCGCGATGACCAACTCCTTCCTCGCCACCGCGGCTGCGGCACTGGCCTGGATGTTCGCGGAGTGGATCATCAAGGGTCACCCCTCGCTGCTCGGCGCGCTGTCGGGCGCGGTCGCCGGTCTGGTTGCCGTCACTCCGGCGGCGGGCTTCTCCGGCCCGATGGGCGCGATCGTGCTCGGCCTTGTCGCCGGCCTGATCTGCCTGTTCGCCTGTACGGTGCTCAAGAACGCGCTGGGCTATGACGACGCGCTCGACGTCTTCGGTGTCCACTGCATCGGCGGCATCGTCGGCGCGATCGGCACCGGCATCCTCGTCAATCCGGCGCTCGGCGGCACCGGCGTGATGGACTACGTCGCCGGCAAGATCGCCGACTACGACTTCGTCACCCAGGTCACCGCGCAGATCAAGGCCGTGGTCACCACGCTGCTGTTCTCCGGTATCGGTTCGGCGATCCTCTACAAGCTGGTCGACCTGATCGTCGGCCTGCGGCCCACCACCGATGTCGAGCGCGAAGGCCTCGACGTCACCGAGCACACCGAGCGCGCTTACAACATGTAAGCCGCACGGCCTGATCCACACGAACGACGGTCGGACACAAAACCCGGCAGTGTTCCGACCGTCGAAGGGCCCTGGCGCAAGCTGGGGCCCTTCACTTTTTGAGGGGTCTCAAGGCGCTGGAATCGCGTACAAACAGCGATGGTTAATCGCGCCTTAACCTCGCCGCTCCTATGGTGGCGTGATCCAATCCTTGCGCGATCGGTGGGGTCGCGACCGTCGAAAGTGCTGGCATCCCAAGCATGGCCATGACTGCTTCTTCCCGTACCCAATCGGCCTCTGGACCCCAGGACGGCGAACGCTCCCCTTTTGCCCGCCTGACCGACCTGCTGGCGCCCTATCAGCCCGGTAAGCCGTTGATAAATCTCTCACTTGGCGAACCCCAGCATCCGGTTCCCGCGTTCGTGGGGCCGATCCTGGCCGCCCATATCAACGAGTTCGGCCGCTATCCGATCTCCAAGGGCATCGAGCCGTTCCGCCGCGCGGTGTCGAACTGGCTGGCGCGCCGCTACAGCCTGCCGCGCGCGCTCGATCCGGAAACCGAAATCCTGGTGCTCAACGGCAGCCGCGAAGGGCTGTTCTTCGCCGCCATCGCCGCCGCGCGCCATGTGACGCCGCGCAAGGGAACTCCGGCGATCCTGCTGCCCAACCCGTTTTATCCGGCTTACGCCGCCGGCGCCCGCGCCGCCGGGTGCGAGCCGGTGTTCCTGCCGACCACCCGCGACAACGGATTCCTGCCGGACCTCGACGCGCTGGACGATGATCTTTTGGCGCGCACCGTCGCGTTCTACATCGCCTCGCCCGCCAACCCGCAGGGGTCGGTGGCCTCGCCCGCCTATTTCTCGCGCCTCAGGCAACTCGCCGATCGCCACGGCTTCATGGTGCTGAGCGACGAGTGTTATTCGGAGATCTACACCCGGACCGCGCCGGGCAGCATTCTCGAAAGCGCCGGCAACGATTTCGCCAACGTCGTCGCGTTCCAGTCGCTGTCGAAGCGCTCGAACCTGCCGGGCATGCGCGTCGGCTTCGTCGCCGGCGACAAAAATTTCCTGCTGCGCTTTCACGAGTTGCGCAACGTCGCCGCGCCGCAGGTGCCGATGCCGCTGCAGCACGTGGCCATCGCGGCCTATGATGACGAGACCCATGTCGACGAGAACCGGCGGCTCTACAACATCAAGTTCGATCTCGCCGACCAGATCCTCGGCAACCGTTTCGGCTATCAGCGGCCGGCCGGCGGCTTCTGCCTGTGGCTCGACGTCTCCGGATGCGGCGGCGACGAACAGGCTGCGGTGAATCTGTTCAAGGACGGCGGCGTGCGCGTGCTGCCGGGAAGCTACCTGGCGCGAGTGCAGCCGGGCGCCAGCAATCCCGGCGCGGGTTACATCCGCGTGGCGCTGGTGCAGGACAGCGAGACAACGGCCGAGGCGCTGCATCGCATGGTGCAGGTCTTGAGCGAGCAGCGGAGCTGACGGGACATGCCAGCGATCGAGCGCGTCATTCCTCTCGTCGGACAATTGTCCGATCCGATCCGCGAGATGATCAACCGGCGGCTGCGCGAGCTTGCCGGTCTTGGCGTGCTGTGTCTGGCGAGCGCGGTTGCCGCGGCATTGATGACGTGGTCGGTGCAGGACCCGAGCCTCAGCCATGCCACGTCGGGCAAGATCCGCAATCTCATGGGCTGGCCCGGCGCGATCGGCTCCGATCTGTTAATGCAGATTCTCGGCCTCGGCGCGATCATGCTGGTACTGCCGGTGGCGGTGTGGGGCTGGCGGCTTCTCACCCATCGTCATTTCGACCGCGAGGCGATGCGGATTGCCTGCTGGATTCTGTGCGCTGCGATTGCCTCGGGATTCGCGAGCTGCTGGCCGCACGGCGGATCGTGGCCGCTGCCGACCGGGCTCGGCGGCGTGGTCGGCGACGCTATCGTGCGCGTGCCCGCCGTGGTGTTCGGCCCCGGCGTGATCTATCGCCTGCTGCTCGGCATCATCCTGTTCGCCGCGATGATCCTGACCTTCGCTATCGCCAGCGGCATGGGGTCGAAGGAGAAGATCGTCGATCACGACCTCGCATCCATCGATGACGAGGACGAGGATTTCTCCGAGGAAGACGACAGCGACCGCCGCTCGGTGTCGCTCGGCTTCCTCGTTCACGCCGCGATGAGCGCGAAGGCGCGCTTGGGGCGCATGCTGACGGCCCTGTTCAAGCTCGCCGTCGGCCGCAGCGAATCCTCGCGGACCGCCGCGTTCGAACGCACCGAGCCCACCCTCGGCGGACGCAAGAGCCCGTCGCTGGTGCCGCAATCCGATGCCGGCTTCGACGAGGAGGAATACGAAGACGGCGAGGAAGAGTACGAAGAGGAAGACGAGGAGGAAGAAGAGGAGGAGGAGCCCGCGCCGCGCAAGCGCGCCGCTGCCCGCGCTCCGGCCCGCAAGTCCTCGGGCGCCTTCACGCTGCCGCCGCTGTCGGTGCTCGCCGCGCCCAAGGCCTCAGATCGCATGACCCTGAGCAAGGACGAGCTCGAGGAGAACTCCCGCACCCTCGAAGGCGTGCTGCAGGATTTCGGCGTGCGCGGCGAAATCACCAAGGCCAACCCGGGCCCGGTGGTCACCCTGTACGAACTCGAACCGGCCCCGGGCATCAAGTCGTCACGCGTGATCGGCCTTGCCGACGACATCGCTCGCTCGATGAGCGCTCTGTCAGCCCGCGTCGCTGTCGTGCCCGGCCGCAATGCCATCGGCATCGAATTGCCCAACCAGCATCGCGAGAAGGTCTATCTGCGCGAACTGCTAGCGGCGAAGGAAGGCGCCGAGTCCACCGCCAAGCTGCCGCTGTGCCTCGGCAAGACCATCGGCGGCGCGCCGGTGATCGTCGACCTCGCGCGCATGCCGCATCTTCTGATCGCCGGCACCACCGGCTCGGGCAAGTCGGTTGCGATCAACACCATGATCCTCAGCCTCGTTTACCGGCTGCGGCCCGATCAGTGCCGCCTGATCATGGTCGATCCGAAGATGCTCGAACTCTCGGTCTATGACGGCATCCCGCATCTGCTGACGCCGGTGGTCACCGATCCGAAGAAGGCCGTCGTCGCCCTGAAATGGGCGGTGCGCGAGATGGAGCAGCGCTACAAGAACATGGCCAAGCTCGGCGTGCGCAACATCGACGGCTACAACGTGCGCGTAGCCGAAGCCAAGGCCAAGGGCGAGGAACTGACCCGCACCATCCACACCGGCTTCGACAAGGAAACCGGCAAGGCGATTTACGAGGAAGAGAAGCTCGAGCTCGAGCCGCTGCCCTATATCGTCATCATCGTCGACGAAATGGCCGACCTGATGATGGTCGCCGGCAAGGAAATCGAAGGCACGGTGCAGCGCCTCGCGCAGATGGCGCGCGCCGCCGGCCTGCACGTCATCCTCGCCACCCAGCGCCCGTCGGTCGACGTCATCACCGGCACCATCAAGGCCAACTTTCCGACCCGTATTTCCTTCCAGGTCACGTCGAAGATCGACAGCCGCACCATCCTCGGCGAAATGGGCGCGGAGCAACTGCTCGGCCAGGGCGACATGCTCTACATGGCGGGCGGCGGCCGCATCAGCCGCGTCCACGGACCGTTCGTGTCCGACGACGAGGTCGAGAAGATCGTCCGCCATCTCAAGACCCAGGGCCAGCCCGAGTATCTCGAAGCCGTCACCGCAGAAGAAGAGACCGAGGAAGACGGCGCGGTGTTCGATTCCACCGCGATGGGCGGTGGCGGCGAAGGCGACCTGTTCGCGCAGGCTGTCGCCATCGTCAAACGCGACCGCAAGGCCTCGACCAGCTACATCCAGCGCCGCCTGCAGATCGGCTACAACCGCGCGGCGACCCTGATGGAACGCATGGAGGAGGAAGGTATCGTCGGGCAGCCGAATCACGCCGGAAAACGTGAGATTCTGGTTCCTGAAGAGGAAGAGCGTTTCTGATAGAGTGCCGCCGCACCGGACCGGTGCAGGTTGCGGCACAGAGGCCGTGAAATCGCCATAGCTTGCGACTACCCGACCACAGACTGGATGGCGATGACCTTCGAACAACCTTTTGAAAGCTGCTTGATGCGCGCATGGAAATCTCGACAGGATGACTCGCATCCGGCAATCGCGTTGTCCGTGGCCGCACTGACGGCCTTGCTGCTGACGTCGCCCTCCTTCGCGCAGACCGTTCCGCTGCCAAAGCCCGCGCCCAAAGCCCGCGCCGCCGATCGCGCGCCGGTCGATCTCACGCGCCCGCCGGCCGCGGCGGCCGATCCCGTCCCCGTGCCGCGCACCGAGACCACAGCGCAGGCCCAGCAGCAGCAGGCCCCGGGTCTTCCCGACATTCGCAACCTGTTCGGCCTTGGTTCAAAGGCGCGGACTTTCGACCAGAAGCAGCAGGCACTGGCGAACAAGGTCAGCGCCTATCTGTCGTCGATCCAGACGCTGACCGGCAACTTCGTGCAGGTCGGCCCCGACGGCAGTCGCTCGACCGGCGATTTCTACATCCAGAAGCCGGGCAAGGTGCGCTTCCAGTACGATCCGCCCAGCACGATCGCCGTGGTGTCCGACGGCACCACCATGGTGGTGCGCGACCGCAGGCTCGCGACTCAGGACGTCTATCCGCTGTCGCAGACGCCGCTGCGCTTCCTGCTGTCGGATCGCATCGACCTGCTGCGCGACACCGATCTCGTCAGCGTCAGCGCCGATGACATGTACACCAGCGTTCTGATCGAGGAGAAGCAGCCGCTGATCGGCACCAGCCGGTTGCTGCTGATGCTCGGCACCAAGGACAACCAGTTGAAGCAGTGGACGGTGACCGACCCGCAGGGTTACGACACCACGGTCGCCGTCTCGAACCTCAGCACCACCAAGAAGATCGATCCGGACATCTTCAAGATCGACTTCACCAACTACCAGACCCCGCCGAACAACTAGCGCTTTTCAACTGGCGCGAAGTCATCATGACCGGGCTTGACCCGGGGCATCCATCAAACAACAACTCTTTCCGGGATCAGAATGATGGATTGCCGGGTCGTAGGCGAGCGGAAGCGACGCCTCTTCGAACGGCTATGCCCGGCAATGACACGTCGTGTCGTCATCGAAAGTATCTGCTTTCGCCGTCTATCCGTGCCGCGGCATGGACTCCGCCGCCGCATCCGCGCTAAGGAATGACCCGCGCGCGACGCCGTGCGCGACCATCTCCCGCCGCGGATGTCGATGCGTTTCACCCTCACCACATGGAATATCAATTCGGTGCGTCTGCGCATCGAACTCGTCGCCAAGTTTCTCAAGGCGGTGCGGCCGGACGTATTGTGCCTGCAGGAAACCAAATGTCCTGACGACGCCTTTCCGCTGAAGCGCCTGAAACGCCTTGGCTACGAGCACATCGCGCTCAACGGGCAGAAGGGCTATCACGGCGTCGCCATCGTCTCGAAGCTGCCGCTTGAGAGCAGCGACGTCCGCACCTTCTGCAACAATCTGGATTCGCGCCACATCGCGGCGACGCTCGGCGCGAGCGCGGGCCTTTCGGCGCCGCTGGTGATTCACAATTTCTATGTGCCGGCCGGCGGCGACATTCCCGATCCCGGCCTCAATCCGAAGTTCGCGCACAAGCTGTCGTTCCTCGACGAAATGAAAGATTGCGCGCCGCTTCATCCGACGGCGCGCGACCGCCATATCCTCGTCGGCGATCTCAACGTCGCGCCGCACGAACACGACGTGTGGTCGCACAAACAGCTTCTGAAAGTGGTGTCGCACACCCCGATCGAATGCGAGAAACTGCTCGCCGTCAGGGACCATGGCGGCTGGATCGATATCGCGCGGCAACGGATTCCCGAGCCGGAAAAGATCTTCACGTGGTGGAGCTATCGCGCCGCGGACTGGACCGTGGGCAATCGCGGGCGGCGGCTCGATCACATCTGGGTATCGCCGGCGCTCGGCGACAGTGTGCGCGATTTCCGCATCACCCGCGACGCGCGCAGCTGGGAGCGGCCCTCGGACCACGTCCCGGTGACGGCGACGTTCGAGTTCTGAGAAAATTCAGATCAGTTTGGTCGTGAGGCGGGCGATCGCGCTGGCGGCGCTGTCGGTACGCGCGGCGAGATCGTCACGCAACCGCCGCGCCGCTTCGGGATGACTCTCAAGCACACGCAGGAACAGGCTGCGCGAAATTCGAATCACTGACGAGCGCTCCAGCGCCGTCGCGGTGCCCGGCCGGTCCATCCGCACCAGCAACGCCAGTTCGCCGATCAGGCTCGCCGGATCGGCGATCACATCCGGCATGCCTTCGGCGGCGACGCGGAACGAACCCGAACGGACGACAAAGCCCGAATCGGCGGCCTCGCCCGCGTGAAACAGTTCGTCGCCATATTCGAAATCGCGTTGCTCCGCGCCGATCGCCAGCACCTGAATGGCCGACATGCCGAGCAGATTGAACGAAGGGACCCGCGACAGCAGGGCAATATCATCCTCAATCGACATGATATGCCGGGTTGGCGTTGGTGCTATGCAGGATCATGGAACGAGTTTGTAGCCGCCCGATTCGGTCACCAGGATTTCCGGACTGGCCGCGTCCTTCTCGATCTTCTGCCGCAGCCGGTAGATATGGGTTTCCAGGGTGTGCGTGGTCACGCCGGAATTATAGCCCCAGACTTCCTGCAAAAGGGTTTCGCGCGTCACCGGCTGCTGCCCGGCACGGTAGAGAAAGCGCAGGATCGCGGTTTCCTTTTCGGTCAGGCGAATCTTCTTGGCGTTGGCGCCGGTCAGCATCTTGGAGCCGGGGCGGAAACTGTACGGACCCACCGAGAACACCGCGTCCTCGCTGGCCTCGTGCTGCCGGAGCTGGGCGCGAATCCGCGCCAGCAACACCGCGAACCGGAACGGCTTGGCGACATAGTCGTTGGCGCCCGATTCGAGACCAAGAATGGTGTCCGAATCGGTATCGTGACCGGTCAGCATGATGATCGGCGCCTTGAAGCCGCCCTTGCGCAGGCTGCGCACCACTTCGCGGCCGTCGGTATCGGGCAGGCCGACATCCATCAGCACCAGATCGGGGGAATGGGTTTTGGCGGCCTGCGCGCCCTTCGCACCCGTATCGGCGGCGGACGCCTCGAATTCCTCATGGAGCGACAACTGCTCCATCAGGGCCTCGCGCAGATCGGTATCGTCGTCCACGATCAGGATCTTGCGAGCGTTGGCCATGTGTCCAATCCTTTGAGAACCGTTTACGGCGAGTATTCGGACAAACTTGCCGAAAGAATATTGCCGAAATAGAGCATTTGCGCCGAAAAGCGCAAGGTGGGGCTGTCAGAGAACATGGGAAGCATCGTTTTTCCAATAACTTACCGCACACGCTTACGTGATCGGCCGCTGGCGGCGATCAGGATTCATGCGGCCGCCGGAAGCCGTCGCCGGGGCTGGCTGCTTGCCGGTCCGCAGATGATTCCCGTGGCGCTGGGACGCGGCGGCATCCTCGCCAACAAGCGCGAAGGCGACGGCGGCACCCCGCGCGGGATTTTCCATCCCCGCCGGCTGTGGTGGCGCGCCGACCGCCATCCCCGGCCGCACAGTTTTTTGCCGACGCGCGCGATCGCGCCCGACGACGCCTGGTCGGAAGACCCGGCCGACCGGCATTACAATCAGCCGATTCGCCTGAACGGCGATGCGCCGGGCGACCGCCTGAAGCGCAGCGATCACCTCTACGATTTCATCATCGAGATCGACCACAACACCCGGCCGCGAATTGCCGGGCGCGGCAGCGCCGTGTTCCTGCATCTGGCGCGCGATCAGTTCGCGCCCACCGCCGGATGCGTCGGCATGACAAAAGCTGCAATGCTGCGGCTTCTGGCGCGCATCGGGCCGCGCACGCGAATCGTGATCGAGTAAGACTGATTGGCATGCTCCGGACGCGGTACGGCATCAAATGCCGCTCTACTGATCCGGGGCCGTTCCAAATTCCGAATGTGGAAAGGTCCCGGTTCTGCGAAGCAATGCTGTCGCATTGCATCGCGCCCGGGACACACGCATCTTCGCTAACGTCTGCCGAAGATCGCCGAACCAACGCGCACATGCGTCGCACCGAACTGGATCGCTTCGGCGAAATCGGCGCTCATGCCCATCGACAGCAGCTTCAGCCCGTTGCGCTTCGCGATCTTCGCAGTGAGCGCGAAATGCGGCGCCGGCGCTTCGTCCACCGGCGGAATGCACATCAGGCCGGAAATCGTCAGGCCATAAGTGTCACGGCACGCCGCGATGAAGTTGTCGGCATCCTGCGGCGCGATGCCGGCCTTCTGCGGCTCCTCGCCGGTGTTGAGCTGCACGAACAGCAGCGGATTGCGCTGTTGCGCCGCTATTTCCTTGGCCAGCGCAGCGCACAGGCTCGGCCTGTCGACCGAATGAATCGCGTCGAACAGCGCCACGGCTTCCTTCGCCTTGTTGGACTGCAGCGGTCCGATCAGATGCAGCGCCAGCCCGGGATGCGCAGCGATCAAGGGCGGCCATTTTGCCTTGGCTTCCTGCACGCGATTTTCGCCGAACACGCGCTGCCCCGCGTCGATCACCGGCGTGATCGCCGAGGCATCGAAGGTCTTGGAGACCGCGATCAGTTCCACCGATGCGCGATCGCGGCCGGCATCGGCACATGCGCGCACGATGTCGTGTTCCACCTCGGCAAGGCCAGAAGACAGGTCATGTGGTGAATCAGAAGTTACCAACGAAGCTCTTCCTGCGGTCATCTATCCACAGCGCGATGCAAACCCGGTGGATCGGTCGAATTTTAGCGAATCGCAGAAAGGCTTTTTGAACCCTTCCGCCTAGGGTCCCCGCGGGGTGAGGGGATTCCCTTTTCAATGTCTCTTTTCAGTTTCGGCCGCCACACGTCAAAACTCAAGGTGCTTCTGGGAATCCGCGCCCGGTTGATCCTGCTTGCCCTGATTCTTGTCGTGCCGCTGATGGCGGATCGCGTGCGGATTCTCGAGGAAGGCCGTGCGCGGCAGATCGCGCTGGCCGCGACCGAATTGTCGCAGCTTGCGAATCATGCCGCCGACGCACAGCGCGAGATCATCTCCACCGTTCAGGCCGTTCTCAAGTCGTCAGCCTATATCTACAGCGCCGCGCGCGAGGTCGGACGCGGCTGCGGCATCATGCGCGCCAGTCTGCGCGTCGACCTGCCGTGGATTCGCAGCATCTCGGTGCTGGATGCGAACGGCAAAATCCAGTGTTCGACCAACCCGCGCATCGTCGGCATGGATCTGGGCGATCGTCCCTATTTCCGGCAGGCGATGGAAACGCATGAGTTCGTGCTGAGCGACTACATCTTCAGCCGCGCGGCCAACCTTCCCACCATCATGGCGGCTTACCCGACATCCGCCGTCGAGGGCGGCTCCGAGCGCGTCATCATCGCGGCAATCGATCTCAAGTGGCTTTCGCAACTGATGGCCAACCGCAAGACGCGCACCGGCCTGTCTGTCTATCTCGTCGACGGCAACGGCGTGATCCTCGCAGCACAGCCCGAAGGCGATCTGGTCGGCCATCGCCTGAAGGAAACGTCGCTGCTGGAAGCGGTGGCGTTGCGTGAAATCAACCTCGACCGCGACAACGGATCGATCTCCTTCATGTCGAGCGACGGCGAGAAGCAGGCTGTCAATTTCGCCCGCGTCTCCGGAACGCGCGCGCGCATGATCGTCAGCATCAAGGAAACCGCGCTGCTCGGCAGCATCAACCACGACATCAAAACCGCCTACGCCCAGTTCGCGCTCGTGGTGCTGGTGGCGCTGCTCGGCGCATGGTTTGTCGGCGAGCGGCTGATCATCAATCCAATCCGCCTCCTCACCAGCATGGCGCGCCGCTTCGGTCAGGGCGACCTGACCGCGCGCGCCTCCAACGTGCGACTGCCGCGTGAGTTCAAACCGCTCGCACGCGCCTTCAACTACATGGCCGGACGACTCGCCCAGCGCGAACGCGATCTCGTGGCATCCAATGACCGCCTCACCGTGATGGCCTCGATCGACATGGTGTCGGGCCTCGCCAACCGTCGCGGCTTCCAGAGCCGGCTCGATTTCGAATGGCATCGGGCCGAGCAGAACGACCACAGCCTTGCCCTGCTGATGATCGACGTCGATCACTTCAAACTGTTCAACGACACCTATGGCCATCCCGAGGGCGATGCCTGCCTTGGCCGGGTCGGTGAAGCGCTCGCGGCCATCGCCAGCGAAACCGCCAGCTTCGCCGCGCGCTACGGCGGCGAGGAATTCTGCCTGATCATTCCCGACACCGGCACTGACCAGGCGTTGCGGGCCGCCGAACTGGTGCGCGCCACCATCGAAAATCTCGGGATCGTCCATGACGGTAGCGTGTTCCGCTCGGTCACGGTCAGCGTCGGGGTGGCGGTGGTCCGCCCCAACCGCGAATCCGCGCCGGACGACCTCGTCGAAGCCGCCGATACCGCGCTCTATGCGGCCAAACGGCGCGGCCGCAATCTGGTGGTCGAACACGCGCTGATCCGCTCGGCCGACCCGGCCGAATCGCTGGTCGGCTAGGCGGAATCGCGCCGGCGGGCAGCGATTTGGCCGAAGGTCCCCGGCGAACGGCCACACCGGCCGAAAATCCCGTGCCCACAGCAAGATAACCGGCTTTTCCCGGCGCGAAGCGGTTTCAACTTCTGTGGAAAACACGTAAAAGTCTGCCGCCTTTCAACGACACACAGATTTCGACCCCTGATGAGCAACGAACGTTACAACGCCCGCGAATCCGAACCGCGCTGGCAGCGCGTATGGGACGAGCAGGCGATTTTCGCCACACGCAACGACGACCCCCGGCCGAAATACTATGTGCTCGAAATGTTCCCCTATCCGTCGGGGCGCATCCACATGGGGCACGTCCGCAACTACACCATGGGCGATGTGGTCGCGCGCTACATGCGGGCCAGGGGACACAACGTCCTGCATCCCATGGGCTGGGACGCTTTCGGCATGCCGGCGGAAAACGCCGCGATGCAGAACAAGACCCATCCGGCGAAATGGACCTACGCCAACATCGCCACCATGAAGGCGCAGCTCAAGTCGATGGGTCTGTCGCTGGACTGGACGCGAGAAATCGCGACCTGCGATCCGAGCTACTACAAGCACCAGCAGCGCATGTTCCTCGACTTCCTCAAAGCAGGGCTGGTCGAGCGCAAGCAGTCGAAGGTGAACTGGGACCCGGTCGATCAGACCGTGCTCGCCAACGAGCAGGTCATCGACGGCCGCGGCTGGCGCTCCGGCGCGATCGTCGAGCAGCGCGAGCTGACGCAATGGTTCTTCAAGATCAGCAAGTACTCGGAAGACCTGCTGGCGGCGCTCGACACGCTGGATCGCTGGCCCGACAAGGTGCGCCTCATGCAGCGCAACTGGATCGGCCGTTCCGAGGGCCTGCTGATCCGTTTCGCGCTCGATGAGGCCACGACGCCCAAGGGTGCGAGCGAGGTCGAGGTGTTCACCACCCGTCCTGACACGCTGTTCGGCGCCAAGTTCGTGGCGCTGTCGCCCGATCATCCGCTGGCGGCGGAAGCGGCCAAAACAAATCCGGCGCTCGCGGCCTTCATCGAGGAGTGCCGCCGGCACGGCACCGCGCAGGCCGAGATCGAAACCGCGGAGAAGCAGGGTTTCGACACCGGCATCAAGGCGGTGCATCCGCTCGACCCAAACTGGACCCTGCCGGTCTACGTCGCGAATTTCGTGCTGATGGACTACGGCACCGGCGCGATCTTCGGCTGTCCGGCACACGACCAGCGCGACCTCGACTTCGTCAACAAATACGGCCTCGGCAATACGCCGGTGGTGTGCCCGCCCGATCAGGATCCGAAAAGCTTCGTCATCACCGACACCGCCTATGACGGCGACGGCACGATGATCAATTCGCGCTTCCTCGACGGCATGACCATCGATCAGGCGAAGGAAGAGGTCGCAAAGCGGCTGGAGACGGCGACCCTCGGCAATCGTCCGGTGGCGCAGCGCCAGGTCAATTTCCGCCTGCGCGACTGGGGCATTTCGCGCCAGCGCTATTGGGGCTGCCCGATTCCGATCATCCATTGCGAGACCTGCGGCGTGGTGCCGGTCCCGGTGAAGGATCTGCCGGTGCAACTGCCCGACGACATCGAGTTCGATCGTCCCGGCAATCCGCTCGACCGTCACACCAAATGGAAGACGGTGGCGTGCCCGCAATGCGGCAATCCGCATGCCCGGCGCGAAACCGACACCATGGACACGTTCGTCGATTCGTCGTGGTACTTCGCGCGCTTCACCGATCCGTGGAACGAGACTTCCCCGACCACGCGCAACGTGGTCGACAAGATGATGCCGGTGGATCAGTACATCGGCGGTGTCGAACACGCGATTCTTCACCTGCTCTATTCGCGCTTCTTCACCCGCGCGATGAAGGCGACCGGCCACATCGGCATGGACGAGCCGTTCGCCGGCATGTTCACGCAAGGCATGGTGGTCCACGAAACCTACAAGGCTCAGGACGGCAGCTACGCCTCGCCCGCCGAGGTGAAGATCGAGACGGTCGGCGACAAGCGGCAGGCCGTATTGCTGTCATCGAACGCGCCGGTCGAGATCGGCCCGATCGAGAAGATGTCGAAGTCGAAGCGCAACACGGTCGACCCCGACGACATCATCGGCACTTACGGCGCCGACACCGCGCGCTGGTTCATGCTGTCCGACTCGCCGCCCGACCGCGACGTGATCTGGAGCGAGGAAGGCGTGCAGGGCGCGAGCCGCTTCGTGCAGCGCGTCTGGCGGCTGGTGAACGTCGTCGCCCCGCTCCTGCCGGAAGCCGGCGGCCCCGTCGCGCACGGCGACAACGCCGCGGCCAAGACGCTTCGCATGGCGACGCATCGCACGCTGGCCGATGTTTCGGCCGCGATCGAACGACTGCGCTTCAACACGGCGATCGCCAAGCTCTACACTTTCGTCGGCGCGCTCGCCGAAGTGGCCGACCACCCCGACAAGCTCAGGAGCGATCCGGTGCTGGCCGCCGCCGCGCGCGAAGCCTTCGATGTTCTGGCGCGTCTGATTTCCCCGATGATGCCGCATTTGGCCGAAGAATGCTGGACCGTGCTCGGCGGCACCGGGCTGGTCTCGGAGGCCCTGTGGCCGCAAGCCGAAGCGGCGCTGCTGGTCGACGACACCGTGACACTGCCGGTGCAGATCAACGGCAAGAAGCGCGGCGATGTCACAGTCGCCCGCGACGCGCCGAACGGTGAAATTGAGGCTGCCGTTTTGGCCCTCGATACGGTAAAACAGGCCCTCGATGGGAAAGCTCCCCGCAAGATCATCATTGTTCCGCAGAGGATCGTGAATGTCGTGGTTTAATCCCCGCATCGTGACGCGGCTGGCGGCCGTTGTGGCGCTCGCCGCCCTGACGGCTGGCTGCTTTCAGCCGATGTATGCGGAAAAGACGCCCGGCGGCGGTCCCGGTTTGCGCGAGAAGCTTTCCACGGTCGAGTTCGCTCCGCTCAATGTGCCGAACGGTTCGCGCGAGGCCCGCCTTGGCGTGGCGATCCGCAACGAGCTGATGTTCAAGGCCTATGGCAGCGCCGTCGGCGCGCCGCCGCTCTACACTTTGTCGATGCGGCTCAGCACGTCGCGCACGTCGATCATTCTCGACCCGACCACCGCCCGGCCGGACATCGAGAACTACGGTATCGACGCGATCTACGAGTTGAAGGACATCGCATCCGGCAAGACCGTGATGCGCGGCAACACCACCGCGCGCGTGTCCTACAACATCCCCGGACAGGAACAGCGCTTCGCCCGCGATCGCGGATTGCGTGACGCCGAGGACCGCGCCGCGAAGGAAATCGCCGAGAACATCTCGACCCGGCTGGCGTCGTATTTCTACTCCAACATCTGACCGGCAGGCGCTGGCGTGACGGCCCTGCGCGGCAGAGAGATCGACAGCTTTCTGGCAAAGCCGGATCCGGCGCGGCCGGTGATCCTGCTCTACGGTCCCGACGCCGGGCTGGTGCGCGAGCGCGCGGACGCCCTGATGGCGTCCGCGGTCGATGATCCCAACGATCCGTTTTCGCTGGTCCGCATGGACGGCGACGAACTCGCCGGCGAACCGTCGCGTCTCGTCGAAGAAGCGATGACGGTGCCGCTGTTCGGCGGCCGCCGCGCGATAAGAGTGCGCGCCGGGGCCAAGAATTTTTCCAGCGCCATCGATACGCTGGCGACGATGGCGCCGAAGGATTGCCGCATCGTCATCGAGGCCGGCGAACTGCGCCCCGATGCGCCGTTGCGCAAGGCCTGCGAACGCTCGAAAACCGCGGTCGCCATCGCCTGCTATGCGGACACCGGCCGCGACCTGGCGCGCCTGATCGACGACGAGCTGCGCGCGGCGAATTTGAGAATCGCGCCCGACGCACGCACCGCGCTGACCTCGCTGCTCGGCGGCGACCGGCAGGCGTCCCGCAACGAATTGCGCAAGCTCGCGCTCTATGCCCACGGCAAGCAGGAAGTGACGATGGCCGACATCGCCGCCATCGTCACCGACGCCTCGGGCCTCGCGCTCGATCCGATCGTCGATGGCGCATTCGCCGGCCGCGTCGCCGATGTCGAGACCGCGTTCGCCAAGGCGATGGCGGCGGGCATCTATCCGGGACAGATCATCGCCGCCGCGCAGCGCCAGGCGGCGCTGCTGCACAAGGCGCGATTGCTGGTCGACGAGGGCCGCAGCGAAAGCGAAGCGGCGGAAAGCGGATTTCCGCGGCTGCATTTCTCGCGCAAGCCCCTGGTCGAAACCGCGCTGCGCATGTCGAGTTCGGAACGCCTGCTGAAGATCGTTGGCCAGCTTGCCGACGCCGCGCTGGATATGCGCAAGCAATCGGCCCTCGCGGCAGTGATCGCACAGCGCGCGCTGCTGGCGGTGGCGGCGAATGCACGGCGGCGGGGGTAGCGACCTGTACTGAGGCCTCTATGAGCTGTGCCCCGGACGCGGTGCGGCATGCAATGCCGCTGCGCTGATCCGGGGCCGCTCCAGGCTCTGAGTTTGGAAAGGTCCCGGATCAGCAGCGCACCGCTGACGCGCTGCGCAGCATCCGGGACACAACCTCATCCTTCGAGACGCGACGCAAGCGTCGCGCCTCAGGATGAGGGGATGCAGAACTACCGTCCGCTCTCGAGCCGCCGCAAAATATCGTCGAGCTGATCGAGATCGCTGTACTTGATCTGCACCGTACCGCCGGGATTGCGGTGATCGACGCTGACCTTCAATCCGAGAATATCGCTGATGCGCTTTTCGAGCGCGATGGTGTCGGGGTCCTTGGGCTGGGCGCCGCCGCGCGCCTTGTGCGGCGCGCGCTGCGGCAGGCCTTCCTCGTGCGCCAGCGCTTCGGTCTGGCGAACGTTGAGGCCTTCCTCGACGGCGCGCTTCGCCGCCGCCGCCGGATCGGGCAGGTTGATCAGCGCGCGGGCGTGACCGGCCGAAAGTTTTCCCTCGAGGATATAGGCCTGCACGCTGTCCGGCAGTTTCGTGAGGCGCATCATGTTGGCGACATGGCTGCGGCTCTTGCCGACGATCTTCGCGATGTCCTCCTGACTGCGTTTGAAGTCGGTCGCGAGCGCGTGATAGCCCTGCGCTTCCTCGATCGCGTTGAGATCGGAGCGCTGCACGTTTTCGATAATCGCGATTTCCAGCGCGTCGCTGTCGTTCACGTCGGCGGTGACGATCGGCACTTCATGCAGGCCCGCGCGCTGTGATGCGCGCCAGCGCCGCTCGCCGGCGATGATCTCGTAACGATCCTGCGCGCCCTTCACCGGACGCACCACGATCGGCTGGATCACGCCATGCTGCTTGATCGACGCCGACAGCTCGTTGAGTTCGTCGTCCGAAAACGCGCGGCGCGGGTTGCGCGGGTTGGCCTTGAGAAATTCGATCGGCACCTTGCGCGGGTTGCGCGCCGGGCGTTCGGCATGCGCGGCCTCACCGCCGACATCGCCGATCAGGCTTGCCAGACCGCGACCCAGTCGCGAACGCGCTTCATCGGCCATCGCCGCCTCTCCCCTCGGACTCAACACACGTACTCCCGCAACTCGTCACTTCAGTTTGCCGCCAGGCGGCGTGGTTCAATGCGTGCGCAGCTCGCGCTCGCGCTGGATCACTTCGGTGGCGAGCTTGAGATAGGCTTCGCTGCCGACGCATTTCAGGTCGTAGACCAGCACCGGCTTGCCGTAGGACGGCGCTTCGGAGATGCGCACGTTGCGCGGGATCATCGTGTCGTAGACCTTGTTGCCCATGAACTGGCGCACATCGGCGACGACCTGGTTCGACAGATTGTTGCGCGAGTCGAACATGGTCATGACGATGCCGTGGATGGTGAGATTCGGATTGAGCGTCGAACGCACCTGCTCCACCGTCTGCAGCAACTGCGACAGGCCTTCGAGCGCGAAGAACTCGCACTGCAACGGCACCAGGATCGCGTGCGATGCCGCCATCGCGTTGACGGTGATGAGATTGAGCGACGGCGGGCAATCGACCAGCACGTAGGTGTAGTCGGCTCCTTCCGGCGCATCGACGTTGAGATCGCCGATGGCGTTGCGCAGGCGGAAGGCGCGATCGCGCGCGCTGCCGAGCTCAAGCTCGAGGCCGGACAGATCCATGGTGGACGCCGCGATGTGCAGGCGCGGCACCGCGGTCGCCACGATGGCGTCACGCAGCTTGGCCTCCCCGATCAGCACGTCATAGGTCGAGCAGTTGCGGTCGCGGCGGTCGATGCCGAGGCCGGTCGAGGCGTTGCCTTGCGGGTCAAGGTCGATCACCAGCACGCGCTCGCCGATCGCGGCCAGCGCGGTGCCGAGATTGATGGCGGTGGTCGTCTTGCCGACCCCGCCTTTCTGATTGGCGAGGGCGATGATCCGCGGCTCGCCGGGCTTGACGTTGTCCACGCCGCTATCTCCTTGAAATATCTTCTCAATTCCGAACATTGGCGAAACGCTTCCCTCAGACCTGCTGTTGCCGCGCGATGGATTCAAGCTCGACGATCCAGCCATCGCCGGTGCGGCTTGGATGCAATTGTGGCTTGATTTTCCAATATTTAGTGGCTTCCGTCAATTCAGACTCTACATCTTGACCCTTGGGAAACAGCGCACGCGCGCCCTTTCCGACCAGAGGTTCCGCAAAGCCCAGCAGCATTTGTAGGGGAGCGACAGCACGCGCGGTGACGCAATCGACGGCGCCATCCACACTGTCCACATAATCCACGATATCCCGCAGATGGACGGTCCCGGCGCCGCCGGTGACGCGCAGCGCCTCGCGCAGAAACGCCGCCTTCTTGGCGTTGCGCTCGACCAGATGGATTGTCCCGCCCGGACGTTCAGCCAATGCGCAGGCCAGCACGATGCCGGGAAAGCCGCCGCCGCTGCCGAGGTCGATCCATGTCCTGGCGTCCGGCGCGAGATCGAGAAGCTGGAGCGAGTCGGCGATGTGCCGGGTCCACAGATGCGGCAGGGTCGAAGGCGCGATCAGATTAGTCTTGGCCTGCCATTCCGCCAGCAGCGCGACATAGCGATCCAGCCGCTGCTCTGTTTCACGTGAAACAGGCGTCAGCGCCAGCGCCGCGCGCTTGTCCGATGCCGAGACTGCCAATGTCGATATGTTCGCCACGTTCACTCCGGGCGCGATAGGGAATCGCTGCCGCGCCGACAGTCTATCAGGCTGATGCCGCCGATGTCTGACGCGATTGCCGCCGCAGATAGGCAGCAAGAATTCCAAGCGCGGCCGGGGTCATCGCCTCGATCCGGCTGGCCTGACCAATGGTGCGCGGCTGGGCGGCCTGTAGCTTGTGCCGCGCCTCGTTCGACAGGCCGGGGACAGCGGAATAATCGATACCCGTGAGCACCAGGCTTTCGTCGCGGCGGAAGGCGCTGACATCGGCCGCCTGCCGGGCGAGATAGACGTCATACTTGGCGTCGATCTCCAGATGGGTCGCAATCACCGGGTCGATCGCCTGCAGCTCCGGCCAGATCCCGGCCATCTGCTCCCAGGCAATATCGGGATAGGCCAAAAGCTCGAACGCCGAACGGCGCTGACCGTCGCGATTGAGCGGCAGGCCGTGCCTGATGCCTTCGGTTGGGGTCAGGGACAGGGATTTCGCCAGCGCTTTGGCGTTCGTAAGCGCCGTCATCCTGGCGCGATGGAAGGCCACCCGCTCCGCCCCGACGCATCCGAGTGCAATTCCGCGATCGGTCAGGCGCTGGTCGGCGTTGTCAGCCCGCAACGTCAGGCGATATTCCGCCCGCGAGGTGAACATCCGGTACGGCTCGGTAATGCCACGGGTCACCAGATCGTCGATCATGACCCCGAGATAGCCGTCGGCGCGGTCAAAGATCACGGGCACGCCACCTCCGGCCATCAACGCAGCATTGAGTCCGGCGACGAGACCCTGAGCGCCCGCCTCCTCATAACCAGTGGTGCCGTTGATCTGTCCCGCCAGAAACAGCCCGGGCACCCGCCTGGTCTGCAGCGTCGGCTCCAGTTCACGTGGATCGACGTGATCGTATTCGATGGCGTAGCCGGGGCGGACCATCCGCGTCTTTTCGAGACCCGGAATCGTGGTCAGGATCGCGAGCTGGACCTCTTCGGGCAGCGACGTGGAGATCCCGTTGGGATAGACCGTGGTGTCGTCGAGCCCTTCCGGCTCGAGAAAGATCTGATGGCCATCGCGGTCGCCGAACCGGACGATCTTGTCCTCGATCGACGGGCAATAGCGCGGGCCGGTGCTGGTGATCTGGCCGGAATACATCGGCGAACGGTGCACATTGGCCCGGATCACCTCATGGGTTGCCGGGGTGGTGCGGGTGATGCCGCATTCGATCTGCGGCGTCGTAATCCGGGAGGTCAGGACCGAGAACGGCTCGGCCGGATCGTCGCCGGGCTGCATCTCGACCGCTGACCAGTCGATGGTCGCGCCATCGAGACGGGGCGGGGTGCCGGTTTTCAGGCGGCCGAGGGTAAATCCGGCCCTTTCGAACGACTTCGACAGGCCGAGCGCGGGGGCCTCGCCGACCCGGCCTGCCGGCCAGTTCTTTTCGCCCAGATGAATGAGGCCTCGCAGGAACGTACCGGTGGTGATGACCACCGCGCCCGCGCCGAATTCCCGCCCGTCGCCGAGCCGGATGCCGGAAATTCTGCCGCCGGTCAGCAGAAGCTCGTCGGCCTCGCCCTCGATCACGGTCAGGTTGGCGGTGTCGCGGATCGCGGCCTGCATCGCGGCGGCATAAAGCTTGCGGTCGATCTGGGCGCGGGGGCCGCGCACCGCCGGGCCTTTGCGGCGATTGAGGACGCGGAACTGGATGCCGCCGGCGTCCGCCATCCGACCCATCAGGCCGTCAAGGGCATCGATTTCGCGGACCAGATGGCCCTTGCCGAGGCCCCCGATCGCCGGATTGCACGACATGGCGCCGACGGTCGCAAACTGATGCGTGACCAGCGCGGTCTTCGCGCCCATGCGTGCGGACGCCGCGGCGGCTTCGCAGCCGGCGTGGCCTCCTCCGATCACGATCACATCGAATGTTGCGTGCATGGCGAGACTTCTACCCCGCCTTCGTGAAAGCGCAAGGACAGAAGCGGGCGGCTGTTTCACGTGAAACAGGGCTGCGCCAAGGACCGCCGAGCAAACCCAGATCACCGGGTGCGTCATGGCCGGATTTAGTCCGGCCATCCACGTCTTCGGAGCCTCTGGAAAGACGTGGATGCCTGGAACAGGTCCGGGCATGACGAAGCCAACTCGGCAACTGTTTCACGTGAAACAATATCGCGAGACCGGTGCCGTGATACCGGAGTTACTTGCCGATGCAGAAATCCCGGAAAATTGCGTCCAGCACGTCCTCGACGTCGACCCGGCCGGTCAATCGGCCCAAAGAATGAATCGCAATTCGTAGTTCCTCTGCAACCAGCTCGTCCCCCTGCCCGGCCAATCGTTCGGCCCGCCCCAGCGCGTCGGAGGTTTCGCGCAGCAAGGTGCGGTGGCGCGCCCGGCCGATCAGCGCCGATTCCCCTGCCCCGAAATAGTCCGCCGCGTAAGCGCCAAGCGCCGCGACCAGGTCACCGACCCCATCGCCGCGCACCGCCGAAATCGCGAACTGCGCCGACCCGTTCCCCGCCCGCGTGTCGATCTTATTGACCACCCGCCACACCGGCGCGTGATCGCTGCCCTGCTCCGGCGCGGATGATTTGTCGTCGCCGGCGTCACTGACCCACAGCACCAGGTCGGCATGACGCGCACGCTCCTGCGCGCGGCGCACGCCCTCCTGCTCGATCGGATCGCTCGTCTCACGCACGCCGGCAGTGTCGAGCAGCGTCACCGGATAACCGTCGAGATCGAGATGCACCTCGATCACGTCGCGCGTCGTCCCGGCATATGGCGACACGATCGCAACATCGCGGCGCGCCAGCCGATTGAGCAGCGTCGATTTACCCGCGTTCGGCGGACCGGCGATCGCGACGATCAGGCCATCGCGCAGGCGTTCACTTTGTGCCGATGCCGCAAGGGTTTTTTCAATTTCACTTCTCAGTGCGGCGATTTTCTTCTGCGCCGGCGCGAGCAAATCGTGCGGCACATCGCCTTCGTCCGGAAAATCGATCCCCGCTTCGATCAGCGCCGACGCTTCGATGATATCGCGCCGCCAGCGCTCCGCCTTGTCGCCAAGCAGACCTTTCATCTGACGCAACGCCTGGCGACGCTGGCGCTCGGTGTCGGCATGAATGAGATCGTCGAGACCTTCGGCTTCGGTGAGATCGAGCTTGCCGTTCTCGAATGCGCGGCGCGTGAACTCGCCCGGCTCCGCCGGACGCAGCGTCGGAATTTTCGCCAGTGCCTCGAACACCGCAGCAATCACCGCGCGGCCGCCGTGAATCTGAAACTCGGCGATGTCCTCGCCGGTCGCGCTGCCCGGCCCCGGAAACCAAAGCGCGATCCCCTCGTCGATCGCGGTGCCGTCCGCCTGCTTCAGCGTCACCAGCGTCGCCACCCGCCGCGCCGGAATGAACCCGCACAGTGTCTCCAGCGCGGTGTCGGCCTTTGGCCCAGACACCCGGACTATGCCAATGGCCGATGGCGCGCGCCCGGACGATAGCGCGAAGATGGTTTGCTCTCGTGAATCCATGGCCTATTTGTTCAAGAGGGCCGGAACAGGCAATCGAAATCGCGTATCGATCAGCTCCACTGCCTTTGTGCGGTATGCTGCATCGCAATATGCTGCACCAGGGGCTGCAACATGGAAAATGCTGCAACGCACACAAACCGGCTGGCGGGGGCGACCAGCCCCTATCTCCTCCAGCATCAGCATAATCCGGTGGACTGGTGGCAATGGGGCCCGGACGCGCTGGCCGAAGCCAGGCGGAGCAACAAGCCGATCCTGCTGTCGATCGGTTATGCCGCCTGCCACTGGTGCCATGTCATGGCCCATGAGAGTTTCGAGGACGATGCCACCGCCGCGGTGATGAACGAGCTGTTCGACAGCATCAAGGTCGATCGCGAGGAGCGGCCCGACATCGACCAGATCTACATGAACGCCCTGCACCAGCTCGGCCAGCAGGGCGGCTGGCCGCTGACGATGTTCCTGACCCCCGAGGGCGCGCCGTTCTGGGGCGGCACCTATTTTCCAAAGACCGCGCAATACGGCCGGCCCTCGTTCACCGATGTGCTGCAACAGGTCTCGCGCATCTTCCACGAATCGCCGGACAAGATCGCGACCAACCGCGATGCGCTGCTCGCGCGTCTCGCCGAGCGCGCGCAGGGCGCGAACGCAACGCTCGGTCTCTCCGAACTCGACAACGCCGCGGTGTCGATCGCGCGCGCGACCGATCCGGTGAACGGCGGCCTGCGCGGCGCGCCGAAATTCCCGCAATGCGCGATGCTCGAGTTCCTGTGGCGTGCAGGCGCGCGCACCCATGACGAGCGATTCTTCAACACCACGTCGCTCGCTCTCAAGCAGATGAGCCAGGGCGGCATCTACGATCATCTTGGCGGCGGCTACGCGCGCTATTCGGTCGATGACCGCTGGCTGGTGCCGCATTTCGAAAAGATGCTCTACGACAACGCGCAGATCCTCGATCTGATCGCGCTCGATGCAGCGCGCGCCGACGATCCGCTGCTGCGTGAGCGCGCAATTGAAACGGTCGACTGGCTGACGCGCGAGATGACGATCAAGGAGGGTGCGTTCTCATCGTCGCTCGATGCCGATTCCGAAGGCGAGGAAGGCAAGTTCTACGTCTGGTCGCAAAGCGAAATCGAACAGGTGCTGGGCACCGACGATGCGACGTTCTTCGCCGCGAAATACGACGTCACCGCCGACGGCAATTTCGAAGGCCACACGATTCTCAACCGGCTGAAGAGTTCGGATGACACGCCGACCGAAGCCGAGCAGCTTGCCGCGATGCGCGCGCTGTTGCTCAAGGAGCGCGCCAGGCGCATCCGTCCCGGTCTCGACGACAAGGTGCTGGCCGACTGGAACGGCCTGATGATCGCGGCGCTGGCGCATGGCGCCTGCGCATTCGACAGGCCCGACTGGCTGACGCTGGCGCGCGATGCGTTCGGCTTCATCGCAACGACAATGACGCGCGGCGATCGGCTCGGCCATTCGTGGCGCGAGGGCAGATTGCTGCTGCCAGGTCTGGCGTCCGATTACGCGGCGATGATCCGCGCGGCTCTCGCGCTGTATGAAGCGACCGGCGAGGGGGCGTATCTCGACACGGCGCTCCGCTGGCAACGCGCGCTCGATGCGCATTATGCCGACGCCGAGCACGGCGGTTATTATCTCACCGCCGACGATGCGGAAGGCCTGATCGTGCGGCCGCATTCGACCATCGACGATGCGATCCCCAATCACACCGGCCTGATCGCGCAAAACCTTGCCCGGCTCGCGGTGCTCAGCGGCGACGAGACGTGGCGGCAGACCGCCGACGCGCTGTTCGCCGCGATCCTGCCCAAAGCCGCCGAGAACATCTTCGGCCATCTGTCGGTACTCAACGCGCTGGACCTGCATCTGCGCGGCGCCGAGATCGTCGTAGTCGGGGAGGGGAGCGAAGCCGAGGCCCTGCTTCGCGTCGCGCGAAAACTGCCCCACGCCACCACCATCATTCTTCACGCGCCGCGCGGCGACGCGTTGCCGCCGTCGCATCCGGCCCGTGACAAGATCGCATCGGCCTCAGGTGCTGCGGCCTTCGTCTGTCGCGGACAAAGCTGCTCGCTGCCGGTGACTACGCCGCACGACCTGATCGCGCTGGTCAATGGCGGCACCGCATGATCGTGCGTCGCTAGGGCAAAGCTATCGCGCTCCGCCGCGCCATCATCAGCACCAATGCGAACACCGGCGCGATCACGAACGGTCCGATGGCGATACCGGTCATCAGGCTGAACGAGCCGTTGAACAGTGGAAGCAGCAGGATTCCGGCGCAAGCGATCTGAAGCGATCGCGGCGTGAGGCCGCTACGGCGGCCCGCAGCCTGCAACCACACCACGACGAACGCGCCCATGACGAAATCATAGTCCTGCAGATACGGCGTCGCGAGGCAGGTTCCGAGAATCATCAGGGCGTTGCGGACGTCCGGCGCGTCGTCGCGCAGCCACGACCGCGCGACGAACACCGCAGCCGTGATCCCGGCGGCCGCCTGCGCCGCATAGGCCCAACCGACATCGAGGCCCAGCCGTCGCGCCAGCACGAATACCGAGATCATGCGATGCCAGACGCCGGCGCCGTCCTCGAGGATGGCCTGCCGCAACACCGAGACATGCCTGAAATAGGCCTGCCACAAATCCCAGCCGAACAGTGCGGCGCTCGCAGCGATCAGAGCCATCACCGTCGCTGTTGCGGCGCCGAACGTGCGCCACCTGCGGCCCGCCAACAGCGCCACGGGAATCATCACGCCGAGATGCGGCTTGAACACCAGAAGCCCGAAAAGAACGCCGGCCACCACCGGCCGCCGGTCGAGCAGCAGCAGACCGCCGCCGAACAGCGCCGCGATCCATGCGCCGTTCTGGCCGCCCGCCGCGTTGATGAAAACCGCCGGCGCCGCGAGCGCCAACAACAGGGTGCTGTCGAAGGCCGTCAGTTTCAGCGCACGATAGAACGCGTACCAACTCGACAGCAGCCATAGACCCAGCGCCGGAACATAGGCCACCAGCGCCAGCGGCGCGGTCAGCATCAGCAGCACCGGCGGATAGCTGTAGTGATAAAGCTGGATATGCGGGCCGGTCACCGACTGCTGGAAAACGTGAAACGCATTCCAGTCGTAAACCTCCGCGGCGCGGCCGTGCAGCGCCAGCCACGCGCCCGACCAGTAGTTCATGAAATCGTCGCCGAACGGGCGACCATGGCCATTCGTCAAGCCATCGCTGGTCTGCCGCAACAGGTCGAGAACGTAGCAGACGACCGCGACCGCGACCCAGCAACGCGCGACCATGCGCACGCGGTCCGGCGCGATCAGTTCACGCCCTTGCGCAGGTTCGGCGTTCGGTTGTTGCGCGTCGATCGACGCAGATGGATCGACAGATGACATGTCCCGCCCCGAAACTGGCCAAAGACCAAGGCGTTTCAAGCGAAGCGGATACCGGTTCGCGTAAAGAAAACGCGTCAAACAAGAAGCCAGAGCTACGCTTCTGATTCCGTGAGAAGTGTAGCTCTAGCTCATCAAGGTTAGCGAAGTCTGATGCTGTCGCTATTCGCCCCGCGTCGCGCCGATCAGGTCGGACAGCGAGACCCGCTGCTGCCCGGACTCGTTGAAATTGTCCGGCGACAGCCACTTTTCATAGGCCCGCTTCAGCATCGGCCAGTCGCTGTCGACGATCGCGAACCAGGCGGTGTCGCGACTGTGGCCCTTCACCACCATATGCTGGCGGAAAATACCCTCGAACAGGAATCCCAGACGCTGCGCCGTGCGTCGCGACGGCGCGTTGAAGCTGTCGCATTTCCACTCATAGCGGCGATAGCCGAGATCGTCGAAGACGTGGCGCATCATCAGGAACATCGCCTCGGTGGTGGCCGGGGTGCGCTTCAACATGTCCGAATAATGAATGCTGCCGACCTCGATCACGCCATGGCCGGGCTCGATGCGCATGTAGGATGCCATGCCGGCGGCGCGGCCGCTCTTGAGGTCGATCAGGGCATAAGGCACTTCGGTGGTGCGTGTGGCGACATCGGCCAGCCAGGTCCGACAATCCTCATCGCTGTCGAACGGCCCCGCGAACAGATAGCGCCATGAATCCTCGTCGGTCTTGCTGAACGCCGCGACCAGATCGTCGCCGTGTCTCGCGACATCGAGCGGCTCGAGCCGGCAGAAACGTCCTTCGAGAACGGCGCGCGGCGGCAGCGGGCGTGATGCCCATTTCGACAGCGGCCGGCCGAGCGGAAGTCCGGAAGGCGTTCGATAGTCCGATGTCGTCATGGTGGCACCTGCGCTTTCCATTCGCCCAAACAAAATGCCCGGCACGAATGCCGGGCATGATGCAGCAGAACTGAAAGAAACAGCAAGCCGTCAGGTGTTCATCGAATCGAAGAACTCGGCGTTGTTCTTGGTGTTGCGCAGCTTGTCGAGCAGGAAGTCGATCGCATCCATGGTGCCCATCGGATTGAGGATGCGGCGCAGCACGTACATCTTCTTGAGCGTCTGCGGATCGGTGATGAGTTCTTCCTTGCGCGTGCCCGAGCGCGAAATGTCGATCGCGGGGAAGGTGCGCTTGTCGGAGACCTTGCGGTCGAGAATGAGCTCGGAGTTGCCGGTGCCCTTGAACTCTTCGAAGATCACTTCGTCCATGCGGCTGCCGGTATCGACCAGCGCGGTGGCGATGATGGTCAGCGAGCCGCCTTCCTCGATGTTGCGCGCGGCGCCGAAGAAGCGCTTGGGCCGCTGCAGCGCATTGGCGTCGACACCGCCGGTCAGCACCTTGCCGGATGACGGCACCACGGTGTTGTAGGCGCGGCCGAGGCGCGTGATGGAATCGAGCAGGATCACCACGTCGCGGCCGTGTTCGACCAGGCGCTTGGCCTTCTCGATCACCATTTCGGCGACCTGAACGTGACGCACCGCCGGCTCATCGAAGGTCGAGGACACGACCTCGCCCTTCACCGAGCGTTGCATGTCGGTGACTTCTTCCGGGCGCTCGTCGATCAACAGCACGATCAGGTAGCATTCCGGATGGTTGGCGGTGATCGAGTGCGCGATGTTCTGCATCAGCACGGTCTTGCCGGTGCGCGGCGGCGCCACGATCAAGGCGCGCTGGCCCTTGCCGATCGGCGCGACGATGTCGATCACGCGCGGCGACAGGTCCTTGCGGGTCGGATCGTCGAGTTCCAGCTTGAACCGCTCATCGGGGAACAGCGGCGTGAGGTTGTCGAAGTTGACCTTGTGCTTCGACTTTTCCGGGTCCTCGCAGTTGAGGGTGTTGACCTTGAGCAGGGCGAAATAGCGCTCGCCCTCCTTGGGCGAACGGATGTGGCCCTCGATGGTGTCGCCGGTGCGCAGGCCGAAACGGCGGATCTGCGAGGGCGACACGTAAATGTCGTCCGGACCGGGCAGGTAGTTGGCGTCCGACGAGCGCAAAAAGCCGAAGCCGTCGGACAGCACCTCGACGACGCCTTCGCCGATGATGTCGGTTTCCTGGATGGCCAGCAGCTTGAGAATGGCGAACATCAGCTCCTGCTTGCGCATGGTGCTGGCGTTTTCGACCCCAAGCTCCTCGGCGAACGAGACAAGCTCGGCCGGTGTTTTGGCTTTGAGGTCCTGAAGTTTCATTTCCCGCATGGGGGTAGTCCTGAGAAGCAAGAGGGGGAGGGGTGCAAGAGCGGTTCGGCCTGCTGAAAACGCGGACGCACAAGTTCAACCGGGAGTCCGCAGGTCTTGAGCAGAGAAGGTGCCGGGCGGCTTCGAACCTGACGCGACGGCCGGTCCTACCGGACCACTGCCGCATCTGCCTGCGTTCGGGGAGATAAAGGCAATATAGAAAATCACCGGATTTCGCGCAAGGAGGTCGGCGGCGGAATTAATGCCGGCCCAGCGGTCAGAACGGTTTGACGATCACCAGGATCACGATCCCGATCATTAAGACCGTAGGTACCTCGTTGATAATCCTGTAGAATTTCTGGCTACGGGTATTGCGGTCGAGAGCGAAATCACGCACCCGGGCGGTGAAAAAGCCGTGAACCGTCGACATCAGCAGAACCAGCACGAACTTGGCGTGAAACCAGCCCGCCTTGTACCAGCCCGCCTCCCATACCATCCAGAGGCCGGCGAGCCAGGTCACGATCATGGCCGGATTGATGATCGCCTTGAGCAGCCTGCGCTCCATCACCTTGAAGGTCTCGGATTGCTTCGAGCCTGGCTCGGCCTCGCAGTGATAGACGAACAGCCGCGGCAGATAGAGCATTCCCGCCATCCATGAAATGACGGCAATCACATGCAGCGCCTTGATCCATTCGTACATCGCGATCTCGATTGAGGTTACAAACTGACAGCGAGCGCTCACATTGAAGGCGAAAAAATCTCGCTGCACGGGAACGACTCGACACCGTGATCATTTCATATCCGCTCGTGAAAGTGGATTCGCGCCGCTCGAACTTTTCTTAAAAAATCATTTCTAGAATCTAGGTTTGAGTTTGGTTGACCGTGAATAGCGCCGGTTCAACTCTCTCCATATCCTGTCCCGAAGTCATCCACACCGGCGCGATTTATCCTCGCTCGCAGGAATGAAATGGCGGCAGCCGAAACGGTGATCGATTCAATGGCTTGCCTCGCGCTCTCCCGGTTTGTCCCAAGACAAATCCACATAACCCCGTTACACTGGCCGCCGACAGACAATCTCATCCCGAAGTCAGGGCTGTGAACAATCGGGCGGGTTATCCAGCGGCGGATACGCTGCGGCTTAACAAACGGTTTCTGCCCACATTGATTCACAGCAATACACAGCCACCCCGAGCCGGGTGGAGACCGGATTGAACGCATGGTGCCCACCACCGGCAGCTATTTTCATCTTCACATGATTTCCGATTCGACCGGCGAAACCATCATCACGGTGGCGCGCGCGGTCGCGGCGCAATACGCCAATGTGACGCCGGTGGAGCATGTTTATCCGCTGGTGCGCAGCCAGAAGCAGCTCGACCGTGTGCTCGCGGAAATCGAGGAAGCGCCCGGCATCGTTCTTTTCACGCTGCTGGAAAAGGATCTGGTCGAGCGCCTGCAGGCGAAGTGTCAGGAAATCAACATTCCGTCGCTGTCGATCATCGATCCGGTGATGCAGTTGTTTCAGGCCTATCTCGGCACTCAAACCTCGCGCCGCGTCGGCGCACAGCACACGCTGAACGCGGATTATTTCAAGCGGATCGACGCGCTGAACTATTCGATGATGCATGACGACGGCCAGCATGTCGAAGGCCTCGAGGAAGCGGACGTGGTGCTGGTCGGCGTGTCGCGCACCTCGAAAACGCCGACCTCGATCTATCTCGCCAATCGCGGCGTGCGCACCGCCAACGTGCCGCTGGTGCCGGGAATTCCGATCCCCCAGCAACTCGAGACATTGAAGAAACCGCTGGTGGTCAGTCTTCACGCGACGCCCGAACGCCTGATCCAGGTCCGGCAGAATCGTCTGCTCGGCATCGGCCGCACCGGCGACGATTCCTATATCGATCGCCAGGCGGTGGCGGAGGAGGTCGCGTTCGCGCGGCGCCTCAGCGCGAAACACGATTGGGCCCTGCTCGATGTCACCCGTCGCTCGATCGAGGAAACGGCGGCGGCGATCATGAAGCTTTATGCCGATCGTCAACGCCAGAGGCCGTGACCGATGACCGTGTGGCGTGGTTCGAAGCCTCTCGTTCTGGCGTCGCAAAGCGCGGCACGGCAGGCCTTGCTGCGCGGCGCCGGGCTTGCGTTCGAGGCGATCCCCGCGGACATCGACGAGCGCAGCATCCAGACAAATTCCGGGCTGGCCGATCCCGGCGCGATCGCGGCGCTGCTGGCGGGTGAAAAAGCCAGGCACATTTCGAAGGCGCTTCCGGATCGCGTCGTGATCGGCGCCGACCAGACGCTCGCGCTCGGCACGCGGCTGTTCTCCAAGCCGGCGGATCGCTCCGCCGCCGCCGATCAGTTGCGCGCAATATCGGGCCAGATCCATACGTTGAATTCCGCCGTCGCGGTTGCAAAGGGCGGGAAGGTCCTGTTCTCGGACGTTGCGGTGGCGCGCATGACCATGCGCAAGCTGGACGATCGCGCCATCGCCGCCTATCTCGATCTCGCCGGCGACCGCGTCACATCGAGCGTCGGCGCCTATCAGCTGGAAGGCGCGGGCGTGCATCTGTTCGAGCGCATCGACGGCGATTATTTTACGATTCTCGGCCTGCCGCTGTTGCCGTTGCTGGCATTCCTGCGGGGCCATGACCTTCTGACAGTGTGAAAGACAGCCAACACATGTTTCTGCTCGGACTGACCGGCTCGATGGGCATGGGAAAATCCACCACCGCGAAACTGTTCGCGGAAGCCGGCGTGCCGGTCTACGACGCCGACGCCACGGTGCATAAGGTTTACGAAAGCGAGGCGGTCGCCGCGATCGAGCACGCGTTTCCCGGCACCACCACGCCGCAGGGCGTCGATCGCAGAAAACTGTCGGCGGCGGTGGTCAACAATCCCGACGCGATGAAGCGACTTGAGGGCATCGTACATCCAATGCTGCGCAGCCATCAGCAGGAGTTCCTTGCCGGCGCCAAGGCCAGCGGCGCGCCGGTCGCGGTTCTCGATGTGCCGCTGCTGTTCGAGACCGGCGGCGACAAGCGGGTCGACGCGGTGGTGGTGGTGACCACCTCGCCCGACGTTCAGCGCGAACGGATTCTGGCGCGCGACGACATGACGCCCGACAAGCTCGACGCCATTCTCGCGCGGCAGATGCCCGACGCCGAGAAGCGGGCGCGCGCGGACTTTCTGGTGGATACGTCTCACGGTCTGGAGCCGGTGCGGGCGCGGATTGCGGACATTCTCGCCGAGGTCGCTAAAATGCCGAAACGGCGCGCCGATTCGTAGGGGCGTGACCCGGCACAGCAGTCCAACTGGAATTTGACGGATGCGTGAAATCGTTCTCGATACCGAAACCACCGGCCTCGATGCGCTGCGCGGCGATCGGCTGGTCGAGATCGGCTGCGTCGAGATGTTCAATCACATGCCGACCGGCCAGACCTATCATGTCTATCTCAACCCCGAGCGCGACATGCCGCAGGAGGCTTTCGCGGTTCACGGCCTGTCGAGCGAGTTCCTGGCCGACAAGCCGCTGTTCTCGGCGGTGGCGGACGATTTTCTCGCCTTCATCGGCGAGGCGCCGCTGATCATTCACAATGCGTCGTTCGACATCGGCTTCATCAATGCCGAACTTGATCGCCTCAAGCGTCCGCCGGTCGCGCGCGACCGGCTGGTGGACACGCTGCTGCTGGCGCGGCGCAAGCATCCCGGTGTGTCGAACCGGCTCGACGATCTGTGCTCGCGCTATGCGATCGACAATTCCAAGCGTACCAAACACGGCGCGTTGCTCGACGCCGAACTGCTCGCGGAAGTCTACATCGACCTGATCGGCGCGCGGCAGTCGCAGCTCATTCTCGCTTCGGAAACCGTGCAGGTGTCCTCGGTCAGCGTGGTCGAGGTCACGCGGCGTCAGCGCGAGGTGCCGCTGGCTCCGCGGGTGACCGACGAAGATCGCGCCGCCCATCGCGCCTTCGTGGCGACGCTGGGCGACAAGCCGATCTGGAACGAGTTTCTGGAAAGCTGAGGCCGTCCCGCGCGTACGGACACCTACGGAATTGTCATGCCCGCGCGTAGCCGTTCGAAGAACGGCGTCGCTTTCGCTCGCCTATGAGCCGGGTATCCATCAACAAAATTCGTCGAAGATGGATTGCCGGGATCAAGCCCGGCAATGAGTCGTTGTTTGGCAGACAGAGTTGCCTGAGGAAGACGTTCCTGCTCAGCTCGGCTTGACCTGCTGCTCCGCCTGGCGTGCCATGTTCTGGCGGTACAACCCGACGAAATCGACCGGATCGAGCATCAGCGGCGGGAAGCCGCCATTGCGGGTTGCGGCCGAAATGATTTCGCGCGCGAACGGGAACAGGAGGCGCGGGCATTCGATCATCACCAGCGGGTGCAGGTTTTCCTGCGCCACGTTCTGGATGCGGAACACGCCGGCGTAGACCAGTTCGAAGCCGAACAGCAGCTTGCCGTCGTTCTCCGCCTTGCCCTCGATCGACAGCGCGACTTCATAGTCGTGCTCGCCCATGCCGGTGGCGCTGACGTTGATCTGGATATTGATCTGCGGCTGTTTGTCCTGAGGCGCCAGCGAGGACGGCGAATTCGGGTTCTCGAACGACAGATCCTTGATGTACTGCGCGAGCACGTTGAGCTGCGGAGGCGCGGAGCCCTCGGCCGGTGCGCCGTTGCCATTGGTCATGTCGGTCTCTCCTGCGGAATTAAGGTGTCAGCGAGGGCTTTTCTCGGGGGCGTGGCTATCATAGCCCTGCCGTATTCGACAAGGACGATGCAAGGGCCATGGACGGCGGAACGCCGCCAAAAGGTTGGCCGGGGGCCGGGGATAGGCTAGAATCGGCGTAAATCGGCACGATAAACCGATCTTAACTCTGTCAAAACGGACTTCGGCAACTGTTCGACGGCTCGAGACAAAGGTTGTAACGCGGCAAATGGCGTTGTTGGCGCGGGCGGATTTCGTGCCTACATCAGCGCCATCAGGCAGGATTGCCCTTCGTCGCCCGGCGGGCGGCCGCATCGCGCGGCGGCCATGGCGGCGGGACCGATCAGAAAGCGACGACGACGTGGATATTTACACCATCATATTCCTGGCCCTGGCCGTGTTTATTTTTCTGCGGCTGCGTAACGTGCTTGGCCAGCGCACCGGCAGCGAACGCCCGCCGTTCGATCGCGCGACCCGCGATCTGGCGCGGGGGACGGCCGAAAACAACGTCGTGCCGATGCCGGGCCGGACCATCGACCAGGCGCCGCTGGCGCCGAGCGCCGATACCTCCTCGCCCGATCGCTGGAAAGGCGTCGCCGAGCCGGGCAGCGCCGTGGCGTCGGGCCTCGACGAGATCGTGACCGGCGATCCCTCCTTCAACGCGCAGCACTTCATCAACGGCGCGAAGAGCGCCTACGAGATGATCGTGCTGGCTTTCGCCAACGGCGACCGCCGCGCGCTCAAGGACCTGCTGTCGTCCGATGTCTATGACGGGTTCGATGCCGCGATCCGTGGCCGCGAGCAGCGCGGCGAAAAGGTGACCACCAAGTTCGCCTCGATCGACAAGGCCGAAATCGTCGCCGCCGGCGTGCGCGACCGCGCGGCGCAGATCACCATTCGTTTCGTGTCGCAAATGATCTCGTCCACGCGCGACAAGAACGACGCCGTCATCGACGGCAATCCGGACAAGCTGACCGATGTCACCGACGTCTGGACGTTCTCGCGCGACCTGTCCACGCGCGATCCGAACTGGAAACTGGTTGGCACGGAAAGCGGACATTGATGGTCCGGCCGCAGGGTGGCGCGGCGGCGCCTCCTGCCATGTCGCCGCGGCGCTCGCGTTCGCCGCGATGGCGGTGGTGACCGGCCCGACCGAGGCCCGCACCACCCGCGGCCATCACGCGGCTCATCATCATCACCGCCACCATCGCGCCGTCGAGTGGCCGCTGCAAATTCCCAACAGCCAGTATGCGCCGCTTAAGTGGAGCGACGTCGCCGGCTGGTCCGATGACGACCAGTTCGCCGCCTTCAAGACATTCCGCGCCAGCTGCGTGCCGATCGTCGCGGTGAAGCCATCCCGGGCTCCGGCCGACAAGGCCATCGGCAATTCGCTGCGCGAGCCGTGCCTTGCCGCGCGGGCGTCGCATGTCATCGACAAGGCGTCGGCGCGCACGTTCTTCGAGCGTCACTTCGTTCCGCTGCGGATTTCAAAGCTCGGCGACGAGGCCGGGTTCGTCACCGGCTATTACGAGCCGGTGGTCGATGGCTCGCGGGTGAAGACCGACGCCTACACTGTGCCGGTCTATCGCCGTCCGTCGAACCTGTTCGTCAGAGGCTACTCGCAGGCCTCGCCCAGCCTGCCCAACAAGGGCGAGGTGTTCCGCAAGATCGGCCGCCGCAAGCTGGTGCCGTATTACGATCGCGGCGAGATCGAGGACGGCGCGATCGCCGGGCGCGGCCTCGAGATCGTCTGGCTCAAGAGCGAGACCGACCTGCTGTTCATCCAGATTCAGGGTTCGGCGCGCGTGCGCCTCGAGGACGGCACCATGGTGCGCCTCAACTACGATGCCCATAACGGCTTTCCCTATACGCCGGTGGGCCGCGTGCTGATCGAGCGCAACATCATCCCGCGCGAAGAAATGTCGATGCGCCGGATTCGCGAATACATGGAGCAGAATCCGGATGCGGCGAAGGAGCTGCGCCGTCAGAACCGGTCCTACGTGTTCTTCCGCGAGGTGAAACTGTCGGACAAGGACGAGGCGGTCGGCGCGCAGGGCGTGCAACTGACTGCCGGGCGTTCGATCGCGGTGGACAAGGCGTTGCATGTCTACGGCACGCCGTTCTTTATCGCGGGCGAACTGCCGATCGAATCCGACACGTCGAAGACGCCGTTTCATCGGCTGATGATTGCGCAGGATACCGGCTCGGCGATTGTCGGCCCGGCGCGCGCCGATCTTTATTTTGGTGCGGGCACGGAAGCAGGGAAGATCGCCGGCCGCCTGAAGAATCCGGCGCAATTCGTGATGTTGCTGCCGCGCGCGCTCGATCCGGTGCCGCGCGGCAGAACCGTGCCGTTGCCGCAGACGCGGCCGAAGCAGACATCTGACAAGACGTCGAAAGCCAAACCCGAGCGCAAATCGCGTCGCAGCCAGCAATGAAGCGTCCGCCGCGTCTCGATCCCGAACCTGTCAAACGCCGGAAGCGCGCGCTCAGTCATGAAGAGCAGGCGCTGTGGGAAAGCGTGGCGCGGCAGGTCAAGCCGCTGCGCAAACGCGTGGCGAAGGCGAAGCACGAGCACGACGAGGTCGATGGTGCGCCATCGAAACCCGCCGCCA
Source organism: Afipia sp. (assembly GCA_051954725.1). Taxonomy (GTDB): domain Bacteria; phylum Pseudomonadota; class Alphaproteobacteria; order Rhizobiales; family Xanthobacteraceae; genus Afipia. Next base: position 12,975 of record JBQCHK010000001.1, on the reverse strand, counting down.
GAAAACATGAACCTGTCCACGCCGCGCCGGTTATTCCGAAGCCAATCGCAAAACCTCCGGCGCATCCGCCGCTGGTGGCGCTCGGCCGGCGCGAGCGCTCGCATCTTGCGCGCGGCCGCAGGGAGATCGAAGCGCGGCTCGATCTGCATGGCATGACGCAGACCCGCGCCCATCGCGCGCTGTTCAATTTTCTTGCCCGTTGCAGCGACGACGGCATGAGCTTCGTGCTGGTGATCACCGGCAAGGGCCGTGCCTCGCTTGCCGATCCCGAGCGCGGCGTGCTGCGTCGGCAGGTGCCGCACTGGCTGGGCCTGCCGGAATTCCGCAGCCTCGTCGTCGGCTTCGAGGAAGCGCATATCGGCCATGGCGGCGAGGGCGCGCTGTATGTGCGGGTACGGCGGGCGCGGTAGATTTTCTCTTCTCCTCTTCCCTTGTGGGAGAGGGTGGTTTCGAGCGTCGTCCCTCATCCTGAGGAGGGCGCTTTTGCGCGCGTCTCGAAGGATGGGGCTGACGCGCATCGCAGCCCTCATGGTTCGAGACGCGCTTCGCGCTCCTCACCATGAGGGGTCAGCTTTACATACGCTCTTACAAAATAAACCGGCTCAGATCCGTGTTCTTCGCCAGATCGCCGATGTGCTTGTTCACATAGGCCGCGTCGATGGTGACGGTCTCGCCGTTGCGGTCGGGCGCGGCGAACGAAATCTCGTCGAGCACGCGTTCCATCACGGTCTGCAACCGCCGTGCGCCGATGTTCTCGACGGTGGAGTTGACCGCGACCGCGATGTCGGCGAGCGCGTCGATCGCGTCGTCGGTGATGTCGAGCGTCACGCCCTCGGTGCGCATCAGCGCGACATATTGCTTGATCAGCGAGGCTTCCGGTTCGGTGAGGATGCGCCGCATGTCGTTGCGCGACAGCGCCTGCAATTCGACGCGGATCGGCAACCGGCCCTGCAACTCAGGCAGGAGGTCGGACGGCTTGGCGATATGGAACGCGCCGGAGGCGACAAACAGGATGTGATCCGTCTTCACCGGGCCGTGCTTGGTCGAGACCGTGGTACCTTCGATCAGCGGCAGCAGGTCGCGCTGCACGCCCTCTCGCGACACGTCGCCGGTGCGCGCGCCCTCGCGCACGCAGATCTTGTCGATCTCGTCGAGGAACACGATGCCGTTGTTCTCGACGATGTGGATCGCTTCCTGGGTGAGCTGTTCGTCGTCGAGCAGCTTGTCGGATTCCTCGTTGACGAGGATTTCGTGGGAATCCTGCACGGTGACGCGGCGCGTCTTTGTGCGTCCGCCCATCTTGCCGAAAATATCGCCGATGGAGATCGCGCCCATCTGCGCGCCCGGCATGCCGGGAAGCTCGAACATCGGCATGCCGCCGGACGCCTGGGTCTCGATCTCGATTTCCTTGTCGTTGAGTTCGCCATCGCGCAGCTTGCGGCGGAAGGAATCGCGGGTCGCGGGTCCCGCGCCGGGACCGACCAGCGCGTCGAGCACGCGCTCCTCGGCGGCGAGCTGGGCCCTGGCGCGCACGTCCTTGCGCTTCTTCTCGCGGGTCTGGGCGATGCCGACCTCGAGCAGGTCGCGCACGATCTGCTCGACGTCGCGGCCGACATAGCCGACTTCCGTGAACTTGGTTGCTTCCACCTTGATGAAAGGCGCGGAGGCGAGCTTGGCGAGGCGCCGCGCGATCTCGGTCTTGCCGACGCCGGTCGGTCCGATCATGAGGATGTTCTTCGGCAGCACTTCCTCGCGCAGGCTGCCTTCGAGCTGCAGCCGCCGCCAGCGGTTGCGCAGGGCGATGGCGACCGCGCGCTTGGCATCGTGCTGGCCGACGATGAAGCGGTCGAGTTCGGAAACGATTTCACGGGGAGAAAAGTCGGTCATAGATACTCGGTCTCTCTTGGCCTCATCCTTCGAGACAGCCGCTTCGCGGCTTCCTCAGGATGAGGATTATTCCTCATGGTGAGGAGGCGCTTGCGCCGTCTCGAACCATGAGGCCACGGTCTCAACCCGCCGTCAGCGTTTCGATCGTCAGGTTGCGGTTGGTATAGACGCAGATGTCGGCGGCGATATCGAGGCTGCGGCGGACAATCGCTTCGGCGTCCTTGTCGCTGTCGGCCAATGCACGAGCCGCCGCGAGGGCATAGTTGCCGCCGGAGCCGATCGCCATCACGCCGTCCTCGGGCTCGAGCACGTCGCCGGTGCCGGTGAGGACCAGCGACACATCCTTGTCGGCGACGATCATCATGGCTTCCAGCCGCCGCAGATAACGGTCGGTGCGCCAGTCCTTCGCCAGTTCGACGCAGGCGCGCGTCAATTGTCCCGGATACTGGTCGAGCTTGGCTTCGAGCCGCTCGAACAGGGTGAAGGCATCGGCGGTGGCGCCGGCGAAACCGCCGATAACGTCCCCCTTGCCGAGCCTGCGAACCTTTTTGGCGTTGGATTTGATAACCGTCTGGCCGATGGACACCTGCCCGTCGCCGCCGACCACCACTTTGCCGCCTTTGCGGACCGTGAGAATCGTCGTGCCGTGCCAGACGTCCGGCTGTGATGCTTGCATGAGGGACCCTTTCGCTGCGCCAGATTTAGGGATCGGCAACGGGGGATGCAATCGGGCCGGGCGGCCATGCGGATTTCGGTCACCATAGTGCGACGAATGGGCCGGATTCGGCGCTTCTCGCAGTAGCGAAGGCGTCATCAGCCTGTTAAAAGACCTCCACTTTTTGGCCCCGGAGAGCATTTTTCATGCGCACGGCGACGATCAAGCGCAAAACCAAGGAAACCGACATCCAGGTGTCGGTCAATCTGGACGGTACCGGTGTGTCCGATGTGGCGACCGGCATTGGATTCTTCGACCATATGCTCGATCTTCTGGCGCGCCATTCGCGCATCGACATCACCGTCAAGGCCGACGGCGATCTCCACGTCGATCATCACCACACGACCGAAGACGTCGGCATCGCGCTCGGTCAGGCGGTGAAGCAGGCGCTCGGCGACATGCGCGGGATCACGCGCTACGCCGGCGTGTACATGCCGATGGACGAGACGCTGACGCGGGTCGTGATCGACATTTCCGGCCGCCCGGTGCTGGTGTTCAAGGCCGATTTCCCGCGCGACAAGATCGGCGCGTTCGACACCGAACTGGTGCGCGAGTGGTTCAACGCGTTTGCGATGAACGCCGGCGTCACGCTGCATGTCGAAACGTTGTACGGCGAGAACAACCACCATATCTCCGAGTCCTGCTTCAAGGGCCTCGCGCGCGCGCTGCGCGCCGCGGTCGCCATCGATCCGCAGGCCAGGGACGAAGTGCCGTCCACCAAGGGGCAGCTCGGCGGCTGATCCGCCGTGCGCCCATTCGCTCGGTGAGAGCCCGGAGACGAAACATGCCGGTCTATACCGTCCACACACCGCCCGGTTACGGCGCCGATGCGCGCAGCGGCGCGGAGCGCTTCGTGTTCGTGCGCGACGGATTTTATTTCTGGGCCTTCGCCCTCAGCATCGTCTGGCTGGCCTGGCGTCGCCTGTGGCTGGCGCTGCTCGGCTACATCGTGTTGATCGTGGCGCTTGAGGTCGCCTTCAGCGTGATGGGCGTCGGGAGCGGCGCGCGCTTTCTGATGATGCTGATCCTCGCCGTGCTGATGGGCCTCGAGGCCGCCTCGCTGTGGCGCTGGACGCTGCGCCGTCGCAAATGGCAGCAGGTCGACGTGGTGGTGGCCGACAACCAGGACGCGGCCGAGCGCCGCTTCTTCGATCGCTGGTCTGCCGCTTCGTCGGGCGACGGCCACGGCCCGGCGTCGTCCGTGCCGCCGCTGCCGCGCGCGTCGCTCGTCAGCCACGACATTCTTGGATCGTTTCCCCAGCCCGGAGTGCCGCGATGAGCGTCGCCATTATCGACTATGGCTCCGGCAATCTGCACTCAGCGGCGAAAGCGTTCGAGCGCGCCGCGCGCGGCATGGAGAACCCGGACAAGATCGTCGTGACCCGCGATCCCGAGGTTGTGTTCCGCGCCGACCGCATCGTGCTGCCGGGCGTCGGCGCGTTCGCCGACTGCCGCAAGGGTCTCGACTCGCTCGACGGCATGGTCGATGCGATGACCGAGGCGGTGCGGGACAAGGCGCGCCCGTTCTTCGGCATCTGCGTCGGCATGCAGCTCCTGGCGACGCAGGGCAAGGAATACGTCACCACGCCGGGGCTCGACTGGATTTCCGGCGACGTCGAGAAGATCGTGCCGCGCGACGAAAGCCTGAAAATCCCGCACATGGGCTGGAACACGCTCGATCTCGTGCGCGAGCACCCGGTGCTGGACAAACTGCCGCTGGGCGAGAAGGGGCGGCATGCCTATTTCGTGCACTCCTATCACCTGAAGGCCATGAACGAGAACGACGTGCTGGCGCGCGCCGAATATGGCGGGCCGCTGACCGCGATCGTCGGCAAGGACACCGTGATCGGCACCCAGTTTCACCCCGAGAAGAGCCAGCGCTTCGGCCTCGCTTTGATCTCCAATTTTCTGAAGTGGAAGCCGTGATTCTTTTTCCCGCCATCGACCTGAAAAACGGCCAGTGCGTGCGCCTCGAGCAGGGCGACATGGCGCGCGCCACCGTGTTCAATCTCGATCCCGCCGCGCAGGCGGCGGCATTCGAGCGTCAGGGTTTTGAATATCTCCACGTCGTCGATCTCGACGGCGCCTTCGCCGGTAAGCCGATGAACGCGCAGGCGGTCGAGGCCATGCTCAAGGTGGTGAAATTTCCGGTCCAGCTCGGCGGCGGCATCCGCGACCTGGCGACGCTGGAAGCCTGGCTCGCCAAGGGCATCACCCGCGTCATCATCGGCACCGCCGCGGTGCGCGATCCGGCGTTCGTGAAGGAAGCGGCGAAAAAATTCCCCGGCCGCGTCGCGGTCGGCCTCGATGCGCGCGACGGCAAGGTCGCGGTCGAGGGCTGGGCGGAAACCTCCACCGTGACAGCGCTCGACATCGCGCAGCGCTTCGAGGACGCCGGCGTCGCCGCGATCATCTTCACCGACATCGCCCGCGATGGCCTGCTCAAGGGCCTCAATCTCGATGCGACCATCGCGCTCGCCGACAGCATTTCGATTCCGGTGATCGCCTCCGGCGGCCTCGCCTCGATCGACGACATCAGGGCGATGCTCGCGCCGCGCGCGAAAAAGCTCGAAGGCGCGATCTCCGGCCGCGCGCTGTACGACGGCCGGATCGATCCGGCGCAGGCGCTGACACTCATTCGCAACGCGCGCACGGCGGCATAGGCATCCGATGTTCAAGGTCCGCGTCATTCCCTGTCTCGACGTCAAGGACGGCCGCGTCGTCAAGGGCGTCAACTTCGTCGATCTGCGCGATGCCGGCGATCCGGTGGAAGCGGCGGTGGCCTATGACGCGGCCGGCGCCGATGAACTGTGCTTCCTCGATATCGCCGCGACCCACGAGAACCGCGCCACCATGTTCGACGTTGTGCGCCGGACGGCGGAGGCCTGTTTCATGCCGCTGACTGTCGGCGGCGGCGTGCGCACGGTCGAGGACATCCGCACGCTGCTGAATTCCGGCGCCGATAAGGTGTCGATCAATTCGGCCGCGGTCAGCCGCCGCGAGTTCGTCAAGGAAGCGGCGGAGAAATTCGGCGATCAGTGCATCGTCGTCGCCATCGACGCCAAGCGCGGCAAGGGCGACCGCTGGGAGATTTTCACCCATGGCGGGCGCAAGTCCACCGGCATCGACGCCATCGAATACGCGCAGGAAGTGGTGTCGCTCGGCGCCGGCGAAATCCTCCTGACCTCGATGGACCGCGACGGCACCCGTCAGGGTTTCGACATCCATCTCACCCGCGCCATCGCCGACAGCGTGAGCGTTCCGGTGATTGCCTCGGGCGGCGTCGGCAATCTCGACCATCTGGTGGAAGGCATCCGCGACGGCCACGCCACCGCGGTGCTGGCGGCCTCGATCTTCCACTTCGGCGAATTCACCATCCGGCAGGCCAAGGACCATATGGCGCGCGCCGGCCTGCCCATGCGGCTCGATCCGTGACCTCATGATCCCGGCCAGAAAACTCAAAGCCATCAGCACTTTGCGCTCCCCCGCGCGTCACCGGGGTGTTAAAAAGCGGTCATGACAAGGTTCACGATCCACGATCTCGCCGTCACCATCGACACCCGCGCCAATGCGAGCGGCGAGGTGTCCTACACGCGCAAGCTGCTGGACAAGGGCGCGGAGCATTGCGCCAAGAAGTTCGGCGAGGAAGCGGTCGAAACCGTGATCGCCGCGGTCGAGAACGATCGCGACCACCTGATCGCCGAAAGTGCCGATCTGATCTTTCACTGGCTGGTGCTGCTGAAATCGCGCGGGATCGCTCTCGCCGAGATCGAAGCCGCGCTGGCCAAGCGTACGCAAATGTCCGGGCTGGAGGAAAAGGCCGCGCGCCCGCGCGACTGATTTTGCTCCGTCGTTTTGTTCGAGCGCCGCCGCGTCGGAAACATCTTCCGGGTCGCGCTCCAGAAGAGAGGCTGGCTCATGGATATGCGAGCCGAACTGCAGCAGTACGATCCTTACCGGGCATTCACGCGGTCCGAATGGGCCAAACTGCGCGACGACACGCCGATGACGCTGACGGCCGCCGAGGTCGAGCGGCTTCATTCGATGCACGACCGCCTCGACATCAAGGAAGTCGAGGAAATCTATCTGCCGCTGTCGCGCCTGTTGTCGTTCTATGTCGAATCGACGCGCCGCCTGTTTTTCGCGCAGCGCCGCTTCCTCGGCATCCAGGACCGCAAGATGCCGTACATCATCGGCGTCGCCGGTTCGGTGGCGGTGGGCAAATCGACCACCGCGCGCGTGCTGCAGGCGCTGCTGGCGCGCTGGTCGCCGATGCCGCGGGTCGATCTCGTCACCACCGACGGATTCCTTTATCCCAATGCGGTGCTTGAGCGCGAAGGCCTGATGCAGAAGAAGGGCTTTCCCGAAAGCTATGATCTGCGGGCGCTGCTCGCGTTTCTCAGCGACATCAAGGCCGGCCGTCACCCTGTGCGCGCGCCGGTCTATTCACATCTGACCTACGATATCGTGCCGGGCGGCGGCATCGAGGTCGATCAGCCCGACATCCTGATCGTCGAAGGCCTCAACGTTCTGCAGACCGGCCGGCTGCCGAGCGACGGCAAGGCGGTGCCGTTCGTCTCCGATTTCTTCGACTTCTCTGTCTACATCGACGCCGACGAAAACATCCTCAGGGAATGGTATGTCGAGCGCTTCCTGACGCTGCGCGGCACGGCGTTCAGCGATCCGCGATCCTATTTCAACCGTTACGCCAAGCTGTCCGACGACGAAGCGACCGCAACCGCGCTGTCGATCTGGAACACGATCAACCTCGTCAACCTGCGCGAGAACGTGCTGCCGACGCGGCCGCGCGCGACCCTCATCCTCGAGAAGGGCGCCAACCACGTGATCGAGAAGGTCTCGCTGCGGCGGCTGTGAGTTAATTTTGATGGGACGACAGTTCCTCATCCTGAGGAACGCGCTCTTTGCGCGCGTCTCGAAGGATGAGGCCGATATCCACGCGTTGTGGCCTCATGGTTCGAGACGGCGCCATAGCAGGCGTAGCCTGTGTAAACTTGGCTACGAAGCGCCTCCTCACCATGAGGGGCGGGAGCATTGCCTGTTCTGAATATGGAACGACTTCGGATCAGCCGCGCACCGCTATGGCGCTGCGCAGCATCCGGGGTACGAGTAGCTACGCCGCGTGGCGCGTGGCGTCGGCGCCGAAATGGCCGATATAGCGCGCGCTGATCGCCGACACCGGCATCACGATCAAAACGTCGGTGGTGCCGAACTGATGATCGATCACCGCGCCGTCGCCGACGAACGCGCCGACCCGCAGGTAGCCCTTGATCAGCGGCGGCAGGTCGCGCAGCGCAGCCTTGGTGTCGATCGCATCCTTCGCCATCCGGTTCATGTCGACGCGGCGCGAGGCCTGCGCGGATGCGCGCCATTCCTCCGGCGCGCGCGCGAAGTGATGCAGGAACGACAGCGGCCGGGCGAGACGGTCCGGATCGGTACCCTCGAGGCTGGCGCAGCCGATCATGACATCGAGCTTGTGCCGGCGCACATAGCTCCACACGCCGTGCCACAGCAGTTCGACGGTGCGCTTGGTGCGATAGGGCGGCAGCACGCAGGACCGCCCGAGTTCGAGGAACCGCAGGCCGGGATGGCGCTCGATCAGTCCCGCGATGTCGAATTCGTTCTCGGTGTAGAAGCCGCCGCTGGCTTCCGCGATCTCCTGCCGCAACAGGCGATAGGTGCCGACCACGGGCTGCTTTCCGCTGAGCGACGGCTTGGCGGCATGGTCGATGACCATCAGGTGATCGCACACCTTGTCGAACGCATCCTTGTCGCGCCGCGCCAGCATCGTCGCGGCGTCGGCGATGGCGCTGCCGTCGCGGTAGAACACCTTGTAGCGCAGCTTCTGCGCGCGCTTGACGTCACCGGGCTTGCTGGCGAGCCGCACTTCGAGCGGCCCGATGCGGCCGAGCGACGGCGCCGGATCGCGGAAGTGAGGAGGCTTGATGATGTTGCCGTCCTGCGCAGCAAGCCATGTGACCGCGGCGTTCGCGGCAAGCCTGGCGTGGGCCGGTTTGAGCAGTTGCATCAGGCCGGGTTTTAAGCCAACGACATCATCGCCGCGCATGGACGCCCTCGCATGGCGTTTTCGCACGGCGCATGCCCCCGGCTTCGACCCGGAAGTGGACAGCGGTTCGCGTGACGAAAACGCGTCAGAACAAAAAGCCGCGCGCACGAATCGGATCAGCGCGACTCTCGCGCCTCAATAATCACGGGTGTTCAAAACTTTTATGACATCGCGCGAAGGCGCGCAGGGCTATGCCGGCGCGCGCGCCGGTTTGAGGCCGTCGAGCGCCTCGCTGAGCTTGTCGCGATCGAGCGGCTTGACCAGGAAGCCGTCCATGCCGGCCTCGAAGCAGGCGTAACGATCCTCCACCAGCGTGTTGGCGGTGAGCGCGAGAATGCGGGTGCGGCTCAGGCTGCGCTCGGCTTCGCGTGCGCGAATCTGCCGTGTCGCCTCGACGCCGTCGAGATCGGGCATCTGCACATCCATCAGCACAAGATCGTAGGGCGTGCCGGCGATTTCGGCGGCGAGCCATGAATCGAGCGCCTCGCGGCCGTTGATGGTGATGACCGGATGGTGGCCGAGCCGCGTCAGCAGCGAGCGCATCAGCAGCGCGTTGATCTCATTGTCCTCGGCCACCAGGATCGAAAGTCCCTTGGTCTCCGCATTCGGGCGCGGCGCGGACATATCGGTGTCGCTGCCGATGTCGGGCACCAGCGTGGTGGCTTCGGCGGTCAGGCGCGCGGCGAGCGAGGCGGCGCGCAGCGGCTTCACCAGATAGCCGTTGAACGCGGTCATGGCCGCCGGCTGCAGGTCGTGGCGTTCGGCCGGCGTGAACATCGTCAGGCGGTGGGTCGCGCCATGCTGCGCGATGGCGCCGAGTTGCTGAACGGCGCTGGCGCCAAATCCGTGATCGACGATCATGGCGTGCCATGGCCGCTCCGGCAGCAGCGCCTGCGCCACCGCGAGATCGGAGATCGTGCAAAGCTGCGCGCCCCAGCGTTCCAGCCGCCGCGCGATCAGCGCCGTCTCGATGGTGCGCGGCGCCACCAGCATGATCGACTTGCCGGACAGATCCGGCGGCACGAAACGATTGCCCACCGCATCGGTCGCGTCGGACGCCTTGAGCGGGATCGACACTTCGAAGGTCGCGCCCTGGCCCGGCGCGCTTTCCAGCGCGATGCGCCCGCCCATGCGGCGCACGATGCGCTCGCTGATGCTGAGGCCGAGGCCGGTGCCGCCATAGGTGCGCGTCGTGCTTTCGTCCGCCTGTTCGAACTCGCGGAAAATCCGAGCCTGCGCCTCGGGGGCGATGCCGATGCCGGTGTCGCGCACGAGGAAGCTGATTTCGCCGGGCCAGATGCCGGGCTCGACGATCAGCGCGACGCCCCCGGTCGAGGTGAACTTGATGGCGTTGCCGGCGAGGTTGAGCAGCACCTGACGCAGCCGCGCCGCGTCGCCCATGACCTCGAGCGGCAGCCGCTCGTCGATATAGGACGCGATCTCGAGCTTGCGCGCCTGTGCGCGCGGCGCCAGCAGTTCGGTGATGTCCTCGATCAGGGCATCGAGCCGGAACGGGCGATATTCGAGGTCGATCTTGCCTGCCTCGATCTTGGAAAAATCGAGCAGGCCCTCGATCAGCGACAGCAGCGCGTCGCCCGAGGTTTTGATCGCCCTGGCATAGGTAGTCTGCTCGGGCGTCAGCGACGTGTCGAGCAGCAGGCCGCTCATGCCGATGATGCCGTTCAGCGGCGTGCGGATCTCGTGCGAGGCCATCGCCAGGAATTTCGACTTGGCCGCGTTGGCGGCGTCGGCATGGTCGCGGGCGTGGCCGAGCGCGCGCTCGGTCTCAGCGCGGTCGGTGACGTCGCGGCCGACGCATTGCAGTTCGGCGCGCCCGCCGGCGTCGGGGCGGATCAGATGTTCGCGCCAGGCGATCCAGCGCGGGCCGAGCGCGCTCGCGATCTGCTGGTCGTGCACGCGGGTGCCGCTCTGCTCGATCACGGCTTCGCCCTGTTCGAGAACCTCGAAGGCGAAATCGGTTCCGGTCAGTTCATCGCGGGATTTTTCCGCCAGCGCGCAATAGGCGTCGTTGGCGAAGGTGATGCGGCCGCGCGCGTCGCGCAGCACGATCAGGTCGCTCTGGGATTCGAACAGGCGGCGGGCGTGCTGCTCGGCCTCCTTGAGCTCCCAGTTGCGGTCCATCAGGGATTCGTTGTGCAGGGCGAGCTGGCGCATTTTCTTGCGCAGCCAGCGCATCCGCATGCTGAGCATGGCGAGCGCGACGCAGGCGATCGCGAACAGGAAACTCGCGCCGATCGCAAAGGCATTGGGATCGTAGCCCGACGCCTCGGAGCGGCTGCCGGCAAGAAAGCCGTAAGCGCCGCCGAACGTCGCCGAAAACAGCGTGAAGGCGCGGACGACGAACGCCGTGCGCGGATAGCGACGACTGAGTCGGCGCAGTCTCGCCTTGATACGCAAACCCCGCATGATGTCCCGCCCCGCTGCCGGATCGTGCACGATTGTTGGTCTGGAGAATGGAGCGCGGATGTTGCGAAGACATTGAAGCGTGTTCGCCGTCCCGCGCGCCGCTGTGGCTATGGTTGATCGCCCGTTAAAGCGCGGCCGCGAGCTGGCCGGTCGCCGCCGGATGCGCGCCGACAATGAGCGCCGCGGCGTCCTGCGCGGTGAATGTCGTCGATCGCACATAGACGCGATAGTCGCCGGGCGCGGCGGACAGATAGATCACCGGCTCGGCCGGCGCGGCGAGCGACGAGATTCCCACATAGCTGACGTTGCCGCTCATCGCGCAGCCCGCGCCGTCGGCGACGCCGAGGTCCGCCGGATCGGCGTCGTCCACCACGGCGAAATCGGCAAGCGCGGGATCGTCGACGATCTGCACACGGACCGTCGCCGCCTTCGGATCGGTGGTGAAGGAGACGTGCTGCTGGCTTTGCCAGGCGCCGCGCGCGATGCGAACCGACTGGTTCGCCATCTGGATGCACGGTTGCGCCGCCGGTGTGAACTGGCCGCCTGCAAGGCCGCCGGCCGCGATCAAGGGAATGGCCCAGGCCAGGATACTGATACGCAACATGAGAACGCTACTCGGCACGCGTCCGGCGACGGGCCGGACTTTATGGTTCTCAAAGCGTAAAGCCGGATCGTTACTTTCGCGTTACCCGTCCCGTTTTCGGGCGGCGCGGGTCACGCCGCGCGCTTCACGTCCTCAGCGAGCACGCGATAGGACAGCGCCTCGGCGAGGTGCAGCCGCCCGATGGTGTCCGCGCCGTCGAGGTCGGCCAGCGTGCGCGCCACCCGCAGCACGCGATGATAGCCGCGCGCCGACAGCCGCATGGTTTCGGCGGCGTCGCGCAGCAGCGCCGCGCCCGGGGCATCGGGGCGGGCGATGTCGTCGAGCACGGCGGCCGGCGCTTCGGCGTTGGTGCGGATGTGCGGCAGGCCCAAAGCGGCATAGCGCCCGGCCTGAATGGCGCGCGCGGCGGCGACCCGCGCCGCGACTTCTGCGGAGCCTTCCGCAGGTGGTGGCAGAATCAGGTCGGCGGCGGTGACGGCGGGCACTTCGATGCGCAGATCGATGCGGTCCATCAGCGGGCCGGAGATACGGCCCTGATAGTCGGCGCCGCAGCGCTCGATGCGGCCGCGCTTGCAGGCATAGCCCGGCTCGAAGGCATGGCCGCAGCGGCAGGGATTCATCGCGGCCACCAGCATGAACCGCGCCGGATAGGTGACGCGGTGATTGGCGCGCGACACCGCGACTTCGCCGTTTTCGAGCGGCTGGCGCAGCGAATCGAGCACCCGCGGATCGAACTCCGGCAGTTCGTCGAGGAACAGCACGCCATTGTGGGCGAGCGAAATCTCGCCGGGCTTCGCGCGCATGCCGCCGCCGGTCAGCGCCGCCATGCTGGCGGAATGATGCGGCGCGCGGAACGGCCGCCGCGACGTCAGCGTGCCGTCCTCGATCTCGCCGGCCACGGAGGCGATCATCGACACTTCGAGCAATTCAGGCGGCGACAGCGGCGGCAGGATCGACGGCAAACGGGCCGCCAGCATCGATTTGCCCGAGCCGGGCGGGCCGACCATCAGAAGATTGTGGCCGCCAGCGGCGGCGACCTCGAGCGCCCGCTTGGCGCTCTCCTGGCCCTTGATGTCGCGCAGGTCGAGCAGCGAGGCGGCGGCCTCATGCACCTTCGGTGAAGGCCGCGATAGAACCTGCGTCCCCTTGAAGTGGTTGGCGATCTGGATCAACGATTGCGCCGCGATGATCTGGATGTCGGGGCTCGCCCAGGCCGCTTCCGAGCCGCAGATCGCCGGGCAGATCAGGCCCTCCTCG